>JBBSGP010000012.1:0-79039 GCA_038253885.1 Gemmatimonadales bacterium | reverse complement strand
CGGTACAGGGTCTTGGGCGAGATCCCCAGCACTTCCGCCGCTCGACCCTGGTGCCAGCTCACGTTGTGCAGCACTCGCTCGATGTGGGAGCGCTCCACGGACTCCAGCGATGCCAACGCATCCTCGGGCCGGCCGCTCGCCTGAGCGACCGAGCTGGCGATCGGCAGGTCCGAGGCGCGAATCACTCCGCCGGTGGAAAGCAGCACCGCGCGCTCGATCACGTTGCGCAACTCGCGAATGTTTCCCGGCCATGGATAGGCCTGCAACACCGCCAGCGCTTCCTCACTGAGCGAAGGCGGATTCGTCCCACCGAAAGCCTTGAGGAAGCTCGCGGTCAGCAGTGGAATATCCACCGCCCGCTCGCGAAGCGGAGGGAGGCGGATGCTGATCGTGTTGATCCGGTAGAACAGGTCGGCCCGGAAGCCGCCGCGAGACACGCCGTCGGCCAGATCGCGGTTTGTCGCCGCGACCACCCGCATGTCGGTGAACACTTTCTGTGTCCCACCGAGCCTGTAGAACGTACCCTGTTCGAGAACTCGGAGGAGTTTGCCCTGCAGTCGCTGATCCAGAGCCGCGATCTCGTCCAGGAAGATCGTTCCTTTGGATGCGAGCTCGAACAAGCCCAACGTGCGCGCGGTGGCCGCCGGAAACGCCCCTTTCTCGTAGCCGAAAAGCTCGTTCTCGATCGCCGTCTCGGGCAGCGACGCACAGTCGAGATCCACCAGCGGCCCATGGGCGCGGTGGGAAAGGCGATGGATGGCGCGGGCGACCACCTCTTTGCCCGTCCCCGACTCGCCATGCACGAGCACGGCACTGTCGCTGCGCGCCACGCGCTCCACCAGAGACAGCACCGCCTGCATCGGGGCATAGCGCGTCTCGACCGGCGGCGATGCGTCGAGCCGCTCGAGACGCGATTGGAGGAGGGTATTCTCATGCGACAACTGTCGCTTCTCCCAGGCCCGCCGCACCAGAACGTCGATCTCGGCCATGCGGTACGGCTTCGAGAGATAGTCGTATGCCCCCAGCTTCATGGCGGTGATCGCGGTCTCGACGGTCCCGTTGCCGGTGATGATGATGACCTCGGGTGGGGCGCTCTCTTCCTGCAGCTGGCGGAGAACCTCCAGGCCATCCATCTCCGGCATGACAATGTCCAGCAGGGCGACGTCGAATGTCTCGCTCCGCAGCGCGTCGAGCGCCGCCCGGCCGTCGGTGCGCATCGTCACGTCGTAGTTTCGCTGGACCAGAAACCTTTCCAGGATGGCGCCGAGGTGAGGCTCGTCCTCGGCGATCAGAACCTTGATCCGCGTGTCGCTCACGGTGCGCCCGGCCGCGGCACCTCGCCGCTCGGAAGCACGACGCGGAAGGTACTTCCGACGCCGACGGCGCTCTCGACCTCGATGCGGCCGCCGTGCTCCTGGATGATCCCGTAACAGATCGCGAGACCCAGACCGGTTCCGCGACCCGGTCCCTTGGTGGTGTAGAACGGCTCGAAGACCTTCGGCAGCTCCGAGCGCGGAATGCCCTTGCCCGAATCACGTACCTCCACGATGACCCCATCCGACTGCGTCGGGTGGCGGCCCGTCATGACCCGGATGACACCATCCGAGCCCACATTCATCGCATCCATGGCGTTGATGAGCAGCGCCATGATCACCTGGATGAGGGCGTCGGGGTTGCCGGGAATGGGAGCCAGCGTCGCATCGAAATCGCGCTCGACGACCATGCTCCGAAAACCGGGATGATGCTTGAGCAGGAACAGCGTCTCGGACACCACATCGTTCACGCTGACGTCGGCGCGAGCACGCGCACTGGGCCGGCTGAAGTCGAGCAGGCCATTGACGATTCGGGCACAGCGACGAATCTCCTGATCGACGATCCCCAGATACTCTCCCACCGCGGCGCGCAGCTGACCTGGCGCGTCGGGCTCGGTGAGCCGAAGCGCGATGCTCTCCGAGCAGGCGGCGATCGTTGCCATGGGGTTGTTGATCTCGTGCATCACGCCGGCAGCGAGCTGGCCGATAGCTGCCAGCTTTTCAGCCTGAACCACGCGCTCGCGCGAGCGCCTCGCTTCGGTCACGTCCTCGCCGATGGTGATGACGTGCGTCACGGCGTCGTCATCAACCCTCATGGGCACCTTCGTCACGCGATAGCTCCGCTCCTCTCCGGTAGCCGCCGAATCCATGTAGTATTGTCTCACATCGCCCGACTCGAAGACCTCGTCGAACTCGGCGCGCAGCATCTCGACCGGTTGCCGGTGGAGCAGCTCGAAGATGGTGCGGCCGATTGCCTCCTCACGGAGCACTCCCAGCATCCCGGTCTCTCGCTTGTGATTCCACGCCTGAACGCGGTATTCCCGGTCGATGACGTGGAGCCCCACGGGGAGGGAGTCGATGATGCGCTGGATGAACCGGCGCTGCGCATCTATTTCGTGGGCCCGCTCGTGCACCGCGCTCTCGAGCTGGCGCCCCAAGGCGGCCGCGGTGATGTGGGGTGCCAGCACATCGGCGGCGAGGGCGAGCAGGTCCGATGAGTCGGCGCGGGTGACCGCGCGGGCGCCGAGAAGGCCGATCGTCCGATTCGCGGAGCGCACCGGGGCGACAACGATCTCGTTCGCGGCTGGTTCACCCGTCCCCGCCGCACCCTCGACCTCCGACACGGCCGGCGGCCGGGGTCCAGCGGCGCCGATCAGTGTCCCGTCCCCGCCCGACAATCCGATGAGCGCGCACCCTTGCGCGCCGAGCGCCGCTGAGAGCTCAGCGAGGACATCCGGCATTGTCTCCGAGAGCTCGGGGCGCTGCGCCAGCGCCGCCGACATCTTCGTGATCAGCACCAGCGCGGAGTCGATCTCCATTCCTCCAGGGGGTGGCGCGCCCGGGGAATGGGTTGAATGGGTACGGGCCACGCAAGCTCGTGGGAGAGGACAGTCGCAACATAGCCATCTCTCGCCCGCTCGGACAAGATGACCGATAGTCAGGGATCGCCTCGACTGCGATTTTGGCGCCCCGCTTGTCGAGATGACAGGGCAGCGTGTCTGCGTGGCAAGTCTTTACGGACACGTGGGTTGCTCTGAGGCGAAGCAACCATTTCCCCGAGGATAACGATCGGCGTATCGCGGAGGCTTGGTGGTTCGGCGGGTCACCGCTGTTTGGCCGGCGGCGGGAGATCGATCGGCTCTTCGATGACACGGCCACCGGCCGGAGCGGCGGCGCGAACTGGACGCCGGCGCTGGACATTCGCGAGAGTGGCAAGGAGCTCTCGCTCGACATCGAGCTGCCTGGCATCGAGCCTAGCCAGGTGGATATCACCGTCGAGAACGGCATTCTGACGGTTCGCGGTGAGAAGCGGTCCGAGCAGAAAGAGGAGAGCGAGGACGGGCGGTGGCACGTGATCGAGAGGTCGTACGGGTCGTTCCTCCGCTCCTTCCAGCTGCCGCAGGGTGTGGACGAGCAGCAGATCAGCGCCGGCTCACCACGCCAGCTCCATCGGGATTCCCATGGGCCACGGGCGCGTCTCGCCGTCGATCCGCACGGTCATCCGCTCACCTTCGACGAACACATCGACGGTCTTCCCGCGCACGCGCACACCGGTGATCTCGGCGTAGGACAGTCCGAACGGGTAGGGATCGATCGTGACTCCCCGATCGTGTGGGCGCACGCCCATGATGTAGGAGATGATGAGATCCGACACCCAGGAGTGCTGGTAATCGTCGATCCCCCGGTACACGGACGCGTGTCCGGTGAACGGGTGGTAGTGCTCGTAACAATTGGGCCGATCCAGATCGCCGTCGTGGAACATCATCCGGATGAATCGATGGAGAAGCTGGGCCGCAGCGTTCCGAAGCTGGGGACTCTGCAGACGGGATGCGTGGGCGAGCGCCTCGACGATGTGGCTGTTGGTCATCGGCCAGACTCGGCCGTTCCACGGACAGACGTGGCGCTTGCCCTTCCATTCCGCGAAGGCATCGAAGAGCGGATCGTCCACCGACGATGAGGGAACGGGGAATGTCGTCCAGAACTGGCTGGGATCGAGGAGGTGGCGCTCCAGACCTTCGATGTGTGTTTCGTCGGCCAGATCGGTGAAGTAGGGATAGAAGCAGACGGCCGCCTTCACGCCGGTGCGGCGGCCAGTGGACGGATTCACGTCGAAGAACATGCCCTCCTCGGCATCCCACATCGGTCCCCGAACCGCCTCCTCGGTCCGCGCGGCGAGGGACTTCCATCCCTCGACGTCGGCTTCGGCTCCGGCTCGGGGGGCCATTCGAGCGAGTGCCCGGAAGAGGGCATAGGCGTAGACCGTGACATCGATCCCCTTGAGGCGAAGCCGGTTTTCCCAGACGTATCTGTCGGCCTGCGGATCGACGGCCTGATAGCGAGACATGAACTCCTGCCCCGTCTCGTACTGATCCACGACATCGAACATGCCGCTGCGCGAGGGGTCTCGCGTGACCACGAGCCACCGTGCGTAGCGGGACAGCGGCAGATACATCTCGCGCAGGAAGGCGTCGTCCGGCCAGACAGCGTCCAGCGCGAGCAGGGCGTCCCCCCAGTTGGCGTGGTAGAAGTCGGTTCCGGACAGGTGATTGACGTAGATGCGGCCGTGCAGGCTGCCATCGCTCTTCTGGTGAGTGAAGAACGTGCGGAAGATTCCGCGCGCGTGTTCCGGATCACTGAGCCAGCGCAGCTCCCGTGCGTGGCACTGCGCGCTGTAGGTGATCGGCTGGTGAAAGAAGCCGACTCCCTCGCACATGCCGGGATGCGAGTAGTTGCCGACTCCGGGCTCCAGGGCATTCAACCAGAGTCCGTACCACCGGTACCAGTAATAGCGCTCGAGGTAGGGATCCGAGCAGCGAAATTCGGGGACGCGCGCGAATCTCTCCCGCCAACGCTGGCGGCTCGTTCCGGCGAGCGTGCTGGCCTCGGGAGCGCTGAGCTTGCCTCGCGTGTGAGCGAGAGCGGACTGGGCTGGTGAGAGCCGCATGGCGAAGGTGGCGGAGGCGCCGTCACTGCCCACATGGATCGCCTTGTGCACGGCCGCGTAGACGAGGCCGGAGGCCGAGATGCCCTCGAGGCGAATCTCGCGCGGCAGACCGTCGGCCCGCCATTTCTCCACGAACGGGGTGAAGCGCCAGTGCGGCTGTGACGCGCTCGCTTCGCTCATCGACGCTGCCCAGCTGGTTGCCCCGCCGGAGCAGGACAGCTGCGCCGTCACCCTCATCGGCACGTCGCGCCGGTCGAGCAGGGTACGCGTGAAACGGATCTCGTCGTCCCACCGCGCCGATGCGACATCAACCGACGGTCCATCCTGGGCTGTCCAGGCGACGAGGTGCAGGGGGGAGGGGCGCATGGCCTGCAGCCGCCACTCCGAGGCGAACACGCCGCCGGGCTGTACGCTTCTCACCTCGATCGCGGTCATCCCGTTCGTCAGGCGATACTGCACCGTGAGATCGGCAGGCGTCCAACGCCGCGAGATCGCTCGCATCGGGATCTCGCGCCCCTCGGCGTCCAGCGCGCTCACGGTGAAGAGGGGACCGAAGGCGTACTGGAATATCGTCCCCTCGTCCCAGAAGCCCGGCGCGTCCAGCCAGAGCGGAAAGGTGGGCGCGAACAGGATGCCGTCGCCACCGGACAGATACCACTTGTCCTGGCGAGCGAGGAGCTCGAGGGGATCGATCATTGGCGATGGAGCGTGCGAGGCTCGAACTCGCGACCTTTCGGTTGCAAACCGAATGCTCTCCCAGCTGAGCTAACGCCCCGTTCCCGGAATGATAACGGAGCCGCGGATGGGAACGCCAGTTGCGTGATCATCACGCACGTTGTGCGGCACGGGGCCGTGCGAAAAACGTCGCGAGACAGCCCAAGGAGCGAGAGCTCATGCCCGAGATGCAGACCGGAGAGCGGCATCTGATGGTTCTCTGTCAGTGCTGCCGGAGCTGGAATCGCATCCGGACCTCACGAGTGAGGAATCGTCCAAAGTGCGGAAAGTGTGGCACGGTGATTCCGCTGGACCGGCCGCTTGCGATCACGGACGAGAGCTTCGATCGCACCATTGCCCAGAGTGAGGTACCGGTGCTCGTGGACTTCTACGCCGATTGGTGCGGGCCGTGCCGCCAGATGTCGCCATTCATCGACGCCCTGGCTTCCGAGCAGCTGGGGCGAGCGCTGATCGCGAAGCTCGACACCGATCGGAATCAACGCACCATGCAACAGTTCGGTGTCCGCGGCATTCCCACTGTGATCGTCTTCAATCAGGGGCGTGAGGTGGCGCGAAACACCGGAGGGGTGGGCGCACGCGAGCTGCAGGCCCTGCTCGCGCGAGCACTCTGAGCGCGACAGGGAAAACCGACAGTCTACTCGTGGGCCGGTAGCGGCTCCATCGTGTCCGGATTCACCGGGATCTGTACTTCGTCACGGAAGGGGGAGGTCATGAGCGTCGTTCGCATCCGGGGAAAAGCATTCATGAACCCGGAATAGCAGAGTCCCCAGAGGCCCAGGTATCCGACGAAGACCCCCAGCTCCCACAGCCCGAGTGGAAGTGATGTCGCAGCGGTGTGAATGGCGGGGTAGACCTCTGTGTACCGCAACAGCCAGAGACCGGCGAGGCTGCAGAGAGCAAATCCGATGAAGGTCGGCAGAAAGACTTTGGCCGCGCGCGAAACCAAACCGAAAAATGGCAGGACGAACATCAGGAAGACGACCGCGAGCGTGGTCCCGAGCCACGGTCCGCTGAGACGCTGGTGGAACCAGTGCGTCTCCTCGCCCATGTTGCCGTACCAGATGACGAGGTACTGGCCGAAGGTGAAGTACCCCCAGAAGGCCGTGAAGGCGAAGCAGAGCTTCCCGAGATCGTGAAGGTGATGCTCGGTGATCAGATCATAGACATTGAGGTGGCGTCGCCACGCGATCGTGAGGAGGGACCAGCTCATCAGGGCGCCAAGCCAGGCGCCCATGAAGAACCACCAGCCGTAGAGCGCGCTCTGGAAGTGCAGATCCATCGACATCGACAGATCCCAGGCGAGCATCGTGTAGAAGAAACCGAAGCAGACGCACATCACCACCGCGAGCACACCCTGCATCGAGTGGGTGGAGTGGATCTCGCGACGCTCATCGCGGAAGCCTTGCCGCATCCGCGCGCGCAGACCGCGTGCCCACGCGGCGCCACCCTCGGGCAGGAGCCCCACGTCCAGCCGCACCGACCGGTAGATGTACCAGAGGCTGAGGCCGGCCAGAAGAGCGAAGAGAACAAGATCCCGCCCCGCCACCCACGCTGGAGCGAGCCACGTCCTCTTCTCGGCAACCGTCGGCGTCGTCATCGCCCAGGAGAAGACGTGGTGCCGGCCGAGGAAGAGCAATGCGAGGAGCAGAAAGGCCGCCGGGAGAAAGGCGACATAGCCCTCGAGCAGCCGAACGATAGGGCGTGACCACCGCGCGGTGGTGATGCGTTGCACGGCGACGAAGATCACGCCGGCCTGGGAGATGGTCGCGAAGAAGAGCCAGTTGACGTGCAGCGCCTGCCAGGCGCGATCGTTTCCCGTGAGCGCACCGATCGCGAAGATCACCGCTCCGAGCGCCGCCATCACCGCGCACAGCAGCGTGACTGCCCGGGACACCGGCTTACCGGTGGCATCGATGATGTCGGCGCGCGTCGGCAGGTGGGCGTCGTCGTGGGCAGTCATGGTCGCGCCTCCCCTCCCTGCGGCGGGACGACGGGCGGACGCCTCGCGCGGATGCTGTCCGGATTGATCGCCGTTCCCCGCATCTCGTTGAGACGTAGCTCCCGTGGCTGATAGACCGACGGGCGGGTTGGAGCGCTCTCGGTGGCGGCCGGCACCGCGGTGCCATTCTGCCCGGGGGACCCCGCGGGGGAGGTATCGGGTCGTGCCGCCAGCTTCCCCTGAAGGGCGCGGAGATAGTTGACGACGTCCCACCGGTCGCTCTCTTCGATGCGGTCATATGTCGGCATGAGACCGCGTCCGTTGCGGATCATGCCGAAGATGTACCCATCGGTCCGCGCCACGGTGATCGGCGTGAGAAGATTCGGGGCGGGCACACCGTACTTCACGGCTGCGCCCGCACCAGAACCCGACGCCCCGTGACAGACGGCGCAATTGATCTGGTAGTACTTGCGGCCGTTGTCGAGCGAGCGCTCGCTCACGGCGCGGGGATTGGGGATCGCGGACATGGAGTCGATGGTCCCGGGCAGCGCCTGATACGACACCTGATAGCCGGCGACGACCATCCCGGTGGTCGGCACGGAGTACGGCGTGTTTCCGCGCATCGCAAACGTGTCGGGCAAGCCGAGTGTGTCGCCGTGGACGAACTTCTTCGACTGCCACGGCTTGATCTTCGGCTGCTCCTTGAAGTCGGAGAACCATTCGCAGCCGCTGACCAGGATGGCGACGAGGATCGCGCCCCCGATCCGGCGCAGAGGATCAGGCCGCACTACGCACCTCGGTCGCGCCGAACTGCCGGAGTCGCTCCTGCACGCCGCGCGAACGGTCGGGCGGGCATTCCACCCACACGCCGAAGCTGTCGTCGCTGAAGCGCGGGTCGTATCCCACAGTCATCGTGATGCGAGGAATCCGGGAGTTGATGAACAGGCCGACCACCGTGGACAGCGCGCCGACGAGCACCATCAGCTCGAAGCTGATGATCGTGTACGGGACCCAGGAGGCCACTGGCTTCCCTCCAACCACCAGGGGCCAGTAGTCGGAGATCCAGATCGCGATCCAGTAGCCGAACGTGGCGCCGGCCAGTCCCCCGAGCAGCGTGAACAGTCGAACGATGCTGGGGCCGTGATGGAGGGCATGCTCCAGCTCGTGGCGCGGCGTCGGCGAATAGACGGTGATGTCGCCCACCCGCTCCTTCTTCAGCGCCGAGATCGCGTCCACGGCGCTGTCGACCTCCCGGAAGACGCCGATGATCCCCGGCATCAGGCGTACTCTCCCGGCGTGTCCGCCTCGAACGCGACATGCTCGCCGGTGATGCGGATGCCGTGATCGTGCGCCGTGCGAACCGGTGGCGGCACGATCTCCTTGACCTCCGCGATCGCGATCACGGGAAGCTGCTTGATGAAGAGAAGGAACCACATGGAGAACCAGCCAAAGCTGCCGAGCAGGATGCAGAAGTCGATCACCGTCGGCGAGTACCGCGTCCATTGCCAGGGCTCGAACTCGTGGGACAGAGACGGAATGATGATCACGAACCGCTCGAACCACATCCCGAGATTGATGAACAACGACAGGATGAAGAGCCAGGTAGTGTTTCGGCGTAGCCGCTGCGAGAAGAGCGACATCGGCAAGAACATGTTGCAGGTGATCATGATCCAGGCCGCCCACCACCACTGCCCGAGCACGCGATTGACGAAGTAGTTCTGCTCGACCGCGCTGCCGCTGTACCAGGCGATCCAGAATTCGGTGAGATACGCGAGTCCTACCACCTGCGACGTGAACAGGCAGAGCTTCGCGGCGGCGTCGAGGTGATTCAGCGTCACATAGTGCTTGAGATTGAACCACCGGCGGATGGGGATGATGATCGTGAAGACCATTCCGATGCCGGAGAAGATCGCGCCGGCCACGAAGTACGGAGGGAAGATGGTGGCGTGCCATCCGGGAACATCCGCCATCGCAAAGTCGAACGACACCACGGAGTGTACCGAGAGCACGAGCGGCGTCGAGAAAGCGGCCAGAAAGAGGTATGCGCGGGCGAAATGGCGCCATTCGCGATCGGAGTTCCGCCAACCCATCGAGAGAACGCCGAAGATCCTCTTTCGCACCGGATGCGTCTCGCGGTCCCGCAGCGTCGCGATGTCGGGGATCAGACCGACGTACAGAAACGTGCTCGACACGGTCAGATAGGTCAGGATCGCGAACACGTCCCATACCAGCGGGCTCTTGAACTGCGGCCAGACGAGTCGCCAGTTGGGATAGGCGATCAACCAGAAGAATTTCCACGGCCGTCCGAGGTGCAGAATCGGAAAGAGGCCCGCCGTCATGACGGCGAATACCGTCATCGCCTCGGCGCACCGGTAGATGGTGGTGCGGAATCCGGCGCGGAACAGATAGAGGATTGCCGAGATGAGGGTGCCGGCATGTCCGATACCGACCCAGAACACGAAGTTGATGATGTAGACGCCCCACATCACGGGCGGCGCATAGCCCGCCACGCCGAGACCCATGTAGATCTGGTACGTCCACGCCACCGCCCCGATCACGAGGCAGGTGATCGCCACGCCGAGGCCGGTGAACCAGGCGAGCGTTGGCCGGAGGGTCGCGATGATCTCGTCGGTCACCTGCGTGTAGCTGGTCACCGCCGGCAGCTGCACGTTGGCGGAGGCGATATTCGGTCGGCGCGGCCCTCGCGGACCTATCGATCGTTCGGCCATGCTCGACATCTCAGGTCCCCCCCCCCACCGCTTCGGCGTCGGGCCCGAGCGCCGGATGGTTGACCTTCTTCAGGTAGACCACGGCGGTGTAGGTGTTGAGCTCCTCGAATACGTGATAGGCGCGGGCGTCCTGCGCCAGCTGCGCGACCGTCCAGCCGGCGTCGGCCGCGTCGCCGAAGGTGATCGCCCGGGAGGGGCAGGCTTGTGCGCAGGCGACCGTGAACTCATCGGGCACCAGCGTGCGACCCTCCGCCTTCGCGCGATGCTCGGCCTCGCGGATGCGCTGTACGCAGAAAGTGCATTTCTCCATCACCCCTTTCCCGCGCACTGTCACATCCGGGTTGAGCTGCCAGTGCAGCGGCTCGGGCCACGCGTACTGCGCGCGATGGGGCTCGCCGTAGCCGAACCAGTTGAAATAACGGACCTTGTACGGACAGTTGTTGGAGCAGTATCGCGTGCCGACGCAGCGGTTGTAGACCTGGACGTTCAGCCCGTCCGGCGAATGGTAGGTCGCGTAGACGGGGCAGACCGGCTCGCACGGCGCGTTTCCGCAATGCTGGCACAGCATCGGCACGAACCGCGTGTCGAAGCTCGAGGTGCCGTCTTCCCCACCCTCGTAGTAGCGCTCCAGCCGGATCCAGGCCATCTCGCGCCCGCGAACGATGTTGGATCCGGGCAGGCCGGTGTGTCCCGGCGTCGCGCTGCGCGAGAGTCCGGCCGTGCTCTGGTACGGCGCGCCAGTGGTCGGGATGTTGTTCTCGGCGTAGCAAGCGGTGACGCAGGCCGAACAGCCCGTGCAGCGCGCGAGGTCGATCGTCATCGCCCACCGCCGCTTCGCCATTCCACTCCAGTGCTGAGAGGAATACATCCCTCCTTCCTTACGTTCGATCCCGGACGCGACATCGCCCTGGGCGTCGGCGGCCAGCGGAGAGCGCAGACCCGGAAGGAAATCATGCGATGCGTCGCCGGGCATCGTCTCAGCACCGGCTTGCTCGGCGCTCGCCTTTCCGGGTCGCGCCGTCTGCGCTCCCTTCTCTCCGGTGGGCGCGACCTCCTCGCCATGCTCGCCGCCCGCGGCCTCCCGCATGGTGCCGCCGGCCAGTGCCGTCAGCGCACGGCCGATCCCTCGACCATGCTGGCGTGCCGATCCCTCCGTGGTCGCGAGGTGCATGTAGCCATCGCTCTTCGCGAGCGAGACTCTGCCCTGGGTCCATGCGAATCCCCCACCGCCGCCGCCTCCGGCCACGCGCGCGTCGGTGCCGGAGGCGAAGAGATCGAGCGGGTTCACGCCGACATCCTTGGCGTAGCGGCCGTACGCCGAATGTCCGCGACCGAACGCCATTGCCACCGTGTCCTGCCGAATGCCGAGGTAGACATAGGCCGGCACTTCCACCGCCTTCCCACCGGGACCGCTCACCCGGATGAGATCGCCAGACTCGATACCGAGACGCGCCGCCGTCAGCGGGTGGATCTCCACCCATGTCTGCCAGGCGATCTTGGTCACGGGATCGGGAAGTTCCTGGAGCCACGGCTTGTTGGCGCCGCTCCCGTCGCCCAGCACCGAGGACGGATAGACGACCAGGTAAAAGTCACCCGGTGCTGATTCCGTCGGAGGCGGGAGAGGGCTCGGCGTGGGTGCCGGTGCGACGGCCGGCCGCCTCGACGGCGCGCCTTGCAGGCTTCCCGGCATCAGTCCGCGCGGCAGTGCCGCCGTGAGCGCGGCGGCGCCTCCCGGGATGCGCGAGATGAAGAGATCGCGCCACGTCGTGGTCGCTCCAGCGCCGACGGCCACGCCGCCCGACCGGGCGGCCAGCAGCAGCACATCGGCCGTCTGCCGGGTGTTGAACACGGGCTCCATAGTCGGTTGCTGCAGCCCGATGGTTCCCGGGACCGGCGTCGCATCCCCCCACGACTCGAGGGGATGATGGTCCGGAAGCACGAGATCGCACATCTCGGAGGTCTCGTCCGGATAGCTCGAGAAGGCGACCTTGAAGGGAACCCGAGCGAACGCGCCAGCGAAATCCACGGCGCGCGGGATGGTGAAGGCCGGGTTCACTCCACGCACGAAGGTGATCGGAACCTGCCCCGAGCGCATGCGCTCCACCGCCGCGAGGAGCTCGGCGGCAGGCGTGGTGCCGTCAAACGAGGTGATCGGAGACGTCGGCTTCACGGTCGCGCCGACGTTACCCAGCGACTGGTTGAGTGAATTGATTGTCAGAGCGAGCTCGCTCGCGTTGGCGGTTCGTGCACCCGCGAGCAACAGACTCGGCTTCGACGCGGCGATCTCCGCGGCGAGACGCTGGAGCTGCGCCGCCGGAACACCGCTCTGTTGCGCCGCCTGCTCGACGGACGCTTTGTCCCCACCCCCTGCCTTCGCGCCACTCTGCAGCGCGCGCGCGATCGCCAGCTCGGCGCCCGGCTTGCACGCGATCCACTCGTCCGCATTCAGACCGGTCAGTGAACGGCGCGGACCGATGTAGATCATCCTCGGGGCGGTGGCGAGCTTCGCGCGCGCATCCGCGAAGTCGAGCTGCTGGGGGATCGTAGCTCCCCAGTCATCGAGAAAATCCGCGCCGAAGGAGACGATGAGGCGAGCTGCGCCGAAATCGAGCGACGGCCACGCGATGCCGTAACTCTGCCGGTTCGCCTCCATCACCGCGGTCTGCGCGAGCACATCCAGGCTCAACGCCGGGGGCATTCCCATCGCCGAGAGCCAGGAGTCCAGAAATGCGGCAAAGCTTCCGGTCTCATGTCGGTTGAGGAAGAGTGCATTGGCCGCCCGTCCCCCGGCGCGCGCCTCGCCGATCCGTTGGACGAGCAGCTGCATCGCCTGATCCCACGTCGTTGGCACGAGCCGTCCGCCCTGACGCACCATCGGTCCGCGATAGCGGTCGGGATTGTAGAGTCCCTGCAGCGCGGCCTGCCCTCGCGCACACAGGGCACCGCGATTGAGCGGGTGATCGGGGTTGCCCTCGAGCTTGATCGTGCGGCCATCGCGGACTTCGGCGATCACCCCACAAGCATTGCTGCACTCCCGGCAGGTGGTGGCGTAGTAGCTCGAAACTCCCGGAACCGTCTGGTCGGGATGAATGAGGTACGGGATCAGCCGCTCGACGTCGCCGGTACCGCAGCCGAGGGTCGCGGTCGCCGCTCCGGTGGCGCCGAGGATCTTGAGGAATTCGCGGCGTCGGACGCCGGTGGACTCCGGCTGTTCACTCATTTACTTCGCCCTAGTAGTGGCAGACGCTGCAGTCGTAGCGCGCTTTGCGCTCGACGTGACACGTAACGCACCAGCCCATGTTGAGCGATTGGGCCTGGTACACCTGCGCCATCGCCTGTATCTGCCCATGGCACGTTTGACAGGTGACTCCCGCGTTCACATGGCGCATGTGCGGGAAGTTCACGTAGTCCGGCACCTTGTGGATTCTGATCCACGGGACGGGCTGTTTCTTGTCGGCGTAGCGGATGAGGGTGGCTATGCCCTCGCTTTTTCGTGCCAATCGGCCATTCAGGGCGGGGCGCTGCTCACGAACGACGGTGTGGCAGCCCATGCAGGTGCCGACGGCCGGCATGCCAGGGTCGGGCGATTTGAAAGCGGCGAAGTGGCAGTACAGACAGTTCATGCCGAGCGTCTGCACGTGCACCGGGTGCGGGAACGGGAGGGGCTGTTTGGGTGAGCGTCCCTGCGGGGAGGACGCTCCGCTGTACGCCGACAGGAGCACGGCGGTCGCCGCCACGGTGAACAGTCCCGGGATGACCGTCCACTTTTTCCGCTTCGTCATCGCGCAGCGCGGTTGGGGTCGGGAGCGGCGTTTGTGAACAAATTCACAAGCCCAAACAATGGGCGGAAACTTGGACGACCCCGTTTGCACGCGCAAGTGGCGACGTCAGCTCTCACCCGCACGTACGTCGACAGCGTTGGCGAGCGGCGTGCCAGCCAGGTCGTCCGGCAACAGCTCGAGGTTCGCCCTGGGCGACTGCGTCAGCCGCAGCGGCCACATGCTGCCGTACAGAAAACGCTTACCGCCCAGGGTGCGCATCAGGTGCGCAAGGTCATCCTCCGGCGGACCCCAGATCCAGGAGATGTCCCACCAGCAGCGCGCCCGCTCGGATGGTGTGAGCCCCCAGTGAACCTCCTCGACCAGAGCGCGCCCGGCGCCGCTGACCACAACGCGCACATCGCGGCTCGCGCGCACCACCGCGCGGATGGCGGCACCGGTCAGGTCGCCGGCCACATCCAGGCTGTGACGCTGGCGCAGATCCTCGAATCGCACCGTGAGCAGCAGCGGTATCCCGGCCTCGCCGCAGGCCGCCGAGAGCGAGGCCATCGCCGGATGGTCGGCGGCCATTCCCCATTGGGGAGGATACGCCCGGACGGCGACAGCGCCGCGAGAGATCACGCCGGCGAGCGCCTTCTGCCATTGGGGCCAATCCGGGCGCACCACCGGAACAGGACCCAGCCCAGGATGGGGCGCGAGCGACTCGAACAGCTCCGCGTTTCCCGGAGCCGGATCGCGATGGAACGCGCTCGGAAGGTGTCCGACCCAGGCGCCCTCGATCCCCTCGCGCGCCAGCACGCGCGCAAGCACATCCGGCTCAGGGTGCGGAATGTGGCGAAACGGATAGGGACCGACGAGGCAGCTCACATCGACCGTCATCGCGCGGCGATCCCGATCACGCTGACGGCGGCCGGTGTGGGCATCTCGACGGGGATGCGCGGGAGGGCGGCGCGCGGAAAGATTCGGCGCGCGTTCCGCCAGCGCACATCGGCGATCTCGTCCGCTGTCAGCCCGATGACGTCGAGCGCACGCAGCTTCGCCAACCCAGTCTCCATCGTGACGTCGCACCCCCATAGCAGGCGCTGAGCGCCGACCGCCAGATAAGCGCTATCGAGCATTCCACGATCGACTCCACTTCCCGACAGATCGAGATGGATGTTCGGAAGATCCTCGACCGCCGGAAAGCTGTGGGCCCAGTCCCCTCCCCCGCCGATATGGGCTAGGATGAACGAGACCCGGGGATGGCGTGCCGCGAGACGGGCGAGCTCCACGGCATCCGATGCTTCCTGCCCGGGCCAATCACGGCGGCGGTGCTGCCAGATGTGATGCAGGATCGGCAGACGCCGTCGTTCGGCCTCCTCGGCTATGGGGTCGAGCAGAGCGTCATCGGCGCGCCGGCTGGCGGCGAGCTTGACGCCGACCGCGCCAGCTGCGACGCAGCGCCCGATCTCGTCGAGCGCGTGCTGCTGGTCGTTGGGGTTGACGACGACATAGCAGCGGACGCGCTGCGGCTCGCGTCGCTGGAGCGCGAGCATCTCATCGTTGCCACGGCTCACATCGGCGGGCGACGGGAAATAGGTGGGAGACGTGAAGCCGAAGCTGCCGAGGATCGAGCCGATGTGAACCGTGATGCCGATGCGGTCCCCAGCCCACAGGCGCGAGTGGTTTCGCTCGGCCCAATCGTGGCGGCCGCAGCCGGGATGAAAGAAATGCGCATGCACATCCACGAGCGGCGCATCGCCAGCCAGCGACGGACGACGATCGGTCATGACGGCGCGCCTTCGTCCCGCATCTGCACCAACGCGTCGCTGGCCGCCGTCTCGATGCGGAGAAGCGCATCCTCGTCGTGCGCCAGCGCCGCAAAATTGTAGGCGCCACACTTGAACAGAACTCCGGCAGCGAGCGCGAGCTCGAGAAAGCGCTGCTCGCGGAGAGGCTCGTCGAAGCGGAGGAACCACATCGGAGGAATACCCTCCACCGTCACCCCGCGCACGCCGCTCGCGGTGATCGCTCGTGCGACCGCGCCGCGCATCTCCTCGCCGATCCTCCACAGCGACGCACAGATGTCCTCGGATTCATGTGCGTCGAGCACGGCACCGGCGGCCGCGAGCGCCACGGCTTCGCTCGCGAGCGTGGATGAGATCCAGCTGCGAGCCGCGCCGTCCATCACCGATTCCCGTCCGACCACGGCCGCGAGCGGGAACCCGTTGGCCATCGCCTTCCCGAAGCAGGCGAGGTCCGGTGTCACGTTGGTCAGCGCCTGGTACCCGCCGGTGCGAAGGCGGAACCCCGTCTTGAGCTCGTCGAAGATGAGCACGGCTCCGCGAGCATCGCATGCCCGGCGTGCCGCGCCGATCCATTCCGGCGACGCGATACGCTCCACCACGGGCTCGATCACGATGGCTGCCAGTCTCTCACCGGCCTCGGCCACTTCGCGCTCGAGCGCGGGAGCATCGTCGAAGGGAACGGCCCGGAAGTCCGCGCGTGCGCCTGCCGGTACACCCGGTTGCGTTTGACACCAGTCGAGCCAGCCAAAATAGCCCGCTCCGATCACGGTGTCCCGTCCGGTGACGGTGCGAGCGATCCGGACCGCCGCCGCCACCGCCTCCGCTCCGGTCTTCAGGAAGCGGACTTTTTCGGCACAGGGAATGACGTCGCACAACCGTTCGGCGACGAGGATCTCGTGGAGCGAGGAGAGTCCGCATACATTCCCGCCGGACGCGGCGTGCATCACGGCCTCGCTGACCGCGGCATCGCCGTAACCGAGCGCCACGCTCCCGAGTGCCATCGTGCAGTCGATGATCTCGGTGCCATCCACCGCCTCGATCGTGCAGCCGTGCGCGCTGAGGTAGTGAGCCGGAGCGGCAATGACGTCCGAGCCGAACAGAGCTTCGGGTCGCTTGCTCCCGGTGGATGCCCCGCCGGGGATGACGGCCGCCGCCCGCGCGCGCCAGTCGGTGTTCTCGATGTCGGGATACGCGTTCAGCGACATGGATCGAAAAGGGGTGGCTGGAGGAACGACGTCAAGTGCGTGCTGCCTGCAGTCGGTCGATCGTCCGCATGACCTCGATCGCGATCGCGCGCAACAGCGTGATCTCGCGAGAGTCGGGAGAGGCGCGGTAGGCGAGGGACCGCAAACTGCGCATCACGTGCTCGGAATGGCGGGTCTTGAAGAACTCCAGGGCGGCGAGAGCCCGCTCGCTGTCGGCGAAGAGCCGCTCGTAGTGCTCCGATGTGGACGGAGGCGCGCTCTTGCGCGGCGGCGCCAGCGTGCGGGTCGCCGATGGGGTCGCGCGGTGCAGCTCGTATAGCGCGATCAACACCGCCTGCGCCAGGTTGAGCGACGCGTGCGCTGTCGTCGGAATGGTGACCACCAGATGGGCTCGATCCAGGGCGTCGTTCGGCAAGCCCCGGTCCTCTCGGCCGAACAGAAGCGCCACCGGGCCATCGTGGGCGCGGGCGAGCATCGTGACGGCGGCGGACTGCGGATCGACCACCTCGCGCTTGGCTGAGCGCCGCCGCGCGGTGAAGCCGGCGACGCCCACGCAACCCGCAATCGCCTCTTCCAGCGTATCGAAATGCTCGATGCCGGCCACGATCTCCCGCGTGTCGTGCGCCACTCCCTCGATGCGCTCGGGATCGTACGCCGCCGGACTCACGAGGCGGAGCCGCGCGAGCCCCATGTTCTTCATGGCTCGCACGGTGCCGGCAATGTTCACCGGATCCTGCGGCTCGAACAACACCACGTGAACCCGCGCCAGGAGTCCCGTCGTGGCTTCAGTCACCGGTCACGCGGAAGGGGAGCATGCGCTCGGGCTCGTGTCGGTCGCCGCGCAAGTAGACGAAGCCGCCATCCGATCCGCTCATGGCCAATTGTCCGCGCCGGCGCTCACGGTCACGGCCCATCTCGTTCACCAGAACGTCGAGCAGCAGCGGGTACTCCGGGCCCCCACCGAGCGCGGCCAGCGAGAGGAAGAAGCGCACCGCATAACCCGTCGGCGTGACTTTCCACGCGGCACTGATCGGGAGGCCCTGGCGCATCCCGTCGATCTCGTGCACGCGTACGCTCGAGCCGCCGGGCACAGGTACGGCGAGCCACCCGGCAGGCTGGGCCCATCCCGGCGCTCGGACGTAGAGCTGCACGCCATCGCTGTGAATATCCGGATGCTCATTGTCGAGCGACGGATCCGGTGCGTTTGCCAGCCGGAAGACGAGCGGAGTCTTCCGAACGTCGACGTCCACGATCAGCTCGAGACGTGATGCGCGCACGGTGACGGCGGCCGAGGGTCGTCCCGCCTCCTCCCAGCTGTCCTCGGATCGAAGGTAGGATTCCTCGCCGAGGAGAAAGCGGAGGCCGCCGGGGTCGCTCGGCGAACCCCGATGCAGGAGGGCTGGGACGTCGTCCGCCAGCGCCGGCTGGTACCGGCGCGCGGGCGGCGCGCGACGCAGCCCACGGAGATCGATGCTGCTACGCTCCTTTCCGTCGAAGAGGTCGATGTGCCAGCCGGTCGAGCGCCGCGCGTGATGGTGGCGTACGCGATCGGACATCCGCACGACCAGCAGGGCATCGCGGGATGCGGCGGAGATCACGCGCCGCGCCCAGCTCCAGACGGTGGTGATGATACCAGTGCGGCCTCGCGTGCGCACGACGAAGAAGGTTCGCGCCCCCGTGCCCGGCGGGCCGGGCGCCGAAGCGCGCCACCACTGCGCGACCGTGCTCGACAGAACCCACGCTTCGCCTCCGCCCGAGCGGAGACCCAGATTCACCGCCACCTCCCACGGGGCGGCCGCGCTGGCCGTGTCGTGCAGGAATCCAAATCCGTCTGTCTCCGCCTTGCCTCCCGAGAGCGGGGCGGCGCGCCAGTCCTCGAGACCGTCGACCGTCGCATCCACGTGAAAAGGAAGGTCGAGGGTCACATCCTGCTCACTCTCCCACCGCAGCTCGTCCACGAGATAGGAGTCCATGGCCACGAGCGTGCGACTCACCCGGACGCCGGCCGCGATACCGTCGCGCGGCACTTCCGCCTCCACCCAGCTCACTCCCTCTCGCTCGTCGTGTGCGCGAAGCACGCCGTGCGCCCGCAATTGCGAGTTTCCGTTCACCAGCGGCGCGTTATGGGCGAGCGTGCTGCGGTACCAGTGCAGCGAGGGATCGACATAGGATCCCGTCCCCATGTCATCCAGCCACCGGTCGTCGCTGTTGGCCAGGATGAGATTGAGCCGATCGGGGTGTCCGTGACCGCCGCCGGAGTGTCCGTAGTCGAGCGCCACGTACACGCGTCCGTCGTCGCGACGCAGGACAGCCAACCCCTGCCCTTCGAGCAACACCGACGCCGGGACAAGTGGCGCCAGCACCGGCAGCGTCGGCCGCGCGAACAGGAGCGAGCGCCAGCCCAGGTCGGCGCGCGTCAGTTGCGTGGGCGGCTCGTTCCGCTCCGCCTCGGCGGTCGACCGCCACCGGCCCGTCTCCTCGATCGTCGAGACCGGTCGCTCGTAGAGCTCCCACAATGCTCCGAGGAGACGGTGGTCGCTTCGTCGCGCCAGTCCGAGCTCGCACGACTCGGCGAATCGCCATTGTCGAAGCGTGACGCCGTACTGTGAATCCCGCCGCGACGGAAAAGTGTAGTCGGGGAGCGCGGAGGCGATCGGTGTCGCGAATCCCTCGTCGAAGCGTGCCTCGAGCTCCGGCGGCAGCTCCATCTGAGCGCGTTGAGCCATCGTCACCCCATACCAGAGTCCGCGATGCGCGAACAGGTGGTAATTCTCCCCTTCGTACCAACTGCCATCCGCGAGCAGCGCCTCGTCGAGCTGTGCGATCAGCCCGCTCGGGCCGGTGATCACCGCCTCGGCCTTGGCCGGACGGTCGAGAAGAAGGTGGGCGGCAATGAGGGCCGCGTTGTTCCACGTCTGGCGATTGGACATCCGTTCGTCGTATGACTCGATCAGCGCGGAGCTCGGCTCGATCAATCGGTCGCGGACACGATAGCCCAACGTTCTCGACATCCCGCCGGTCTCGAGCAGGTCGAGGGCGATACAGATCTGCAGCAGCCAGATGGACTCGAGGTAGGTGCTGAAGAAGAGCCGGGTGGGACCGAGCACATTGTCCTGATTGGGATATGTCGGATACGCCTCGGCGAACTCGAGCAGCAGGTCGGCGGCGAAGCGCGACAGTGCGGCATCGGAGCCGACTTGGCCGAGCGCAGCCGCATGAACGGCACGCTCGGCCAGCCAGAGCTGATACCCCATCACCCACCAGCGATCGTGTCGCGCCCCACGAAAGCTCTCGCCGCACGTCGGACATCGGTGCAGGTGAGGGGAGAACGGGTCGAATGACAGCTGCGACCCGTCGCGCGGACAGCGCCCTCCGTCGCGTGACAGCAGCGCCTTCTCCGCGGCGGGATGCACGTCCGCCTGGAGGACAGGAAGGAGATCGCGGCGCAACGAGTCGGCCAGGGGCGAGAGTGGACCGGCGATGGCGGCACGGCGCGAGCTCAGCTCGGCCGGATTGAGGAGCAGGCTCACCGCGACTCCGGAGCGCTGGCAACGCTCCACCGCGACACCGACACCATCTCGCCACGCAGGTCCATGACCACGTGACCCAGTCGGCGCGACAGCCCCTGCACGCCGCGGGAGTGGTAGATCCAGACAGCTGGAAGCTGGGCAGCGAGCTCGGCCTGGACCGCGATCCAGGCTCTGCGCGCTGTGCTGTCGGCCGCGGCCACCCGCGCGGTGGCGAGCAGGGTGTCCAGTCGAGGGGTGTGAAAGCCGCCGTAGTCGAGGACACCGCCCGCGAGGTGCGAATCGTACATGGACGAGAGATACGCGAGCGATGCGTCGCCGGGAATACCCGCGAACAGTGCATCGAACCGGCGCTCGCGCGCGCGCGCCTGCGCGAGAAACGCTCCGAGCTCGAGCTGCCGGATCTCCGCGCGCACGCCGACGCCACCCAGATCGGCCTGCAGGAGCTGCTCGAACGCCTTGTCGCCGCTGCCGACGGTCAGCATCTCGAAGCTGAGCGGGCGGCCGGCACGCATGCGCGCTCCGCCCGGTGATCGACGCCAGCCCGCGGCATCGAGCAGCGAGTCGGCGGTCCGCGTGTCCGGGGCGGTGCTGCCCCCTCGCGCGTACGGGTGATCGGGAGGAATCGGACCGCTCGCGGGGATACCAAACCCGGCAATCGCGGCGTCGATCATCCGGCGACGATCGAGGGCCAGACCGATGGCGCGACGGACGCGGACGTCATCGAAGGGAGGCCGTGAGGTATTGAAGATGAGACCGGTGGTGAGGAGCGTCGGATAATCCAGTACGCGCAGCCCGCGATCACGCCGGACGAGAGCAGCCATCGACGGCGAGATGCCGGCAACGTCCAGGTCGCCCGAGACGAGCCCGGCGAACTTGGTCGTGGGCTCGTCCACCACCGTCACGACCAGGCGCTCGATGGTCGGCGGTCCGCCGAGCGCCACCGGGAAATCAGCGTTGCGCACAAAGACCCACCGCTGGCCGGGGCGCCGGCTGGCGAACCGAAAGGGCCCGTTGCCCACAGGCGCTTCGTTGAAGGCGGCGCGGCGCATGTCAGCCCGCGGTACAAGACGCAGTCGGTGTTCCGGGACGAGCGGAAGCTCGCACAGCACGAGCGGGAACCCTGGCTGAGCGTGGGAAAAACGCACGACCAGGGTCGTGTCGTCCGAAACATCCACTGCTCGGACGTCGGCCAGGTCGGCGAACCGGGGATATCCCGTCTCGCGATCGCGCGCCGCGTCGATGGTGAAGGCGGCGTCGTTGGCCGTCGTCGGCGATCCATCGTGCCACCGGATCCCCGGCACGAGATGAAACGTCAGCTCTCGCCGGTCGGCGGACCAATCCCACCCGCGGGCCGCGTAGGGCATCGGCGCCAGGGTCGAATCGTAGCGAGCGAGCGTGACGAACAGAACGAAACGCTGAACCTGCCGTGAAAGTGGGTGCACGGTCACCAGCGGGTTCGCCGACTCGAGGTCGGCTCCCGACGCGTACACCACCGTGGCCGGCGACCGAGGGTCACCGCCGCAGGCAAAGAGAAATACTCCGCCGACGGCCAAGAGGACGGGCAAGCCCACGCGGGACGAGGTTGACGCACGGCAGCGCTGCCTCATCATCCCCAGGATGAGCGCCCTCCCCCGACGGCTGGCCGAATCCGCGATCCTCCTCTGGATCGTGTTGACGCTCACCTTCGCTCTCCTCCGGGCAGCGCCGGGTGACCCCGCCGCTCTGCTCATCGCTCCTGGCGCAACCGCCGCCGACGTGGTTCGCCGCCGCGCCGAGCTCGGGCTGGATGCGCCGCTGGCGCTGCAATATGCACGATGGTCAGGGGGGATCCTCAAGGGAGATCTCGGCGAGAGCTTCGTGCAGCACCGGCCCGTGACCACCGTGCTGGGCGAGGCTCTGCCCTTCTCGCTCGCGCTCGGTGGGGCGTCGCTGCTGCTCACATTCGCGATCGGAGTGGCAGTTGGCACGCTGCAGGCAGTGCGTCGCGGGGAGTCCCTCGACGTCGCTCTCACGATCGCCACAACGACCCTCTATTCGGCGCCGAGCTACTGGCTGGCGCTCGCACTCGTGGCTCTGTTCACGTATGGCGCAGCGACATGGGGCTTCCCTGCCGCTCTCCGGCTCCCGGCCTTCGGTGTACGCGATCCGGCAGGTGAAGCCGTCGGACTGGCGGCATTGGCGGATGTGATCCGGCACGCCACCCTGCCGGTGCTCACGCTCACCGCTGTTGGCGCGGCCGGGGTGGCGCGCTACGCCCGAACCATCGTCGCCGACCTCGTAGGCCTGCCGTGGGTGCGGACGGCGCGCGCCAAGGGGCTGGGGACGCGTGGAATCTACCTTGGCCACGTGATACGGAATGCGTGGCCCCCACTGGTCGTGCTGTTCGCGCTTGCTCTGCCCGGCGTGCTCGCCGGCTCGGTGTTCGTGGAGGTCGTCTTCGCGTGGCCAGGGATGGGTCGGGTCATGCTGGCGGCTATCGGCGCCCGCGATTATCCCGTGGTGATGGGCGCGGCGACTATCTACGCCGCACTCGTGATCCTCGCCAATCTGGCCGGTGATGTCGCTCTCCCGCTGCTCGATCCGCGGCGGCGCCGATGAAACGTCTCGTCTCGGGCGATCGCTGGGCGTCGCGCCTGTCGGCCGCCGCGCTGATCCTTCTCATTGCCGGTGCCATCGCGATTCCGGCCCTAGCGCCGACGGATCCGAGGGCGATCGGCAACGTGCTCGCGCTACGGTTCCAGCCCCCGGCGTCCGTCGACGTCGCGCATCGCTTCCACCTCCTCGGTACGGATCGGTTCGGGCGCGATCTCTTCGTGCGCATGATGCTCGCGGCGCGCCTCTCGTTGCTCGTCGGCGTGGCTGGCTCGTTGCTCGCGGGCTGCGCCGGCATAGCCGTTGGCGCTGTCGCCGCGTGGCGGGGCGGCGTGCTGGATCGCCTGGCCATGGCCGCCAGCGATGCGCTGCTCGCGATCCCGCGCCTGATTCTTCTCCTCGTGTGCGCCTCTCTGTGGCGGCCGGGCGCGGGGATGGTCGTGGCCGTGTTGGTCGCGACCGGATGGATGGGCGTTGCCCGCCTCGTGAGAGCGGAGCTACTCGGCGTGCGAGCCCTCCCCTTCATCGAATCGGCGCGCGGACTGGGCGCGAGCGGGTGGCGCGTGCTCTGGCGCCACGCTCTACCGAACGCGACTGGCGCAGCGATCGTGGCGATCACGCTCGGTGTCGGCAGCGCTATCCTGCTGGAGAGCGGCCTGTCCTTTCTCGGGCTGGGCATCCAGCCTCCGCAGCCCAGCTGGGGGAACATGATCGCCGATGGGCGGGACAGCATCGTTACCGCGCCGTGGGTCGCGCTGGCACCCGGCCTGGCGGTCGTTGTCACTGTTCTGGCGTGCACTCTCCTCGGTGACGCCTTGCGCGACCGGCTCGCGGGAGAGGACGTGGTGCTTCTGCGCGATCGGTCGTGACCAACTTCGAGCGATACTAGCGCACGAGGACGGTCGAGATGCCGCGCGGCGGCACCGCGATGGGCACGGACCGGCCGGCGAGCGCCAGCGCTTCCCCGGGAGTCTCATCCAGGCGAGCGGAGTGTGCCTCGCGCGCATCGAAGCCTAGCCGCCAGACGCCGGTGGCGGCCCGCTCGGCCAGATTCACGCATCGCAGCACCAGCCACTCGCCGTCCTCGCTCTCCTTGAGCGTGGAGAAGGCGAGCGTGTCTCCCTCGAGAGCGATCCCTTCGGTCGGTGAGGGCACGTGCAGAGCGGAGCGCAGCGTACGGCCCACGAGCGGAAGCAGCACGTCGTCAGTGGCGCGCTCGATGGCCGCAATCGTCTCCGTGTCGCGCGGCCCGTGCGGGTAGATGGCGAGGACAGCCTCGAAGCGGCCCTGGGACTGCGCTTCGGGGGTGGCAACAGGCCACCCTGCATGCCCGGGTCGTTCCGGAAGGTCGGGGCGTGAGAGCTCTCCCACCGCCCGGAGGAGCGTGATCGCGATGTCGCCGCTGGCGAGCACCTCGTATTCGGCCAGGCCATCCGAGATCACAGTCACTCCCTGCGAATCGTCGGACACCGTGACATGGCGATGGAGAGGTGCGGTGCGAGGCGGAAGCTCCACCGACGCGTCGCCCGGCGTGGCCACGATCGGCTCACGCCGGAGGGAGCTGAACGCGGCATCGGCGTGAACGGATGGGCGCTGCACTCCCGTACCCACGACGAGGCGAAGTCGGTGATCTCGGGCGAAGTTGTGACCAGTAACTCGCAACCGGACGAAGGCGGCGCCGGCATCGATCTCGAACGCGACCTCGAGATCCAACGGCGCCGCCGAAGGCGCGCGGGCGGCACGGCTGCTCGTGTCTGGCACCACGAGGCTCCACGATGATTGGACCACGCCACGCAGCGGTCCGGTGGCGCTCACGCGCGACCGATCCGGCCGGGTGCTCTCGACGACCGGAAGCACGGGCGAATGCGTGTAGAGGTCACCGGCATCCCCCACGTCCTCCACCCTGAGCACTGGCGTGATGCGCCGCCCGGACGCGTTCTCGCGCAGAACGAGCACGCCGGTGTCGCTGATCCGAAGGTCGAGGAGACCATTGCCGATCCCGTCACTCGAGGCGAGCGGCCGGACGACGTCGGTGCGGGGCGGCTGACTGCCCGTAACCGCGACGTCGAGAGGCAGGGCCAGCGTCCCGTACCCGCCGACGGGGTCGACCCAGACCAGAGCTCGTCGCTCATGCACGAGGTCGACGATCGGATAGTGCCGCGGCGAGTCTGCGCGGTCGTGGCGGATGCGGTCGTCCAGGAGTTGGTGAAAAAATCGCACTGGCGGCGGGTCGGGGAGCGGTGCTCCCGAGCCCCCCGTCGCCGAGCCGGGTCCTACGGGAACGTGCCGCGCCAGCCGGAGCAGCTCGACTTCAGCGACTCCCCAACGGGGTCTCGCCGCAGGATTCCGCACCAGCACGACCGCTCGCCAGAGATCGGGCGCGAGGCGAGCGGCGTCACGATCGTGAGCCGCCAGGTCGAACAGTGCGTCCTCGATGATGCCCTGGGCCTGAGAGCCGGCATCATCCAGCCGCGCATCCATGGCGCGCGCGACTTCGTCGGTCGAGCACCCGCAGAGAGTGTCGTGTGGATGGCACAGCAGCAACGAGCGCCAGGCGGCGTGAAGGAGCGCTCGACGGGAAAGTGAGAACCGCGACGCCAACGCGCTCCAGGGCTCGGCCTCACGCAGCAGCAACCGCTCGACCTGTGCGTTGCGCCGCTTCTGGGAGGCCCGGCTCGCAAAGGTGCCCTGTAGCGTCCAGCAGTGGCCGTAGGAGTCTCGCAGCTCTCCCTCGATCCGCGGCAGGTCGACCGCTCGCGCGGCGTTGGTGAGCTCCTCCGTGAAAATTCCCAGGCTGCTCGAGACGACCCGATCGCTCCCGGCGGCACGCCGGAGCGAATCCAACGCGGCACCGATGTCCGGCTGACGCGCGTGGTGGTCGGCGCCGTTGGGCAACAGCACGACTCCGACCGCCGAGCGCTCGCCGAGCTCCTTGCGGATGACCGTCCAGCGCCGGCGCGCGGCATCCGCCGATGCCGGCAGCCCCGAGCCATACTCGTAGCCGGCGCTCGGAAGGTGATAGAGCAGAGCTTCACCGCCATCGGGAGCGCGCCAGCGCAGACAGTCCCCGCGCGGCCACGACGGCCCGCCGAAGCCACGCCAGAGTATGATCAGCCCAAACCCGAAGCCGACGGCGATCGCGGGAAGCACGGCCGGATGTCCGAAGGCATCAGGAGAATAGAGCACCGGCGGAGACGCCGCTCCGAGGCTGCGAAGAGTCTCGCGGCCGGCCAATAGATTGCGAACGAGAGCTTCGCCCGTGGGGATGAGCTCGTCAGACAGCACGTACCACGGACCGGCGTCGAGCGAGCCGTCCTGCAGCTGCCGCGCGAGCTCGCCTCGGCGCTCCGGTCGAACGGCCAGATAGTCGTCGAGGATGACCGCCTGTCCATCGAGGAGAAAGCTCTGCCCCCCAGCTCGGGGATGATCCAGGAGCTCGTCGACGAGCGCGACGAGTCGCTGTCGAAAACGGCCGGCCGGGAGATACCACTCCCGATCCCAATGGGTGTGCGAGACGACGTGCACGGCGAGCGGGCGAGGAATGCTCGCCGATGGAGAATCGCGGTGCTCGGACATTCTGCTAAGCTAGCGCCAAAAAAAGGGGCGGCCATGTTGGCCGCCCCTATCATTACCCTCGATTCCGCCGCTACACTACCGGGCGCTGTCCGGTGATAACACGCCACAGGATGACGATCACCGCAAGCACCAGCAGCAGGTGGACTATGGCGCCGAGGTGGAACACCGTGAAGCCGAGCAGCCAGAGGATGAACAGAACTACCGCAAGCGTCCAGATCATACGAGACCTCCGCTGAAGGTTCGGACTACCCCCACTCACCGAAGGGCAACTTGCGTACCAATCGGCCGCTCAGCGCACGCCGAACAAATCGGGCGGCGCCGTAAAGGCAGCTCGCTGCACTGGATATCGTACCCGGCCGCCGTCGATCTCCGCGAAGGAGGTCAGCGTCGCTGGCCGGGTGCCTCCATCGAGGATGTGACGCACGTCCTCTCCGAGGACGATCAGCGCATCGGCGATCAGGGTCCGGTGGCAGCGCCACGGCACGGCTTCGGCGCACATGACCGCAGTCGCTCTGCGCCGCGCGAGCTCGCGGAGATCGTCCAGGGCAGACCGGAATTCGTCCGTTTCCATATGATCGGCGTAGCCGCGAAAGCTCGCATTGCGCCAACCGCTGTTTTCGGAGTCGGCACGCGGCTTTCGCCGCCCGCCGAGTGATGGGCAATGAACGTAGCCGATTCCCTGCGCCAACAACGCTGCCGCCAAGGACTCGCGATCGTACTGCGGGTGACGCCGAGAGCCTGGCAGAAGCCGTACGTCCGCGATCTGTCGAACGCCGTCACGAGCCAGAAGCGCCAGGAAGTCGTCGATCGGCCGGGTGGAGTGGCCGACGGTGTAGATGCTCATCGCGGGGCGTCTCCCTCCCGAGAGGCCGGCTGAGAAGCATCAGTACCCGGTGACGGCGCGGGTCGCGGCCCGTGGCGTCCGAGCAGGATGCGGGTGGCTCGCACATCGTGGCCGACGTCGATCAATAGGACAGCCAGGTCGCCCACCCCCCAGAGCACGCCAGCAAGAACGAGAAGGCGGCCCGCTTCGGCGATCAGCGTCCACGCCGCCCCCAGTCCTTGAGAGCTCAGCCCGGTCGCCACTTCGGCTGCAAGCAGAACGAGCAGGATGAGCGCCATCAATCGGAACAGCTTCGACAGATAGCGCAGTCCGGCGTACGGTTCCAGGTCGGCGGCGCGCACCTGCGACGCCTGCTCACCCGACCGACGCTTGTTGGCGATGGCCTCGGACTCGGGCGAGAGTCCTAGTACGCCGCGTGTCTCCTGGGCTCCTGTCATCTGATTCTCCCCTCCATCGCCGCCTTGGTCGCAGACGGGGCCATCTCGGTTGACCGATGCCTCACGACCGCCGATGTTCAGGCACCGGAGCACTCACTCTCATCCACGAGCCTGCATGCACTCGCTGCTGGAGTTCCTTCACCGTCTTCGAAATCTGCCCGAGCTCATCCGCTGGGGCGGCTACGTCGCCCTGGCGGCGATCGTCTTCAGTGAGACCGGCTTGCTGGTCGGCTTCTTCCTGCCCGGGGACTCGCTTCTTGTGACGGCGGGACTTCTCGCTTCGCAACCGGAAATTGGCCTCAACGTGTATGCTCTCGGCGGCCTGCTCTGGGTCGCGGCCATCTGCGGCAACTCCCTCGGCTACACGATCGGACGCGCCACCGGACCGCGAATCTTCACGCGCGAGAGCTCCCTTCTCTTCAATCGAAAGCATCTCCTCCGGGCACACGACTTCTACGAGCGGCACGGTCGCAAGACTATCGTGCTAGCTCAATTCATGCCAATCATCCGGACGTTCGCTCCCGTCGTCGCTGGCGTCGCCGCGATGCCATACCGCGACTTCATCCTCTTCAACGTGTTCGGCGCGCTGGTCTGGATCTGGGGCATGCTGCTCACCGGCTACGTGCTGGGGCGAACGATTCCCGGCGTGGCAGCGCACATCGAGCCGGTGATCCTGATCGTGATCTTTCTCTCCATCCTGCCCGGCATCATCGGCTGGTTTCGCGGGCGACGCCGATTACAGGGAACCGCCGACACCGCTTGAGCACTGGATGTGCAGTGGGGAGGTTCCTCGCCCCACGCACCCTACGACTCTCCTGGAGGAGACATGGCCTTCACGCTTCCGCCATTGCCGTTCGACGTCGGAGCCCTCGAGCCACACATCGACGCGAAGACGATGGAGATTCATCACGGCAAGCACCACCAGACCTACGTCACCAACCTGAACGCTGCGATCGAAAAGGCCCCCGAGCTCGCCAACAAGAGTCTCGACGATCTGATGCGCGGGATCGGGAGCGCTCCCGAGGCAGTGCGTACGGCCGTCCGGAACAACGGCGGCGGCCACTGGAATCACAGCATGTTCTGGGAGATCATGTCGCCTGGCTCGGCGTCCGGCGGCCCGGGCGGCTCTCTCGGCGATGCGATCGCGAAGAGCTTTGGAGATCTCGCCAAGTTCAAGGAAGAATGGGGCAAGGCGGCGGCGGCGCGCTTCGGCTCGGGGTGGGTGTGGCTGATGAACGACGGGGGCAAGCTGTCGATCACGAGCACGCCCAATCAGGACAACCCCTTGATGGACGGAAAACCGGCGCCGATTCTCGGACTCGACGTCTGGGAACACGCCTACTACCTCAAGTATCAGAATCGACGACCCGACTACGTCACCGCCTGGTGGAACGTGGTCAACTGGGCCGAGGTTCAGAAGCGGTTCGGACGCTGAGCGGCCGCGCGGGCTGACCGCGCGCTTCAGGTCACCAGCTCTTCGATCCCTCCCTCTCCCTGCGCTCGTGAGGTGGGTGCGTCGCGCCGTGCTTGCCGGCTGATCAGGAGCGGCGCGATGAGCGTGGTCGCCACGACCATCAACGCGATCGCGCTGAAGAGCCCCCGGGTGAGTGCTCCGGTGCGCAGGCCCATCTGCGCGAAGATCAGCCCCACCTCGCCGTGAGGAATCATGGCCATGCCAATGAGCGCCTTGTTGCCTCGAAACCACCAGGGTGCGTAGCCCGCCCCGATCTTCGCGAGCACGGCCACGGCGATGAGCAGACCGGCCATCAGCGCGATACGAGGATCGCCGAACGAGCGGAGATTCACCTCCGCGCCGACCGATGCGAAGAAGAAGGGCACAAAGAAATGGCCGATGGGGGTGGCGGCCCGCTCGATCGCCGGGCGCTCGATAGCGGGATGCAGCACGACTCCGGCGGCGAACGCCCCGATGAGCATCGCCGATCCGGCGCGGTCGGCAAGCCAGGCCATCGCCAGCGCGAGGGCAAGCGCGACCAGGCCGTGACCACCGACAGGATGATCAGGCCAACGATGTCATCGAGAACCGCCGCGCCCAGCACGATCTGTCCCTCTGGACGATCGAGAATGCGGAGATCGGAGAGCAGCCGGACGGAGATGCCCACGGAAGTTGCCGCGAGCGATGCGCCACAGATGAGGGCTGGGATCGAGCCGACACCCGCCAGCCGAGCGGCCGCGAAACCGACAGCCACCGACCCGAAGGAGCCGGCAAGAGCCACAGCGAGGGCAGCCGAACCAGCGGCACGCAGAGAGACGAGGTCGGTTCGCAGTCCGATCTCGAACAGCAGGATGAGGACACCGATCTCCGAGAAGGCGCGGATCACGGGATCGGCGGGTGAAAGAACGCCCAGCGCGGATGCCCCCAGAATGACGCCCGCGAGGAGCTCGCCGAGAACAGCCGGTTGATTGGCGCGCTGCGCCAGCGCACCGAGGAGCCGAGTGGCGAGTAGGGTCGCGGCGATGACGGCGATGAGCGCCGGAACGTCGGCCCGGTTCACGAGTGAATCAGGCGCCGGCGAGCTGAGCGATCGTCGCGCTGGAGGATGACATCACGCAGACGATGCGTCGCCTTCGAGATATGTGTAGCCCTCGAGTCCGGCCACATAGTCGGCGATGAAGGTGTTCGCTTCTTGCCGGCTCAGCGATTTGGCCGCCGTCACCTTGCGGCGGAAGACGGCCAGGAGGTCGGAAGCCCGGAACTGCACATAGTTCAGCACCTCGGTCACCGTGTCGCCGTGCACGAGATCGGTCACCTCGTAGCCATTGGGCGAGAGTCGCACGTGCACCGCGTTGGTATCTCCGAACAGGTTGTGCAGGTCCCCGAGGATCTCCTGGTATGCGCCTGACAGGAATATCCCGAGGATGTAGGGCTGGCCCTCGTGAAATGGATGAAGCTCGAGGCTCGGCCGACCGTGCTTACCGCCGGCGAAGCGATCGATTTTCCCATCGGAGTCGCAGGTGACGTCCTGAATCGTTCCGTGCCGAACCGGCTCCTCGTCCAGACGATGGATCGGCACGATCGGAAAGATCTGGTCGATGGCCCAGCTATCGGGCAGCGACTGGAAGATGCTGAAGTTACAGAAGTAGCGATCGATGAGGCGGGCCTCGAGGTCCTCGATGATGTCCTCGTATTCCTCCCGGTCCCTCTGCGCCAGCTTGGCGACGCGGTTGATCGTCGCCATGTACAGCTGCTCGGCGAGCGCCCGGCCGCGCAGCGTCAGGACTCCGCTATTGAAGAGCGACTGGGCGCGCTCCTTCGCGAACGTCGCGTCGTGGTAGACTTCGCGCACGCTGCGGCTGGAGATGGAGCTGAATCCCTCCTTGAGCTCGTGCAGGATGACGTGGTCGTCATCGGTCAGGTCGGGAAGCGCGATGTCCTGTTGGGATTCGACGTCGATGACGTTGAGAAGAAGCATGGCATGGTGCGCCGTCAACGCCCGCCCCGACTCCGAGATCACGTGAGGCATCGGCAGCTCCCCCTCGCGGCACGCCTCGGACAGAGTGTAGATCACGTCGTTGGCGTACTCCTGCACGGAGTAGTTGACGCTCGCCGTGACAGTCGATCCGGAACCGTCGTAGTCCACGCCGAGGCCGCCGCCGACGTCGACATGCGTGATGTCGACCCCCATGGCGCGTAGCTCGGCGTAGAACCGCGCCACCTCCTGGAGTCCCGCCTTGATGAAGCGGATATCCGTGATCTGCGAGCCCAGGTGGAAATGAATCAGCTTCAGGATCCCGAGCCGCCCGAGCGCCTTCAGCTTGTCGATCGTGCGAACGAGCTCGCTCGCGCTGAGGCCGAACTTGGATTTCTCCCCGCCGCTCTCTGCCCACCGACCATAACCCTCTGACGCCAGCTTGATGCGTACCCCGGCAGTCGGCTCCACGCCCATCTCCTCGGCCACGCGAAGGAGCACGTCGAGCTCGCTCACCTGCTCGAGCACGATGAAGACCTGGTGACCGAGCTTCTGACCCATCAGGGCGAGGCGCATGAACTCCTCGTCCTTGTAGCCATTGCAGACGATCATGTGGTTTGTGGATTCCGTGAGGGCGAGCACGGCCTGCAGCTCCGGCTTGCTGCCGCACTCGAGCCCCACTCCGAACGGCGCCCCGAACTGGACGATCTCCTCCACGACGTGTCGCTGCTGGTTGACCTTGATCGGGTACACGAGGGTGTAGCCCCCTTTGTACTCGAACTCCTCTATGGCGTGGGTGAACCGGCCGTTCAGCGACTCGATTCGCGACCGCAGGATGTCGGAGAAGCGGAGCAACATGGGCAGCCCCACGCCCTGCTCCTCGAGATCGCGTACGAGCTCGTAGAGATCGAGCTCGCGTTTGACGTTTGCCTTGTCGGGACGTACGACGACGTGACCCCGGTCGTTGACGTCGAAGTATCCGATCCCCCAACCCTCGAGGTTGTAGAGGAGACGGGAATCCTCGATCGTCCAGGCGGGAGTGGTGTCCGCGGTGACGGAATCGTTCGGCGCGAGATGAGTGGCCATGATGCGCGAATCTTAGAGGGGGCGCTGGCGAGGGCCTAGACCCACGCCGGCGATCAGGGGTACAGCCGAGAGACGCGCCACCCGTCTCCGGTGCGCTCGAAGAGCTGCCGATCGTGAAGCCGGAACGGCCGATTGCGCCAGAACTCGAGTAGCACGGGCGACACCCGGTACCCCGACCAGTACGCCGGTCGCGGCACGGGCGCCCCCTCGAAGCGGCGCTCCATCTCGTGTAGCCGCTCCTCCAGATCTTCATCCTGTGCCATGGCGCGGCTCTGCGCCGATGCCCACGCGCCGAGCTGGCTCACGCGGGGGCGGGTAGCAAAATACTCATCCGCTTCCGCATCGCTCACCCGCACCGCGTCTCCCTCGATCCGTATCTGGAGCTCCAGCGGCTGCCAATGGAAGCACAGCGCCGCATGGGGGTTGGCCAGCAACTCGCGGCCCTTGCGGCTCTCGGTGTTCGTGTAGAAGACGAATCCGCGCGCATCCGCGTCCTTGAGCAGCACCATACGGACGCCCGGCCGGCCGTCGCTATCCGTGGTGGCCAGCGCCATCGCGGTGGGCTCCGGCAGCAGTGACCGGTCGACGGCCCGCGCTCTGGCAAACCACTGATGAAAAAGCTCGAGTGGATCCATCCCGGCAAAATACGATGCAACAGCTCCGGATGCATCGGCAGGCCCCCGATGGCAAGCGGGGTCGCAGCTTGCGCCGCGACCCCGTCGCCATCCGCGAGAGAGCCCTCTCGGTCAGCTCTTCATCTTGTCGAGAAGGTTCTGCGCGGCATCCTGGTGCGCCTTGAAGGCGGGCGCGACTTTCGTGACGAAGTCCTTGAGCTCGGCGTTCTGGATCGCTGGGAGGAACTGGTTTGTCACGGCGTCGATCACGGCCTTGTGATAGTCCACCTCGTGTTGCAGATACACTCGATCGAAGTCGGCGCCCTTCTTGGCATGTCGCAGCGCCTTCAGGGTCGCGACGTGCTGCTCGTAGAGTGGATTGTCCTTGTTGGCCAGATGCGGAACCTTGACGTGGAGCTTCTTCGCCAGCGCACGTCCCTGCTTCTGCACGGCACGGTGGTCGCGGACGAGTTGCCGAGCGAGCGCCCTGACATCCTTGTCGTGCGCCCGCGCCGCGCCCATGCCACTCGTCTCAAATTCCGCGCTGTTGGCCCAATCGAAGATCGCGACGATGGTCGGGTCGTCGATCGCCTTCGACGGACTGAAGACCGACGTGCCGAGCACTGGCGGTGGAGAGGCGGACGTCGCCGGTCCGGTGGAGACGGAGAGCGTGCCCCCGAGCGCGAGCGCCGCCGCCGAGATCAGGAGGATTTTCATTGATGCCTCCTCGATTGGTTAGGTCGATCTGTTTCAGGCTCTTGGCCTCGAGGAGTATACCTTGTGACCGAAGGGCTAGTCAAGATTTCTCTTGACATAGTGGGGAAAGGACGCAGTTTCCACGTCATCCCCGATGGTGACGGAACGCAATGACACTCGGCGCGTGGAATCGGAAGTTCTTTGGTAGCACCCGAGGTCGTATCGTCGGCCTTCTGCGGCGCGAGCGGCTCACGGTCGACGATATCGCGGTCGCGCTCGAACTCACCGACAATGCGGTGCGGGCGCAGCTGCTGACGCTCGAGACAGACGGGATCGCGAGACCGGCCGGGCAGCGACGCACGGGCGGCAAACCCGCCGTGACCTATGAGCTGTCCCCGGCGGCGCACGCCAGCCTGTCACGCGCCTATCGCCCGCTATTGCTCAGCCTGCTCGACGAGATGGGCGAAAAGATGGGGCGCACCGAGATGGACGAGCTCATGCGCTCGACGGGTCGCCGTTTGGCGAGCAGGAGCGCATTCGCGTCAGCAGACCTGGCGACGCGTGTCCGGCTCGCCGCCGAGTTGCTGAGCGAGTTGGGAGGATTGGTCGAGGTTCAGGAGCGCCCGGACGTTCTCGAGATCCGGGGACACGGGTGTCCGTTGGGCGAGGCGATAGAGGGACACCCGTCCGTTTGTCGGGCCATCGAGAGCCTCGTGTCCGAGATGTCCGGGGCTCCCGTCACGGAGAGCTGCATGCGATCGGGACCGCCGAGCTGCCGCTTTCTCATCGCTCGCAGTGCGTAGCGACGTCGCGACGACTACTTCGATGGCGGCTGGCTGACCGGCCTGTTCTGGAAGGTCGGTGGCTTCACGTTGATGCGCGACAGTGAGTCCAGGCGCGCCTTGACGCTCTCCTCGATGTTGCGTGTGATCTTGTCCATGCCGGGCACGCGAATATCGAGCTTGGCGAGCGTCAAGGGCGGCGGATCTCTGCGCGCCGGTGAGCCTGCCGCTTCCAGGTGCGGGCGGGCATTGCCGAGCGAGGCGTCGTCGGACGCCGCGCTGGCGCTGCGCACAACTGCTGCAGTCGGTCGGGGCTCCGGCTCCGCCGGCCGGCTCGCCGAGCCGGCGCCCGAGCGTCGCACGGAGTCGGTGTGCACGGCCGGTTGGACGGTTCCGCGTGCTCCGGAGCCCGCTCGCGTCGGCGCTGATGCGCCCGGCTGGCGCGGGGAGGCCGATCCCTGCTTGGTCGTGCGACCCGACAAGCCTCCCGCGAACAGCAGCCACCCGGCCACGACGGCGATCGCGGCCGCGGCCGCAGCGCCGTATTTCCATCTGTTGCGGGAGGGAAAGGCAGCATAGTCCCGCGACGTGAACGGGTCGGACTCCGGATCATCCTGATACGCGTGAACGCGCAACGGGGAGACAGCTCGCAGATCCGTCAGGGAAGGGAGAGGAAGCGATGGAGTCTGCGCGCGCGGCGGAGTGACCGGTGCGCCATAGCTCCGCGGCAGGGTCGCCTCCGCCCGCTCGAGGAAATCGCCAAACGCTTCGTCGGTGACCAGGGATGGCGGAGCCGCCGGCGTTCCGAGAGGCTCCGACAGCGCCGTGATGGGCGCCAGTCGCGGCGCGCTGACAGGCTCGGGTCGCGGTGCACTGACGGGTTCCGGTCGCGCGTTCATGGGTGCTGGCCGCGGTGCGCTTACGGGCTCTGGCCGGATGGCGGTGATCGGTGCGGGTCGGGGCGCGCTGACGGGCTCCGGTCGCGGTCCAGTCTTGGGCTCGGGTCGCGGTCCACTGCGGGGCTCCGGGCGCGGTCCGCTGCGCGGCTCAGGCCGAGGCCCACTGCGGGGCTCGGGACGCGGTGCGCTCACGGGCTCCGGGACGGGCACCACGAAAGCGATCGGCCGCGGCGTGTGCACGGCTGCCTGGGGCGGTGCTGCTCCGAGCGGCAGGGCCGCCCCGGTGCCCAGCCGCATCGCCAGACTCTCGATCGCAGAGAGTGTCGCGCGCACGCTCGGATGATCGTTGCCCAGCGCCTGCTGTTTGATGTGAAGCGAGCGGCGCCTGAGGTCGAGCTCCTCCTCCACGTTCTTTCGAGCCGCGCAGATCTCCGCCAACGAATCGAGCGTCTGTCCGAGAGCAGGGTCCTCGGCCGAGAGATGGCTCTCCCGAATCTGGAGAGCACGCCGGCACAGCGCGTCCGCTGCCTCGTATTGGCCGGCGGCAAAGCGCACCTTGACCAGACTCATCAGGATGCCGGCAACCTCGGGGTGATCCGGCCCTGTGACCTTCTCCTTCACCGCCAGCAGCCGCTTGAGCAAGGGTTCCGCGGTCGCGTAGTCCTGCTTGCGGAAACAGAGGCGGGCGAGGTTGTTGAGAGTGGAGGCGACGTCGGCGTGATCCGCTCCGAGATGCGCCTCGCTCACCGAGAGCGCACGGCGAAAGAGCGGCTCGGCGAGGTCGAACTCGCTGCGCGAATAGTACAGCGCCGCGAGATTGTTGACGTCCTTGACCACGCTGAAGTGATCGGGCCCGTGGACCTTCTCGCGAATGGCGAGCGAGCGCTTGAAAAGCGCCTCTGCTTCGGGGAGCGCCTTCTGTTTGTACTTGAGCTGACCGAGATTGCTCAGGCTGGCGGCGAGACGGAGATTCTCGTGCCCCAGCGAGGACGCCTCACGAATGGCCGCCAGGAACGCGGCTTCAGCCTGGGAAAGCTCACCCTGGCTGAAATAGCGCCGTCCAGCATCGTTGTGACGTTCCCAGCGCGTTTCGGTGGTGTCGGTCATCGGCGGGCTCCTTGCCCAACAGACGCTCGGACCCACCCCTCCGTAACCGCTTTTCCGGTGCCCTGAGCGCGCCCGCCGAGGGGTCCGCGACGCCGCGGCGGAGCAGCGAATAACTAGGGTCGTGGCGGCACTTCCCTGCTCTCTCCTGACCCCCCACCCGCCTGGCCGGCGGCGCGCGATGCCGCCAGTTGATCTCGCCCCTTCTGGAGGAAGGGAATGCCCTTCTCCATCCAGGCCGGCGCCGGCGCGCCTTTGAGATGATGATCGAAGAACTGCTGCATCCGCATGGCGATGTCGAGCTGGTTGGCGCGCTTGGTCGGATTGTGCTCATCGCCGTTGTAGTCGATGAGGTAGACCTCCTTACCGAAGCGCCTCATCGCCACGAAGAGCTCGATCCCCTGGTACCAGGGAACCGCGCCGTCTCCGTCGTTCGACATGATCAGGAGCGGCGTCCGCACACGGTCCACGAAGAACAGGGGAGAATTCTCGAGATAGCGGAGTGGAAACTGCCAGATCGAGCCGCCGATCCGACTCTGCGTGTGCTCGTACTGAAAGGCACGGGCAAGCCCGGATTGCCAGCGGATTCCGCCGTATGCGCTGGTCATGTTCGCCACGGGCGCACCCGCCATGGCGGCCGCGAACATGTTGGTCTGGGTGATCAGGTACGCCGTCTGGTAGCCTCCCCACGACTGACCCTGGAGCCCGATCGCCTTGGCGTCGACGAATCCGCTGTCGATGAGCATCTGTACACCCGGCACGATCGACTTGTACGCGCTCTGGCCCGGGTACCCCACCGTGTAGACGATATCCGGCTCGAACACCAGATAGCCGTTCGAGGCATAGACGGTCGGATTGATGACGTTGCGCCCGGCGGGTGCCACATACCCGTGCAGGTTCTCCGACAACAGCTCGTAGTAATACACGACCATGGGATACTTCTTGCGCGCGTCGAAGCCCTCGGGCTTGAACAAGATCCCCTTGAGCTCGGCCCCGTCGTCGTTCCGCCAGCTGACGAGCTGCGCGCTCCCCCACTTGTGCTCCTTCTGCTGCGGGTTGGCGTCGGAGATCTTCGCCGGAGCCCTGAACTGCCCATCGGTGACCCAGAGATCGGGGAATTCCTGGAAGGTGGATTCGGTGAACACGTAGACATCGGCGTTCTTGGCCTTGAGGGGACGTCCCACCTGCTTGTCGAGCATCAGGAGCTTCACCGGCGGTGATGCCGCGCCGAGGCGATCGCGCCAGAACCCGGTCGCCTTGGTTTCGTCGTTGGTGGCACGAAGTAGGAGCGGTTGTGATGGATCGATCGCGTGCTCGGTGGTGTCCGTGTCCACGACGCGGAACACCAGATGCTCACGGCGTCCCAGCGAATCGGTCACCACTCGAGCGCTTCTCTCGCCCGCGGGATCCAGCTCCCACACGTCGTACCGATCGTAGAGCAGCAGGGACCGGTCTCCCTTCGTCCAGCCCGCTACGCCCCACGCAGGGGTCAAGCTCGGTGAATCCCACTGCTCGCGCTCGAAGTGGACTCCGGGCGTCCGAGCCGAGAGATCGACCGTCTGGCCAGTCGCGACCGAATAGGTGTACCAGTGTGCATCATCCCCGAAGTACAGCACGAATCTGCCATCGGGTGAGATCGCCGCTTCGCCGGTGCGGTCCTCGCCGATGGGAGCGCGCGTCTTGACGAGCTTGCGGTTTCCCGCCGCGTCGATCACGTACAGATCGCTCCCGCCTTCACCCCACATCTGAGCGAGGGCGTACGGCAGCGACGCAGTGCCAAAACCGATGCTCGAGTTGCGCGACAGCCGAACCTGCAGGCTGTCGTTTCCGAGCTGCTGGTAGCGCTTCGAATCGAGCCGGTAGACAGCGGTATATCCTCGCTCCCGATCCCGCGTTGCTTCGACCCGCTGCTGCGGCTGGAGGCGCGCGTCCTTGTAGTGCCAGAGATCGAAGACGGCCTTGTCGGCCAGCGAATCCGCGGGAATCGAATCCAGTGGCGGTGGCGCCACGCCGAAGATGATGGTGCGGCCATCGTCGCTGTACTCGACGCGAGCGGTGGCAGAAACCACCGATTCGCCGGTCAGCTTGGGACCGACAAGCTCGCGCGCCGACGGCGCAGTCAGCGGGGCGTGATACAACCGGAAGTGTGGCTTTGCCACGCTTTGCTCATCGCGATCGGAGACGAAAGCGACCTGCGTGCCCGCTTTGTCGAAGGCGAGCTGACGGTAGCTTCCGCGCCCGGCGAGCAGCGGCGTCGTCCTCCCGTCTGCCAGCGAGCGCACATACGCACCGTCTGTCTGGCCCGCTCGGGACCCGACGGTGTAGCCGAGCCAGGCGCCGTTCTCGCTCAAGGCGTACGCCGTGACATCCTCGACTCTGACTTCGGCGCTGCTCTGAAGATCCCGGATGACGAGCGTCGAGCCAGTCTCGCGCTTCGGGTCCTTCCCGGATGTTGAGTCCATGGCGACCGGGCGCGGCCGACCACCAGGCGTTGCCGCCGCTGCGGGGACCGGCGCGACGGAATCGGGGGCACCCTTCTCCAGCGACACACTGTCCCTGGGCTCCAGTAGGTAAGCGACGTGGCGGCTGCCATTCTTCGCCACCCGGAAGCTCTTCACGTTCGGGATGACAACAACATTCCCGTCCGCCGTCCGCAGAATTCCCATCGACGCTTTCGGCTGGTCCGCCGGCTTCTTCTTCTCGCGTCTGGCGCGCTCCACATCAGCTCTCGGCGCGTCGATCGAGAATACAACGAACTTGCCGTCGGCAGTGATCAAGGACTCCGGGGCGCGATATCCGGTGCGCGACTGCGCCCCCGCCCGAATCTCTGGCCGCCCGATGAAGCCACGGCTGTGCCGGTACTCCGAGCCTTTCCCTTCGCCTCCTGGAAGCGCCTTCACCACCAGCTCTCCATCGCCGGCCTGGGGAACGAGAGAATAAACGAGCCACTTGCCATCGTTGGAGATCTTCTCGCCCTGGATGCTCCGCCACCGATCGAAGACGTCAGGAGTGAGCGGCTTGCGGGCCGATTGCTGCGCGGCGGCTGCGGAGGCAATTGCCACCATGCCGACAAGAAAGCGGGCGAGGCGCATCATGAGTCGGGGAGCTGGGGGGCGGGAGAGTTGAGCGAGGCGCGGCTCAAGAAGATACGAGCAGCGGCTTCCCTGCGTTGACCTTTCACGGTCGGAAGGTCACGCCGAAGTAAGCACGCAGATTGTACCTGAAGGGGTCGTCCAGCGAGTAGCCAGCGCCGAGTGTCGAGCGCATCGCGGGCAGACGAAGGATAGGTAGCGAGGGAAGCAGCAGCGTGCTCTCCGCTCCGACGACTCGATGCCAGCGGCCAATGCGCTCACCCGCGCTGGCTGCCCACACATACGGCTCGAACCCCTCGCCGGCCAGCGCGACGCGCCATTGGCCGGCGACGCGGCCGCCACCGGTCGCGAATGGCAAGGCGGGCATCGACAGCCGCTGTGAGAGCAGAGCCTGGTCGAAGAGCGGTGGCGCACTTCCGCCGATGACGAACCTCTCGTACCCCGGCGCCCTGGCGTCGACTCGACCCGCAAGCGCGTCGGCAACGAGGCCCAGGCTGCGCGCACCCACGCGGATCCCCGCGATCGCGATCTCCCTGGTCCAGCTCTCGCCGCCGGTGGTTCCCGCGTACCCTCGGGCTCCCAGCGCCGCGCTCAGATAAGCGACTCCCCGCGTCCGGGTCGCGCCCGTGGCAACCTCCATCAACGCCAGTCGGCGTGACCGATCGCCGAGCACAGCGCCCTCGAGCGACCCGAGCGATGCGCCTAATCGGGCGGCGGCGCGCGACGATCCGACGTTGCGGTCGAAGGCGGCGTAAATCGCGCCGCCGGCGTAATTCGCGTCGAAGGAAGGCGAAGCGAGGGTGCCGGCTCTCTGCCCGGAGGGGTGATGCCGAGTCGTGAACAGCTCGCCGGTGAGGGCGGGGCGAAATCCCCTCCACGTCGCACTCAGGGAGTATCCCTTCCACACTGACCGGTCACCGACATCCAGCAGCCCTTCGGCGACCACGGTCAGCCGGCCCACAGGATCGGTGCGGATCACCGTCAGTCCGCTGCCGCCGCCTTCCACGCCGCGAAAGTGCAACGGCGTGATGAGCACGCGCGATGGGCCGGCGCCGTACGAGCGAGAGGCGGATATCGGGTTGGTGGCGAAGCTGTCGACGGTGGCAAACGGCGCGGCGACGGGGGAGGCAGGTGCCAGAGCCGGCCGGAGAAAGGCGACGCGTTCAGGAGTGGGAACGCTGTCGGGCTGGATGCGAGCGAGATCGAGGCCGCGGGCATGAAGACGAAGAAAGAAGATCGCGCCTCCGGGCGCCGGCTCGGGGGCGTAAGCAGCACCGGTGACGCGGGTGAGAGGGCGGACGCCCGCGCGTCCTACTTCCATCTGCTCGAGATTCGCCACCCCACCGAGCTCGGACGTCACAACGAGGGAGCGACCGTCGCGCATCCAAGCGACATCGTACCGGTCGGCGAAGTCCTCCGGGTCGGCGATGTGCGGGGGGCCGCCCATCGCGTCGAGCGTCACGATTCGCCAGCGTCCGAGCCGCTGCACCGCCGCGGCGATGGTGCGACCATCGGCTGAGTAGCGGGGACGATAGTAAGCCAGCGTCGGCGATCCGGGCGCGAGCAGCTGGATGGCCCCACTGTGCAAGTCGACCCGGACGAGATCGCAGTGGCCGTTCAGGCAGCGATCGGCTACAGCGAATCGGCCGTCGGGTGCCGGATCGGCGTGTCGAATGCCGGCGCCGCGCGTGACGCGGCGCAGCTCGCCAGTACGGTGATTCCATGCGAAGAGGTCCGCGCGCTGGGTTCCGTCGCCCACCGCCTGGTATCGCGTGACCAGCACGGTGATGCCATCCGGCATCCAGCGAGGGTTCTCGTGCGGCATTCGAGCGAACGGCCACAGGGTGGCGACCGCCTGCTTCGGTCTCGGTCGCCATGCGATGTCCGGCACGTCCTCGGGATCGCGCTGGATCAATCGCCGGCGTGCTAGCTCGGCCGCCGTGTCGCTCCGCTCGTCTGCGGTCTTCCAGACGACGAGCCGTGAGGGGACCTTCTTCCCCTCGAGAACCAGAGCGATCAAGGAGCCATCGCGCGATACCGCCGGCTCCCCGGTGCGCCAGGAGAGCGATTGCACGGTGTCGCCCTCCACGAGGTGCCTGGACGCGAGGTCGCGGCGTGCCTCGATCGCCTTCCCCGTGAGCTCGGCTGTGAAGCGGCCATACAGCTCTTCCGCGCTTCCGCCGAAGACCCCGCTGAACGCCTCGCCGAAGCTGCGGTTCCGTCGCGCCGACAAACGCCGCCAGAGGTGTACCAGGCTCGAATCTCCGTGCCCACCGCCGGTGCGGGCAGCAAGCCACTCCAGATAGGCGGATCCGGCGAGGTACGCCATCGCGCCGCCCTCGAAATCGTCGCTCCCATTGAGCTGACCGTAGGTGGGGAGCTTCCCTTCCAGCGCCCATTGGCGGAGAATCGCCGGCCGGTACACTCCAAAGGGCCGTCCGCTGCCGGTGAGACGTCCTTCCACGTAGGTGGCGTACCCCTCGATCACCCACCTCGGCGACCGGAGCGCCAGTGGCCCGAGTGACCCCGGGATCAGAGCCATGAGAAAATGACGGATCGGGTTTCGCGACGGGCGGGAGAGGTGCACGACGTGAGCGTACTCGTGCACCGAGAGAATCTCCGGCCAGGAGCGAAGATGGCCGATCTCCATCCGGGGCTCGGGCGGCGTGGGCCAGAGCAGAACCGTGGGGTGGTCCAGAAAAGGGAAAGTGAGACCGTTGGCGAGATTGTAAGGGTCGTCCACGACGACGGTCGTGCGGTGCCGCGTCTCGCTGCCTACGAGTGCCGTCACGGCGCGGTGCACCGCCTCGATGCGTTGCGCGACTTCCAGCGACCACTCCGACATCGGCGCGGGATAGTGGATCACGAAGTGCGGCGTCTCCACCGTGCGCCATTCCTGGTCGGCGCGCGTGAGCTGCTGGGCGACAGTGCTGTCCGTGGCGGAGAGCATCAAGGCGACCAGAGCCGCGGCTCCCTTCATCGCGCGTCCAGCTTCCAGAGGCCACCGAGCATGTCCGACGCGTAGACGAATCCCCCCACCTGTTGAACACCCCACACGTACACCGACGGTCCTCCATCCCCGGGCCACCGTGCCATCTCCCGCCCCATTGCCCTCAGGTCGCAGCGGCCGTCGGCAGAGCGTGCGGCGGCTGCGCAGTTCCCCAGATCTCCCCGCACGTCGATGGCGCGCACTCCGCCGTTATAGTAAGCCGCATAGAGCACAGCGCCGCGCTCGTCGACGGAGAAGTTGTGCGTCCCCGCTCCCTCAACGTGGTAGAACGCGACCTCACGCGGCGCTGCCATGTCCCCGATATCCACGACGTGGATGTTCCCTGACGCCGAGCTGCCGATGGCGCCCGGGCCTTCCTCCCCGATGAAAGCGTAGCGCTTCGCTCCGGTCAGCTGATCGTGAAACCACCAGATGTTGTGAACCGCCCCACCTACGGTCCGGACGTTGCCGACCACGACCGGGGATGACGGCGAACCGCCTCGATTGCCTCCACCGATGTCCCAGATTGTCATTCCATCGTCCCACAGCGCGGTGAACAGGAGCCCGTCCCGCACGAACACGTCGTGGACGAACGGCTTGCCCATGACCTGGGAGAATACCTCCCGCGGATCCGCTGGCGTCGTCAGATCCACGATCGTCAATCGTGCCGCCGCGGTACCCGCCGGATCGATGCTGAGAAACGCATACAGGGTCCCGTTCACGCGCTGCACTTCGGCGGTGTGCACGCCGTTCTGCGTGTTGGGCGTGGAGTACCGGGTGATCAGCGCCGGATGCGCCGGATCGGCGAGATCATAGAGCACCAGCGACCCGCCGGCCCGTTCGGTCGCGACCGCCAGCAGCTTCGCATCCGCTATGACCTGGACGTCGCCGGTGGTGGTGGCTCCGGAGATGATGAGCGAATCCACCAGCATCGGCTGGTTTCCGCGGATGTCCCACACTTTCACGGCATTGCCGACCACGCTGCCGCGGCGCCCCCACGTGCTCGTGTAGGCATAGCTCCCGTACACGTTCACTTCGGCCGTGTACCGCTCCGCCACCGCTCCCACTCCGAGGGTAGCGAGACTGGGCGGGGCGACGGTGATTGGTGCCCGTCCCTCCTTGCCGTTGGATACAGCGGAGATCACTGTCGTGCCCCGCGACAGCCCGGTCACCACGCCTTGTGGCGTGACCGAGGCGGCGATCGGATTACTCGAGAGCCACGTGACGCTCGGCGACGGAATCGCCTGACCGATCGAGTCGAGGACGATCGCCATGAGAGTGATCTGGTCCCCGATGCCGAGGATACCCGCCAGCGGAGATATCATGATCGACCCCGCTACCGGAGAAATGACCAGCACGGGGAAGGTGCCGCTGTGCGCATCGACACTGGCCGTGATGGTCACCACCCCGGCCGCCATTCCACGAACGAGTCCGCTGGATGACACCGTGGCCACCGTTGCGTCGCTCGTGGTCCACGAGATGGTGCGCCCGGACACGGCAGCGCCCTTCGCGTCGGTCACCTGGCCGGTGAGCTGGAGCTCCTGGCCGATCGACAGCGGGCTGGACGACCCCACCACTCGAACGGTCGCCACGGGTGCAGGAGGTGTTGCTCCGTCGCTGGCGCAGGCCGACAGAACCAGACTCACCACGACCAGTCGTGCCCAGTGGCCAGCGGAAGGAACAGAAGAGGGATAGCGAGACACGCGAGGGCTCCGGCGGCAGCAGAGGAAAGCGAAATCTCGCATCGCGCACCGCGTCAGGGGGAGGGAGACGCCGCGCCGTAGCGTCCCATGAGATGGTGCGATGAGCCGGTGTCGAAGCGCACCCCGGCGGAGAAGCTCCATAAGTGTTGCGACCCGTAGAAGTCAGCCGGCTCGAATACGGCTGGCCGCGTGGCGGCCACCGCGAAGGCATGCGATAGCTCGACGAACGGCTGGATGTGGTATCCCTGCTCACGGCCGAGCCGTCGTCGCAGAGCCAGCGTCCCGATTGTGAATCGCGTGATCCCGAGAATCTGTACGTCAGCAACCGGATACACCGAACGGAAGGGGTCGGTCAATCTTTCCTCTTCGGGTCGCGACGTCCGCTCCAGTCGCGCAGCCGCGAGCAGTCCGCGCCATTCCGCGGCCGCCTCACCGAGCACGCTCTCGAACCGGAATGCGGCGCGACCTCGACTGAGGTACTCGGTGCTCGCCCACTCTACGAGAGCATACCGCTCTCCATCAGCACCTTCGCGAGACCCGTGACGGGCCGCGAGACTCCACTTGCGCTGATCCATCCCTTTCCCGCCGCGGTCCTCCGGAGAGGCGACTTCGCCGTGGCTCGCGCGAAGCTCGGTCGTGGAGACCGGCATGAACGTGAGTCGGGCGGACCAGGAGTCGCCGAACCGGCTCAGCGACGGGATGCTGCCGGGAGATACGGGCTCATCGCCATTGAATGTCCCGAGCTCCAGCGACAGCGGCCCGGCGCGCGCGCGCGCGATCGCGACCGCACGCTCGAGAACCTGCGCCAGGTGATGGTTCACCGGAAAGCTCACGAAGGGCCGCGTCATCGGATCGTCGGTACCGAAGGGCGCGAACCCCTTCCCTGCCGACAGAGAGAGATCGGTTCCTCGTGCGCGCGCGCCGATGGTGGCGACGATCTCGTGAACGAAAGTGTGGGGGTGGCGTCGGTCGACATAGCCTTCCCCGAAGATTCCGCTGTTGAGCTCGCCACGGCGCAGCGTGAGGCCCTCGAGATCGGCTGTGCCAAAGAGAGAGACTCGACCTCCTCGCAACCGAGCGTGGCCCATGATCAGAGGCTGGGTGACATAGCCTTCCGTCAACTGCCTCCCCGCAATGGCCGGTTGCGCGCGCGTCACGACCGCGATCGCCTGTACGGCTACCTCCGCCGTGGTTTCACCGGCCGGCTCGTGCCGATGCTGCGCCGCAGCTCTGGCCGGCGCTGACGCGCCAATGGCGAGAACGAGCAGGAGGCTGCGAGAAGGCAGCGGAAACCCCACTACGGCTCGCCCAGCGCCGACAGCAGATAGACCAGGCTCGCGGTTCCGTCCATGATCGGCTCGTTCGTCGAGTAGTCGCCGAGATCGTCGTGATAGACGAGCGCGCCAGTGTTGAATCGGGCGAAGGCATCGGGCTTGAGCAGGCGGATGCCCCGGAGGTGCTCGAAGATGGAGCGCTTCACCGGTCCGTCGATCAATCCGCCGGTCAGCTCGATACCCAGCTGCCTCGAGATGGCCGAGTGCGGGTCGCGGGGCGTCACGCCGTCGTGCGGCAGGCCGATGACCATCGACGTGCCCCACGGATTCGTTCCGAAGAGCCAATCGATCGCCGCGCTCTCCAGCTCGAGAAAGCGGTCGTCGCCGGTCATCTGCCGATACAGGTGAGCCTGGGTCGCGAACGACACAATCAGATTGTTCGAGCACCAGATGAAAGGGATACCGATGCGAAAGCCGTTGCTCGAGCGTCGTGCCACCAGCTCGAGGCCCTGCCGGTAGTCGAGCGACATGGCTCGTTTGCCCGTCTCGTCGGCGTTGCGCCAGATCTCGAAGTGGCCGTTGTTGTGCCAGGGATAGAACTGGTAGTGGCGAGCGGTGTCCTGTCCCATCCACGGCGTCACCGGTTCCTGGGCGGCGTATGCGACCGCCTGCTCCAGGTAGCGTTTCTCACCGGTGAGCGAATGCAGCTCGGCGGCGGCGAGCTCCATGTCATCCGCCCAGTTGTCCTCTTCGTAGAAATAGGGCGCGCGTCCGGGTGCTGTCTGGCACACGCCGGGATGGGCCAGGCCAGCGGAAAAAGCGGCCACCGCTTTGCCGCGCAGCAGCTCGCTGTACACCGGATCGCGATCGCGGAAGAGTCTGGCGCCGAGCGCGAACGCGGCTGCGTACTTGCCGGCCGTCGACGCCCAGCCGGTGGACCGGTTTCGATACGCGAACAATCCCTGCGGTGCTCCGGTGCACGGATAGACGGGACGCTCGCGCCCCTTCCCCCAGCCATAGTCTGAGCTGTCGTTCGTCGGGAGATCGAAGTACGCGTGATCGCGATCATCGCCAAGCTGGTTGTACATCTGATCGTCTGTCGGAAACATGCGCAGGAGCCACTGGAGGCCGTGACGCGCTTCGTCGAGCACATCGGGAAGATGATTGGTGCCGGGAAGGCCGTTGGCGAGAAAGCGATCCGCGAACACCTTCGGATGGTCCCGGTAGGCCATCAGCATCACGAACGTGGCGTTGGCCGAGGTCGTCACGTACTGCAGGTAATCCGACGCGTCGGCCCACCCTCCGCTCACGGGGATGAAAGTGTTCTGACGGCGCGGTTCATCCACGATGATGCCGTCGCGACGGTGCACGGAATCGCGAAAGAGCGGGTTCCACCCCGAGCGTTGCTCGCGCATGTAGTAGAGAAGCGTGTCCGCGGCGCCTACGTAGGTGTGCGACGACACGCGCACCGTCACCGTCCCGGCCGGCATGGCAGCGATGCGAAAGCTTCCCTCTCGCCGGAGCGCGGAAAAGTCGAGCCGCTGAGTGGTGATGCACGGCCCGAACGCGCCTCCCTGCACGGCCCGCTTGGGGCCCAACACCGTGCGTCCTCTCTGGTCGAGCACGGAGAAGCTTCGTACGCCCGAGGAGTCGAGCGAGCACACGACCGCGACCTTCCGCCCCGTTGGGCGATAGCCGAGCTGGTTGATGCGGATGAACGCCGTGGAATCGGGCTGGGGCAATGCGATCAACATCAGCCGGAGCAGGGCAACCGTGTGAATCATCGGGGGGCTCAGGGAGTGGATGAGCGCGCGCACTCGCGAATGTAGCACCGCCGCCGTCCCAAGCGCATACTATTTCCGGATCCGCCGGCGCGCGGACAGCGATCGTTCCTTCCTTCCCATCGACGAAACCTCGTATGCGATGTCTCGCCGCTCTTCTGCTGCTGATCGGCGCCGCTGTCGCGGCCCAGCCGGCGTCAACGTCCTCCACCCCGTCGGCAGCGTATCTCCTTCGACCGGCGCGCGTGTACGACGGCGTGTCCGCCCAAGCGAACGAAGGGTGGGTGGTGCTGGTCCGGGGCGATCGGATCGTGTCCGCGGGGCCCGCCGCGCAGCTGGGCACGCCGGCGGGCGCGACGGTGATCGATCTCCCGGGAACGACGCTCTTGCCGGGACTGATCGAGGCGCACTCCCATCTCCTTCTTCATCCGTACAACGAGACCTCGTGGAACGACCAGGTCCTCCACGAGCCGCTCGCCCTCCGCGTGGCGCGCGCGACCAACCACGCCCGCGCGACCCTGCTCGCCGGATTCACCACAATTCGGGATCTCGGCACCGAAGGCGCGGGCTACGCCGACGTCGGGCTTCGCGATGCGATCGAGCAGGGCATCGTGCCCGGCCCGCGCGTCCTCGCGAGCACGCGAGCGATCGTCGCCACCGGAAGCTATGGCCCTCGGGGCTTCGACCCGCGATGGGAGGTACCGCAGGGAGCCGAGGAGGCCGACGGCATCGATGCCCTCACCCGGGTGGTGCGAGATCAGATTGGAAAGGGCGCAGACTGGATCAAGGTCTACGCCGACTACCGGTGGGGCCCGAGGGGCGAGGCGCGCCCGACCTTTTCTCTCGAAGAGCTCAAGCAGATCGTCGAGACGGCGCGCGGGAGCGGCCGGCCGGTGGTCGCCCACTCCACCACCGCCGAAGGAATGCGCCGGGCAGCGCTGGCTGGCGTAGAAACCATCGAGCACGGCGACGATGGCACGCCAGAGGTCTTTCGGCTGATGGCGGAGCGAGCGGTCGCGCTCTGCCCCACGCTCGCCGCGGGTGATGCCATCCTCCAGTACCGGGGATGGAAGAAGGGCGCCGATCCCGAGCCGGCTTCCATCACTCGCAAGAGAGCGAGCTTCAAGGCCGCCCTGGCAGCCGGCGTCACCATCGCCAGTGGGAGCGACGTCGGCGTCTTCACTCACGGAGACAACGCCCGCGAGATCGAGATGCTCGTGGAATACGGGATGACGCCGATCCAGGCGCTCCGCGCCGCGACCTCCGTCGACGCGAAGGTGCTACATCTCGACGATCGGCTCGGCACCATCAGGCCTCAACTGCTGGCGGATCTCATCGCCGTGGACGGCGACCCCACCAAGGACATCGGGGCACTGCGAAGGGTGCGGCTGGTGATGAAAGGCGGCACCATCTATCGCGGACCCTGAGAGACAGCTCACCTCTGATGTCCTCGGAGCTACCTTGAGCCTGCCGCCGATACAACGATTTCGGCCGATGGCCTGTCTCACAGGAATCCGGCCGCCGGCTTGCCACCCCTCTCCTTCGAGAATCGCCCAGCCATGTCGCTTAACGGTGTTCGTCCTCTCGCGCTCGTGGCGCTGCTGAGCGCCTGTACCCAGCCGCTCACCCTCTCCAAGGACGACTCGTCCGTGGTTCTCGCGCATCAGCTTCTTGCCGCTCCCAACCCGGCCGAAGCTGGTCCGTTCAAGGTCCGCACTCTCACCTACGGGAGCGGCACTGACAAGCAGCGTCGCGCGTTCCGCGACTCGGTCAGTCTGAAAACCACTCCCGTGGATGGGAGCAAGCTCGCGGCGGCGCCCGACCCCAAGCAGGCAAAGATCCGGAAGAGCTTCTTCGGATTCGATTTCTCGAAGATGCCCGTCAACGGACGCGTCTGGTATCCCGACGGCGAGGGACCCTTTCCCCTGGTTCTGGTGGTCCACGGAAACCACGACATGAGGGAGTTCTCCGATCCTGGCTACGCATACCTGGGCGAGCTCCTGGCGTCTCGCGGTTTCATCCTGGCGTCGGTGGACGAGAATTTCCTCAACGGCTTCATCCGCAACGAGAACGACGCCCGCGGATGGATGCTGCTGCAGCATCTCAAGGCATGGCGTGGCTTCAACGATTCGCTGGGCACGCCGTTCACCCACAAGGTGGACATGCAGAGCATCGGGCTGATGGGGCACTCTCGCGGCGGCGAGGCGGTCGCGGTGGCCGCGGCGTTCAACCGTCTTCCCTTCTACCCCGACGATGCCACGCTCCGCTTCGACTTCGGCTTCGCGATCAAGGCCCTGGTGGCGATCGCTCCGATCGATGGACAGTACAAGCCAGCCGACCAGCCGACGCCGCTCGAGAACGTGAATTATCTCGTGATCCACGGCTCGCACGATGGCGATGTGTCGAGCTTCTCCGGCCTGCGCCAGTACGAGCGTATCCGCTTCACCGACGGCAAGCCCTGGTTCAAGTCAGCCGTGTACGTCTACCGCGCCAATCACGGTCAGTGGAACACGGTCTGGGGCAACATGGACAACGGACCTCGGAGCGGGCGCTATCTCGACCTACGCGGTCTCCTGTCGTCCAAGGACCAGCAGCAGTTCGGCAAGGTGTACATGGGCGCGTTCCTCGAGGCGACCCTCAAGGGTAAGCGCGAGTACCTACCGTTGTTCCGCGACCATCGCGTCATCGGCCAGTGGCTTCCTCGTACAATGTACGTCACCCGCTTCCAGGACGCCGGCTTTCGAGCGCTCGCGGATTATCACGAAGACGTGGACGTGACGACCGGGAGCGTGCCCGGTGTGAGGATCGCCGGGGAGAGCCTGTCCGTCTGGAAGGAGGCCGTGGTGCCCATGCGCTGGAAGGATTCTAATTTCGGCCACAATGCCGTCTGGCTGGGATGGAACAACCATCTCGCGGGAGCCGACACGACGAAGATGGGTCCGCCGGCGGCGTATACCGTTTCGGTGACCGATTCCGTGCGCACCGCCTGGAGGGTGAGCGCACAGTCCTCGGTCGAATTCTCACTCGCCCCCACCAGCGCTCGGCCGGGGCCGAGGAAGCTCAAGGAAGACAGCAGCAAGAAGACCGCTTCCGATTCGGCGGCCACGAAAGCCGACGTGTCGAGCGGCAAGAAGGAGGCGGCCAAGGCCGCGGAAGACACGGTGCCGATGGATCTCACAATCGAGGTGGTGGATGCGCGCGACGTGACGGCACGCCTTCCCCTGAGCCAGTACGGTGCCGTCAGGCGGCCCCTGGCGACTCACGTTCTGAGGCGAGCTGACAGAGAGAAGCGCAACTTCGCCAGCACCTACGAGATTGTTCTGCAAAGCTACGTGATTCCTCTTGCCGACTTCGCGCGGGTCCAGCCGGGCTTCGACCCGGCGGCGATCCGAACTCTCCGCTTTCGATTCGATCGAACGCCGGTCGGAACTGTGATCCTGGACGACATCGGGATCTCGTCACTCGATCCGGCCTTTCTCATCGCCGCCGGAAGCGCTCCGCGATGAGGCGCCTCGGGACGATCATTCGCCTGCTGAGCGCGATCGCGCCGGCTCTCGCGCCTCCCCCCGCGGCACGTGCGCAGAGCGGACGCTATGCTCCACTCGTCCTGCAGCTTCCAGCCAGCACACGCGCTCTGGGGATGGGCAACGCGTGGGTTGCTGGCCGCGACCACGACGTGATCTTCTACAACCCGGCGCAGCTCGGCGTCGGCCTCGGGCTCGGAGTCTCGGTGGAGAGATATCGATCGGGAAGCACGCTCGGCACGATGTCGGCGAGCACCGCGCTCGGGAGTGGCGGCATCGGCATCGGCGTCCAGATGCTCGATTACGGGGCAACGACGCTTTTTCCGTCGCCGATCGCGGCACTGGCGTCCGAGGAGAGCTCACGATCGTCAAGCACCTCGGCCTCGCTCGGAGTCTCGACCACCGTGCACGACATCCGCGCCGGGATCACTGGCAAGTACGTCGAGGAGCGATCGCCGCAAGCGCGCGGCGGTCGCGGCGCGGTGGATCTCGGGATCGCGCAGGACATATGGCGCGGCACGCTGGCGCTGTCGGTGCAGAACATCGGGCCTCGGCTCCGGCTCGGCGATCGCCGAGCCCCGCTACCCTTCCGGACGACTCTCGGATTCGCCGGCGGCGGGCTCCCCGTCGGCCCCATCGACTTGGGACTCACCTCCGCCGTCTCCATTCTGCGCAACGGTCGCGTGAATCCGGCGGGAGGATTGGAGGCGGTTTTCATCCCGCTGGATGGCTGGCTGATCGCGGGTCGCGTCGGAGCGCGGCGCACGGAGACGCGGGGAGAGAGCCCGCTCACAGCCGGGGCATCGCTGGGTCTCGACCGACTGACGCTCGAATACGCATGGGAACGCATCGCGGCGGGTGCCACCGCCCATCGCCTTGGAGCACGGATCCGCTAGAGCAGGGGCTACCCCACCTCGCCTACCATGCGCAGCTGGACGAACTCCACCGCCGCGGCGGTGAATGCGTCGAAGAGCTGCCGCATCCTGGGCTCCCGGTCGGTGAGGTCCTCGGGGTGCCACTGCACGCCCACGAGAAACTGGTCGGCACTCCCCTCCGCCCCTTCGATCAGACCGTCCGGAGCGAGCGCGGTCGGAATCAAGCCTGGTGCGAGCTCCTTGATTCCCTGGTGGTGCATGCTGTTCACGGAGATCGATGTGGCGTTCACGATCTTCGCCAACCGGCTTCCGGGCACGATCGTCACATCGTGCACCAGCTGATGGCGGGGATTGTCGCCGCGCGAGGGGAAGTAGTCGTGCTTGATCCCCTGATGCTGCGCGGCGAGATCCTGATAGAGGGTGCCACCGACCGCGACGTTCATCACCTGGACCCCGCGGCAGACGGCCAGCAGCGGTTTCCGATCCTCGATCGCCCAGCGCGTGAGCGCGAGCTCGGTGGAGTCGCGGTCCACGTCGGTGCGGCCGCAACCGGGGTGGCGCTCTTCGCTGTAGCTGGCCGGATCGATGTCCACCCCGCCGGGCAGGAAGACCCCGTCCAGTCGCTCGTAGATCGCGCGCAATGTCCGCTCGTCTCCCGGAATCAGCGGAATGACCCACGGGATGGCTCCCGCGGACATCAGCACGTGGACGTAACGCTGGCTCATCACCCAGCAGCACGGAAGCTGGTCCGGAATCGCGTCCAGAGTCTGCGTCGTGATCCCGATGACGGGGCGTTTTTCCATGCTTCTCTTCCGGTCGGAGTCGAGTGCTAAGCGTGCTGGCCGACGAGAGGGGCGGATGTCACCCCCTCGGCCGTCTCGTTGATCAGATGGTCCACAACCATCTTGAGGTCCCCCGTCTGTTGATAGACGGCCAGCTGACGGTCTGCACTGGACCCTTCGTTCAGGATGCGGAAAGCGTACTCCACCTGCTCGCGGCTGCCGAGCTCGTCCACCACGTCGCCGATGAACCATTCGATGAGCTCGCGCACGAGCTCGCGCGCGGGCACCTCCCGCTGCCGGCCAAGATCGACGAGCTTTCCATCGAGCCCATAGCGCACGGCGCGCCACTTGTTCTCCTCGATCAGATCCGCCGGATAGATGCGGAAGGTCATGTTGTCGCGGCGGAGCTTCCACAGCTTCGCGATCACCGCCTGGAAGATGGCCGCGATCGCGATCGCCTCATCCACGCGCGTGCAGACGTCACAGATCCTGAACTCCAACGTCGGATAGGCGTGGTGGGGCCGCACATCCCACCAGATCTTCGAGCCGTCGGGGATGCACCGTGTCTCGACCAGCGTGCTCACGAGCTCCGAGAAGTCGGACCACGAGCGGAAGACACGTGGCACGCCGTTGCGCGGAAAATTGCGGAAGATCACGCTACGGTAGGACTTGAGCCCCGTGTTGCGTCCCATCCAGAAAGGCGAGCTGGTGGACAGACAGAGGATGTGCGGCATGAGGTAGCGGGCCGCGTTCATCGCATCGATGAGAAACTCGTGATCCTCGATGCCGATGTGGACGTGGGTGCCAAAGATCAGGAGCTGCTGGGCCAGCTCGGCCATGTCCGCCTTCACACCGAGATAGCGCTCGAGGGGTGTGATCTCCTGATTCATCCAGGAGGAGAACGGATGGGTGCCGGCGGCCGCCACCCTCAGGCCGCTCTTGGCGACGTGCCCGATCACCGCCTGCCGGAGCTTCACGAGCTCGGCTCGCGCCTCGGCCGGAGTGCGGCAGACGGTGGTGCCGACTTCGACGATCGACTGATGGAGCTCCGGCTTCACCTGCTCGAGAATCAGGTGATCGCCATCCAGGATCTCCGTGATGTATGATCGGAGCTCCCGAGAGTCCGGATCGATGATCTGGTACTCTTCCTCGATGCCGATCGTGAGTGATGGCGCCTTCATGCTGCCCTCGGCGGCGGAGCGTGAGGAGACAATCTAACTCCGGTCATCGGCGCCCGGCGAGCAGAAAGGTCGGGGCGCTCGATCCTCCGCCGGCCGTGACGTTGAGCAGCGACTCCGTTCCGAGCCGGGTCATGCACCCATCCACATAAGAGTCGTGAAACGCGAACGGGGCCGTGTCCACCATCCGATCGGCGATGCGAAGAGTCCCGTCCAGCATGCTCGGGTACGGCTCGGTGGGAAGGATGATCCGCTCCTGAACGATGTACGGCTCGCTCAGCGCCAGCTGGAGCGCGGTCGTCCAGGCGCTGTCGCTCACCTCCCAGCCGAGCACGATCCCCTTCCCTCCGTATTCGTCGTTGGGCTTGAGCACGAGCCGATCCCGATTCTGCTGGACGTACGACAACAGATCGATCCGCCGGCCGTGGTGCTCGGTGTTCCGCTCCTCGACGCGCCGAGTCCAGGGGATGTGCTGGTCGATCGCCTCGCTCTCCTCGCTGGTGAAGAGGCCGGCGTGGCGCTCGTCGCTCAGCACGGCCAGGCTCGCCTTCTTGTGGAGGATCTTGCAGCGCGCCGGATTCGCCATGCACACGGCGCGGTCGCGCACCGCGGTGAAGACCGGATGATCCAGCCCGCCGCGCTGGACCAGCTCGTCCAGCAGCACTCTCTTGTAGATCAGATCGACCGGGCTCCCGTTCGCGAACAGTTGGCCATCGCGATACTCGACTTCCCGCGGATCGGCGATCGTACACGGAATGCCCTGCGACTCGAAGAGCCTCTGATAGAGGAGGAACTCGCTGTACGTCGGCACCTCCTTCCAGTCCAGGATCGCGATGCGCGGCACCGCTCGTCCGCCCGACCATTGGGCCCAGACATCGAGCAGTGCATCAACGACTCCCTGTCCGGCGCCCAGAGGCCAGGTCTCGAAGTGGCGCCGGAACTCGCGCATCGCCGGCAGGGCCATGAAGACCTCGGCGAGGGCGTCGTTGTAGGCCGCGCCGGCCGGCGTCTCCGCGTTGTATTCGGTGAAGCGGACACCGTTTCCATCGTCCACGAAGAACGCATCGAGCCGCGATGTCGGGCTGGAATCCCGGAAGCCAGGATCCTCCAGCGCCAGCTTCTCTTCCCACTCGAGCAAGCCGAACTCTCGTCGGAAGAGCGGATCTTCGATCGCTCGGCGATAGGCCCGCTCGAAGGCACGCAGAATCGCCCCAGCCCGCTGCTGGAGGTAGCGGTATTGCGACACCGCCATGAACCGCGGCCGCAGAACGGTGCAGAGGGGGCGCGCGCCGAAATAGAGACCCCGCGACCGGAGTTGGCCATCGAGCTGGGCCTGGGAGTCGGCCGCGATCCCGGCGCTCAGGAGATCGTGATAGCTCCCGATGGCATCCGCGAGATCCTCGGCCACGTCAGCGACCGGCGGCGAACAGCGCGTCCCAGCGCATCTCGGTACGTTGAGGCCGCGGCTGCTTTGCAAGCCGGATGACGAGATCGGCCATGTGCGTGACCGTCCACTCGAAGTAGTGAGGCGTGAGGGAATTGACGTCCATGTCGGGCGCCGGATTCATGAAATCGATGGCATAGGGAATTCCATCCCGCACCGCCCACTCGACGGTGTTCATGTCGTATCCAAGCGCACGAACGAGCGTCAACGAGTCGGTGACGATCCGCCTCCCCAACTCCTCGCTCAGATGCTCGTGCTCCACGAGGTACCGCCGCTCCCGCGGATCGTACTTCATCGGCAGCACCTCTTCCCGGCCCAGACACAGACAGCGGATGTACTGATCCCACTCGATGAACTCCTGCAGGATCATCGTCAGCATTCCTGACGTGTCGTAGTGATGGATCAGCTCGTCGACGGTGCGACAGACATAGACATCGCGCCAGCCGCCGCCGTGGGCATCCTTGAGCACGCAGGGCAGGCCGATGTAGCGGAGGATCCGATCCCACGGAAGAGGATAGACCAGATTGCGCAGGCTCTCCTGATGATGGATTCCGGGAACGTAGTCCTTGTTGGGAAGAACCACCGTCTTCGGGCTGGCGACGCCGAGGCTGGTGGCCAACGCCGCCTCGAAGAACTTGTCATCGGCCGTCCACATGAGCGGGTTGTTCACGACCGTCGCGCCCCGCACGACCGCGTACTTGAGGTAGGAGCGGTAGTAGGGTACCTCATGTGAGATGCGGTCGACGATCACGTCGTAAGGACACGGATCGTCCATCGCCGTCCCGGCCAGCTGGGCCATCTCCGCCGCCACACCCTGCCCGCGCCGGTTCACCTCTTCGATGAAGGCGGGCGGAAACGACCATTCCCGTCCGACCATGAGCCCCACCCGCTTCGTCTGGTCCATCCATCCTCCTCAGTCGTGTCCGCCGATGTAGAGCTGGATCATGCGCATCCAGAATGGCCAGTCATGCGCCCAGCCGTCCCAGATCCGAAGTGCGTGTGACACGCCCTTGCCGTGCAGAGTGGCCGATAGATCCTCGTTGTTGGCTCGAGCCCCATCATCCCGGCCCACGACCAGGATGATGTCCTGGCGCCGCATTGCATCGAGTCGTCCGGGGTCGTGCTCGTGGCGAAGGAAGTCGGACGGATTCTGGAAATAGACCTCGTCGTCCGAGTAACCGTCGGTGAGCTCTTTGATATCGTACAGCCCGCTCATCCCGAGCACCCGATTCACCAGCTCGGGATGGCGGAACGCGAAGTTCACCGCCTGGTAGGCGCCAAAGCTGGGGCCGGTGGCGATCAGGTACGGATTGGAGTTGCGGCTCGCGGTGAAGGGGAGCAGCTCGTCACACAGGTATCGATCGTACTGCAGCTGCCGTCGAGCTCGGTCGCGTGGCCCAATCCGTTTGTTGTACCAGCTCTCCGTATCCACACTGTCGACGCAGAAGAGCTGCAGCCAGCCGCGGTCCAGATGCTCCTGCAGCGCCGACACGAGGCCGCGGTCGGCCCAGTCGTGGAAGCGGCCCATCGATGTCGGGAACGCGACGACCCGTGCCCCGCCGTGGCCGAAGATCAGCAGCTCCATCTGGCGGCCCACCGCTGGACTCCGCCAGCGGTGGTACTCCGGCTCCCTCAACGACTCGCCCGGGTGTCGGACGGCGTCAGGTACTTGCGAAACCACCCCTGCACCTCGCTCCACCAGAGGCGCTGGTTCTGGGGCTTCAGGATCCAGTGCCCCTCGTCTGGAAAGACGACAAGGCGGCTGGGGACATCCTGGCGCTGGAGCGCGGTGAAGAACGAGAGATCCTCGGTGTACGGGACTCGGTAGTCCAGCTCGCCCGCCGTGACCAGTGTCGGCGTGCGGAAATTCTTCGCGTAGAGATGCGGCGAGTAGGTCCTGTACTGCTCCTTCATCGCGGCCGTGTCCCAGGTCGGGCCGCCATATTCCCATTCCGGAAACCAGAGCTCCTCGGTCGCGCCGTACATGTTCTCGAGGTTGAACGGCCCGGCATGGGAGACCAACGCCTTGAATCGATTGGTGTGCCCGGCGATCCAGTTCACCATGTAGCCGCCGTACGAGCCTCCGGCGGCGCCCATGCGCGTGGAGTCCATCCAGCCGTTTCGCGCGAGCGCCGCATCGACACCGCGCATCAGGTCGACGTACACCTTGCCGCCCCAATCCTTCGAGATCTCGTCCACGAACTTCTGGCCGTAACCGAAGGAGCCTCGTGGATTGATGATCACGACGCCGATGCCGGGCGCGGCGAACATCTGATAGTTCCATCGCGAATGCCACTGGTCGAGAAAGGCTCCCTGCGGGCCGCCGTGGATCAGCAGGACGACCGGGTACTTCTTTCCGGCATCCCAGTGCGGCGGCTTGACCACGAAGCCCTGGATGCTGTCGGCGCCCGGACTGGCGAACCAGAATTCCTCGGCGGGGTGGACAGCCAGCTGTGCGATCAGGGAGTCGTTCAGATGGGTGAGCGCCCGGGTGATCGCGGCGCCGGCGCCGAGCGTCGCCACCCAGACCTCCGCTGGGTGATCGGCCGCGTCGCGTGAAAACGCTATCGTCCGGCCATCCCGGGACCAGCTGAACGCCACGCTATTGTGCTCGCCGATCACCAGATCCACCTTGCCTGGTGCGCCTCGAGCATCGATCGCGACCCGATAGAGCTTGTCACGGCCGCCATCGGTGGTGGCGATGAAGATGGCGCGCGAATCCGGCGACCAGGAGTAGCTGTCGGCGTTGCGGTCCCACGCCGGCATCAGCTCGCGTGACTGCCGGGCGGCGCGATCATAGAGCATCAGACGCCATCGGTCCGACTCGAATCCCCCGCGACGCTGTGACGCGTAGGCGATGTACCGGCCATCTGGTGAGTACACCGGATTCTGATCCGCACCTGGATTGCCCTGTGTGATCACGACCGGCGTTCCGCCGGATGCCGGCACCAGATAGATGTTCGCATCGGTGGTCCACGCGTCGGCGCGGCCCTGGTCCTTGGCGGTGTAGGCGATCTCTCCACCATCGGGGGAGAACGCGTATCCCTCGCTGCCACCGAAAGGACCAGGTGGCGTATCGTACTTGGCTCCCGGCGTGAGATCGCGGGCTGCCGAGCCGTCGAGCGCGACGACGAAGAGATGCGAGCGCGTCCCTTCGTCCCAGGCGTTCCAGTGGCGGTACATGAGCTGATCAGCGACGTGCGCCTTTACCTTGCTGGCCTGGTGCACGCTGTCGCGCTGCGCATTGCAGGCTTCGGAGTCGCAGTCGGGGTACACGGCGGACGTGAAGAGAATGCGATCGCCGCGCGGCGACCAGACGGGACCGGTCGCGCCGCCGGTGAGTCTGGTGAGCGAGGTGCGCTTCCCGCCGTCTGCGGGCGACACGGCGAGCTGCCCGCCGAGGATGAACGCGATGCGCGACCCATCCGGAGACCACCGCGCCTCGCTGACACTCGTCTGCGCGTCCGGGAATGGTCGCGATTCGCCACCAGCGACCGGCGCCAACCAGGATCGCGTGAGCCGCCTGTTCGCGCCGATGTCGATCCCTCGGACCGTGAACAGCACCGACCGCCCGTCGGGCGAGATCTGCGGATCGGAGACAGCCTTCACGGCGGCGAAGTCCTCATAGGTCATCGCTCGCTTGGTAGCCCTCTGCGCCGGCAGAGTCGTCGCCAGAATGATCAGGATCGGGGCCACAGAGTGAAGAGTCATGCGCATTCAGCAATTCCTCAGAATCCGGGATCGGGACGGTGCTCGCTCGAGCGTCGGGTACTCGTGCGAAACGTCGTCGCGGCGGCAGTCGAGGGGAAGGCATCCTCCGGTCGGCGGCCAACCGCCGGCCAGAGCTCGGTCTGCGGCAGCTCTCGCTCCAGCCTCTGCCGTAGCAAGGCGGCCACCTCTTCGACCGCTCCCGGATCCGCCACCAGATCGTAGTCGCGCACGTCGAGGCGCAGCACCGGGCAGTGACGGAAGGCCCCGATCCACTGCGCATAGCGGGAATGCAGCGACTCCCAGTAGCCGGCATCCATCTCCCGTTCTTTCGGCCGGCCGCGTAGCTGAATCCGCTGCACGATCTCGGCGAGCGGGCCGTGGAGATAGATCAACAGCCGCGGTGGCCGAGCAGCGGGAGAGTGCAGCAGCTCGGCGTACAGGCGGCCGTACAGATCGTACTCGACATCCGTCATGTACCCTTGCTCGACGAGGCCGGCGGCAAACACCTCCGCGTCCTCGTACCAGGTACGATCGAGGATCCAGCTGCCGCCGTGGGACCGCATGAGCCGCATGCTGGCGAACCGCGTCGCCAGAAAATGCAGCTGAAGCGGAAGCGCGAACCGACTTTGGCCCTCCGGCTCGCCGTAGTAGGACTCCAGCCACGGGTTGTTCTCGGCGCTCTCGAGCGCCAGCTGAAGACCGAAGCGCGCCGACAGCGCTCGCGCAAGCGTGCTCTTTCCACATCCGACCATCCCGGCGACGCCGATCAGCACACTGTCACCTCACGGAGTCGCGCCCGATGTGCAGCTTCCGTCCGCCTTGCGCACGGTCGGATAGGTGATGCCGAGCTGCTCGAGGTAGCTGCGATAGCGCGTGGGATCGTAGTAGAACTTCCGCATCGCCGGCCGGTATCGGTCCATGATATTGGCATTGAGCTCGATGGCCGGCCGGTCGTCGGCCCGCATGAGCGGCTCGTACTTGATGTCCTTCGTCTGCACGGTACGGAAATAATCCCACGCCTCCTGCACGAGCTTCGGTGTCAGCAGCACATCGAGCATGGTCATCGCCTGCGCTTTGGCCCCGGCGGTCGCGCCCTTGTGAGCGATCGGGGTAGCCATGGTTATGGCGTTCGACCAGTTGTGTCCCGGGAGTTCCGGCACGTTCGACGGGAAGCGAAGCGTGATCGTCGGCACGTTCCAGGACACATCGCCGATGTCGTCCGATCCGCCGCCGCGCCGGTCCGCCTCCTTGAGCGGTAGCTCCAGCTTGTCCAGTGCCGTGTCGAGACCCTTCTCGGTGAGCTTGAGCTCCTTCTGGAGCGCCCGTGCCAGAGTCTGGTCGGCGGCGCTCCACTGGGGCAACCCGATCTTCTGAATATTCGCCGACATCGCTTCGGCGATCGGCTTGTTGAAATGGCCCGGCCACGCCGAGCCGAGGATGCGCGTCGACGCCAATGTCGTGCCCGTCATCGCGGCGGCCGCACGCGCGATCGTATCTCCCAGGGCGAACAGTCCCTGGATGTGCGGATAGTCCAGCTCACGGAAGTAGTACCAGACTGAGGCGGTGGGTGGGACGACGTTCGGTTGATCTCCCCCGTCCTTGATCACATAGTGCGACCGCTGCACCAGACGGAGATGCTCACGGCGGAAGTTCCACGCCACGTCCATCAGTTCCACCGCGTCCAACGCGCTGCGTCCCATCCACGGCGCGCCGGCGGCGTGGGCGCTCTGCCCCTGGAAGCTGAACAGGGCGGAGACGAGTCCGCTCTGTGATGACTGCCCCCACGACGTGGACAGATTGCTCGCGACGTGGGAGAAGAGCACGACGTCCACGTCCTTGAAGAGGCCCGCCCGGACGAAGTACGCCTTGGTCCCCACCAGCTCCTCGGCCACCCCCGGCCAGATCTGGATGGTCCCGGGCAAGTGATCGCGCTCCATGATCTTCTTCACGGCCAGCGCGGCCGTGATGTTGACAGCCTGGCCGGAGTTGTGGCCTTCGCCATGTCCGGGAGCTCCCTCGACCATCGGATCGTGGCAGGCCACGGCCGGTTTCTGTGAGGCCTGGGGAATGTCGTCGATATCGGAGCCGAGGGAGATCACGGGCTTCCCCGATCCCCAGGTCGCGACCCACGCGGTGGGGATTCCGGCGGTCCCTTCCTTCACGGTGAAGCCGTTGCGTCGCAGGACGTCCACGAGATACTTCGACGTCTCGAACTCCTGGAACCCGAGCTCCCCGAAGCTGAAGATCTGATCCACCATCTGTTGTGTGAAGACGCGACGGGACTCGACGTCCTGCATGACCTCGCGCTTCAACGCCTGTAGACGCGGATTGGCCGAGTCCGGGGAAGCTGATGTCGGAGCGACGGGCTGTTGTGCGCGCAGTGGAAGTCCGAGGGCCGCCAGCATGGCGAGGTGGACCACAACGCGAGCGGGCACAGACGGGGCGGCGGCGGGCATCCGAAACCTCGGAAGAGGGCGGTGAGAGCGCGGGGGGCGTACCGAACGCGACGAATATACGCGGCCGCCGGCGGCGTGTGCCAACGACGCACTTCCGGCTCGCGCAGCACGGAGCCGGGATGACCGAATCCCGGGTTGCGAGCAGCCTCTCCGGGTCGTCTTTCGAGTGTTCGCAGCAGCACGCTCGCGGTCTCCCCCCGTCATCCCGCATGGCTCTCCAGGCGAATCCATTCCAGATCGCGCAGAGCTCGCTCGCCGCCCGGCGGGCCTCGGTGACGAACAGATCGCGGATGCTCATCTGCTGCTCGTACGCCTGCGTCTGCGTGGGGCTACAGCTGACGGGTTACGAGGTCTCCCCCTGGGCGAATGCGTTGTTCGTCGTCTGGCTGCTGCTGATCCTGACCTACTCGGTGTGCCTGCACCGCGCCCGGTCGTCGGAGGCGGCGGACCGCGTGCAGGCGCTGGGATTCTACGGCGATCTCAGCCTGCTCCCTGGGATGTACCTGGTGCTCGGCGGCGGGTGGTGGTTCGGGGCCGCCACCCACGGGCTGATCGTCACCTTCGCATTCGCGTCCCTGCCACGGCGTCGCGCCTGGTACATCACAGCCTACGCGATCGTGAGCTTCGTCGGCCTGTTGGGCCTCGAGGCGCGCGGGATCGTGGTCGAGACGCCGTTCCTGGGCGCGCCGTTGATCGCCGGAAACGAGCGATTCGGCACCGCGCTGGCGCTGTTCGGCGCTGTCAGCATCGTGGCATCGGCGGTGATCCAGAACACCTTCATCAGCATCATGAGGCGTGCGCAGGAGCGCTACCGCACGCTTCTCCGCAGCGCGCCGGACATGATTCTCACGACCGATCCCCGCGGCGTCGTGACATCGGCCAATTTCGCGACCCGAGAGCAGAGTGGGCGTTCTCCCGAGGAGCTGATCGGGCTGCCGCTGGATGGAGTCGTGCATGCCGACGACCGAGGGATGCTGTCGGTGCACATCGACGCGGCCATTCTCGGAGAGGCGCGCGAATTCGAAGTCCGGTTCGTCGCCGATGATGCGGCGATCCGTATCGTCTGCTGCACCTGTAGCGCGATCCGGGAGGATGGTCGCGTCACCGGCCTCCTGCTGATCGGGCGTGACATGACCGAGCGCAAGCGAGCCGAAGAAGAAGTGCTGCACGACAGCCTCCATGACCGTCTCACGGGTCTGGCGAACCGGGCTTATCTGCTCCAGCGGCTCGAGTTCGCGATCTCGCTCGCGGCACGGCGCCCGGAAGCGCAGTTCGCGATCCTCTATGTGGACCTCGATCGCTTCAAGTGGGTGAACGACAGCTTCGGGCATCCCATTGGCGACCAGCTCCTCATCGCCGTCGCCCAGCGACTCAAGCTGTGCCTGCGTCCGTCCGATATGGTGGCGCGAATCGGCGGCGACGAGTTCGCGATCATCCTCGAGCACGTCACGAGCAACGACGCCGCGCGCACCGCCGCTCGTATCCAGCAGCAGCTGGCGACCCCGATCGATCTGAACGGCTACGAGGTCTTCAGTTCGGCCAGCATCGGCATTGCTCTGAGCACCCACCCGCCGGAGCCGGCCGAATACCTGCTGCGCAGCGCCGACATGGCGATGTACCGGGCCAAGAAGATGGGGGCGTCACGGTACGCGCTGTTCGACCGCGAGATGCACAGCCAGGCGCTCGAGCGGTTGCAGCTGGAGACCGACCTGCGCCGGGCGCTGGAACGAGAGGAGTTCCATCTCGTCTGGCAGCCGCTGGTCGCACTCGACACCGGACAGATCATCGGCCTGGAGGCGCTCATCCGCTGGGATCATCCGACCCAGGGACTGCTCAATCCAGCACAGTTCATCGCGATCACCGAGGAGCTGGGTCTCATCGTCCCGATCGGCCGCTGGGTGCTGGTGAAAACCTGCCGGCAGCTCCGCGAATGGCAGCTTCGCTTTCCCCGGCCCGTCCCACTCACCGCCAGCGTCAACGTTTCGGTGAAACAGTTCAACCAGCCCGATTTCGTCGAGCAGGTGATCATCGCGGTGGAAGAGGCCGGCATCGATCCGGGCACGCTCCAGCTCGAGATCACCGAAGGCGTCGTCTTCGACCGGGCTGACGCGGCGATCGAGACGCTGACCCGGCTCAAGAAGCTCGGCGTCGAGGTGCACCTCGACGACTTCGGCCAGGGCTACTCGTCGCTGAGCTACCTCAACCGCCTGCCAATCGACGCGATCAAGATCGATCGCGAGTTCGTTGGAGCGATGAGCACCGAGCACGCCAGTCGGCAGGTTGTGCACACGATCCTTCGGCTCGCCCAGGGACTAGGCGTCCGCAGCGTGGCCGAAGGCGTGGAGACGACGGAGCAGCTCGAGGAGCTCCGGCATCATGGCTGTGACCTGGGGCAGGGTTACTACTTCTCGCGCCCGGTGAAGGGCGATGCCGTGGAGGTCCTGCTGAGCGGGGACCCCGCCTGGGCGAGCCAGTTGCTCTCGTCCATCAAAGGCTAGGGTCCCGCTCCGCCGAATCAGCTCTTGAGCTTCTTCTCCTTGATGTCCTGAGCCTTCGTCAGGTGCTCCTGCACCTTGCCGGACGCTTTCTCGAGCATCGTGCGCAGTCCGGCGTTGTTGGTGCTCTTGGCCCCATCCTTGAGATGGTCGAGCACGGCCTTGTGCCCGTCGATCTCCTTGCTGATGTAATCCTCATCCCAATCCTTTCCAGCCGCCTTGTCGGTGAGATCCTTCACCGTCTTTCGGCTGTCCTTCATCGCGTCCGTCACGTCCCCCTTGGTGGTATCCGGCGTGATGTTGTTCTGGCTCGCGAAATTCTTGCCGTCGTTGAGCATGGTCTGGTGATCTGTCACCATGAGGCGCGCGAACGTCTTCACAGCCGGATTGAGTGCCTTCTTCGTGGCCAGGCGCCCTTCCTCGATCTCACCCGTGCTCGTGGCGCTCGAATAGGCGAGGATCTGGCCATCGGTCCACCCGTTGTTGCTCACGGTCGCGGGCTTGGCCGCGGTATCCCCCGCCGGAGCCGCCATCGCAGCCGTGTCCGCAACCTTTGCGGAATCGGTTGCAGCAGCGTTGTCTTTCCCCTTGCACCCGGCGATAACGACGACCGCGAGCATCGCTGCCGGCGCGGAGCGCATCAGCATCTGTATCTGTCTCACAGTGCTTCCTCCCTGATATGTGCTGGTGAGACGGAGGGGTGTGTCCCACCCCGTCCCGGGCAGGGGGTGCAAGAACTGTACTGCTACTGACCCGCCACGCCGGAAGGACTCACCTCGGCGAGCCTCCGCCCGGAAGCCATGATGACGCGCACGGCGTGCCGCTTCCCGTCGTCGCGGAGAATGATCTCCGCCCCCCCATCCATCTCCTCGCCATCCACCTCGATCCGCTCCACTCCCCGAGCGACCCCCGATGGGTTCCGGAACTCGATGTCATAGGAAGCCCGTCCGTAGCGGTACGCGATCGCGAACTCCGTCCAGGCCGAGGGAACGCATGGGTCCAGCCGCAGGCGATCGCCGCGCTTGGTGAAGCCCAGGATCGCTTCCAGGGCCACGCGGTAGCTCCAGCTCGCCGATCCCGTGTACCAGGTCCAGCCGCCGCGGCCGACGTGCCCTGACGCCGTATAGACGTCGGCGCACACCGCATAAGGCTCGACCTTGTAGCGGGCTGCCGCGTCAGGCGTCGTCGCGTGGGTGAGCGGGTTCAGCATCTGAAAAAGCTGAAATGCGCGGTCGCCGTCGCCCATCCGGGCGGTCGCGAGCGCGGTCCACAGCGCGGCGTGCGTGTACTGCGCGCCATTCTCCCGAACACCCGGAACATATCCCTTGATGTAGCCCGGATCGTGGGCCGAGTGATCGAACGGCGGAGTCAGGAGCATGATCAGCCTCGCATCCTCGCTCACGAGCTGCTCGCCGACCGCCTGCATCGCCTGGCGGGAGCGCTCCGGATCGCCCGCGCCCGACAGAATTGACCAGCTCTGCGCGATCGCGTCGATGCGGCATTCATCGCTCGATCGCGAGCCGAGCGCGCTTCCGTCATCGAAGTAGGCGCGCCGGTACCAGCGTCCGTCCCACGCTTCGCGCTCCACGGCCGCCGCGTACTCTTCCGCTTTGGCGCGCGTACGGCTCGCCGTCTCCATATCGCCCCGCGCTTCGGCGTGCGTGGCAAATCGCCGGAGTGTCGCGATGAGGAACCACGCGAGCCAGACGCTCTCTCCCGTCCCTCCCACCCCCACCCGATTCATGCCGTCGTTCCAATCTCCGCAACCCATCAGCGGCAAGCCGTGCGATCCGGCGGTCGCCGCGCGATCGAGCGCACGCACGCAGTGCTCGTACAGCGTCGCGGTCTCCTCGGTCACTTCCGGAAGCTCGTACGCCTCCTGCTCTCCTGGCGCGAGCTGGCGCATCGACAGAAAAGGGATGCGCTCGTCCCACACCGTGGCATCGCCGGTGACGCGCACGTAGTGGTCCGCCACATACGGAAGCCAGACGAGGTCATCCGAGAAGCGTGTGCGCACTCCGTTTCCCGTGGGCTCGTGCCACCAGTGCTGGACATCTCCTTCCCGGAATTGCCGACTGGCTGATCGGATGAGATGTGCGCGCGCGATCGACGGCTCCGCGTAGACGAACGCCATGCAGTCCTGGAGCTGGTCGCGAAAGCCGTATGCTCCGCTCGACTGGTAGAGCGCCGACCTCGCCCACATGCGGCAGGCGAGGGCCTGGTACAGCGACCAGCGGTTGAGCATCGCGTCGAACTCGGGCGATGGAGTGCGGGCAGTGATCGTGGAGAGCCGATCGTCCCACTCGCGAACGGCTTCCTCGATCGCCGCCGTCGCCGCCGCCGGGTGTCCGAGCCGGCCAATGATCGCCCGGACCTCCTCCTCACCGATCGCCGCCCCGAGCAGCAACACCACGTCCCGCGACTCGCCAGCGGCGAGGGAGAAACTGCAGCGCAGGCCGGCGCAGGGATCGTATCCGGCACCGGTGGCGCCGGAGAGAGTCTTCTGCGACAACGCGGCCGGCGCCACGAGGTCGCCATTTCGCCCGATGAAAGACTCCCGGTCCCCGGTGAAGCTCGTCACATCCTCGCTCATCCAGGAGAACGCCACCCGGGAGGCGAAGTCATCCGCAAAATAATTCTGTCCCAGCAGTGCGCCGGTCGCGTCGTCCCGCCGCGTGTGTATCTGGTGGCGCGTGTGCTCGCGCGACACGCCCAGTGCCCACTCGACGAAGCTGGTGAGGGTGAGGCGACGGGTCGCAGATCCGCGGTTGGTGAGCCGCAGGCGGGAGATCTTGGCCGGGTCCCGTGATGGCATCGCCACCGCGAGCTCACTCGCGATGCCGTCCCGAATGTGCGAGAAGGTGGTGATCCCGGGCGCGTGCCGCACGGTATAGCTCGGCGCGCCGGAGCGACCGCGCGCTGCAGCCGGGCCGGGCGTCGGACTCCAGCTGCGACCGCTGTCCGCATCCTGAAGGTAGATCACCTCACCGCAGGGATCGCCGACCGGATCGTTATGCCAGGGAGTGAGCCGATAGAAGTAGCTGTTCTCCGCCCATGCGAACCCGCCTCCCCGCTCGGTGATGCAGAAGCCGGCGCCCGGGTTCGCGATGACATTCGCCCAGGGTGCGGGTGGCACCTGCGCACCCCTCACCTCGATCTCGTAGTCCCCCTTCTCGACCAGCCGCCCGAAGCCATTGCCATCAGCTCGCGCGGGAGCGACCACCGTTGATCCGCTGTCTTCCGATCCCCCTCCACCCCCGCCACTCCCCCCACCCCCGCCACCGCCGGTGCGTGGGACCTGCGGAGATGCGGTGAGCACGTCGCGCCCACCGCCACTGCCGCGGAGCCCGTCCGATTGCCATTCCATCTCCCCGTTCGGCTCCATCACCTCTCCCAGCCCCACGCCGTCGCAGACGACGGTGATGCGGGCCGTGGCCCGGAGCATGGCGAGATCCTCCGCGGCCAGGAGATCGCCGCGACGGACAAACACTCCTCCCGGCCGGTCGACGATCGCGCCCTCGGTCGATGCGAGCGTCAGCGCGACGATCTGATCGTGAAGCTCCTGTTGATACGTCGGCGTCTTGATGTTGAGAATGACCAGATCCGACGTTATGCCTTTCATCCGCCAGTATTTGTGCGCGACCAGCAGCTGCCTGACGCTCGGTAGTCCAGCCGCATCCCCGATCGTTCCGAGCACGATCGGCCAGTCACCGGAGATTCCATGCGCCCAGAGCGCCCGCTGCCCGCGCCGATTGGCGGCCCGCTCTGCCTGGGAGGCTCCGAGAGCCTCATGGGGATAGATGAGTGCGCCGGCCAGCTCCTGGTAAAGCGCGGCTTCCGCCGGCGTGACATCGAAGTCTCGAAACTCCATCTGCGCTTCCGTGCCCGACAGCGCCAACGCGCGATCGGCCGCCCGGAGATCTCGATAGCGATCGGCATGCTGCAACGCTTCCTCGCGGCTGTCCGCCACGACCGTCGTGAACGCGACGGTCGCGGACCGGCCCGGCTCGAGACTCACGCGAATGCGGAGCGAGGCGATCGGATCGAGCACCGCGCCCACGCTCCCGGACAGCGTTGCGCCGGCATCGAGAGCGAGCGGCGCGCGCACGCTCCGGCCGCGACCAATGAACCGCGCTCGGTCCGTCTCGCAGGTCACTCCTCCCACACGCTCGGCACCCGTCGCCACGACGTGCGCGAGCCAGGGGCGAGTCTCGCCGAAGGAGCGTGGTCGTCGACTGGCGAGCAGGGCCGTGCAGGAGGAAACCCACTCGGTCTCGACGAACAAGTTCTGGAAAGCCGGATGGGCGCGGTCCGCGTCCGGAGTGGTGAGCACGATTTCCGAGTAGCTCGTGAGCTCGATGTCTCGCACCTCACGCGACCGGTTCGTGATCGTGACTCGCCGGATCTCGGCGCGCTCGCGCGGAATCACCACGATCTCCAGCCGCGTGTCCACCGCTCCGTCACGGCGCGTGAAACGGACCCGATCGGCGGCGAAGGTCACCCGGTACTGGTCGGCGATCACCGTCGTCGGCTGATGCGAGGCCGACCAGACACGTCCGGTCGAGAGGTCGCGGAGATACAGCCATTGCCCGGTATCATCGCGAGTCGAGTCGGCGCGCCATCTCGTGACCGCCATCCCGTTAGACCGGCTGTATCCTCCGCCGGCGTTGCTGATGAGGAGACAGTACGGGAGCGCACCGAGCAGTCCGACTCGAGGCTCATCCGTGTGCGCCGTGTCGAACTCGCGCACCACCGGATGCGCGCGCACCGGGCGCTGTGGGACGCCCTCCCTTTCCGGCACATCAGACTGCGGGAGCTGGGTCACGTAGCGCCGCGGCACCCGCTCGTCGAGGAGGAGCGCCGCCGCGCGAGATGCCGGATCGCGCATGAACCGGCGCTGCCAGACACCCTGCCCCTCGTCGGAGCTCAGCGTATTGTCGAGCGCGACGAGGCTCATCCCGATGTGGTGGGCCATCCACGCGCGCACCACCGCGTGCTTGCTGCCATCCTCGGGACGCGTGTAGTCGATGGCATCATAGAAGCCGTATTCTCCGAGGGCCTGCTGTCGCTCCAGCTCCGCCAGGTTGTCGAGCGCCTCGTGGGGGCGCACCATCAGCGCGAGCGCCGCCGCGTAGGGCGCCACCACCAGATCGTTGGCGAGCCCCCGCTTGAGCGCGAGATCGGGTACGCCGAACCCCCGGTACTGATAGGTCTCGTGACGGTCGCGCAGATTGTACGCGGACTCCGAGATGCCCCACGGCACGCCGCGCGTGCGCCCGTACGCGATCTGCCGCCGGACCGCCGCATGGTGCGTCTGATCGAGAAGCGAGTAGCTGTGGGACGGCATCACCAGCACCGGCATCAGATACTCGAACATGCTGCCGCTCCACGACACCAGCGCGGTCGCGCCCTTCTCTGTCGTCAGAGACCGGCCCAGCCGGAACCAGTGCTCGGCCGGCACATCCCCCTTCGCGACCGCGACGAAGCTGGCCAGGCGAGCCTCTGACGCGAGCAGGTCGTACGACGACGGGTCGAGCCGGTTCGCGCGTTCGTCATATCCGATCGAGAACAGCTTCTTTCTGCGGTCGTACAGCAGACGGAAGTCCATTCCCATCGCCAACTCATGGGCGCGCTTCTGCACGGCGTGGAGCCGGGCCACGTCGTCAGCCGCGTCGGCGTTCCGCTCTGCGATCTCGAGGCAGGCTTCGGACAGCGCCAGCAGGTGGCCGGCCAGATTGCCCGAATCCACCGTCGAGACGTAGGGCGGATCGAGCACCCTCAGATCGGCCAGATCATACCAGTTGTAGAAATGACCACGCGTCCGCCGCATGCGGCCGAGCGATTCGAAGGCGCGCTCGAGCCGGTCCAGCAGCTCGCGCCGATCGAGCAGATCGAGGTCGTATGCCGACACCAAAGACAGGAGCTGGAGCCCGATGTTGGTCGGGGATGTGCGGCGGGCCATCACCGGCTCGGGAGTCTCCTGCAAGTTGTCCGGGGCCAGCCACTGCGTGTCCGCGGTCACCAGCCGGTCGAAGAAGTCCCAGTGAATCCGGGCGTAGCGGAGCGCGGCCTCCCGCTCCTCGGGCGTCAGCGCTCGGTCCCGCCGCAGATGCGGCAACCCGAGCCGGTACGCGAGCTCCGGCGCCACCGTCCACAGCATCCCCAGGCTCGCCAGAAGCAGCCAGCTGCTCGACGTACCCGCGAACGACCCCACCGCACGCGACCACGCGACGGCAGAGAGAAAGATGATCGACCAGGCGATCAGGACGGCGGGGAATAATCGGGCCCATATCGCCAGCTGGCTGGTCGGCGCCGTGCGCTCGGCATGCGACGCCGTCGTCCACTCCAACAGATGCCGGCGCGTGACGAGAACACGCCCGACAGTGCGGCCGATCGCGTCGAGGGAGACGAGAGCCAGATGGGGAAGAAAGACGAGCGAGAGGCCAATCTGCGCCATCGCGCTCCTGGCGTCGCGCCACACCGCCGCGTAGTACGGCGCCCAGGAGAGATCGCGCGGAGGCCGCAGGAGCGCGCTGACGATCGCCGCTACCCAGGGTGTGGCGAGCGCCAGCAGCACCGCCAGCGACCAGAGCGCCGATCGGCCGGGCAGGAGCGTCCACGATGCAAGCCACCACGCCAGAACCGATATGGGCCAGATGCTCCGGCGGAGATTGTCCGCGATCTTCCAGCGCGACACCGTCGACAACGGGTTGCGCGACGGGCCGTCCGGACCGGGCACTCGCAGACCCAGCCACGGCAGCAGCTGCCAGTCACCGCGAATCCAGCGGTGCTGCCGCTGACTGGCGGCGAGATAGCGCGAGGGGTACTCGTCGAACACCTCGACGTCGGTGACCAAACCGGCGCGGGCGAATGCGCCCTCGATCAGGTCATGGCTGAGGAGCGCGTTCTCCGGAAAGCGACCCGCGGTGGATCGCTCGAAAACGGCGAGGTCGTAGATTCCCTTTCCGGTGAAGGTGCCCTCGCGATAGAGATCCTGGTACACGTCGGACACCGCCGTCGTGTACGGGTCCACTCCTGGATGGCCGGCAAAGACCGCGGCATAGCGCGACCGATTGGCGGACTCCAGGGTCACGCTCACCCGTGGCTGCAGAATTCCGTATCCCCGAACGACGCGGCCACGCTCGGCGTCGAATTCCGGACGGTTCAGCGGATGCGCCATCGTGCCGACGAGCGTTGCCGCGGCGCCTCGAGGGAGCACGGTGTCGGCATCGAGCGTGATGACGTATCGCACACCGGCGAGCCAGGCCGGATCTCCCTCCACGACACTGAACGCGTCGCGCGCCGCGCCGAGCAGATAGGCGTTGAAGTCTCCGAGCTTTCCACGCTTCCTCTCCCAACCCATCCAGACGCCCTCGCTCGGATTCCATCGGCGCGCTCGCAGGAACGCGTAGAACGGCGGCGAGCTCGCTCCGTAGATCTCGTTCAGCGCCCGCACCCCCTCGACCACGGCGGCCGTGATCGCCGCGTCGTCGTCGAGCGTTTCCCGATCAGCGTCGGTGAGGTCGCCAAGAAGCGCAAACCGCACCTCGGGATCGCGGTTGGCCAGATACTGCGCCTCGAGATGGTCGAGCGCGTCACGCACCGCCTCGACACCAGGCAGGAGAAGGGGAACGGCGACCACGGTCCGGTCGGCAGCCGCGACCCCGGCCTCGTAATCGAGACGGGGCAATCGCGCCGGATGCACCAGCACGACCACGATCTGGTTGACGACGGCGATCGCCGCCTCGCTGGCAGGAATGAGCGCCAACAGCGCGGCGGTGACGCGCGCGGCGATGCCCACATCATCGGGCAGGGGCAGCAGAGCGAGTAGAAGCGCCGCGACCACGGTCGCCGCCAGGGGGCCAAAGTAGACGGCGTTCGGATGCCGGAGAGCGCCGCGCCGGACCCGCTCGCGCCACTTGGTGCGATAACCGATCGCCTTCTCGAGATACTTCCTCCCGTCGTCCACGAGATAGAACCCGACGTGTGACACGCGCTCACGCGGGCCTGGGGCCGGCGCCGTTTCGGCGATGGCTACAGCCGTCTCCGCCACATCGGGCTCGCTGCGCCGTGTCCGCTTCGCCATCGCCTCGATCACGTGACGGTAGCTGTCGCGGGTCTCGAACGTCATGGCCGCGTAGAGCCGCGCCGGATCGCGCCGGAGGACCGCCTCGGTCACGCTCGCCGATTCCACGAAGTCGCGCCAATCGAAGCTCGCGACACTCCGGAGGCTGGTGATGCTGTTCGCCATCACGAGCTGCGTCAGAGACAGTCCCTGCGTGCTGCGCTGCACCGCCTCCTCCACCGTCATCGCATCTTCGGCGATCCACTGCTCGAGCCAGAGCAGCGGGGTGAAGTCGGCACGTCGAGTCCGGATCTCGCGGAGGAAGCGAGTCAGGAACGCCGGCGTCAGCTCGGGAGGATCGTTGACGAACGACTCGAGCTCGCGAGAGAGCCGGTCGTCACCCGGCGGAGCGGGGCGCGGGCCGCTCACCGGCTCGCCGTCAGCTCGCGCGAGCTGGTCGTTGGCGGTCGCGGCCTCGTGGAAACGGGCTACCCACCGGTCCGCCTCTTCCGCATCCCTGACATCCCGCGCCGTGCGGAGGGCCATCCTACGGACGTTCTCGAGGAGCCCCATCCTCAGCATCGCCGGCCACGCCCAGAGCTCGCCCAGAGTGAGCGGGGTCTTGCTCTGGAACTCCCGCACCATGAGATCGATGTTCTGCGCGTCCAGTCGCCCATCGGTGTGGGCGATGAGCTCGATCGCGATCTCGTAGACGCGCGGATATCCGGCGAGCGGGCCGCCGGAGAGCTTCGGCAGCTCGTGGTAGTAGCCGATCGGCATGTTCGCGCGGATCTCGCGAATGTGCTCCAGCACGACGAAGAAATTGTCGAGCAGCCACGCGCCGGCGGGACTCACGTCCACGCCAGCCCGGCTGGCACCCAGGAGCGTCTCCCGCACCCACGTCAGAACCAGCTCCGTGTCGTCGAGGCGCGCGAGCAGGAGAGGTCGCTCGCGCCGCTTTCTTCCCCGCCGCGGTCCGGCCAACTCGAGTTGCTGGCTTCTCGCGAGTTGGCGGGCGTGCTCGGCGAGATGATCCGGTCCGAAGAGCTCGCGCCGAAGCGGCCCCGCCTGCGCGTCGGCATTCTGGGTTGGCGGAGCGGCAGCGCCCGATAGTCGAAACGGACGCGAGCGTCGCCGCGAGGGTAGAGTCTCGGTATTCACCGTGCGAATGATAAACGGCCGCGGCCGGAGGACGTAGCAACCCTCCATCGGTCACGGAGGCGCTCGCGACGGCCGGCGAGCGGCCTCACCCCGCCAATTCGGCGCTTCACCCCACTTGACTCGCCGGTCCGAGACTTCCGGTCCAGCTTCGTGGCGATCGCTATGCGCGGGCGGCGCGGTACGAGTGGCGCTTCGTGCCGCGGCGGCGCTCCGTGGACGAGGGCACCACCCTTCTCGCCAGGAACGATGGGGGCGAGACGCACACCTTCACCCGCGTCCAGAATTTCGGCGGGGGCGTCGTGCCCTTCCTGAACACGCTCTCCAGGAATCCCGTCGAGGCGGAAGAGTGCAAGACGCTCGACGCCGAAGACTTCGTTCCACCAGGCGGCACATACAGCTTGCCCCTTCCCGGCGTGAAAGATCAGACGGTCAAGGTCCAGTGCTGCATCCACCCCTGGATGCGCTCGACAGTACGCGTGGAGTGACGGTCGCGCCACCGGCGCACACCAGGGGCGCGCGGCTCCGTCCGCGCGCCCCTGGCGCATCTGGCTGCGTGAGCCCATACGTGCAAGATTCGTTGCATGACGCGCCTCCTGCATTCCCGTCGCGCCTTCCTCGGCAGGCTGGCCGCGGCCTGGCCGGCGATGGCCATCGTTCGCCTGGCGCATGCGTCGGCAGTCGAGGAGCTGCGGACCGATTCGCGAACGCTGGCCGCGCTCGGCGAGAGCGTTCTGCCATCGGCCCTCGGAAGTACCGGAGTAGACGCCGTGGTGGGGGACTTCCGGCGCTGGATGTCGGGATACCGTGAAGAGGCGGAGATTCTGCACGGGTACGGAACGTCGAAGCTCGAGTACGCCGGTCCCACACCGGCGACGCGATGGATGGCCCAGCTCGATGCCCTGGAGCGCCGCGCTCGCGCGCGACATCGAAGCGCCTTCGGCGAGCTGTCGATCGATCAGCGCCGTGCACTGGTACGCGAGGTACTGATCGGAGAGAAGCTCGACGGCATGCCGGCCGTCGTCCGCGCGCCTCATGTCGCCGTGGCGCTGCTCTCGCACTTCTACGGCAGCTCCGCGGCCACCGACCTCTGCTATAAGGCGGACATCGGCCGCGACCAATGCCGGCCCCTCGGGACATCAACGCGAAAGCCGCTCCCGATCGCGGCTCGAGGCTGAGATGCCGCCAGCGGCCGGACCACGGGTGATCGAGAGCGACGTATGCATCATCGGCTCCGGTATCAGCGCCGCGATGGTCGCCGATCGGCTGGCCCGCACGACGGGCGCGAGCGTCGTGGTAGCGGAGGCCGGGGACGACGTCCCATCTCTGCACCATCGGCCCGCGCTGCGCGATCGCTTTCTGCGCTATGGTGAGAGTCCGTGGCCGGCGGATCATCTCGAGGGATACGAGATCGAAGGTCCACTGCAGTCGCGCTCGATGCAGGTCGGCGGGCTCGCGATGCATTGGGGAGGAGTGACGCCGCGCTTCAGTCCGGAGGACTTCCGGCTTCGCTCACTCTACGGGGTGGGCAGCGATTGGCCCGTGTCGTACGACGAGCTCGAGCCATGGTACCAGGAGGCAGAGGAAGTGATGGGCGTGGCGGGGGAGCAAGGACCTATCGACATGGATCCGCGGCAGAAACCGTTCCCGATGCCACCGCTGCCGCTGACGTACAACCTGGCACAACTAAAGGAGTGGGCGTCGGGCGCCGGCATCGCGATGTGGAGTCAGCCGTCGGCCAAGAATTCCCTCCCCTATCGGGGCCGCGCCGCGTGCTGCCGAAACGATACGTGCACGCCGATCTGTCCTGTCGGGGCAAAATACTCCCCGGACTTCACCTGGACTCCGCTGCGGCGTAGCGGCCGGGTGACGATGCATCCGCGCGTTCTCGTGCGGAGGCTCGTTCTCGATCGCCGCTCGATGCGGGTCAGCCACGCCGAGGCCGTGCGCCGGGACCGGAACAGCACTCCGCTCGAATTCCACGCCCGTCTCTTCGTGGTGGCAGGCGGATATGTGTGGAGCTCTCACCTCCTGCTGCTGTCGGCATCATCGCGCGCGCCAACGGGGATCGCGAACCGCTCCGGGCTCGTCGGCCGCTACCTCGCTGGCCATCGCAACGTGCAGGCTTTCGTCGCTCTGCCGCGGCGCCTCTATCCCGGCATGAACGGCCAGCATTCGCTGGTGACGAAGCAATTCATGCGGACAGCTCCACGCGCGGATGGTCGCTATCTCCGTCACGATCTGCGGGTCTGGGAATCGTCCGTCGGCCGCACGCCTCGCCTCAGGAACGACGCCGGAGAGCTGATGCTCGGCGATGAGATCCTACACGACTGGCGCGCCCGGACGCTCGGTGGCACGGCGCGCGTCCGCGCCTATTATGATGTGATTCCCGATCGAGATAGCGCCCTGACTCTCGACGGAAGGCGCCGCAATCATCATGGCGATCCACTCCCCGCTCTCGCCTTTCGGGATGCGAGCGAGTCCGCGGCTCTGCGCGAATGGTCCGAGGGCCAGATACGGGGTCTCATCGAGGGAATGGCTCGATCGGGACGGGTACGGTGATCCGATTCGAGGCGGACGACGACAATTTCCAGGACCACCCCGCCGGCGGCTGTCGCATGGGGGTCGACCCCGCGACCAGCGTCGTGGATTCGTGGGGACGGGCGCATGACCACGACAATCTGTTCGTCGTGGGCGCGCCGACGTGCGTGAGCGGGGGCTGTGCCAACGCCACCCTCACCTTCTGCGCGTTGTCGCTGCGGTCGGCCTCGGCGATGGCGTCAGGGCTTCCGGGTCGAAGCTGACCCCAGCCTCGATCTCGGAGAGTGCCTGTTCGGTGCTCCGAACAGGGACTTCGGAATCATGACGTGGACACCCGACGTTGCCGTCCACCAGCTCGGTGATATCGACATCGCACGCGGCGCTGGCGAGCATGTACGCGTCGTCCTTCGAGAGCCCGTGCGGGTGAGCGATGTCTCGAGCGCCGTGATGTCCACCTCACCGTTGCCCTGCGCGGCATGGCCATCGCCGATCTCCAGGAGGGCGCCGCGGGTGTGGACCGGAATGAATAGCGTCGTGCCGGCCACCAGCTCCTTGTTGTCGAGATTGCCGGCATGAACGCCGGGTGGGGCGCTATTGATACGGCCGGCCGACCTGGGCGGAGCCACACCGATACTCCCGAAGAAGGGACGCAGCGGGATGTCGACGCCGGGGGCGAAATGCGCCGTCATCCTGCGGGCATCGAGCGGAATGATGCGCATCTTCGCGTAACCGAAGTCCTCGGGAAGAAAACCGCTCTTCGCGCCGAAGCCATTGTACGCGTAGGGCAGCGCGAGGGCGATCTTGCGGATGCGCACCTCGAGCACATCGCCCGAGTCTGCGCCGGAGACGAAGATGGGGCCGGTCAGGATATGGCCGCCCGGGCCCTTGTTCGTGACTGACGCGTAGATGTCGCGGAGCGATTGCTCGACATCGCGGGGCGCGACGCCTGCTCCTTCGAGGCGTGTCGGGCTGGAGGTGATCAGCGTCCCGACGATCACCCGGTCGCCCGAGCTCACGCGAAGAACTGGAGGCGCGGCCGCATCGTAGTAGCCCCACGCGACGGTCGTGGGAGATGGCATGAGCCGGTGAGTGGTCGCGAGCGAACTCTGCCCCGGAAGCCGAACGACACAGAGCAACAGCGCGAGGACGGTGGCACCGACGCGGGTCATTGATACTCGTGGTGGACGGAAACTCGAATCTGCCGACCCGACGCGCCGAATACCAGAACGGCCGGCCCGATTCTCATCGGACCGGCCGTTCAGATGACGCCGAGGCTCTCACCCCAGCGTCAGGACCGTCAAGCGGTCACCTTCGAGACATTCTCGGCAGCGGGCCCCTTCTGCCCCTGCACGACGTCGAACTCGACCTTGTCTCCCTCGGTCAGCGACTTGAAGCCGCTGCCCTGGATGGCCGAATGATGGACGAAGCAATCCTTCTGTCCATCCGCGGGAGTGATGAATCCGAAGCCCTTGTCGTCGTTGAACCACTTCACGGTGCCGGTCGTACGCATAGCCTAACTCCTGATTTTCGTGTCGTCATCGCCCGGCATGAACCGCGCGCCGACTCCACGGAGAATCGCGATGTGCGCTCGCGATGGGCGGTGTTCCTCCGGGGTGCGGCCGAATGCCGCTCGTCCTGGTGGCGACACACATAAAAAAAGAGCCCGCGAGTGCAGGCCCCAGTTTCAATTGGAACGTGTGCCGCGCACGAATGCGCGTGTGTCGCTGTCAAAAAAGCTAACCCTCTCCATCGCAAAGGGCAAGCGGCCACGGGGCTCCTCGACGAGGATGGGAGCGTCGGCACTGCGCCGTTGCAGCCTCGTTCGGGACCCGTTACCCTGCTCCGGTGCATTGTTACCCTGGTTCACTCCTTCTCGCCGCCACGATCCTCTGCGGCAGGATCGCGCTGGCCCAACAGAAGAGCGCGCCGATCGCGGACTCCGCAGCCGCCGCTCCGCGAACGACGCTCCCCCAGACGTATCGCGTTGCGCCCGATCGGTTTTTCCTGTTCACGCGGCCCGCGCGGCTCCAGTCGGTGCGAAGCGTCCCGCGGGATCTCGCCGAGGTCACTCGACGTGCGGGCGATCGCCACAGTCTCCTCGTGCTCGGCGGCATGGTCGCCGGCACCGCGCTCCTGGTCGCGACCGACCAGCAGATCGTGGACGAGACACAGCGCTTCGGCCGGCGGATCTCCCTGTCCACCAACCACACCGAGATCCGTGTCGGCGGCCTGCTCGAGCTACCGACAACGTTCAGCTCCGGCCTCTACTTCCTCGGAAATGGCTGGACACAGCTCGGCGTGGCCGGATCCTTTCTGGCATTCGGATCGCTCCGGAACGACTATCGCGCGTTGCGCACCGCGAGCGAGATCACCGAGGCGCTCATGGGCGTGGGTATCGCCGCCCAGCTCGGGAAGCATATCGCCGGCCGCGAGACGCCCGGCACGGCGACGGTCAGCGGTGGCCGGTGGCGGCCCTTTCCCAGCCCCTCTGCGTATGCCGAGAACGTCCCGCGGTACGATGCTTTCCCCTCGGGCCATCTCGCGGCGCTCTGGTCGACGGTGCTCGTCGTCGCGGAGAACTACCCCGAGAAGCGATTCGTCCGCCCCATCGGTTATGCCACAACGGGGCTCGTCGCCTTCGTGATGGTGAACAATGGGGTGCACTGGGTGAGCGACTATCCTCTGGCGCTGGTCATCGGGTCCGCGTTCGCCCATCGGGCTGTCCAGAGGGGACGTACGGTTCTGGACCGCGCTCCGGATTCTCCATTGCCTTCGGGTCTGGTGGAGGACGCGTCGCGAAGTCACCTTGGGGTTGTCCGCTGGCTCGCGTCCTCGGACGTCGTTCCACTGGTCGGACGCCACGTGCGCGGAATGGGCTGGTCGCACGCGTTCTGACCCGACTCGCTTCCCGAACCGACTGAAGCGTGCACCGATCGCCCCGTGGCGGGAGAACCCGCTCCGCAGCATTCCTCGCGCTCGTGTTGGCGCTGGCCGTCGGGCCCGGCTCGGCCCGCTCGCAGAGCCGACCGGCCAATGCCGGCGTCGGCGTGACATCGCGAGCGGTGTCACTCACCCCCGATAGCGCGCGCCGGATCTCGGACAACCGCCGGTTGTTCGTTCGCGGCGACGCCCTGTTCGCGGCTGGCGTGATCATCGGCACGGCGGCGATGATGCCGCTCGACCGGCACATCGCCCAGGAGCTCCAGGAGCCCCAGACGCAGGCCAGCCGGGT
>JBBSGP010000011.1:0-84621 GCA_038253885.1 Gemmatimonadales bacterium | reverse complement strand
TGCCGATCGGCGGTCTCAAGGAGAAGGTCGTGGCGGCGCTGCGCAGCGGAATCTCCGAGGTGATCATCCCCGCAGGCAACGCTCGGGAGGTGGAGGAGCTGGCCGAGGACATCCGCGAGAAGCTACGTGTGCACCCCGTGAACAGCATGGACGAGGTACTCGCGCTGGCGCTTCGCCGCCCCCCGCTCGAGCTCCGGACAGCGAGCGCACCGAGTCAGCCGTCGGATCACGCGGCGGCGGAGCTCCTCCATTGAGCGGCCTCGGACCCGCCGCCAGCGCGCGCATCGTGCCGGTCGCCGCCGTCGATCCGCTCGTCATCCACGAGATCGAGTTTCTCGGCGGGATGGCAGAGGCCGGCGGTTGGCGTCCTTCCTCCGGGTTGCCCGAGATCGCCTTCAGCGGCCGCTCGAACGTCGGCAAGTCTTCCCTCCTGAACCGCCTGGTTCGCCGAAGAGCCCTGGCGCGGGTGAGTCAGACACCCGGCAAGACGCGCGAGATCAATTTTTTTCGCATCAATGACGCTTTCACTCTGGTGGATCTCCCGGGCTACGGCTATGCTCGCGTCTCGAAGGATCGGCGAGAGCTGTGGAGGCCGCTCATCGAGGGATATCTGCAGCGCAGCCCGGAGCTGAGAGGGGTGGTACAACTCGTGGATGCGCGGCACACTCCCAGCACCGACGACGTCCTGATGCTCGACTTCCTCTCCGACCTCGGCGTTCCCACCATCGTGGTGGCGACGAAAGTGGACAAGCTCCCGAGGAAGGAGCGCGACCGGCGGATTGGCGAGATCGCGCGCGAGCTCGCGGTCGAGGACGATCAGCTCCTCCCCTTCAGCGCCGAGACGGGAGAGGGACGAGATGAGCTGGCGTCGGCGGTGGTGTCGCTTCTCGATCAGCCTTCCTGGAGATCTCCGTGATCATCTCCGCTCTGCTGTCGCATCGGCCGGGCTTGGGGCACGCGCTCGCGCTCGTGATCCCGTTCGCTGCCGGATGTGCCTCGAGCCCGTCGGCCCGGGCCCAGGCGCCATCGGCGGTCGCCGTCACGCGCGTCGACACGACGGGTGCCGATCTCGTGCAGCCCGGATTCGGAACGCTGCGCCAGGAGCAGATCGCGATCTCCGTGCAGCTCCAATCCATCCAGGTGCGCGCGATCCCCCTCGACGAAGGGGTGATCCGCCTGCTCTCGCCGGACTCGTACCGCGCCATGCGGGCGCTGGTCGAGGGAAGGCGCGACACGGTCGCCGTGCTGTCGTCGCGACACAACCTGCGCAACCCGAGCCTCTGGTACATCTCCTTCTACGGGGTCGAGCGTGATGCCCGGTTCAGCCCACAGGAGATCGTGATCATCAGCGGTGGACGCGACTACCGGCCAATCGAGATCCTTCCACTCTCCTCCGGGTTCGGCGAGCAACGTGTGCGGCAGCGGGAAGTGCAGAGCGCGATCTACATCTTCGACGGCGATGTGAACGTCGGCCAGCCGCTCACCCTCTCGGTCGAAGCGGTCCAGAGCAACAGCTGGCAGAATACCCTGCAGACGATCGATCGGGAGAGAACCTCGGTGCGATCCCGAGCGGCGAAGAAGCCATGAGCGTGTCTATTCCCGCTCCGGGCATCCTGATGCCGCGGGCCTGGAGAGGGCTGTAGCCGTGCCATTCCTTCCCCTGCGCACGCTCGGCCGCACTCCGGGACAGAATGTTCTGGATCGATGGCTCGAGCAGCTCTCCGGTCGGCTCTCGGATCCGACCGCCGATCGGTCCCTCATCTGCCGGGAGACCCTCTGCGAGATCGTCTACCCCGACCACGCGAAGAGCTGGGACACTGCCGTCGAGGACGAGGGCCTTCCCCTGGGGACGCGGGCAGCTCTGCTCTCGCTCGACCCTCGCAACATCACCCTCGAGCCCGAGTACTACGCGGACTGCGACGACGCGCGCTTCCAGATCGTGAAGCCGCTGCTCTGGCTTTGGTACTCGTTCGATCGCACCGTCATCGGCGGACAGAACGTCGACGTCGGCATTCGCCTGCGCCGCCTCCTCGCGCCCTACATCTTCAAGCGCTGCGGCAGCAACTTCAAGGCGTTCCAGCACGTCGAGTTCTCGTTCGGCTACAACCTCGAGGTCGGCGACGACGTCGTCATCCACCGACACGTCCTGCTCGACGATCGCGGCGGCCTCGTGCTCGGCAACAAGGTCTCGGTGAGCGACTACGCCAACATCTACAGCCACACTCACAGCATCGTCGAGCAGAAAGACGTCGCCAATCTCACCACCGTTCTCGAGGATGGAGTGCGCATCACCTATCACGCGACCGTTCTCGCCGGAGTTCGCGTCGGAGCGCAGGCCATGGTGGGCGCCGTAGCGGTGGCGACCAAGAATGTGCGACCGTACCACGTCAATGTCGGGATCCCGGCCAAGACGGTGCGCGTGAAGCCAAATGCGCCCTCCCCGGGGCTCACCCTGGATCCGTCCAGCCACACGAAGCGCGGCGAGTAGAGCCCCGCCGCGGCGCCGACATCAGGGCACCCGCAACACATCCTCCACCGCGCCAGCGTTCCCGCCGCGAAGCAGCATCTCGATGTCCGACAGCGCCGAGCGGGAGCGGGGCCAGGCCACACGCTCCGAGCCGGCGCGGAGCGACAGCCACTCGAAGCTGGTGTGCTCGGGTCCGAGCTTGACCCGGCTCTCGAGGGCAACGACGGCGGCAAACACGACAGCAAGGGTGACAATGCTCGTGGCGGGAAGGTAGAACGGCTGGACGGCGATACTGTACAGACGCTGGATGTCGAGCGCGGTCTCCTCACGCACCTCTCGGCGCGCTCCCTCTTCCGGGCGTTCGCCGTGCTCGAGTCGTCCGTGCACCACCTCCCAGGCGCCCGGACAACGCGTGTCCGGCGCGCGCTGCAGCAGCAAGATCTCCCATCGCTCTTCCCGCCACCGGATCACGTAGGCATCGACGGTCGCGATACGCGCCTCGGTCGCCCTGCCGGTCACAGCACGCCCCACAGCGCGCGGGTGACATCCAGAGAAAAGCTCCACCGGCCGGCGCGGAGCCCGCGAGCGACGTCGAACCTGAGCAGATCGAAGAACAGCAGGCCGCCGACGCCGATGCTCGGATACCACCCCTGCGCGGCGGCGCGACCCGATCGTGCATCGTCCACGTAGATGAGATGTGCGAACGGTGCCAGCGTCGCCGACCCGGGGGCGCGACCGAAGCGCCCGAGTCCGATCGCCGCGAACGGGACCGGCATGCGCAACTCGACATGCTCACTCGCACCCAGACGAGACGCGAACTGATGGAAGTCGTAACCGGGAGCGGAGATTGATCCTCCGAGATAGACGAGATCCTGCGCCGGCTCGGCGGATCCGCGGCTCACGGCCGCGAGCGTGGTCCTGGTGACGATCCGCTGCCCGCCACGGATCGGCCGCTCGACCTCGGCGGCGAGCCAGCCACGCGCGAAGTCGCGGAGCCTCCGCCCGCCTTCGAGGCCAGCTGAGTCGATAGCGGTGTAAGCCGCGGCGCGTATCTCGGCCATCCAGTGGAGGTCGGCTCCCTGCCAGGAGAGCGCCGTGGGACGCTCCACCGTCAGCGTGGCCCGACGGACTCCGCCCCGGGCCGCGGGGATCGTGGCTGCGTACCGGCCCGCGAACGGGGCGGCGTGGATGGACAGGGGCGCCTCGCGGAAGTACGCGGCGTCGACGCGCCACCGGAGGCCGGCGTGCTCACCGAGCTCGAGGCCGCCCCCGCCTCCCCGGACATCGAACGGCTCGGTATGGTCCGAGCCGAATTCCTGAGCGGCCACACTGTTGATGAGCAGTGAGCGCTCAGCGACATCGCCGGCTTCACGGTAGCCGCGTTCGGCGTAGAGCTCGATCCCCACGCCGCTGGCGCGCTGCACGGAGAGAGCCACGCGACCTTTCGGTTGGCGGTCGTCGGCACCATATCGACCGCCCAGCGACAGGCTGCGACCAGCACCGAGGCGCACGATCGCCGCACCCCCGGCTGCCAGTCCTTCCACGCGATTCACGCGGACGAAATCGGATACGCGCCTCGCGGACAGCCGCGTCCCCGTCGTGCTGGCGAGCGCGTCCGCGCGCACGAGCTCTCTCGCCTCGCGCTGAACGCGCTGCACGTCCGCATCGGTCACCGCCCGCACGTCCGGCGGGAGGGAGTCGAGAATGCGTCCTTCCCAGTGGTGCTGAGCCATCAACCGCCGCGGCAACTCCACGATCTCCGGGCCGGCGAACAGGGATGCAGCGAGACCGGCGTTCACCGCGTAGCAGCAGATCTCCCACCGCCCGCGAATGATTCCGCGCGCCGGAAAGTCGAGCCAGCTGCCGGAGCGGCGGATCTCGACCTCCTGGCGCGTCGGGAGCCAGAAGCGCCCCTCGACGAGGCCGTTCTCGAGCACGATCGCCAGATCATCGAGATCCTTGTCGAGGAAGGCCGCGCGCGTGAAGTTGAACGCCATCCGCACCACGTCCGCCGTTTCCCGATCGATGTAGACCGCACCGATCACCCTCGGCACGCGGTCGTTCCTCGGACGAACCCGTACCTCGTACACTGCCAGCTTGCGGTCCGGAAGCGTGATCAGGAGAGAATCACGGATCGCGTAGTCGTACTCCCGGAGACCGACCGGGGAGAGAGGATGTGGCACGTCGGCCACCTCGTCACCTTCGCCGAGCCGGATGATGCTCGGAAAGTTGTTCTGGATGATGCCCAGGTGATCGCGGTGATACTGAATGTCGGTGGGGAGCAGCAGCGAGTCACGGCGTCCCTCGATGACCTGCTTGCTGAGATTCGGCGCTCGCCAGTAGACTTTGAGCGCGAGCTCATCCGCTTTGACGACCTTGGGGGGCTCCGTGAACATCTCGGCGGCCGGCTGGCCGTGCTCGAGGCGAGAGCCGAGCTGGGCGAGGAAAGTCAGGTAGCCATGCGCCGTCGCCTGATAGTCGCGCAGCGCCGTGTCGGCGATCTGTCTGGCCCGGAGCTCGGTGGCGCGCTGGACGAGCGTCAGGGTGCGCGCATCGTTCCAGCTCTGCGCCAGTGACACACTGGGCGCGGCGAGCCCAAACCCCACGATCCAGCACGCGGCCGACATCGCCGCGAGGAAACGAAGCATGATCTGCGAATATCGCCGGGCGTCTCGGGAGCAGCAAGCGGCGTGAGCTTCGATCGCTTTCTCTCGCACGTGGCCGCGGGCAAGTCCGGTGCCGATATTCTGGTGCCGGTGTGGCGCGACTGTCTACTCGATGTGGAGACACCCGTCTCCGCCTTCGCCAAGCTGAGAAAGGGTCCGTTCGCGTTTCTTCTCGAGAGCGCGCCGGCGGGAAGCGAGACCTGGTCCCGCTACACCTTTCTCGGCACCGAGCCCCGCGGAGCGTGGCGCCTGCGCGATGGCGTCGTGGACGAGTGGCACCCGGAACGAGGATGGGAGAAGGAGCGACGTCCCGCCGATCCGTTCGCCGATCTGCGACAGCTGCTCATCCGGGAAGCACCGGCGAGCGTGCCCGAGCTCGGAGGTTTCTGGAGCGGGGCCGTGGGCTACTTCGGCTATGACGTCGTGCGCCTCATCGAGCGTCTTCCGCATCCGCCGGCCCGGGCGCTCGACGTCCCCGATGCGCTGTTCGTGCTGACCCGATCACTTGTCATCATCGACAACCTGCGCTCGCAGGCACGGATCGTCGTCGGAGTGAGCGTGCCCGCCGGATCGGACGAGCCGGTGCTGCGCCGGTTGTACGCCGCCGCCGAAGAAGAGACCCACGCGATCTCCGAGCGGCTGTACGCCCCGGTTCGCGTACCACCACTCACCCTCGATCGGAGCGCTCCGCCGGCCCGCGGCCGGTCCTCGTATCCGCGCGACGAATTCCTGCGGGCTGTCGAGCGCATCCGCGAGTACATCGTGGCTGGCGATTGCTTCCAGACTCTTCTCGCGCGTCGCATCGACGTTCCCCTCGATTTCGATCCGGCAGCACTCTACCGGGCACTGCGGGCGCTCAACCCGTCGCCGTACATGTATCATCTCATCCTGGACGGAGTGGAGCTCGTCGGAAGCTCGCCCGAGCTGCTCGTCCGAGTGGCCGGAGGGCGGGTGACGGTTCGCCCCATCGCCGGAACCCGGCCGCGCGGTCTGACTCGCGAGGAGGATGAGGCACTCGCCGCCGAGCTGCTTGCCGATGAGAAGGAGCGCGCCGAGCACGTCATGCTCGTGGATCTCGGACGAAACGATGTCGGTCGCATTGCCCGCTTCGGGAGCGTCGAGGTAACCGAGCTGATGGCGGTGGAGCGCTACAGCCACGTGCTCCACATCGTGAGCCAGGTGGAAGGGGAGATCGCCGGGGACGCTTCGGCGCTGGACGTCTTCCGAGCGACCTTTCCCGCCGGCACGATGACCGGGGCGCCAAAAGTGCGCGCGATGGAGATCATCGATGAGCTCGAGCCAGAGCGCCGGGGACCGTACGCCGGCGCTGTCGGTTACATCGCCGCCGGCGATCGTCGCATGGATCTCGCCATCACAATCAGAACGTGCGTCATCGCCGGCGGCGTGGCATCGGTGCAGACGGGGGCGGGAATCGTGGCCGATTCGGTCGCCGAGCGGGAGTGGGAAGAAACCGAGAACAAAGCGCGCGCGCTGCTCACGGCGATCGGACAGCTGCCCAGGGTCACCGCCGCGGGCAGACCCTGAGGCTGGCACCGATCCGCCGCTCCGGATGCGTGGCTAGGCGATCCACGAATATTCGTACATATTGGATCGCGATGCCCTTCCAGCTCATCAGTGCCATCGGAGACCGCGCGTTCGAGCTGCGCGAAGGAGCGCCGCTGATCGTCGGTCGCGCGGTGAGCAGTGACATTCCGGTGTTCGATCCGACGATCTCCCGGCGACACGCCGAGCTCCAGTGCGACTCCGATGTCCTGCGCGTCCGGGACCTCGGCTCCAGCAACGGCACCTATCATAACGGCAACCGGGTCCAGAGCGCCGAGATCCGGCCGGGCGATGAGGTCACGTTCGGGAAGGTCGTCTTCCGCGTCCGCCTCATCGAGCCGTCGGTCTCGGCAGAGACGCCGACATCGTCCGTCGCGACGATGGCGGAACGGACGAGCACCACCGCTGGCGGACCCACCATCGTTCGGCAGCGCCCGGTGCTCGCGACACCGCGCAACGTACTCGCGACCCAGCTGAGCGCGCTGGGCGGAACCAGCCTGCTCGACACCCTGCCGGATCATCGCGCGCGCATCGAGAAGAAGCTCGCCCTCCTGCTCGAGGTATCGAAGGGGCTCTCGGGTGCGGTGGACGTCGACGCCCTGCTCGAGAAGATCGCCGGTTTCGTCTTCCAGATCATGGACGTGGACCGGATCGCCATCATGCTCATGGATCCGGAGGGGGAGCTGAGCTCGCGCGTGGCCCGTGATCGGACCGGGCCACTCACCAACCGGCCGGTGCCCCAGTCGATCGCGCGCACGGTGGTCCAGGGCAAGGTGGCGGTGCTGTCGGAGAACGCGCCGGAGGACCAACGCTTCGGCGGACAGTCCATCTTGATGCAGAGCGTACGTTCGGCGATGTGCGCGCCGCTGATGGGCGCCGAAGACACCGTGCTCGGCATCCTGTACGTCGATAACGTGAACGCGATCCAACGCTTCGGCGATGATGATCTCGACTTTCTCATCGCATTCTCGAACATCGCCGCGGTCGCCATCGAGAACAGCGCGTTCGCGGAGCGGATCAGGCGGGAAGCACTGGTGCGCAGCAACTTCGAGCGTTATTTCGCTCCGCAGCTCGCCGCCCGCATTGCCCGCGCGCCGGACACTGTCAAGCTGGGTGGCGACAAGCGTCCGGTCGCCATTCTGTTCAGCGACATCCGCGGCTTCACCGCGCTGTCCGAGGCGATGCTTCCGGACGAAGTCGCGACTCTTCTGAGCGAGTACTTCACGGCTATGGTGGATTGCGTGTTCCGACACGATGGCACTCTCGACAAGTTCATCGGCGATGCGGTGATGGCTCAATGGGGAGCACCCATTGGCACTGTCGATGACGCCGACCTGGCGATGGCGGCGGCTCTCGACATGATGCGACAGCTGACGGTTCTGAACGAGCGCTGGCGGGCCGAGCGCCGGCCGGAGCTGCACATCGGCATCGGCCTGAGCTTCGGCGAGGCGTTCGCCGGCAACATTGGCTCCGAGCGCCGACTGGAGTTCACGGTCATCGGCGATATCGTCAATACGGCAAGCCGCCTCTGCAAGCTGGCCGATGGCGGTGAGGTCCTGGTGTCCGCGGACTTCCGCCAGGCTCTGCGCAATCCGCCCGAGATGACGGAGCGACCCTCCATCGAGCTCAAGGGAAAGAGCCGCCCCGTACCCGTGTACAGCGTCAAGACGTGAGGGCATGATGATGGAGGCACCCGGATACGTCCCCTTTCGAGTCGGCGACGTGGACGGAATGTGCCTGGCCTCCCTGCTGCGTTCTCTCACTCGGGCTCTCGGCGAGGGGACGCTCTACGACTATGCCGCGCATCATCCGCTGTCGCGCCAGCTCGCTGGCCGCGGGATCGCCTACGCCGTGCCGCTCCCGGACGATGCCGCGGATGTTGTCATCCGCCGCTCCCGGCATGGTGGACTGCTCTCCCCACTCACCGGCGAGCGATTCGTCGGTGCGACTCGCGCTCCCCGCGAGCTGCGGACGTCGCTCCGGCTGTCGAGGCTCGGCGTGCCGACCACCGAGGTCCTCGCCTTCGCCACCTATCCGGCCGGCAGCATCTTCCGCAGCTCCGATGTCGTGACTCGCGAAGTCAGTGGCGGTCGGGACCTGGCGGCGGCGCTGATCGATGCGGACGACGACGACTCCCGGCGCTGCTTGCTCGCCGCCACCGTGACCCTTCTCACTCTTCTCGACGTCACCGGTGTGCGGCATCCCGATCTCAATCTCAAGAACGTGCTCGTCCGCCGAGATGACAACGGGCAGTTGGAGGCGCTGCTTCTCGATGTGGATCGGGTCTGGTTCGATGACCCTTCCCGCGGCCGCGCCGGCGAAGCCAACATGCGGCGCTTCGCGAGGTCCGCTCGGAAGTGGCGCCGACTTCACGGCTGTCCCATCGACGAGGACGACCTCGCCTGGATGGAGCGCCAGATCCGGTCGGCCTCATCCGAGCCGCAATGAGCGGCCTCGACCGCGTCACGATCGTGATGATGAGCGCGATCGGAGACACGGTTCACGTGCTGCCGGTGGTGAGCGCGCTCAAGCGACATGCGCCGGCAATGCGCATCACGTGGGTGCTTCAGGCCGGCCCCGCGTCGCTGGTGCGTGGACATCCGGCGGTGGATGAGATCGTGGTGTTCGAGAAGAAGAGAGGCTGGCTGGGGCTTCTCGACGTGCGACGTTCTCTGCGCGGGCAGCCGGCCGATCTGCTGATCGATCTGCAGGTGTACCTCAAGGCGGGACTCGTGACGTGGCTCGCTCCCGCCACCCAGAAGCTCGGATTCGACCGAGCCCGGGCTCGCGACCTCAACTGGCTCTTCACGACTCGCCGCATCCCGCCACACGAGGCCCAGCACGTCCAGGACCAGTATTTCGAGTTCCTGCACGCTCTCGGCATCGATCCGGAGCCGGTGGAGTGGCAGCTCGGGCCGTGGCCGGCCGAACGCGGGCGGCTGCCCGCGCTGCTCGCGGGCACGGAGCGTCCCGTCGTCGCCCTGGTGATCGGAAGTAGCGAGCGGCAGAAAGAGTGGCTACCGGACCGTTGGGCGACGCTCTCCGACACGCTGTTCGAGCAACATGGCCTGCAGCCCGCGCTTGTGGGGGGACGATCGCCTCGCGAGCTCGAAACCGAGCGCCTCATCGCCGACCGCGCCCGACATCGCCCGCTCTCCACCCTGGGCGCGTCACTACGCGACCTGGTGGCGATTCTGGACCGATCCGCGCTGGTCGTTTCGCTCGACACCGGGCCGCTGCACATGGCGGTGGCGCTCGAGCGACCGGTCATCAGTCTGATGGGTTACAACAACCCCAAACGGGTCGGGCCGTATCGCCGATATCACGACCTGATCGTGGACGCCTACGGAGAGGGCGGTGAGGACTATCCGATCTCCCTGGAGCATCGGTTGGATCGCATGCCACGGATCAGCGTGGACGACGTGCTGGAAAAGGTGGCACGATGGGAGAATCTCTATCGCACCGCTCCCTTTCCCTCCCCCGCCAGCACCCGCTCGTAGACGTCAACGTTTCTGGTCGCGCAGCGGTCCATCGAGAACTCCTGGACGCGTTGCCTCGCGGCGTCGCCGAGCTGCTTCGCCAGGGCTTCATCGGCAACCAGCCGCGCGATCGCGAGACCGAGCGCGTGCGGATCGCGCACCGCCACCAGCAGTCCGGTCTCTCCGTCGCGGACCACTTCCGGAATTCCCCCGGCACTCGTCGCCGCCACCGGCTTACCGAGCGCCGCGGCATCGAGCAGCACGCTGCCCATCCCCTCCTCCTCCGAGCTCAGCGTGACGATGGTGGCAGCGGACATCAGCTCGTCGGCGTCCTCACGGTGCCCAGCGAGATGCACCACGCCTCCGAGTTCCAGCCGAGCGATCTCTGTCCGGACGACCGCGTCGAGAGGACCGGCGCCCAGCATCAGCGCCTGGAGGCTGGGCGCCAGCTCGCGCGCCACCGCGATCGCGCGCACGAACGTGAGCGGATCTTTGTGCGGCACGAGTGCGGCTACCTGAACAGCGAGAGGTCGGCCCGGTGTGATACCGAGGACACCGAGGGTGTGCGGCGACGGAGGCCCGATCCGCCGCGTGAGATCCACGCCGTCGGGGATCACGTGGATACGGTGCGGTGCGACGCCGGCCGCTTCCAGCACTCTGGCCACGGCGCGCGAGACGGCGATCAGCGCTCGCGCGCGACCATACTTCCACCGCGACCCTGTGTTGGTGCGCAGCCGGAAGTCCACTCGTCTGGTAACAACCATCCGAGCGGCCGTACGGAGCGTGGCGAGCGCACCGAGCGATACGGCGTGCGCGGTGTGGGCATGGACGATCTGCACGCCTTCGCGCACGATCGCGCTGCGAAGCCGCAGCACCGCGCCCACGTCCACCTCCGATCGCGGCGACACCGCTATTCGCTCGATGTCCCGCGCTTCCGCGCGCTCCCACAGGGGCTCGCCGGGCCGCGTTGCCAGGAAGCATCGGTGTCCCAGCCGTTGGACCCAGTCGGCGAGCCAGAGGGTCTGTCGCTCACCTCCCCGCCAACCGCGCTCCGTCGCGATGTGCAGAATGCACAGCCTGCTCGCGCCTGTGCTTGCCGCTCTCGCCGATGCTGACGACATTACGCGGCCCGTCCGACGGTGGATCCCGCTTCGCGACACGCATGGCCGAGCCGCAATCGCCGAGCAGCATTCTGCTGGTGTGCCTGGACAACGCCGGCGACCTCGTCTTCTCCTCTGCCCTGGCACGTCCGCTGCGCGAGCATTTTCCGCGCGCCCGGCTCGGACTCTGGTGCAAGGCGTATGCGCGCGATGTCGGAGCGCTCTTTCCGGAGATCGACGAGCACTTTGCCTCGGACCCTTTCTGGGATCGCTCGCCCGGACGGGGCAAAGGCTCCCGGCGTCTCTTCATCCGAACTGTTCGATCGGTGCGCGCTCGCGGCTACGACACCGCTATCGTCACCTCGCCGCAGTGGCGCGCGTGCGCGGCTGTGTGGGCAACCGGCATCGGCTCTCGCATCGCCCTCGCGCGCCACCGCAACACGTTCTTCCTCACGACGGTCCTCCCAGCCGAAGACCGCTCGCGCCCGATCGTTGGTGAGCTGTCCCGGCTCCTCGCGCCTCTCGGCATCGCCCCGCGCGACCTGCGCTACGAGCTCGAGCCCGCAAAGCTTGGCCCCCGGGTTGCGGCGCTGCGCGCCGCGCTCGGCTCCGCTCCCATCGTGATGCTTCACCCCTTCGCCTCCGTTCCAGAGCGCCGTGCGCCTCTTGCGGTATGGCTCGACCTCGCGACCGCGATGCCCTCGCGAGGGCTCACGGTGCTCTGGAACGGCAGTCCGAGTGAGCTCGATGGGCTGCGAGCCAATGCCGGCTCCCGACCCGGGTGGCTGTACATCGACCAGGTGAGCCAGGGAACGTTCGCGGATGCCGCTGCCGCAGCATCGATTGCTCGGCTGTACGTGGGAAACGACTCGGGCCCGCTCCACGTCTCCAATGCTCTCGGCACCGCGTGTGTCGGCGTGTTCCCTCCGAGCCTCCATCCGCGCACCCGTTTGCAGGGGATCGGGGCCTCCCGGGAGGTCGTCGCGAGCTCGCCCGACGGGATCAGCGCGGCGGCCATTCTCGCCGCCGCCGACAGCCTGCTCGCCGAGCCGACGCTGCCCGTCCCCGCGCGCGCTCAGCGACTGGACTGAGCGCCGGGCCGATACTTCGGATCGTTATACATCTTGAACTGGCGATACACCTTCGGAACGACTTGGCCGCTCGCGATATCCGCCAGCAGCGCCGTGAGCTCCCCGGCAAGATCATCGCGTTGAAGTCGCAGCACCTCCAGCTTGCCGTCGCATTGAGCTCGGAACTCGGGCGACGCATCCTCTCGCCGCGACTGCTCCCACATATGATAGATCTTGAGCTCGACGATGCTCAACTTATCGGCCAGCGACCCCACGGTCTCAGCCATCGCGAGCGCTCGGCGCCGATCGACACACCTCCGCCACCGCCTCGTCGATCTGCTCGATCAGGTCGTTGCGCTGTTGGTTGAGCTTGTCGACAGCGCGCTTGGCCGCTGCCACCTGCTGATCGTCGGTCACCCGGGCCTTGTCTTCCTCGTGCCAGAGCTCGACGTTGGTCCGGGCGAGGCGCGCGATGAGCTGTCCGATGCTGTTGTCCATCCCGATATCCGCTGGAAGTACCTGCGAAACGGTGCCCGCGCGCAATCTGGTGCCCTGCGGCCGGACTGCAAGGACCTTCCGATTCAGGACGGCAGGAGTGGGAAGAGCTTCGCCAGCACGCTCTCGGCGCTCGTCTCTCGACCCTGCAGCGCGACGCTGGTGGGCAGACCCGGGTTCCAGGCGGCGGCCAGTTGTGAGCCGTAGATCGTCACGGTCGGCACACCGATCGCGGTCGCCATGTGAGCGGGACCGGTGTCACCGGAGACGAGAGCGCGGCAGGTCGAGAGCGCACCGAGAAACTCGCGGAGCTCAGGGATCGATGCCACGATGCCCGCGCTCGTGAGCGATCGCAGCTGAGCCACTCTGGCTTCATCTCCGGGGTTCTGAAAGACGACCGGTAGCAGGCCGGCGGCCGCGACCGAGGCGACGACCGTGGCGAAGCCCTCGACTCGCCACTCTCTCGTCGGCTCACCGGACGACAGCACCAACCCGATGCGCGAAGCTCCGAGCGTCACTCCCGCAACGCGAAGCCGCGCCTCGCCGGCGGAGCGCTCTTCCGGTGTCATCACGAGGCGAGGACGCGTGCCCAGAGGGGGTACCCCGATCAGCTCGAGCAGCCGGCGGCGCTCGCGCACGACGTACTCCGTCGGACGACCACGTCGCGAGAGCCGGTGTGTGTACACCCACGCCCACCCCCGAATCTTCCAGCCGACTCGAACCCGCGCCCCCGAGAGTCGCGCCAACATCGCCGTACGCGGGCTGGATTGCACGTCCACCACCCAATCGTACTGCTGCGCCCGAATGCGCCTCGCCATTGACCACGCGTGATCGCGGTCGTACACGATCCGCTCACCCCCGAGAGCCAATCCCTCGAGGAGCGGCGCGGCGGCGGGTCCGACGAGGAAATCCGTGCGCGCCGTCGGGAAAGCCGCGTGCAGATCGTCGAGCAGGGGTGTCGTGAGCAACACATCGCCAAGCCGCCGCAGCTGGATCAACAGCACGCGAGCAGGCGGTCGCGGCGCCGGGGTCATCCCGCCACGCTCTGGGGAGCACTCACCTGCGCTCGAGCGACCACCTCATCGACCGCGGAGATCACCGAAGCGAGAGGCAGGGACTCCAGCGTCGGGCCCTCGCTGTAGAGCGCTCGTCCGGCAGCGGCGTATGGAGCAAAGGGGGAGCTGCCGGCGACCAGCATCACAACCGCGGGCTTCCGCAGGGCCGATGCCGCGTGCGCGATGCTCGTGTCGGGGGTGAAGACCACATCGGCGGTGCCGACGAGGGCCAGCGCATCACGAAGGTGCGGGGTGTCGACCGCTTCCGCACCGGCCGCCGCGGCGATGCGATCGAGCCTCGGCCGGTCGCCCGGCGAGCCGACCACCACCGTGCGCAGCTCCGGCCACCGATCGCGCACGTGGCGAAGCAGAGCCACGTAACGCTCCTCCGGCCAGAGCCTGTGCGCGAGGGTCACCGACACGTTGACGAGCAGCCGAGTCCACCGCGGCGCCGTGCCCAACCCACCGGTTTCCCAGCGTCTCTCGGCGGCCGAGAGCTCGGGCGGGGAAAGAAAGATCTCGGGACGCCAATCGGTCGTGGCCACATCCACGCCGAATGGGGCCGCCGTCACCGCGGACTGCTCGATCTGGTGCGCGTCCGGCGCGGCAGGTGCCACCGGCAGCGTGTAGATGAAATCGTTGCTCCGCCCTCCGATGCCGATCCGGTATCGGGCGCCGGTCGCCAACATGAGCATCAAAGTGGTGACCGACGGTGTCAACACCATGCCATCGATCACGACGTCGTAGCGGCGCTTTCGGAGCGTGGCAAGAGCTCCGCGGAACGAGGAGCCGCGCCGCCGGTCGAACGTGAGCACGGAACGGACATACGGATTCCCCTCCAGCACGGGCGCGTTGAGAGGCGAGGCCAGCACATCGAGCTGAATCGTCGGGTGCGACTGGGCGATCCCACGGATGAGACCGGTCGCCATGATCATGTCGCCGATGCGATCGTAGCGCAGATAGAGCACCCGGTACGGACGGGCGTCCCACTCGGGAGCGTCAGCCGGCGCACCTGATCGGCGCAACACTCCGGATAGCGTGCGCATCAGCAGCCGCTTCCACGCGGCCTCGAGTCGCTTCAGGGTGCGAGCCATGCGCGCTGTGTCGGAACGCCGGGCGATAGGATAATTTCCGGGGAATGCAATGTAATCGCATCGGCATCGTGATGCTGAGCGCCGTCGGTGATGTCGTGCACACCCTTCCGGTGGTCACCGCGCTGAAGCGACAGTGGCCGGCGGCGACGCTCAGCTGGGTTCTGCAGCCCGGGCCCGCCACCCTGGTTCGTGGTCATCCGGCCGTCGATGAGATCATCCCGTTCGACCGCCGGCGCGGCGTGCGCGCTTTCGTCGACGTTCGGCGCGAGCTCGCACGGCGCGAGTTCGACGTCGTGCTCGACCTGCAGAGCTACTTCAAGGCCGGCCTGATCACGTCCTTCTCGCGATCTCCGGTCAAGCTCGGCTACGACCGCGCGCGAGCCCGCGACCTGAACTGGCTGTTCACAAATCGCCGACTCGCGCCGCGACCTCGCCAGCACATCCAGGACGAATTCCTGGAGTTCCTCGACGCGCTGCGGATCGCGCCCGATCCCGTCACCTGGCAGCTCGGTCCCTGGCCGGAGGAGCGCCGATGGCAGAGGGAGTTCTTTGCGCACGTCGACCGGCCCGTCGCTGCGCTCGTCATCGGAAGCAGCAAGCCGCAGAAAGGCTGGCCAGCCGAGCGGTGGGCTCGCCTGAGCGAGATTCTCTACACTGATTACCACCTCCAACCCGTTCTCGTTGGTGCCAGGACTCCTGACGAGGAGGCCACCGAGCGGCGGATCACGCAGCTGGCGCCCGGTCGCGCCGCGAGCGCGCTCGACAGCGGTCTTCGCCGTCTGGTGGGCATCCTCGACGGATCGGCGCTCGTCATCTCGATCGACACTGGTCCGCTGCACATGGCGGTTGCACTCGAGCGCCCGGTGATCAGTCTGATGGGGTATACCAACCCGAAGCGCGTGGGACCCTGGCGGCGCTTCCACGATCTCGTGATCGATGCGTACGGCGACCCGGGCGAGGATTACCCGATCTCGATGGAGACGCGCCCCGACCGGATGAGCCGCATCGGGGTGCAGGATGTGGAGGCAAAGCTCGGAGTCTGGCGCGAGCGTTACGCCCCGGTCGATCGAGCCGCACCGGGGGCCTGAGACGGGGCCGCGAGAGGCTTCTGCGTGCTTCGCCTCACCCCGTCGAATTCGTAGACAACGCCGAGGCGGCGCAGCAGCTCGATCAGGCGTCCCAACGCCAGGCCCATGACGGCGAAATAATCCCCATCGATCCGTTCGACTATGGTCGCACCGAACCCCTGGATGCCGTAACTCCCCGCTTTGTCGAGCGGTTCCCCGGTGTCGACATAGCGCGCTATCAGCTCGTCGGAGAGTTGGCGAAAGGTCACGCGCACTTCTTCCACAGCGGATTCCGTCCGCCCGTCGAGGGTCGTGGCGACGGCGGTGAGAACCTCGTGCGTTCGCCCACTCAATTGACGCAGCATTCGTTGCGCGTCGTTGCCGCCTGTCGGTTTACCGAGCACGCGATCGTCGATGACGACGATGGTGTCGGCGGAGATCACCAGTACGTCTTTCTGGGTTGCGGCGATGAGCGCTCCTTTCTCGCGCGCCACTCGCTCGGCCCCCGCGCGCGGAAGCTCCCCATCCCGATACGACTCGTCGATGTCGGCCGGCAAGACAACGTGCGCGATGCCGATCATTTCCAGGAGATCGTGCCGGCGCGGAGAGGCCGAGGCGAGGACGACGCGGAGACCGGTCATCGCTCCAGGAACAGAGTGACCGGCCCATCGTTGACCAGCTCGACGTCCATCATGGCGCCGAACTCACCGGTCTCGACGGGGACCCGGCGCTCGCGCAACAGGGTGATGAAGCGCTCGTAGAGGGGCACGGCCAGTGCGGGCGGGGCAGCGTCGATGAAGCTCGGACGTCGGCCTTTGCGCGCGTCGCCGTACAACGTGAACTGGGATACGACGAGCAACGCTCCGTCGATGTCCGTCAGACCGAGGTTCATCTTCCCCTCATTGTCGGCGAACAGGCGGAGGCCGATGACCTTGTCGGCCATCCACGCGAGCTCCTCCTCTCCGTCCGTGTGGGTGAGGCCCACGAGAAGCAGGAATCCTCGGCCGATGCTCCCCGCCACCCGGGGCCCCGCGTCGCCGTCAATCCTGACTTCGGCGCGGGAAACCCTCTGCAGCAGGAGACGCATGCGGAGCTCCAGCCGCCAACGTCCGGATCGTCTACCGAGCCAGGATGCTCCCCAAGATCTCTCCCAGCTTCCCGCCGAGCTGAGGCGAGTGCTCCCGCGCGCGCTGCTCTGCATCCTGTTGAGCCTGCTCGAGCACGGGACCGAGTTGGCCGGCGGGGGCCCCGCTCTGCTGTCTGTGCCGGGCGATCACGCCGAGGACGATCGGGGCCAGGATCATCAGGAGCTTCTTCGTCTGCTCAGGGTCGAGGCCGCTCGTCTTCGCGACGCCCGCCTGCACATCCTCGTGCGACCGTCCGAGAACGCTCTGCAGCAGGCCCCCAGCCGCCGCCATCATGCCTGACAGCCCTCCCCCTCCCCCACCACCAGCACCCGGGCGCATGTCGGCGAGACCGCCGAGCACTCCGGCGTGATTCTGCGCCTGCTGGTCGATGGCCTCCGTTCCTCCTGGCTGCCGAGCCTGGTTGGCCATTCCCGCGAGGAGCATGGGCAGCGCAGCGGCCATTGCCGTGCGGGTCTGCGCGGGATCGGCGCCGATCTGATCGCTGATCTGCTCGGTGACGTTACCGCTCAATGTCTGATGAACCGCGTCCACGATCGTGCTCATATAATTCCTCCGTGCCGATGTCAGTGTCCCCGGTCGAATGGCCGGTTGAATTAGAAGGGCAAGGGGCGTACCGGCGCGGACGCTCTGGACGGCGGCGGCGCCGCGGTGCAACGTGGATGTCCCTCACTACCCGAGTGTCCGCCCATGTGTCTTCGAGTCACTGCCGCCATCATCGCCGCCGCTCTCCTGCCAGGGCTCGCGGCGGCACAGCAAGCATCGCCTGTCGCGCAGGCCTTCCGTGAGAACGCGCAGGAAGCCGGCAAGAACCTGATGGCGGCGGCCGACGAGATGCCGGCCGGCAAATACGGCTTCAAGCCGACGAAGGCGCAGATGAGCTTCGGCGCTATCGTGGTGCACCTTGCCGAAGGGAACGACTATCTGTGTAGCTCGATCGCCGGTACCAAAGCTCCGTCGCGTTCCAAGATTACCGCCACCGACAAGAAGGACGCGTTGCTGGCGCGGTTGCGTGAGACCTTTCAGTTCTGCGACGAGTCGCTGGCGCAGTTGGACGACGCGAAACTCGGGGAGCAGCTACCCTTCTTCGGCGGTCGCACGATGTCCCGGGCAAAAATCATGACGATCACGACCGGCGACTGGGCGGATCATTACAGCCAGTCCGCCATCTACTTGCGGCTGAACGGTCACCTGCCTCCAACCGCCAAGAAGAAGGCATAGCCACTCCATCGGCGGGAAAACAGGAAGGCCACGGCGGACTCGCCGTGGCGTTCTTGTCGTCGTGCCAGTCGAGGGGTTACTCGACCGTCACCGACTTGGCCAGGTTTCGCGGCTGGTCCACATCCGAGCCGCGCTTCACGGCGATATAGTAGGCCAACAGCTGCATCGGCACCGACGCGAGGATCGGCGTGAACATGTCGATCGTCTCGGGGATCCGGATCTCGTAATCGAGCTTCCCGGCAAGCGCGGGCTCGTAGCGGCTCGTGAGAGCGATGACCCGCCCTCCGCGCGCCTTCACTTCCTGGATATTGGACACGACTTTGTCGAAAACGCCGTCGTGCGGCGCCACGAACGTGACGGGCATATTCTCATCGATGAGGGCGATGGGACCGTGCTTCATCTCGGCCGCCGGGTACCCTTCGGCGTGGATGTAGCTGATCTCCTTCAGCTTCAGCGCCCCCTCCAGCGCCGCCGGGAAATTGTAGCCTCGGCCGAGGTAGAGGAAGTTCGTGACGTCCTTGAATTCTTCCGCGATCTCCTCGATCTCGGCGGCGTGATCGAGAATATGCTGAAGCTGCGACGGCAGCTTCTGCATCGCTTCGACGACCTCGATGCCATCCACCACTCCCACATTCCGCAAACGTCCGAGCTTGAGCGCGAGCAAGGCCAGCGCCGTCACCTGACAGGTGAAGGCCTTCGTGGACGCAACGCCGATCTCCGGGCCCGCGTGGATGTAGATGCCGCCGTCCGATTCACGCGCGATCGTCGACCCGACGACATTGACGATGCCGAGCGCCCTCGCGCCACGCCGCTGCGCCTCCCGCATGGCGGCCAGCGTGTCCGCGGTCTCACCTGATTGAGAGAGGACGATGCAGAGCGTCCGATCGGTGATGATCGGATTGCGGTAGCGGAATTCCGACGCGTACTCCACCTCCACCGGGATTCGCGCCATATCCTCCAGCATCATCTCGCCGATGAGCGCCGAGTGCCAGCTCGTGCCGCATGCCGTGAGCACGATGTTGTCGAAGTGGAGAAGCTCGTCGTCGGTGAGATTGAGGCCGCCCAGCTTCGCCGTGCCCTCGTCGGGAAGCAGCCGCCCGCGCATTGTGTTCTCGATGGTCGTCGGCTGCTCGAAAATCTCCTTGAGCATGAAATGCGCGAAACCGCCGCGCTCGATCATGTCGAGGTCCCAATCGATCCGGCTCACCGTCTTGGACTGCGGGGCCGAGCTCATGTCGATGATGCGGTATCCGTCGCGCTCGAGAACGGCCAGGTCGCCATCGTCGAGATACACAACCTCCCGTGTGTGGGCGAGGATCGCCGACACGTCGCTGGCGATGAAGTACTCACCGTCGCCGAGCCCAACCAGCAGGGGGCTCCCTTTGCGGGCGGCCACGATCTTGTTCGGCTCCTGCTCGCAGACGACCGCGATCCCGTACGTTCCCTCCACCTTGTGGAGCGCCGCGATCACCGCCTCCTCGAGATTGCCGGAATAGAACTCCTCGATGAGGTGAGCCAGCACCTCGGTATCGGTGTCGGAGCGGAACGTGTGCCCCAGATCGGCGAGCGCTTCCTTGAGCGCTGACGCGTTCTCGATGATTCCGTTGTGGACGACCGCGATCTGCTCCTCGCAGTCGACGTGCGGATGGGCATTCATCTGGTTCGGCGCTCCGTGCGTCGCCCATCGCGTGTGAGCGATGCCGAGGGTGCCGTGCACCGGAGAGAGCGCCACGAGCGATTCGAGCTGGGAGATCTTGCCGGCCGCCTTGCGCGTCTCCACGCCCTTGCCGTTCAGGATGGCGACGCCCGCGGAGTCATACCCCCTGTATTCCAGCCGCTTGAGCCCCTCGATCAAGAGGGGTGTCGCGATCCGAGGTCCCACGTATCCGACGATTCCACACATGGTCAGTGAGTCAGAGTAATGTCACCGCAGCGCGTCCAGCGGCGCCCGTGATCTGGAGACGAGCAACCGAGCGTCCGCCTCGGACGGTCCTTCGGCGATCACCCGAACGATCGGCTCCGTTCCCGATGGGCGCACATGCACCCAGCGGTCCGGCCAGGCGAGCCGTAACCCGTCCTGAGTATCGGCGCTAGCCTCTGGAAAGACGCGGCGCAGCGCACCATACACGTCGTCGAGCGGGACGTTCGGACGATCCAGCTTCTCCTTGACGATCGTGTAGCGTGGGTAGCGCGCCACCACGGCGGAAATTGGCACCCCGTCCTCCATCATCATCTGGAGCATGATCGCCGCCCCGACCGGGGCATCACGTCCCAGGTGGAGCTCCGTGAGAATTACTCCCCCGTTTCCCTCTCCGCCGATGGCCGCTTTCTCGCTGCGCATCCGCGCCGCGACGTTGACCTCGCCCACCGGCGCCCGCACCACTGCAGCCCCCGCCTCCCCCGCCACGTCTTCGATGATCCGGCTCGTCGATAAATTGACAACAACAGGACCGTGGCGGTAACGCAACACCAGCCTCGCCGCGAGGGCCAGGGTCCAATCCTCACCGATGGCCCGTCCCGCATCCGAAACGAGCGCCAGGCGGTCCACGTCAGGGTCAACGGCGAAGCCAACGTCAGCCCCACTCGTTCGCACAAGCCGTTCCAGATCACCCAGATTCTCGGCAACCGGCTCCGGAGCACGCGGAAAGTGGCCGTCCATATCGAGATGGATCGCCGAAAGCCGGCAGCCCAGACGATCCAGGAGCGCCGGCATGATCGTGGCTCCCGCTCCCCGCACGCAGTCCAGAGCGACGTGAAATGCTCTCTCCCGAATCCGCTCCACCTGCAGAAAGGGGAGCGCCAAAATGAGGTCGATGTGGCGAGCCACTGCAGCGGTATCGGCTGTCACACCGCCAAGTTGATCCCAATTGGCACGCGGGATGACCGCCGCATCCACCACCAGCCGCATCGCCGAGCTCTCGGCCCCGTCAAGGAAGAGTCCGCTCGGACCGATGAACTTGAGGGCGTTCCACTCGATCGGGTTGTGACTTGCGGTGATGGCCAGCCCACCGGCTGCGCGGTGGTGCTCAACGGCCAGCTGGATGGTGGGGGTCGGCGCCATTCCGACGTCGACGACGTCACACCCGACAGACTGAAGCGCCGCCAGTGTCGCGCGATGAAACATCGCTCCCGACACGCGTGAGTCACGTCCGACGACGATCGTGCGCCGGGCCCCCCCCCCTTCTCGCCCTTTCGCCCAGACGCCGAAGCCAGCCGCGAAGCGCGCGATCACTTCCGGCGTGAGCGCCTCGCCGACGCGGCCACGTACACCCGACACACTCACCATCAATCCGTCGTACACTCCCATACTCCCCGAAAGTTGGGCGAAAGCTACGCGTGATATGAGTACAATCAAACAGCGCGGAAGCTCGTGCTTGCTCGCTGTACACCTCGAGCGGAGCGACCTAGGTTCGCGCGTGCTGCTCGATCACGCCCCGATCTCCGCGCGCTACCTCCAAGGAACGGACGGGCGAGACATCGACCTCGGGAGCCATGGTGGGCTCTCCCTCGAAGGGAATCCCGGAGCGCTGGTGCGAGCCCTACCGGATGAGACCCGCGGGAACGACATCGCTGTCGACATCACGGGCGCGGTCAAGCTCTGGTGCGAGACGAGGCTGGCGATCTACAAACAGCCGCAGGAGATCGGGATCCGCTCAGACTGACACTCTCTCCGACGCCCCCAGGGTGCCCATCTCGTACTCCGCCGTGCGCTCCACCAGATCCGACCCCATCGCCTCGATGAAGGCATCCACCACCAGGGGCTCGAACTGCGTTCCGGCGTTGCGGCGTATCTCGTCGATGGCCTCATCCAGAGAAAGGCCAGAGCGGTAGGGCCGCCGGCTCAACATCGCATCGAATGCATCAGCTGCGCTGACGATGCGTGCCTCGAGAGGTATGTCCTGACCGGCGAGGCCGTCCGGAATGCCGCGGCCGTCGAAGCGCTCATGATGCCAGCGGACAATGTTCAGGGCTATGGGTGCCTCGCCGAGGAGCGGCTTGAGGATTCGCCAGCCGAGCATGGGGTGCGTCATGATATGCTCGTATTCGTCGGCGGTGAGCTTACCCGGTTTGTTGAGGACCGCCTCCCGCACGCCGATCTTGCCGATGTCGTGCAGATGCCCGCCCAGCTCCACCTGCCGCAGCATCTCGCCGTCCAGCTCCATCGTCTCCGCGATCGCCGCGGCGTATCGGCTCACTCGTATCGAGTGGCCGCGCGTGTACGGATCCTTGAGCTCCAGGGCTTCGACCAGGGACTGGATGCTCGCGAGGAAGAGCTCCTCGAGGCGTCGCGCCTGGTCCTCCACCTTCTCCTGCAGCCGCTCCTGGTAGTCACGATTCTCGATCAACAGGCGCCGCTTCTCGAGGGCCTGACCGACTCGAACCCGAACCTCCTCGAGCACGAACGGCTTGGTGAGATAATCCATCGCCCCCATCGCCAGGCAATCGACCGCCACCTCGACCTCGGCGACGGCGGTGAGCATCATGACGGCGATGTCCGGATGGGTGGACCGGACATGACGGAGCAGCTCGATGCCGTCCATTCCCCCGGGCATGCGAAGATCGGTGAGGAGAAGCGAGACAGGCTCGCGCTCCAGGAGGGCCACCGCCTCCTTCGCCGATGCCGCCTCGATCGTCCGGAAGCCTTCGCTCTGCATGAGGCGGACGATGGCCTGTCTCAACCGCGGCTCGTCATCGACGACGAGACAGCTCAGAGATTCGGGAATGACGGGAGAAGCCAATGGCGTCACGCGGTGGGAGCTTGGACGTCGGAGCGTCGAAGCACAGTCGCCTCGCCGCACCGACCGGTCGCGGTTATGTTACGCAGATCGACAACCAGACAACGTCATGACGCGCATTTTCGAAGACGACCTGAACACCCGTTTCGCAACGCGCGCCATTCACGCCGGGCAACGACCGGAGCCGCTTGCCGGCGCGATCATGACTCCCGTGTATCTGACGTCGACCTACGTGCAGGACGGTCTCGGCAAGAACAAGGGTTACGAGTACGCGCGGAGCAAGAATCCGACGCGCGAGGCGCTGGAGAGAAACGTCGCGGCGCTCGAAGGAGCCACCCATGGTTTCGCGTTCGCCAGCGGGACGGCGGCGGTGGATTCCATCATGAAGCTGCTGACCGCGGGGCAACACGTCGTGTGCGGGGAGAACGTCTACGGCGGCACGTTCCGGCTCTTCGATCGGATTCTGCAGCACCACGGATTGTCGTTCACGTATGTCGACGCCCGTGAGCCACAGTATATCGAAGACGCGTGCACAGGTGAGACGGCCGCGATCCTGGTGGAGACGCCGACGAACCCGCTGATGCGGCTCACCGACATCGCCGCCGCCGCGGATATCGCGCGACGCACCGACGCGCTGCTCATCGTGGACAACACGTTCGCCACGCCGTTTTTCCAGCGTCCGTTCGATCTCGGCGCTGACATCGTCTTCCATTCCACCACCAAGTACCTCAACGGCCACAGCGACATGATCGGCGGGATCGCTCTGGTGCGGGACGACGCCCTCGCAGAGCGACTCCAGTTCGTCCAGAACGCCGGAGGAGCGGTCCCTGGTCCATTCGACTGCTGGCTCGCGCTGCGCGGCACCAAGACGCTGCACCTGCGAATGCCGCAGCACGACGCCAACGGGCGGCTGATCGCCGATTGGCTTGTCGGGCGCGTCGGAGAGGAGCGTGTGATCTATCCGGGCCTCCCTTCCCATCCGCAGCACGAGCTCGCGAAATGTCAGATGCGCGGATTCGGCGGGATGATCTCGGTGGAGATGGGAACGAAGCAGCGAGCAGCCCACGTCCTCGAGCGCACCCGAATCTTTTCGCTCGCCGAATCGTTAGGGGGGGTCGAAAGCCTCATCAGCCATCCGGCTTCGATGACACACGCGTCGGTGCCGGCCGATCGTCGCGCCGCGCTCGGTATCACCGAAGGGCTCATCCGGCTTTCCTGCGGCGTCGAGGATTCCAGCGATCTGCTGGAGGACCTCGACCAGGCGTTTGCGGGACTCTAACGAGGAGCGCGAGATGGCCGAGCGAAAGGTTCTCACCCAGATCGCACCGGTAGCGTGGGAGCACCCGGCCGACCGGGCAGCCCTCAACACGTTGCGGTCCATTCCCGGCTTCGACGAGGTTGTGCGAAAAGTCGCCGGCTACTTCGGCGAGCGCGGGGTGCGCCACCTCTTCCTCGCCAACGCCGTCCAGGTGGGTCCCCGGCAACGGCCCAAGCTCGACGCTCTGTACTCCGAGGTGCTGGCGACGATGGACTGGCCCGTGCGCCCCCAGCTCTATGTCACGCAGACGCCGGAAGTGAATGCGGGAGCGGTGGGCTTCGATGATCCCTTCATCATTCTGAATTCCGGCACGCTTCGTCTTCTCGACCGGGAGGAACAGCGCTCGATTCTCGGGCACGAGCTCGGTCACATCATGAGCGGGCATTCGACCTACCGGACCATCGCGCTCATCCTACTCATGATCGGGATGCGGAATCTGCCCTTTCTGGCGGGTATGGCTCTCCTGCCGATCGAGCTGGCGCTCTTCGAGTGGTTTCGAAAGAGCGAGCTCTCGTGCGATCGCGCGGGGCTGTTGGCCGGTCAGGATCCGGTGGCCGCCATGCGCACGTTCCTGAAGCTGGCTGGGGGGAGCGCGCGGATGGCCGCGCCATCGAGCGAAGACGGGGAGGAGGATACGATCGACCTGGACGAATTCCTCCTGCAGGCTCAGAGCTACGAGACAGGTGGGAATGCCCTGGACAGCCTGTTCAAGGTCCTGAACGTCGCGTTCCGCACCCATCCCTTCAATACCGTGCGGGCCGCGGAGCTCCAGCGCTGGGTACAGGCGGGCGGATACGAAAAGATCGTCGCCGGAGACTACCCGCGCCGGGATGGAACAGGCGCCCGGCCGCTCACGGCCGATTATGAGGAGGCCGCCGGCTACTACGGCGACCGCGCCCGCGAAGCTCTCGATGAGGTGGGACAGGTGGTCACGCGCGCGGGGGAAGCGTTTCGCAACGCGTTTCGCAATACGAAGCCGTGAAGCTGCTGTTGGTCGGCGGGGGCGGCCGAGAGCACGCCCTCGCCTGGAAGTTGACGCAGGACGATCCGACGCTCGATCTCATCGCCGCCCCAGGGAACCCCGGTATCGCTTCCCTGGGGCGATGTGTCTCGGTGACAGCCACCGACATCCCCGCTCTGCTGTCCCTCGCGCGGTCGGAAGGCGTGGGTCTGACGGTGGTCGGGCCCGAAGCACCACTCGCCGCGGGCATCGTGGATCGCTTCCGCGAGGCCGGCCTCGTGATCTTTGGACCGACTGCCGCGGCGGCCGAAATCGAGTCTTCCAAGGCGTTCGCCAAGCAGTTGATGCGGGAGGCGGGCGTCCCCACGGCGGGCGCGCAGTCTCATGACGACGCGCTCGAAGCGAAGAAGGCCGCTCGCGATCTCGGCGCTCCCGTGGTCATCAAAGCGTCGGGGCTCGCGGCGGGAAAGGGCGTCGTGGTCTGCTGGAGCATGGCCGAGGCCGATGCAGCGATTGATTCCATGCTCCGCCCCTCCAGCCTCGGTGCTGGGGGAGCGACGATACTTGTCGAAGAGTTCATGGAAGGCGAAGAGCTGTCGATACTTGCCATAACTGACGGAAGGGCGGTGCTACCCATGCTCCCGGCCCAGGACCACAAGCAGCTCAAGGACGGCGACCGCGGTCCGAACACCGGCGGCATGGGAGCGTATGCTCCCGTCTCGCTGGCCACAGCTGCGTTGATCGAGGAGTGCACGGCCACGATCTTCGAGCCGACGCTGCGAGCGCTGCGAGACGCCAAACGACCCTTTTCCGGGCTTCTCTACGCCGGCCTGATGCTGACGGCGTCGGGAATTCGCGTCGTCGAGTTCAACTGCCGATTCGGCGATCCCGAGACGGAAGCCCTCCTTCCCCTGCTGACATCGAATCTCCTCGACCCGATCACCGCCGTGTCTCGCGGCGACACGATCGAGGGCGCCCGGCTCGACTGGCGCCGGCAGAGTGCGGTCGTGACAGTTGTGGCTGCGCCAGGTTATCCCGAAGCGGCGCGAGTCGGTGAGGCGATCGAGCTCCCGTCGACGATGCCGGATGGCGTGCACCTCTTTCATGCGGGCACATCGCGCACGGCGACCGGGAAGCTCGTCACGTCCGGCGGGCGGGTGTTTGCCGTGACCGGCGTGGCCGCCACGCTGCGCGACGCCCACGCGTCGAGCGCGTCGGCAGCGGAGTCGATCCGATTCGACGGCAAGCAGCTCAGAACCGACATCGCCTGGCGCGAGCTGGCCCGTCATGCCCGAGCTGCCAGAAACTGAGACGATCGCTCGCGATCTCCATCGCGAGATCGGAGGACTCTGCATCACGGGCGTCACGGTGGTGCGACGCGATGTGCTGAGAGAGGTGACGGCGGCGCGGCTCACCAGGCGGCTGACGGACGCTCGCATCGCCCGCGTGTGGCGACGCGCCAAGCTGGTCGTGCTCGAGCTCTCCACCGGCGACCGGCTCGTCGTACAGCCCCGTTTTACCGGCGCGTTGCTGCTGGATTCCGGCGCCCTTCCAGAGAGGGAGCGCCGCTATTCCGCCGTCTCGTTTCGTCTCGAAGACGGACGCACCCTTCACTACCGCGACATTCGCCGGCTCGGCACGGTGACGCTCATGAACGGCGATCGATTCGCCGCCTACGCGTCCGCGCTGGGAGCGGAGCCGCTTGACCCCGGCTTCACCGTCGCCCATCTATCGGGCGTTCTTCGGGCCTCACGGCAGGCAGTCAAGAAGGTGCTGATGGATCAGCGGCGCATGGCTGGCGTCGGGAATATCTACGCGAACGAGGCACTCTGGCGCGCGGGCGTGGATCCGTCGCGCGCGGCGCGCAGCCTCGCCGATTCCGAGATAGCAGCGCTTCACGCCGCGATCACCAGTGTGCTCCGCCAGTCGATTGCCGCCCGCGGCACCAGCTTTCGCGACTACGTCGATGCCGCTGGACAACCGGGATCGTTCGGCCCCGCTCTCTCCGCGTACGGGCGGGGAGGCGAGCCCTGCCATCGCTGCGGCGCCCGACTGATCGAGACGAGCGCGGTGGACGGCCGCCAGACGGTCTTCTGCGCCCGCTGCCAGCGCTGAGTCATGAGCCGCCGTAACGACCTGGCCTTCGTGCCCACGTGCGAGGAACAGATCGCGTGCATGCGCTCCCACGTCCAGCGCGGCGCGACCGACCGCCCGGGTGTGTACCGCATGATGTCCAGTGAGGGAGAGGTCGTCTACGTCGGGAAATCGAAGCGCCTCCGCTCGCGGCTTCTCAGCTACTTCCGGTGCGGGTACCCCGAGGAGAAGGGCGGTCGCATCCTGCGTCACGCGGCGGCCATCGACTGGGAATACGCGCCGAGCGAGTTCGCCGCGCTTCTGCTCGAGCTCCGTCTCATCAAGTCGCTTCGTCCTCGCTTCAACGTGGCGCTGAAGCGCGACGCGCGAAATTTCGCATTCATCAAGCTGACGTCGGGCGCGGCGCCGAAGCTGCTGGTGGTGCGCGGCGCGGCCGATGACAGTGCCGCATACTACGGTCCCTTCCAGGGGGCTCGACGGGTGAGCGAATCGCTGCGCGAGCTCAACGACGCGCTCGGCCTCCGCGATTGCGCGCTCGACAAGAAAATGCATTTCGCCGATCAGCAGGAGCTCTTCCAGATCGCTCGCACACCCGGGTGTCTTCGCTACGAGCTCCACCGATGCCTCGGCCCCTGCGTCGGCGGGTGCTCGGAGACGCAGTACCGAGAGCGGCTCGCGCTCGCGCGCGCGTTCCTGGATGGCGCGTCCGACGGGCCGATCGAGCTGGTCAGACGCCAGATGGAAGAGAGCAGCGCCAGACTCGAGTTCGAGCGGGCGGCGTCGCTCCGCGACAAGCTTGGCCGCCTCGAAGAGCTCAAGCGCCAATTTCTCCGCTTCCGCTTCGCCATGGACACACTCTCATTCATCTACACCGTCCCGGGACACGGAGGCGAGGATCGCGTGTATCTGATACGTCGTGGCCGCGTGCGCGCTGAGGGGGCGGCACCCACCACGGCTGCGGAGCGGGCGAGGCTCGGACAGCTCGCGGCGACGGTGTTCGGGAGCAACGAGCGGGAGACGGCCCAGCTCCCGTCACACGAGATCGACGAGCTGCTGTTGCTGTCGTCCTGGTTCCGTCGCTTTCCGGCGGAGCTGGAGAAGACCAGACGCGCGGACACCCCGACCATGGTGTCCGCCCAGCGGTCGGCCTGAGCGCCGGCCGGAGCTCAATCCCGAAGTGCAACCAGCTGCACCTCTGGCTGGCCGTCCCGAATCGTCAGACGGGCAACGCTGGGCAGGATGTCGAAGCGGCGCGGCCCGGCTGATCCCGGGTTCACCACGAGCCGACCGTCGGCGCGGCTGATCAACGGGCGGTGCGTGTGTCCGTACACGAGGAGCTGCTCGGAGTAGCGGGCCAGCAGCTTCTGAGGAGACGGGCTTCCGACTTCGTGACCGTGGCTGACGTGGATGGACACTCCATCGACCTCGCGCACGATGGCGGCGTGGAGTCGCGGGTCTCCGGGGACGTCAGTGTTTCCGAACACCGCCTCCGTGGGAGCGATGCGGGAAAGATCATCGAGGATGTCATCGCCGCCGACGTCGCCGGCGTGGAGGATGAGCTCTACACCGGCCAGTGCCTCGGCGATGCCCGGTCGGAGCATGCCATGGGTGTCCGAGATCAAGCCGATGAGCCTCAGCGGCATCAGAGTGCCTCTGACTGTGCTCCGCCGCTCCACCGCTGCCCTAACTTGTGCTCCACGCCGAATTGGTCGAGGAGGCGAGCGACCACGAAGTCCACCAGGTCCTCGATTTGTCTCGGCCGGTGGTAGAAACCAGGTGCCGCCGGGAGCACGATGGCGCCAGCGTCGGTGACTCGGAGCATATTCTCGATGTGAACCCGGCTCAAGGGCGTTTCCCGCGGCACCAGCACGAGCTTTCGGCGCTCCTTGAGCACAACGTCGGCGGCTCGCTCTACGAGCGATCGGGAGGAGCCCGCGGCGACCGCAGACAGCGTACCCATCGAGCAGGGGCAGATGATCATCCCACTGCTCCGCGCCGACCCTGAGGCCGGGGCGGCGCCGCGATTGTTGTCATCAAAGATCGTGACCGAAGCATCCCACGCCATGGATCCGACGCGCGTGCGCAGCGCGGGCGGGTCGGCTATTCCGGCCTCCATCTCGAGCAGCCGCCACCCGTGTGACGACACGATGAGCCACACCGTGCGCCGCGCTGCGGCCAGCTGCTCCAGCAGTCGGACAGCGTAGAGCGCGCCCGATGCGCCGGTCACGGCGACGACCAGCGGCGCTTCGGCGGGTTCTTGGCTCACCGCACCAGCCTCTCAGCCAGCACGAACGCGAAAAAAGTGATGCTGATGATGCCGTTCATGGTGAAGAACGCCGCATCGAGACGACTCAGATCGCCGACTCGAACGAGCGAATGTTCGTAAACTAATAGTCCCGTCACTGTCGCGACACCGACGAGATAGATTGCGCCGGTAGAGGCGCCCACGCCCGCTACCAGCAACCCGAGGACGGTCACTCCGTGCAGGAGCCGAGCGATGGCGATCGCCCTCGGCTCACCCAGCGCGGCCGGGATCGAGTGGAGCTCGTTCGCCCGGTCAAAGGCGACATCCTGCAGCGCGTAGAGGATGTCGAACCCGCCAACCCAGCTCATCACAGCCGCCGCCAGTGCCGGGAGCACCCACCATGGGTGGCTCCAGGCCCCTGTGACGGCGAGGTAGCCACCAACCGGGGCTATGCCAAGACCAAGTCCCAGCCAGAGGTGGGCCAGCCGCGTGAACCGCTTGGCGTACGAGTAGCCCAGCACCCAGAGCAGGGCGACGGGCGCAAGAGCGAGGCAGAGAGGATTTAGTCGCCAGGCGGTGATGAAAAACAGGAGGCTCGCCAGTCCCACCGCAACCGCCGCTTCGGCGACACCCATGCTCCCGGCCGGGATCTCGCGCGCTGCGGTCCTCGGATTGAGCGCGTCGATGCGCCGGTCGGCGATCCGGTTGAAGCCCATCGCGGCGAAGCGGGCCGCCGAGAACCCGAGGATGACCCAGCCTACAGTCGAGACGGCAAGTGTTTTGACATAACTGGCGAAGACGACGCCCACCAGTGCGAACGGAAGGGCGAACACCGTATGAGGAAGCTTCACCAGATTCACATAGCGTGTGAGCCCCGCTCCGCCAGCAAACGTCTGCCCTTCCCGATCACTCACCGATCGAGCTCCAAGCGGAGCGACGGCCACAAGGCGTCCACGCGTGCCCGGGTCGCGTCGTCCATCCGGATCACCGGAGGCCACGATCGCGTGAATCCCTCCTCGGGCCACTTCCGCGTCGCGTCGATACCCATCTTCGACCCGTAGGTGAACGCCCGGCTCGAATGGTCGAGGACGTCCATCGGACCCATGGTGAAGCGAGTGTCTCGCTGCGGGTCAATGTTGTTGAGCGCCACCCACCACGCCTCCTGTGGATCGCGCACGTTCACTTCCTTGTCCACCACGATGATCAGCTTGGCGAGCGCCATCAGACCCTGCCCCCACAGGGCGTTCATCACCTTGTAAGCCTGACCTGGATACTGCTTGTCGATGGACACGAAGACGAGGTTGTGAAAGATGCCCTCGGCGGGCATGTGATAGTCCACGATCTCGGGAACGGTGAGGCGGAGCAGCGGGAGAAAGATCCGCTCCGTCGCGTGGCCGAGGTAGAAATCCTCCATCGGAGGACGCCCGACAATCGTCGTCGCGTAGATCGGCCGCTCGCGCATTGTCACGGCCGTCACGTGCACCTGCGGATACAGATCTGCCAGGGAATAGAACCCGGTGTGGTCACCGAACGGACCCTCCGTCACCAGCGGCTCCCGCGGATCGATGTAGCCTTCGATCACGAACTCGGCGTCCGACGGTACCTCGAGGTCGCAGGTCAGCGCCCGTGTCAGGCTCACCGGCTCCTTGCGCAGAAAGCCGGCGAACAGGAACTCGTCGACGGTCGGCGGAAGGGGCGCCGACGCGGCATAGATCGATGCGGGGTCGGCACCGATGGCGATGCACACCGGCATCGTCGCCCCCCGCTCCGCCATCTCGCGCCAGTGCGCCGCACCGACCTTGTGACGCTGCCAGTGCATCGCGAGCGAGCGTGGCCCCAGTAGCTGGACCCGGTACATCCCGACGTTGCGGATCCCGCGCACGGGATCCCGCGAGATCACCATCGGAAGGGTGATGTAGGGACCGCCATCCTCGGGCCAGCACTTGATTATCGGCAGCGCCCTGAGATCCACGTCGTCGCCTTTCCAGACGATAGACTGGCAGCTCGCCTTGCCACTTCGCACGCGCGGCGGGTACTTCCCCGCCTCGAGCAGCCGCGGCAGGAGCGCCAGTTTCGCGACCAGGCCATCGGGCACCTTCATCTCCATCATCTTGGCGATGCGGCCCCCGATATCGTCGAGTGCTTCCACGCCGAGGGACATGGACATCCGGCGCATGGAGCCGAAGAGATTGATCGCCACCGGGAACTCCGACCGGCGGCCATCGAACAACGAGACATTCTCGAACAGGAGCGCCGGGCCGCCTCCCGCGCTCTTCATGACCCTGTCCGCGATCTCGCAGATCTCCAGGTCGACCGACACGGGCTCGCGGATGCGGACGAGCTCCCCGGCGCGATCCAGCTGGTCGATGAACTCGGAGAGAGAATCGATGCTCATGTCGCGGCTGTCCCTGCCCCTGCCAGTGCGCCTTCCACCACCGCAGGCCGACTCGATGCGCGCTCGCCGACGTGAATCGCCGCGATGCCCAGAGTCAGCGTCGTGACTCGTACGTTCACGAAGCCGGATTCGCCCATTCGCCGGGAGAGCTCTTCAGGAGCCGGGAAATTGGCGACCGACTGAGGTAGGTAGCGGTAGGCGGTGGGGTGGCCGCTCACGATCCGGCCAACCAGGGGCAGGATCCGGTGGAAATACGCGTGATAAGCCATGCGCACGAGTGCCGCGCGCGGAGTGGAGAACTCGAGGATGACCAGCCGCCCTCCCTCCTCCAGAACTCGAGCCACCTCGCGGAGGCCAGCATCCAGATTCTCCAGATTGCGAGCTCCGAACGCAACGATCGCCCCAGCGCAGCGGCCTGGGACGAGTGGGAGCTCCAGCGCGTCCGCGACGACGGGCGCGATCGGCAAGCCGAGCGCCTTGCGCCGGCCCGCTCGGAGCATGGGCTCGGCGAAGTCGGCGCCGATGACGAAGCCGCGGAATCCAGGGCGTCGCGCAAGCTCCACACCAACGTCGAGCGTGCCCGCGCACAGATCGACATAGGAGCCAGCAGGACGGCGATCCCACTGCAGCGCACGGAGGGCGGCCGCGCGCCATCGCTTGTCGACGTTGAGACTGAGGAGATGGTTGAGCAGATCGTAGCTCGGGGCGATCTCCGAGAAGATGCGCCGGACATACGCCCGCTTCTCGGCTCCGCCGGCTGCAGCCGCGCGGGCCTGCAGCTCTTCGGACGTGTCAGAGGACATTCAGGGAAACATCGCCGCGGTCAGCGACCGTGGCAAGCGGGCGCGCTGGCCTCACTTTGCCGGCGACGATACCTTGCATCGCGTCCTCGCTCGCCGGCCGCCGCCCTCCCGGATGCCACTCTCGCTCGAGCTCGCCAACCTCCCTGATGCCGATGTCGTCGACCTTGCCAAGCAGGGGCGAGAGTCCGCGTTCCAGGAGCTGGTGCGACGCTACGAGCGGCCGGTGTTCTCGCTGATCTTCCGTATGGTCCGGGATCGCGAGACGGCCGAGGATCTGTCTCAGGACACCTTCATCAAGGTGCTCAACCACATCGACCGGTATCGCCCCGAATTCAAGCTGTCGAGCTGGCTCTTCAAGATCGCGAACAACGTCACGATCGATCACCTCCGCCGGCGCACTCTCGACACGGTGAGCATCGACGGGTCACCGCATGCCCATACGTCTTCGGAGATCGAGGCAACGTCGTTCGAAGTTGTCGATCACGGGGAATCCGCTCTCGACGAGGTGGAATCCCGCGAGCTCGGAACCACCATCGAGCAGGCCATCGCTCGCCTTCGTCCCGAATACCGCTCCTGTATCCTGTTGCGGCACGTCGAGGGCCGCTCGTACGAGGAGATTTCGGCCACCCTCGACCTGCCACTCGGAACTGTCAAGACCTACATTCACCGTGCCCGCCGCGAGCTACGCGAGGCACTCCAGCACCTCCGTCCGGACGGACGTTCGGACGACGCGCCCCCGGATGAAACCGGTTTCGCATCCCCCTCGTAGGGCAGAGCGGAGGAATTCTTGGACAGACATTTACTGCCGGAGGAACTCGATCAGCTCCTGGACGGCGAGTCGGGCTTCGGCACGACGCCGCTCAAGGCGCACGTCCGCCGCTGTGATTATTGCCGCGCCGAGCTGAATCAGGCGCGCACTCTCGTCGACGCGCTCGAGCATCTTCCCTACTTCGCCCCGCCCCCATTCTTTGTGCAGCGGGTGATGGCGCAGGTCCAGATCTACGTCCCGTGGCACGTCGCCCTCCTCTCCAGCGTGCGCGGCTGGATGCCGCGGTCGCGGCCGGCCCGAGCGATCGCCGGATTGACGCTCGGCTCCGCGGCCGCGGTGCTCACGATCGCATCGCTCTGGCTGATCGCGCGATTCGACACAGTGATGTTCGCCGTCGGTCTGGGAATCGACCGGGGACGCACCGCTCTCGTCGGTATGGTCGCGTCGCTGATCGCAACTCTCTTCGGCGGCGCTGTGCTGCAGGCCACTCGTGCAAGCGGCCGCCTCGGCGTCGCGGTGCTCGCCACCGTTCTGCTGCTCACCGCCGCCGGCGCCACGCGAGCGCTACGCGTTCTGGCGACGAGCGCTCGACGCGATCGATGACGAGGACGGTTCGCACTGTCGTTCTTTTCGCGGCGGCGGCCGTCCTCCCTGGGTCCAGACTCACTGCCCAACCGAGGCCGCGCCTCCTGTCCACGGCCGAGCGCGATTCGCTGCAGCGCACGCTGCAGTCGCTCGGCAGCTCCCTCGGAGCTCCGATCGACATCGACAGCGTCACGGCCGGTAGCATGACCGTCGCTGCCGGAGAGAGCTCTCCGGGACTGGTCGTTCGCGGTGGCAACCTGGATGTCTTCGGAACGGTGACCGGTAACGCGATCGCCATCCGGGGTGATGTCGTTCTTCATCCTGGCGGAGTGGTGCGCGGGGATGCCGTGTCGCTCGGCGGAGTCGTGCGCAGCGAGGGGGCGGGAGGCACGGTCGCCGGAGAGACGCGGATCATTGGCGGTGTGCTCGCCGTGCCGCCGCGCGCAGTGAGCGCCATCCGGCGCACCAGAAGCTCTGTCCTCCTGGTGATCGGCCAGTTCTGTATACTGGCAACGATCGGATTCGGCGTTGTGCTGTTTGCGCCGGGCAACCTCAAGGTCGTAGCCGAGACGATACGGGATGGCTCGACCCGCGCATTTCTCGTGGGTCTCGTTGGCCAGCTCGCCTTTCTGCCGCTCCTGATTCTCGGAATCGTCGCGCTGGCGATCACGCTCATCGGCATTCTGCTGATTCCCTTCGCTGTGATCGCATTCGTTATGGGTGGCATCGGTGTGATGGTGCTCGCGTTTCTGGCGGTCGCGTACGTGGCTGGGGAGGGATGGCTGCGTCATCGCGGTGCGCAAGGCATCACAGAGCGCGCCTTCGAGCTGCGAGCGCTCGTTGTCGGCCTCGCCGCCGTCTTCCTTCTCTGGATGGTCGCCAGCGCCCTGGTGTGGGCGGGGTGGCTCGGATTCGCTGTGCGCGGGCTCGCGATGATGGTCACCTGGGTCGCCGTGACGACCGGGGCTGGCGCGACGCTCATCTCTCGCGGCGGCACGCGCCGCGTGTCTCTGCTGCCCGCGCCGACCACCGCCCTCCCGGACGACTATTCCTGGCAGACTCCCACGCCCGTCTCCGGGGTGTCCGCGGCGCGGCGCCCGACGCCGGCGCCGAGAGCTCCCGAGCTATGAGGCGGATCGGTATCGTCGCGGCCGGGGTGACTCTGCTCCTGGGTTCCTCACCCTCTTCTCTCACAGCCCAGAGTTGGCGTACGATCTCGGCACAGCGCTCTCGACGCGCGATCGACAGTCTGCGCGTTCGGCTCGACTTCTCGGCCGGTGTGTTGCGGCTCGGCACGGCCGCGCCGTCGACGCTCTACGATCTGAAGTTCCGCTATGATGCCGAAAAATTCTCGGCCGGCGCGCATTACGACAGCGCGTCGCGAACGCTGGAGCTCGGCACCTCCAACCCACCTGGACGCGGGCGCACCCGGAGCTACAGCGTCGGACTCGGCGGCGGGTCGCAGCATCCCAACGACCTGACCCTCGCGCTCTCTCGCTTCACGGTACTGGATCTGTCGCTCGATGTCGGAGCCACCAAATCGACGGTGGATCTTGGAGGACTGACGATCCGCCGCCTGCACTTCCGCGCACGGGCGAGCGAAGCTTCACTCAGCTTCTCCTCGCCCAATCCGACCGAGCTGGAGGAGCTCGACATCGATGCCGGGGCAGCCAGCGTCAGCGTGAGCCAGCTCGGTAACGCGCATGCGAGACATCTGCGCGCGAGGGCGGCCCTGGGAGGACTCGAGTTGGGGTTCGGGGGCGGGTGGACGAACGACATCGATCTCCGGCTCACCGAAGCGCTCGGCAGCGTCACTCTGCACGTGCCCCGCGACGTGGGGGTGAAGGTGCGGCTCGACAAGCTGGCTGCCAGCTTCGACCACGCCGGAATGGTCTCGACCGCGGACGGGTGGATCACACCGGCCTTCGAGCGAGCCACTCACAAGCTCGTGGTCGATGCCGACGTGACGATTTCCGGCCTCACCATCGATTGGATCGAGCGATAGCGCACCACTCCGCGTCCTGACTGGCCCTAACCTTGCCTCCCCGTCGAGGCGATCTGTCATCGGAACGGGGAATGATCGTCCGCGGATTCCGGGTGGGCCCGCTGGTGAGGAAGACCGGCAGTGAGGTGCTCGAGGATGGCGTCCTCAATCTCGCCGCCGAGAACGCCTACTATTTCTTCTTCTCAATCTTTCCGCTCTTCCTGTTCGCCGCACCACTGATCAGCCTCATCGCGCCCAAGCAGCGCATCTTTGGCTGGGTCATGGGACAGCTGGCGACGTCCGTACCCAACGACGCTCTCGCGGTGGTGCGAGGCGTCGTCAAGGATGTGGTCTTTTCGCCGAGCGCGCCGGGATTGCTGTCGGTGGGAGCATTGCTGTCGGCGTGGGCCGGTACCAACGTCTTCGGATCGTTGATGAGGGCGCTCAACACCGCCTATGACGTGACGGAAACCCGGCCGTGGTGGAAACAGAAGCTCATCGCGCTCCTGGCCGTGGCCGGATCAGGTGTTCTGCTGATGGTCTCGTCTGCCATCTTTCTCGGGGGGCCGGAGGTCGCTCGCTGGCTCGGGGCGCGCACCGGAGCGGCGGCGATGTTCTCGACGGCGTGGTTGGGTTTTCAGTACGCCCTCGCGTTCGGCTTTCTGGTCCTGATGATGTGGCTGATCTATTTCTTCCTGCCCAATCAGCGACAGAGCGCGCGGCAGATCCTGGTGGGGGCGGTGGTGGCGGCGGTCCTCTGGATCGTCGGTACTCTCGCGTTCCGACTTTACGTGGGGCATTTCGGGTCGTACAACAAGACCTACGGCACGATCGGAGGAGTGATCGTGCTGCTCACCTGGATGTATCTCACGATGCTGGTGATCCTCGTGGGCGGTGAGCTCAACTCCGAGCTGCATCATGGAACGGGCTCGGTCGACCCGCGGGCGCGGTCTATGCGGGACGAATCGTGACAGCCGAAGAGCCGGATCGCGCATCGCCAGCCCGGCCGACCGGGGCGCGCGTCTAGGCGCGCGGCGGCCGAAGGATGACCGGCGCGCCGCGCGCAACGGCCAGCAGCTCCGCGGCGCTGCCGTTGCGTCGGGCGATCTCCACCAACCCCGAAGAGCCGACCAGTGCGACGAAGGCGCCGTTTGGGGCGTCCGCGTAAGTGCGGGCGAGCGGACCCAGGGCGCGGCCAGCGATCTCGACAGAGCCTCCCCGAGGTGCGACCAGGTTCGTCAGCAGGGTGCCGAACCGGTCCACGCTGATGACCTCGCCGATGATCGCGCCATCGTCCATGCGCCTGGCTTCCGGCGTTCGGCGAACGATCGGATGCTCGAACGGCGCGCCGAGACTGTCCAGCGGAGTGCCATTGGCCAGGAGGGCCGCGGCGGGAGCGAAAACATCACGTCCATGAAAGGTGGAGGAGGCGCCAGTGGCGACCGGAAGAGAGACGACCCTCGTGTCGGGCATGAGGAGCGCCGGCGACAATACGCCGTTGTCCGGCCCCACCAGCATTCTCCCGTCGCTCTCGACCGCCAGCGCAGCGCGTGGGGAGCCCACGCCCGGATCCACCACGATCACATGGACAGTGCCGTCGGGAAACCGCCGCCAGTAGCGTGCGACGGCGAGGCGCGCACCCTCGACGTCCTGCGGCGCGATCTCATGCGAGATGTCCACCAACTGTACGTCGGGCGCCTGGGAAAGGATGAGGCCTTTCATCTCCCCCACGTACGCGTCGGCGGTTCCGAAGTCGGTGAGCAGAGTGACGGCGCGCGGCATTCGGGATCATGGCGACTCGGGAGGGATGGTGCCAGGTGGCGAGATTCTCCGCGCTCGGAGCTACACGCTCCTTCTCCGCCAACGCCCCCCTCCCCAGAGCGCCATCATTGCCAGTCCGCGCGCTGCGGCGGTGATCGACAGCGTCCACCAGATGCCGTCGATGCCCCATCGCGGCGCGGCCCAGGCCGCTAGCGGCAGGCGAATCGCCGTCAGCGTCGTGGAGGTGAGCATCGGTGGCAGCGTGTCCCCCGCCCCGCCGAGCGACCCCTCGAGCACCAGCTCGGCACCGATGAAGAGGACCGAGATGGCGGCGATTCGAAGGTAGTTGGCGCTGGCCAACACCACCGCCGGGTCGTTCGTGAACAATCCGGCGAACGTCGTGGCGTAGCGGTACTCGAGTACGCCGGCTATCGCGGCGACGACGCTGGCAAATGCCGTCGCGATCCAGCCGACACGGGCTGCACGGGCAACCTGTCCTGCCCCGAGATTCTGCCCCACGATCGCCGCCGCCGCCGCGCCAAAGCCGACACCGATCATATAGGCCCAGCTCTCCACGCGATGCCCGATCCCCAGCGCAGCGAGCGCCGGAGTTCCGAAGCGCGTCGTCGTGCGCGTGAGAAGGACGTAGATCAGACTGAACGAGATGCCGGTCAGAGCGGTCGGCGCTCCGACGCGGACGATCGCGCCAAGGACCGCCAGATCGATTGTCGACACTCGGAGAAGGCGGCGACGGACCAGGATGGCGGTTCCCGACAGGAACGCGGTACCGCGTGTGATGATCGTCGCGACCGCCGCTCCGGCAATGCCGAGTCTCGGAATCGGCCCGATTCCCAGGATGAGAATGGGGTCCAGCAGAAGCGCCACCAGGACCGATCCGGTGAGCAACAGAAAAGGAGTTCGGCTATCACCGGCGGCGCGAAACGCGGCGTCCACGGCGAAGAAGCCGAAGATGAGCGGCGCTCCTCCCAGATACGTTCCGAGGTGCGTCGTCCGAGCGCCGCGATCGACGGGGGAGCGTGCATCAGTGAGAACATCCCGCGCAAGCCGATGCTACCGGCCACGGCGGCGGCGATCCCGAGAACGACGGAGAAGATGAGGGCATTACTCACCGCTTGGGCGGCGCGGTCTGGCCTCCCCTGCCCATGTCGCCGGGCGGCGACGGCGGTGAGACCGACGCTCACCATCTCGGCGAGGGAGATGAGAAGCCAGATCCAGAAGATGGATGTGGAAACCGCCGCGAGGCCCTCCGGCCCGATTCGGGTGCCGACCCAGTACGCGTCCACCGTCCCGAAGACGGTCATGAGCATCGTGGCTGCGACGGCTGGTAGAGCGAATCGGATGACGGTCCGCGTCAGCGAGCCTGAGAGCAGCTGCGCGCGGTCGTCCGGCTGCTCGATGCCTACGGGGGCGATCCCTTCGCGAGGATCGAATGGCAAAGCGGCCGGCGGATGGTTCTCCGCCGGCCGCGTCTCATGGCGCGCCGTGTACTTCGAGCTGGTCATGCCGGCGCGAGTGCCCCTCCCTCCACGAGCTCGGCGATCCGGGACGCGGTGGAGGCCAGCGCCTTCGAGGCCACCGACTCCGGCTCGGCCAGCACGATCGGAATTCCCCCATCCCCCGCCGTCATGACTTGCGGATACAGCGGGATCTCGCCGAGAAGCGGAAGACCGAGCTCGGCCGCGAGCGATGCGCCGCCGCCGGATCCGAACAGCGCCGCCGGCTTGCCGCAATGCGGGCAGGAGAAATAGCTCATGTTCTCGACGATGCCGAGCACCGGCACGCCGACGCGCTCGAACATCTTGGCGCCTCGGAGCGCGTCACCCACGGCGACCGCCTGGGGTGTGGTCACGATGATGGCCCCGTGCACCTGGGTGGCTTGCACCAGCGACAGCTGGGCATCTCCGGTTCCCGGAGGCATGTCGACGAAGAAGTAGTCGAGCTCCCCCCAATCCACATCGCGCAGAAACTGCGTGATCACCTTCATGATGATGGGCCCGCGCCAGATCGCCGGCTGGTCGCGCTGCACCAGGAGGCCGATGCTGATCAGCTTCACGCCATGCGCCTGGAGCGGTTGGATGCGGTCGCGGACGACCGGCGGAGCCTGATTCACTCCCATCATGCGGGGGATGTTCGGTCCATAGATGTCCGCATCCATCAGCCCGACACGGGCTCCGCCACGAGCGAGGGAGACCGCGACATTCACCGCGACGGTGGATTTTCCGACGCCGCCTTTGCCGCTGGACACCGCGACGATCCGGCCGAGATTCGGGTAGGCGACGGGAGTCGGCGCCGGCACCGCCTTGGGGGTCGCGGCGGGCGCCTGCATTACGGGCAGCGACCGGCCGGCCGGTGGTCGAGCCGGAGCGGGAGGTGGAGGTGCCGCCGAAGTGGGCGTGGACTGCGACGGGTCCTTCACGTCGACGCGGACCTCGGTGACGCCGTCGACGCGCTCCACGGCCTGCCTGACATCGCGGACCAGCGATGCCGGGTCCTGCGCCGCGAGCAGGATTGTCAATCGAACCCGTCCTTCCGGCGCGGTGGCGATGTCGCGGATCATGTCTCCCGACACCACGTCCTGGCCGGTGCGAGGATTGATCACGGCCGCGAGCGCCTGGGAAATGCGTGCGTTCACGTTGTCGCTCATCTGTCCTCGCGGCGCTCAGAGAGCGCGGATGGTCCGGATCTCAGGAACCTCTCGGCGCAGGTGCGCCTCGATTCCTTGCCGCAACACGCTGGCGGACATGCGGCAGTCGGGGCAATCGCCCTCGAAGCGCAGCACCGCCACGCCGCCCGCGGCTTCGAACTCCACGAGCTCGATGTCGGCCTCGTGAATGCGAAGGCGTGGGGCGAGATTCACCAGCGCCACGCGAATGCGCGCTTCGACGCTCGGAGCCGCCTCCCGGCGACGCTTCCAGACGCTCATGCGGAGAAGCTTAGAGAGGGGCGACGGTAATTCAAGGCGCCCCCGGAGCGGTCCTCGCGTCGGCGGAGACGTAGTCGCGAGCAGCGGAGAGCACGCGGTCTTGTACCTCCTCGAGCGAGCCAGGAATGAGCGCTCCCGAGGCCTTGGCATGCCCTCCGCCACCGAACTGACCGGCAAAACGGTTCACGTCGGTCTCACCCGTCGAGCGAAAGCTGACCTTCACCTGGCCATGCCCCAGGTCGCGGAAAAACAGCGCCATGCGCGTCCCGGTGATCGAGCGAGGATGCTCGGCGAGACCGTCCAGCTCCTCCGACCGCACTCCGTACCGCTCGACCACTCCCGCGGGCAGAGCGATCCAGGCGAGGCCGTGCTCCGCGTCCACACCGAGCGTGGCGAGCGCATCGCGCAGCAGATGAAGGCGTCCGAGTGAGACCGACGCGTAGATGCGGCGATACATCTCCTCGGGATCGACGCCAGCTGCCAGGAGCTGACCCGCGATTGCGTGGCATCGCGGCGACGTGTTGCTGAAGCGGAACCCCCCGGTGTCGGTGAGAAGCGCCGTGTACAGCGCGCGAGCGATCGGAGGTGTGATCTCCAGGGCGAGCACTGTCGCGAGGTCGAATATCAGCTCGCCGGTAGCGCAGGCACTGGTGTCGGTGGCGACGATGTCGCCGGCCGGCTCGGACTGGGCGATGTGATGGTCGATGACCAGTCTCGGAACGCGGAGGCCGCGGACCGCATCGGCGAGCACGCCCAGTCGCTTCATGTCGCTGATGTCGAGAACGATCAGCAGGTCGGACTTCTCGAGCACGGCCGACGCCCGGGAGCTCTCATCGCGCACGCCCTCCAACAGAAAATCGAGAGACGACGGCCACGGAGTCGGGTTCACGACGGTCGGGCTCAGGCCGCGCTGCGCGAGGAGGTGCGACAACGCCGCCTCCGAGCCACATCCGTCGCCATCGGCATTGATGTGAGTGGACAACGCGACGCGACGGCCCGGCACCAGCTCGGCCGCGACCTTCTCCAAGGCCACGCGCCGAGCGTCTGGAATTCGCAGAAGATCGGGAAGGACTGGAGTCATGATCGTCCGAAACGGAAGCGGCGCCCGCATCACGCGGGCGCCGCTTTCAAGATAGCGCAACAACGGCTCAGTCGCCGCTGGCCGGGCGAGGAGCGGACGGGCCGCCGAGCCGCGAATGCGTGCGTCCGTAGAGCAGGTAGATGAGGAGACCAGCAATCATCCAGATGATCAGACGCTTCCAGGTGTCACCCGGCAGACCGGCCATGAGGGCGAGTGAGATCAGCGCGCCGAGGATCGGCACCACCGGCACGAAAGGCGTGCGGAACGGCCGTGGCAGGCCCGGCTGGACGTAACGGAGCACGAGAGTGCCGATGCAGACAATGACAAAGGCGAACAACGTACCGATCGAGACAAGCTCGCCGAGGAGTCCGATCGGGAACAGGCCCGCGATCACGGCGGCCACGAGACCAGTTACGATTGTCGTGACATAAGGCGTCTGGAACCGCGGATGGACCTTGCCGAACACCGCTGGCAGAAGACCGTCACGTGCCATCGAGAAGAAGATGCGCGGTTGTCCCATCAGCATGACCAACACCACCGAAGCGAGGCCTGCCATGGCGCCGACGTTGATGATCGGCGTCAGCCAGTGCAGCGCGGGGCCGGCTTTCTCTACGGCCACGAACACCGGATGCGGGACGTTGAGCTCGGTGTAATTCGCCAGCCCCGTCATCACGAGGGCCATGAGGATGTAGAGGATCGTGCAGACGATCAGCGACCCGAGAATTCCGATCGGCATGTCCCGCTGCGGATTCTTCGCTTCCTGGGCGGCGGTGGACACGGCGTCGAACCCGATGTAGGCAAAGAAGACCACGCCGGCTCCGCGGAGCACTCCGCTCCAACCGAAGTGGCCGAACTCTCCGGTATTGGGCGGGATGAAGGGATGCCAGTTGCTCGGGTGGACGTGACCGAAGCCGAACCCGATCACCAGGAGAACGATGATCACCTTCACGACCACCACGACGTTGTTGAAGCGCGCTGATTCCTTGATTCCGATCACCAACAGCGTGGTGAGCAGCAGTATGAGGATGACCGCCGGGACGTTGAGCACGGCGCCGGTGCGCACCAGGTGGTCGGTCCAGGCGTACGGGGCGTTTGTGTAATCCTGTGGCATCGCGATGCCCAGGTTCTCCTGCATGAACGCCGAGAAGTAGCCGGACCATCCGACCGCGACGGTAGACGCTCCGAACAGATATTCCAGGATCAGATCCCATCCGATGATCCAGGCGAAGAGCTCGCCGAGTGTCGCGTACGCGTAGGTATAAGCGCTGCCGGCGATCGGGATCATGCTCGCGAACTCGGCATAGCACAGGCCGGCGAACAAGCAGCCGACGCCGGCGACGACGAATGAGAGCACCACCGCCGGACCAGCGGCCTGGGCCGCCGCTGTGCCTGTGAGCACGAAGATGCCGGCGCCGATGATGGCGCCGATCCCCAGGAGCACGAGGTTCGACGCGGTGAGTGCACGGCGAAGTCCCCCAGCTTCCTGATCGGTGGCATCCTGCTGCAGCTGCGTAATGCTCTTGGTCGTCATGAACGCCATTGAGCGTCTCCGTGGAGATGCGGCGGTGGAAGTGCTGCCCGAGCCGATGCGGGACGCCAGGGGCGGGGACGTGCGAGCGAGAGGCAAGTTTCCCGGCGGACCGATCCCTTGTCAAGACGGCGGGCGATCACGCCGAGGGGTGGTCACACCGAATAGTTGGGAGCTTCCCGCGTGATGGTGACGTCGTGCGGGTGGGACTCGCGGAGGCCGGCCGCGGTGACGCGCACAAACTCGGTATTCGTTCGCAGCTCCGCAATGCCGTCGCAGCCGACGTACCCCATGCCGCTGCGCAGACCACCCACCATCTGGAAGAGGACGTCGCCGACGGGTCCCTTGTAGGGGACGCGACCCTCGATCCCTTCCGGCACCAGCTTCTTGAGCGACATCTCTCCTTCCTGGAAATATCGATCCGCACTGCCGTCCTGCATGGCCGAGAGACTCCCCATGCCGCGCACCATCTTGAAGCGGCGTCCCTCGAGCAGAAAGGCTTCGCCGGGACTCTCCTCGGTACCGGCGAGCATCGATCCCATCATGACGCAGGAGGCGCCGGCTGCGAGCGCCTTCACGATGTCACCCGAGTACTTGATCCCTCCGTCGGCGATGATCGGTACGTCTCCTGCCCCCGCCACCGCCTCGAAGATCGCTGTCAGCTGGGGCACCCCCACTCCGGTGACGACCCGCGTCGTGCAGATCGAGCCCGGGCCGACGCCGACCTTGATGGCGTCCACTCCGCGCTCCGCGAGCGCTCTGGCGGCAGCGTAGGTCGCGACGTTGCCGGCGATGAGCTGCACGTCCGGGAATCGCTCGCGCGCCTCGGTCGCAGCCGACAGAACTCCGTCGCTGTGGCCGTGGGCGGTATCGATCACGAGCGCGTCCGCACCTGCGTCCACCAGCGCGATGGCGCGCGTCAGGAAATCCCCGCCGGCGCCGATGGCCGCTGCCACTCTCAGACGTCCGTGCTGATCCTTGTTGGCGTTGGGATGCTGCCGGCGCTTGTGGATGTCCTTCACGGTGATCAATCCCCTCAGCACTCCTCGGTCGTCCACCACCGGCAGCTTCTCGATGCGGTTCTTCCCGAGGATTCGCTCGGCCTCGTCGAGGGTCGTCCCCATCGGCACCGTGACGAGATTGTCCTTGGTCATCACATCTCGCATCGGCCGGTCGAGATTGCGCTCGAACTGGAGGTCGCGGTTGGTGATGATCCCGACCAGCCGACCCTCGCGGTCGACGATCGGAACGCCCGAGATGCGAAAGCGCACCATCAGCGCATTGGCTTCGCGGAGCGTCGCATCGGGAGCGAGAGTGATGGGGTTCAGGATCATCCCGCTCTCCGATCGCTTGACCCGGTCCACCTCGGCGGCCTGGCGATCGACCGACATGTTCTTGTGGAGAACTCCGATTCCGCCCGCGCGCGCCATGGCGATCGCCATCTCGGACTCGGTCACCGTGTCCATCGCCGCCGACACGAGAGGCACGTTGAGCCGGATCCCGCGGCTGAAACGGGTGCTGGTGTCCACGTCCTTCGGATGGGTGAGCGAGTGCTGGGGGACGAGCAGAACATCGTCGAAGGTGAGAGCTTCCTCTTCCCGTACCCGATCCCGGCCGTTCGGCGTCTCGTCGATGCGCGACGGCCCGCTCCCCGGTGATGGGGAAGCGGGCCGCGGAGTCGGTCGAATTCGAGTAGCCATGGTCAAAGGTAGACGGGCGCGGAAGGGGCGACAAGTCCGCGACGAGCGAGCGCGCTAGCCACGAACCATTCGCCGGAGGCGACGTCGCAGCCGCCGCGGCAGGAAAAACGCCGAAGCGAGCAGAACCTCGCGGAGCGCCTCTGCGCTCAGGTCCCCCGGTGCGCCGGCCCAGTGATCCCCGACCACCGCTCGCCCGGCATTGCCGATGAGCCGTTGCAGCGCCAGGACGAGCACGAAGACGTCGTCCACCTGACCAAAGAAAGGGAGGAAATCGGGGATGAGATCGAACGGCAATAGGATGTAGGCGATCGCGCCGCCGACGAGCAGCTTGTCGAACGACGACACGCGCCGGTCGGTCATCAGACCGGTGAGCAATTTGAGATAATTGGGAATCTGACCGATGATGCTCAGCACCGTCGTCCGCGCTCTCGCTCGTGGGGCTGCAGCCGTGGCGTGCTCCGCCGCCGGCTCCGCCTTGCTTCGCCTCGCTCCCCGAGCCGGCCTTCCCGCGACCTGGGCGCTCATGCTCCGTTTCCTCCGGCGCTGACAGCCGGTGACGCCGGCCCCGGCGGGCGTGAGGGAGCTGGAGGAGAGTCCGGCTCCCCGGATGACCGCGCCGCCTGCCTCGCTGCGCCAACGACATCCGTCGCGACGGACTTGCCTGCGGCGGCCACGCCACCGAGCACGTTCATCGCTTTGTTCAGGAGACCCATGGTCTCCGCCACTGTGGTCGCCGACACACGGCCGGCGCGCATCGTGTCCTCGACGCCCTCGGCAAAGCGCTGAAAAACGCCGGGCGCCGCGGGCCGGTGCTCGGCGTACTTGGATTCCACGAACTCGATGTAGTCCAGAACCTGGTACGCGCGCTCGTCGGAGAGTGTGTCGAGCTTGCGGAGAATGCGATCGCGCAGGAACTCGTTCATCGGATGCGGCCTCTGGTGGGCGTCAGCTCGTCCAGCGCGCCCTCTTTCCGCGCGCGTCGATATGCACATAAGGATGGCGATATCGGCGGCTGGTATACAGGCCCATCCCTCCAACCAGGTCGGGATAGCGAAACTCGACTATCTCCACGGCCTGGGCGACGAGCTTCGCGTCGCGCACGGTCATGCGTCCATCGCCATCGGCGTCGATCGCGACATCCACGGCGTCCCCATACTGATGCCGACTGTCGTGCGCGGCCCGGCGAACCTTCCGGTTGTGCGCCGGCGAACGGAAGGCGGAGTGCAGATCGAACACCATCCGGAGCTGGCTGCGTTCGCCGCCTCTCCATCTCTGCAGTTGCTCGAGCACGAGCTCGAGCTTATCCAGCACGCGAGGGTTGACGGCGGCGTACCGCGGCCAGGTTTCCTGATCATCCTGATTGAGGAAGTCGGCGAGTCGCAGGTGTTTCGAGATCGGCAGCTCGGCCGTGGCCGCTGTGACCTGCACGAAGCCCGCCGGGCGCTCGCTCTTTCTACTATGGAGCCGCTCGGCCAGATAGGTTCCGATCCGATACCCATCCAGCCAGCCGCCCTTTTTCTCCTCGAATGGCACCATCACGGCGAGGGTGACGCCGTCCACGATCCGTCGCACGCCGTCTCGCGCCAGCGCGAGCCGATAGAAGCCGGGCAGGCGGGGAGCGCGCAGCGTGTCGCTGCCCAGCGCCCGTCCGGGATCCGCGGCCGCCGAGTCGGATAGACGCAGCCACTGATACGTCAGCGACGCCGGATTGCCCTTGACGACGAGAGGATACTGCACAGCACCGCCCGGGAGAGCAAAACGCACCTGCAGCGCTCCGCTCCGGCCAAAGGCGTCAGTGGACGGCTCGGCGGCGAGCACGTCGTCCGTATCGGCGGCAACAACCATCGGTGCCCCGGTCGCGGCGGCGATCGCGCCAAACGGCGTGGTGCTGAGAGCAGACGGGGGACGGTAGAAACCGATCACCCCGAGAGCAGCGAGGGGGATCGTGGTGAAGGTGGCGAGGCGTGCCCAGCGACTGCGGCGCGGAACCGGTCGCTTGAGATAGAGAGACTGCGGCTGGGTCACACCAGACCCCACCGGGCCCGCGTTCCACGGGCGTCGATGTGGGTGAACGGACCGTGCGCACGCGTGCCGCGGTAGACACCGCAGCCACCGGCGAGCTCGGGGTGCGCGGCCTCGACACGGTTCACTGCCTGGAGCACCACGCGGGCATCGCGATAGTCGATGCGACCGTCGTGATTCAGATCGGCACCGCGTCCCGTGCCATTGTTGTCGACGAAGACGTCGGCGGCGTCACCGAACTGGTGGCGGCTGTCTTTCGCCCGCCCGCCTCTCCCCACACCCTGAACGTTGTACTCCGGCGTCCGGAACCCCGACATGACGGTCAGATGCCGCACCGGAATACCGTGCGCGTTGAGGTCCTGGATCACCAGTTCGAGCTTGTCGACGAGTCGCTCGTTGAGCACGAGATACTTCGGCCACACGTCCTGTTGGTCGTGCGTCAGAAAGTCACCGAGGCGGAAATGCTCGGACACCGGGGTGTCGATGTTCGACGGAGTGATCTCGATGAAGCCGTCGGGGTTCACATATGCTTCCGTTCGAGCATGACGCCGTTCGCTCGGGAACGACCCGATGCGATATCCGCCGATCCGACCCGCGATCTTGTCGGTGAAAGGGCGCAGCGTGATGAAATTGAAGACCCGGTCGCTCAACAAGGAGTCGCGCCAGGCGTAGACTCCGGGGCGCTGGACGGCGGAGTCGCCGAAGAGGCGCTGGAGCAATGGAAGACCGAGCGAGCGCTGGCGGGTGACGAAGTGTGCGCGGAGCTTGCCGCTGCGACCCAGCAGTGAATCCAGGAAGGCGAGACCAAGGCCGTCGCCTGTGATGGCGATCGTCGATTCCGGTGACACGGCGAGAGCCGGCGGGGAATAGACGGGCGCCGGAGACGCGGCAGCTCGCTCGGCGCCGATGGGAAGCGCCAGCAACACAGCGAGAGCGATCGCGCCCAGCGCGGCGGACGAACGCTGCGTACGCCCTGGGCGCACGCGATTCAGATCAGAGGTCACGACTGCCTCCCTGGCAACCAGACGGGCGATGATCGGTCAGATCACCGTCTCACGGCTTTGCGCCCCGGCCTGACAGCACCGGTTTGCCCTTTACAAGGAGTTCCTAGGAAAAGACGAGGAACGGCAATAAAGGTATCAGTGTGCCGCGTCCCGTACCACCCAAAGAGACAGCGAATCAATGCCTTGACTGACCAGCCGGTCAGTATATGTAAACCGGCGTCCCCACGGGCACAATGTTGTACAGGTATGCGATGTCCTCGTTCCGAAGACGCACGCACCCGTGACTCGCCGCGCGGCCGATCGAGTTGGGCTCGTTGGTGCCGTGCAGCCCGTACCCGTCACCCATGTACAGCCGATGCGTGCCCAGCACATCCTTGTACTTCCGCTGGTTGGTCCCATACGGCGGGATGACGATATTCCCACCGGCCGTTATCTCGTGGCCCTCGGCGGCATCCAACACCTCCTTCCGACCATCGGGATAGAGCTTCACGATGTCATTGCCGTCCACAATGATGCTCGCGCCGTCAGACGAGGGGATGCTCTTGCCGCGCTCGAGGTGGATGAGGCCCAGCCCTTTCTTCTTCGCCATCTCCTCGTAGTGCCAGTCGGGAGGAACCCACATAGGGTCCGGCTCCTTGCTCTCGACCACCAGGCGGCCGCGCGGCGTGTCAAACTTGTACTCCTCCCTCCCCCCGACCTTCTCCATCGTCTTTCCGCTTCCCACCGCCACCTGCGTGGTGAAGAGTATCTGATCACGCTGCTTGTACCATAGGCGCCGGTCCGCAATGCTGACCACCAGGTAGGGCTTGTCGGCGGTCGCTTCGCTCCCCGTCGCCAGCGCCTTCTCGAGCGAGTCGGTCGATCCCCCCGTCGCTTTGACAAGCTCCTCCAGCAACTGCCAGTTCTGGTTGAAGCCGATGCGGTGGATGTCGCGGCGGTAGCGAATATCGGCGGTGGTTGCAAGCAGCCACCCGCTCAGGCCGAGCAGGAGCACGCATGCTCCCAGGGAGCCGAAGGCAAAGGCCGCATTGTCACTCACCAGCTGCTTCAATCTATGCATTACGTCTGCCTCTCTGGATTGCACGGGGCGCCGCTCTCCCAAGTACCCCGCGCTCCGGGGACTGTTCGCTGACGTGAGCGCGTGGTGGCGAGCCCCTCGACCATCAGTAAAAGTACACCGGCGTACCGGCCTTGAGATTCGGGAGCACGGCACGCAGGTCGCCGGCGCTCACCCGAACGGAGCCGGGCATGAGATACGAGGAGTCGTTGAGCGGTCCTGTTTTCGGGAGCGAATAGATGACGGTGCCGCCGCTCAGGAGCACGGCAACCGGTCCCAACGCTCCCTTGATGCTCCGCTCAGTCGGGACCGGTAGCCCGCGATCGACGAAAACCCATCTGGGCACCTCCCATCCGCCGCCCTCGAGGATCCGCTGGACGCTCCGAGTTCCCCGCGGAACCGCCAGATGGACCGTGTCCGGCGGAACTCCGACCCGCTTCTCCGGCCCCAGCTCAGCGGCGCTGATCCGCAGCAGAGCGCCCTCGCGCTCGAGGTACATCCTCCCGCTGTCCACCGAGATGCCGAGATGGATCTGCGGATCGATGCGTGCCTGTCGGCGGATGAGCTCCATCATCAGAGCCATCTTGCGCTCGTTCGTCGCCAGCACGGCGTCTGTTCGCTTTCTCTCGAAGTCACTCATTCCCGAACGCAACCGCGAGATCTCCCGCTGGTAGCGCTGTCTCTTGAGCACGAGCCAGCTATCCATCGCCAGAAGCGCGGCGATCAGCAGCCCGATGGCGATAACGTAGCTCCGATGTCGGCGCCAGAAGACGCCGAGGTCGCCCCGAGGCGATGGAGGCTGAATCGGGTTCGAACGGACACGGTTCGGGATGGAAGAGCCGCTCATCGACGCGCTATGCTGAGGAGGTCGAGAATCGGCACGCCAGCGGGATCACTGCGGCCGGTGCGAATCCGCGCGGAGATGACGGCTCGGGAAAGCGGTGGCAACCCATCGGCAAGTGTGAGAAGGGCTGGTGGAATCGCCAGATAGATGAGTGAATTCTCCTTCCCCGGTCCGCGTGCGAGAAGATACGGTTCGTCCGGTGCGAGATCTCGCCGGAGCGGGTCCGCGTTCTGGCGAGCGATGACCTGCACGTCCCATCTCACCGTTCGGCCGCGCACCGCTCCCGGATCGGCCCGGATGTCGGCGCCACTCAGGGAGCCGAGCACGCTCGAATCGGCAGGCAGCAGATCCGCCTCCTTCACCCACCCTTCGACCTGCACGCGGACCCATCCTCGATCACGCGCGATGGGCCGCAGCGACACGCCAGGCGAGAGAGTCGCAAGGCCAGTCCCATCTGGGGCGGTGCTCAGAGTCGTGGCGCGCGCAGGTGTCATGGCGCCGCTCAGCGCCCGCGGCGCCGGTGAGGTGTCCCGCGCCGGCGCCGGCGTCCTTGCCGGAGCCGCAATTCCAACCCGTGCCGGAGCGCCGATGGCAACCCGAGCCGGAGCAGCGGCCGGCGCAGTCGCGGTGAGGAGACGCGTCGGTACCCATCCGATCCGTGCGACCTGAATCCACTCGCCCCGGCGCGCCACGAGAGACAATCCCGTCCCCGCACGCAACGTCGCCACCACCGGCGCTCCCTGTGCGGCGGCGGCGCGCAGCTGGGCCGGCGACCCTGCCTGCACGGACACGGCGAAGCTGTCCCGCTTTCCACCGGCGACAGAACGACTGAGAAATCCGGCGATCGAGATCTTGGTCACCGGGCCGCGTGTGATCAGCGTTGTCACCCGTGAGCCGCGGCGCACGTCGGCGATCACTCGGCCGCCCGGCGCCGCCAGAAGCTCCGTGCTCGCGGACAGCGTCGCCTGCGCCTCCAGCACCGGCGCGAGCAGCACGAAGCCGAGGGCAAAGCAGAAGCGCATCGCTGGTTGGGGCGAGTGTGGGGGGATAGATTCCAGCCTCACGAGCGAGCGACCCTCGGGGTCTGCGGCTCGCGGGACAATATAGGTCATTTCGTCGAACCAATTCCGAGAACGATGCCAATTCCCGCACGCCGTCCAGTCGTGCTGCTGGTGCTGGATGGGTGGGGATACCGCCGTGAGCGTGAAGGGAACGCCATCGCGCTCGCGACTGCACCGACGTGGGATGCGTTGTGGAGCCTCCCTTCCCGAACCCTGCTGGAGGCGTCCGGCCTTCCCGTAGGACTCCCGGAAGGTCAGATGGGAAACAGTGAGGTCGGCCATCTGAATCTCGGCGCGGGACGGGTGGTGCCGCAGGATCTGGTGCGCATCTCCGCTGCGATCCGTGATCGGTCCTTTTTTCGGAACGAGGTTCTGGTCCCCTTCCTCCGCCGGGTGAAGAGCCGGGGAAGCACGCTGCATCTGGTGGGGCTTCTGGGTAAGGGCGGCGTTCATGCAGTGGATGAGCATCTTTTCGCAGCGATCGACCTGGCCGAGGTCGAGGCGATACCGCGCGTCGCCGTCCACGCTTTCACGGATGGCCGTGACGCGATGCCCCGATCGGGACTCGGCTTCATGCGAGAGCTCCTGGCGGTCTCGCGTGGTCGGGCGCTGGTGGGGTCTCTTGGAGGCCGCTACTACGGAATGGATCGGGACAGGCGATGGACCCGCACCGAAAAATTCTACGATGCGATGGTGAGAGGCCGGGGACCGCGTGCCACCGATCCAGTGCTCGCGATCCAGGCCGCCTACGATCGCGACGAGACCGACGAGTTCATCATCCCCACGGTGATCGAGCGCGACGGAATGGCCGTCGCTCCGGTTCGGGATGGAGACGGCATCTTTCTGGTGAACTATCGCGCTGACCGAATGCGCCAGCTCGTCCGGACTCTCATCGAGCCGCGATTCGATGGCTTCGACGTCGGCGATCGCCCAGCGACGGAAGTCGTGTCGATGACGATGTATGACGAGACATTCGACATTCCCGCGGCATTTCCCCCGTTCGCGCTCTCGCGGATCGTCGGGGAAGTGCTCGCCGAGCGCGGGATGACGCAGCTCAGAACGGCCGAGACGGAGAAGTACGCCCACGTCACGTACTTCTTCAACGGCCGCTTTGAGACCCCCTACCCTGGCGAGGTGAGGGAGCTCGTTTCCAGCCAGAAGGTCGCGACCTATGACCTGATGCCGGAGATGAGCGCGCCCGCCCTCACCGACGGGCTTTGCCGGGCGATCGAGAAGCGAGAGTACGATTTCGTGTTGTGCAACTACGCGAATGGCGACATGGTTGGGCACTCCGGTGTGCTCGCCGCCACCATCACCGCGGTCGAGACGGTCGACCGCTGTCTCTCGCGCGTGGTCAAGGCAGCCGAGCTGGCGGGGGCGCGTCTGATCGTGACGGCCGATCATGGCAACTGCGAGCTGATGATCGACCCGGTGACGGGTGGCCCACACACCGCGCACACCACCAGTCCGGTGCCGCTCGTCATCGTGGACCCCGATGGGGACCGGGCGCTGCGCCCTGGCGCGGCGCTGCAGGATGTGGGACCGACCGTGCTCGCGATGCTCGGCGTGGAGTCTCCCGCCGAGATGACGGGTGTGGACCTCAGAGATACGGGAGCTCGCTCGTGATTCGCTTCACCCAGGCTGGTTTTGTCGCCGCATTCCTCGGCTTCCTGGCCTTGCCGCATTCCGCCACGGCCCAGCAGATCGGCTATCCCCCCGAGCGCAGCCCGTTCGCGGATGTGCCCTACAAGCAGTCGCTGGGCCTCTTCACCGGATACTATCGCGGCAACCGCGGAAGCGCCGGTGTCGCACCAGGAGGCGGGGCGGCCATCGGTGCGCGGTACCAGATTCGTCTCGGCGGCCCAGCCTACTTCGCCGTCCGGGTCACGCAGACTTTCTCGACCCGGATGGTGAAGGATCCCGCTCAGCTCGATGCGAACCGCAACCTCGGAGAGCAGCCGTGGCATCTCCTTATCGGCGACCTCGGACTGAGCATCAATCTCACGGGTCAGAAAACCTATCACGGATTCATCCCGGCGCTGAACGCCGGTATCGGCCTGGCCAGCGACATGGGAAAGAACCCCGATGTCGGCGGGTTCGATTTCGGCACTCCCTTTGCGTTCTCCTTCGGCGCGGGGCTGCGCTATCTGCCGGGCGGGCGCTACGAGATCCGGGCCGACCTGGCAAACTACTACGCGCAGATCAGCTATCCGGAGGCCTACCGTCAGGCTCGAACCGGCGGTACGTCTCTCCTCAAGCCGACGTCCGGCCTGAGCGAGTGGAAGCTCAGTCCGGTGCTGTCGCTCGGACTATCCTATCTCTATTCACGCTGACGGAGGACACGCCATGGCGAGCGGCTCGGGTGGAGGAGACCTGTTCGACACGCAGGGAATGAGCGACCAGGAGCTCCGTGATCTCGTTCGCGATGAGCTTGCGACCTACGACACGATCGACAGCGACAGCATCCTCGTGACGGTAGAGAGGGGTGTGGTGATCCTCGCTGGCCGAATCGGCACGGAGGAGGAGCGACGGATCGCCGAGCACGTTCTCACCGACGTGATCGGATTGACCGAGTACGAGAACGACCTGGTGGTGGATGCGATCCATCGAGATGCCGAGCCGGAGGCGATCGACGAGCCCCTGGCAGAAGGCGGCGGTGGCGACGGCGATCTGGGGCGCCGGCCGGATCAGGAGAACGACGAGGCCGCGCATCTCGACGAGGATCTCGATGCCCGGCTGTTCGGCACCAGCGATGTGCAGACAGCCATCGAGCGGGCTACGCCATGGGTTCCTCCGGATTCACCGACACCGGAAGGCATTTCCGGAAGCGACGACGACAGGTTATCGGCCGGGGGTGAGTCCTAGCGAGGTCGGCTGGTCATACCTATCCGCGCCCGCCGAGCTCGGTTGACGCTACCCCCGTCCGCGGTTGTTCTCGGGTCCGACGTCCCTCAGCGATCGGCGGCCATGGCGACTGCTTCACTCACGCGCCGCGTGACGTTTTCCGCGGCCCATCGCTACCGGCGCCCGGACTGGTCGGACGAGGAGAACGCCCGAGTCTTCGGCGGCTCCGCGAATGCCCACTACCATGGTCACAGCTACCGCTGCGACGTCACCATCAGCGGCCCGGTGGATCCTGATACGGGGATGGTGATCGATCTGGGGCTTCTCGACCGGGCTCTCTCGATCGAGATCAAGCAGCGCTTCGACCAGCGCAACATCAACAAGGAGGTTCCGGAGTTCAACGATGGGATGTTGATCCCCACCGGAGAGAACCTCGCGCGCTTCATTGCCGAGCGTGTGCAGCAGGCGATCGGGGATGCTGCTCGGGTAACGCGGGTGGTGTTGGCCGAGGACGACACCCTGTGGGCGGAGTTTCCGGCGCGCTGACTCGCGCTTCGCCTTGAAAAGGCGCCGTCCGGCCTCATCATTCGAAATATGACCGACCCTCAGGCTCCTTCCGCCGTCCCGGACATCGATCAGCCCCGCCCCACCTCTCCGCTCGACGCGGTGGACGAAGCACCGGTGTGGCTGGAGGTCAATGGCGCACCGGCCGTGACCTGGATGTGCACGCCCGCCCAACTCGATGATCTGGTGGCCGGTTGGCTTTACGGAGAAGGCTACATCGAGAGCGCCAAGGATATCCTGCGGATGCGGCCGTGCACCCAGGAGCTCGGGTTCTGGGTCGACGTTCCGGCCGAGCGCTACGATACCGTCGAAGGAACGGAGCGGCGGAGAGTGCTGGCGTCCGGCTGCGGCGCGGTGACGACGATACTCGGATCGCTCAGCTCGGTGTCGCGGCGCAATCAGACTCCGCCTGAGCTCGACACGCCGATCATGCGAGGGCTGTTCAAGGAGCTGTTCGCGCGCGGCGACCGCTATAAGGAGACCGGGGGCATCCACGCGGCGGCGCTCACCGACGGCAAGACCCTGCTCCATCATGCCGAGGACATCGGGCGCCACAACGCCGTGGACAAGGTGATCGGCGCGGCATTGCTCGACGGCCTCGTGCCGCGCGACCTGGTGCTGCTCGTCACCGGGAGGATCTCGGGCGAGCTCGCCTTCAAGGCGGCGAGGGCGCAGCTCTCGGTGGTGGCGACGCCATCGGTGCCGTCGACACTCGCGGTGGACATCGCCCGAGCCGCCGGGATGATGCTGATCGGGCGGGCGGTGAGTGGCCAGCCGCAGCGACACCGGCCGTGATCCCGGCCCTCCCGTCTTCTCTGCCGTGCACCGGTGTCATCCTCGCCGGCGGCGGGGCGACCCGCTACGGCGGCCGGCCCAAGGGGCTCGAGCGGGTGGGTGGTCGCAGAGTCATCGACCGTGTTGCCCTGGCTCTGTCGGACGCCACCGACGGGCTCCTCCTCATCGCCAACGATTCGGCGGCCGGAGCGTGGCTGCCCGGTGTGCGGACGGCGTCCGATCTCCGCCCCGGGAGCGGCAGCCTCGGCGGTATCCATTCCGCGCTCGCTCACGCCACCGGCCCGGTGATCGTCGTCGCGTGGGACATGCCATTCGTGCCGTCAGAGTTGCTGGCGCGATTGCGTCAGCTCGGCGCGGAAGCGGATGCCGCTGTCCCCGAGAGCGGCTCCCGGCGCGGTCTGGAGCCCCTGTGTGCCTACTACGGGCAGAGCTGCCTCTCACCCATCGAGCGCCGACTCGACGCCGGCGATCTGCGGGTCGTGAGCTTCTATGACGACGTCCGGATCGCGCGCCTGGAGGCCGCCATCGTGCGCACCTTCGGCAATCCGGACATGCTCTTCATGAACGTCAATGCACCGGATGACCTCGACCTCGCGGAGCAATATGCCTCGACCACCGATGGTGGCCGTGATCGGCCGGAAGCATAGCGGCAAGACGACCCTCGTCACGCGGCTGGCTGCCGAGCTGCACGGCCGCGGACATCGCGTGATGACGATCAAACATGGCTCACACACCTTCAACGTGGACCCGGCGACCACCGACACGTACCGCCACTATCACGAGGGACAGGCGGCCAAGGTCGCGATGGTCTCGCCGGACAAGTTCGCGCTGATCGAGCGGTGGAGCGACGAGCTCGGACCAGAGGAGATCGCCGAACGCTACATGGAAGATGCCGACGTGGTGCTGTGCGAAGGCTTCAAGAAATCCTCCCTGCCCAAGATCGAGGTCTACCGAGTGCAGGCGCACGCCGAGCCGCTCTACGAACGCGGCACGCCCGAGGCGGCGCACTACCTGGTGATCGTCACCGACTCTTCCCGAACCGACTGGGACGTTTCCACGATCCACTTCGACGAGCCGCGTTGGCTCTCCACACTCACCGAGCTGGTGGAACGGCGGATCATGGGTCGCCGGAAAACCGCCTGATGAGGCGCGATGGCATGCGGTTGCTCGCGCTCGCCGCGATCGCTGGATGCACGACCGTGGGTGGCGGCGCCATACGCGCCACGGCCGGCCCGCCGGCGTCCTCCCGCCAAGCTCTGGTGCGCGCCATCGACTCGATGGTGGCCGAGCCGGCTTTTCGTAACGCGCACTGGGGGATTCTGATCGTCGACCCGGATCGCGCCGACACTCTGTACTCGCTCGAGGCGGGGAAGCTCTTCATGCCCGCGTCCAACATGAAGATCATCACCGGAGCGGTGGCGCTGGCGCAGCTCGGACCGGACTTTCGCTTCGTGACCACGGTAACGGGGCGAGGTCCACGACGCGGCGGCGTTCTCGATGGGGATCTGATCGTGCATGGACGAGGAGATCCGACGTGGAGCGATCACATGCGCACCGACGCCATGATTCCGCTTCGCGAGATGGCCGACTCATTGGCGAGCCGGGGCATCACCAGGATCGCCGGTCGCATCGTGCCCGGTGACGACGTGTTTCCTGGCGCGATCTGGGGCGGCGGATGGTCATGGGACAACATGGACGACGCCTTCTCGGCGGGCGTGGACGAGCTCTACTTCAACGAGGGCTTCACCCGGGTGATCGTGAAGGGCGGGGCTCGGCCTGGCGATCCCGCGCAGGCGATCACGCGTCCGGCTCGTCGCTTTCCGGCACTTCGAGTGCTCGCCGTGACGGAGCCTCGACCCGACAGTGCCGTCATCACCGTCTCGGCGGTGCCAACTCGCCGGAGCGCGGGCTCGCACGTGGTATTGCAGCGCGACTCCGCGACCGGAGGGGTCATCGTCGCCGGGAGCGTCGCCCCGGGCGACAGCGTCTCACTCGACATGAGTTACGCCGAGCCGGCGCGTGCTCTTATCGCGGCGTTGTCCGAGGCGCTCACCGATCGGGGCATTGTCGTCGTCGGTGCTCTTCTCCCGTCCACCGGGACGATCGATACGCTGTTCGCCATGAAGTCGCCTCCGCTGCGCGAGATCATGCCGCCGTTGCTCAAGCCCTCCCAGAATCAGATCGCGGAGATCCTTCTTCGCACTCTCGGGTTGGAGCGCGGCGGCGCGGGCACGGCCGACAGCGGGCGGAAGGTCGCCGCGCGGCAGCTGACCCAGTGGGGCGCCTCGCCCGACGGCTACGTCATCCGCGATGGCAGCGGTCTCTCGCGCTATGACTATCTCTCGCCGGAGACGATCGTGCGGACGCTCGCAGCCGTCCGCCGCGACACCGCTTTCCGGGCATTCTATGACGCCTTGCCGATCGCCGGCGTCGACGGCACCATCCGGAACCGGATGCGCGGCACACCGGCCGAGGGCAACCTGCACGCAAAGACCGGAAGCATCGCGAACGCCCGATCCCTCTCGGGCTACGTCACGACTGCCGATGGACGGACGCTCCTCTTCAGCGCGCTCTGCAACAACTGGACGGTTCCGGTGCGGGATGTCGAGCGCGTGCAGGATGCCATTGGAGTACGTCTGGCAGGCCTGACGCTCGGCTCGAGCTCGCGCTGATGCTGGAGGTCGCCGAGGCGAGCGAGCGCATCCTGGCCGATATCCGGCAGCTCGACAGCGAGGAAGTGACGCTCCGCGATTCGTTGGGCCGCGTTCTGGCAAGCGACGTCATCTCGCCCGTCACGCTGCCCGCGTGGGACAACTCCGCCATGGATGGCTACGCCGTTCATGGTGAGGACGTCAGGGGGGCGGCGCCGGAGGCTCCGATCTCCATCCCCGTGCTGGAGACCATCGCGGCGGGCGCGTTTGCCTCGCGAGCGCTACCACGCGGCAGCGCGATGCGGATCATGACCGGCGCCCCGCTGCCGGAAGGATGCGACAGCGTGATCCGGGTCGAAGACACCGATGGCGGCGCCGAGCGAGTCTCGGTGCGGGACGCGCGCGACGTCGGAAAGAACATCCGCCGCCGCGGAGAGGACATCCACATCGGTGCACAGGTCCTGGCGGCCGGCACCCCGCTCTCGGCCGCTCAAATCGGTGTTCTCTCCTCCGTCGGCGCGGCCCGGGTGATCGTCTCCCGGAAGCCGCTCGTCGCCTTCCTGGGGTCCGGTGATGAGCTCGTCGATGTCGATGGCTTCGCCGAGGTGCTGGCCGGTCGCAAGATCGTGAGCTCCAACAGCTACACGCTCGACGCGCTGATCCGCCTTGCTGGGGGGGTGCCCGTGAGCCTCGGGGTGGCGCGCGACGATCCCACCGATCTCCGCGCGCGCCTCCGCGAGGGCCTCGGTGCCGACCTGTTGATCACGACGGCGGGAATCTCCGTCGGCGAGTTCGACTACGTGCGAAGTGTGCTGGCGGAGCTCGGGGCCGAGCTTCGCTTCTGGAAGGTGCGGATGCGGCCAGGAGCACCGATCGGGTTCGGGCTTCTTCAAGGCATGCCCTGGCTCGGGCTGCCCGGGAACCCTGTCTCGACGATGGTCACCTTCGATCTCTTCGTGCGGCCCGTGATCCGGAAGATGCTGGGGGACGCCCGACCGTTCCGTCGCCCCGTTCGGGTGATCCTGGAAGAGACGATCTCCATCGGTGCCTCGCTCATCCACTTCCTGCGCGCCGTCGTCAGTCCGCATCCCGATGGCAGGCTCACTGCCCGTCTGACGGGAAGTCAGGGATCCGGCATTCTGACGTCGATGGCGCTCGCGAACGCCCTTCTGGTCGTGCCTCCGGACCGCAAGCGCTGCGAGAAGGGTGAAAGCCTCAACGCGTTGTTGTTGGGAGAGGACGCGTATCTCTCGGAGCGCTTCGAGTTGTGAGGGAGATGGTCGGGGACGCGCTTCTGAGTGAGCTGAGCCGGAGGTTCGTCACCGCGGCGGCGCAGGTGCAGATCGGGGGGCAGACGATCGAGCTGGTGAAACCCGGTAACTTCGACGATCTCGTGAGCGAGGAGGACTTCGCCCGCGATGAGCGCCTGCCCTACTGGTGCGACCTCTGGCCCTCGGCACTCATTCTCGCCACGGCGGTTCTCGAGCGCGATGGATCGGGCCGTAGCCTGCTCGAGCTCGGATGTGGTCTGGGCCTGGTGACGCTCTGCGCGATGCGGGCCGGCTTCGACGTGCTGGCGACCGACTATTACGAGGATGCTCTGCGCTTCACCCGCGCGAACGCCTGGCGGGAGCTCTCACGTGAGCCGGAAGCTCGCATCGTGGACTGGCGCGCTCTCCCGGACGATCTCGGCACTTTCGACTGCGTCGCGGCGGCCGACGTGCTGTACGAAGTCAACCACGCCGAGCTCGTGGCGGAGGTGCTGGCGCGAACTCTCACGGGAGCGGGTGAGGCACTGATCGCCGATCCAGGGCGGCCAGCCGCTCCGGCCTTCATCGAGGCGTGTGGTCGCCGGAACATGGTGGTGGCCAGTCAGAAAACTCATCCCTACGTCGCCGGCGAGATCCGGCAGCAGGTGACGGTCTACTCGATCAGGCGCGCTCGAGAAGGATGATGCTGCTCATCCGTTTTCCCGCTTCCCTTTCCTTGGCTCCGCGAAGATAGGATATCAGGCGCATCAGCCACGCGGCGGGCATCTCGCGATGGAGACGTCGCGCCTCCTCGAGCGACCATCGCAGTTCGGCGAGCTTCCACCCGTACGATGCAAAGAAGGCGGGGCCTTCTTCTGGTCCGAACTGGAAAGCGGCGTTCCCCGCGGCCAGGGCCTGGCGCGTGCGCCTCTGCATCCATTGCAGCAGCATCGGGGACGCCAGATCGCTGAGCCAGTGCGAGAAGGTGGGTTGGGCGTGCAGATCGCTCGCCAACGAGCCCACTTCCTCGGGCCGCAGATAGATCAGAAGACCCTCGGTCACCACCAGGACCCTCGATCCCTGCGCGCCCAGGCGCGCGAATAGAGCGCGGCGACCGGCGGCGTCCGCCAGATCGAGCGCCACGCTCTCGAGCTGACATATCGGCCGCTGCCCAGCGAGCTGCTTTTGCTTGTACTCGATCATCGCCGGCAGATCCACGTCCACCCAGCGCAGTGCACGGGGCAACTCGAGCCGATATGGCCGGGTATCCAGCCCCGCCGCGAGGTTCAGCACCGTGTCCGCACCGCCGCGAACCTGCGCCATGATGATCTCGTCGAACACCGCTGTGCGAACGATCATCGCCCACGCCATCCACCGACCCGCTGGCACGGACCGCATGATCTGCTCACCCCGTTCCCCGGCCAGTCGCCGGGCGAAGGGGTCACGAAAGTGCGCGTCGGGACGGTCGGTCTCCATCGCGCGATAGACCGCCACCCACAGCGCGGTGTCGGAGACGCTCTCGATGCGGCCGTCTGCCGGTGTCATTGCCGAACCGCCAGACGTGCGGCCACGACTTCCGAGATGTCGAGCACGGGAACGGCCGAGCCCTGGCCTTTCACGCCGTCGCTGATCATTGTCATACAGAAAGGACAAGCGACGGCGATGGCCTCGGCGCCGGTCGCGAGCAGCTCCTCGCTGCGCTCGGCGTTGATGCGCTTCCCCTGCCGCTCTTCCATGAACATTCGCCCGCCTCCGGCGCCGCAGCAGAGGCCGCGATCCCCATGCCGCGGCGCCTCGATCAGATCCACCACCGGGAGCGCGCGCCGCAGCGTCTCTCGCGGAGCCTCGTAGACGTCGTTGTAGCGGCCCAGGTAGCAGCTGTCATGGTAGACGATCGAGGCGGGAGCCTGATCGGCCACGCCGGCCAGCGGGACGCGACCCTCCTGGAGCAGGCGCTCGATGTACGTCGAGTGATGAATCACCTCGTAGTTACCGCCCAGCTGCGGGTATTCGTTGCCGATCTGATGGAAGCAATGCGGACAGAGCGTGACCACGGTGGAGACGTGGTACCGGTTCAATGTCTCGATGTTCTGCCGGGCGAGCATCTGGTAGAGATATTCGTTGCCGAGCCGCCGCGCCGGATCACCGTTGCAGCTCTCCTCCTGTCCGAGGATGCCGAAATCAATGCCGGCAGCCTGCATCACCTGGGCGAAGGCGCGCGCGATGCGCTTCGCGCGATCGTCGAACGAGCCCATGCAACCCACCCAGAACAGCACCTCAGGATGGCGGCCCTGCTCCGACAGCTGAGCCATGGTGGGAATGTCGAGCCCCTCTGCCCAGCGCGCGCGATCTGCAGCCTGAAACGCCCACGGACTGCCGTTGCGCTCCATGGACTCGAATGCGGGAAGCACTTCTTCCGGGAAGCGCGACTGCATCAGCACCAGATCGCGCCGGAGATCCATGATGTGATCGAGATGCTCGATGCCTACTGGGCATTCCTGGATGCAGGCGCGGCAGGTGGTGCACTGCCAGAGCTCTTCCTCCGTGATGTAGCCATCGAGAAGCCGCCGGTCCATCACTTCGGTCGCAGGGCCGCCGCCGGCGTCGCCGCCCTCCCCGTGCACCAGGCGATGCTCGCGTGACTCTGAGCGGTCGCCGAGCAGCAGCGGCGCCTTCTCCATCAATCTCTGACGGGTGTTGATGATGATCTTTCTCGGGCTCAGTACCTTGCCGGTGATGTTGGCAGGGCATGCCGCCGTGCAGCGGCCGCACTCGGTGCACGAGTACCCGTCCAGCAGATCCTTCCAGGTGAGCTGGTCCACATCCGACGCGCCGAACTGTTCGATTCCGTCCGATTCCAGGTCGAGAAACCGCATCGCGCCTTTGGCCCCTGGACCCTGCGCGTTGGAGAAGTAGACGTTCGGAATCGACGTGAGGATGTGGAGATGCTTCGAGTACGGCAGATAGTTGAGAAAACCGAGGACGAGCGATGCGTGCACCCACCAACTGATCTGGTGAGCTGTGCCGGCGGTGGACGGGCTGAGGGACGATAGCGCCATGGCCACGCCCTGGGAGACCGGCTTTTCCCGCACCACCGATCCCGGCTCCGCGACGAGCAGGAGCGCATTTGTGAGGAACATTGTGATCATCAAGCCGCCGATCGCGGCCAGGATGATGAAAGCGTCCATCTGTTCCAGGTGATCACCGGAGAGCCGCTTCGGACGTATGACGAGCCGCCGGTAGAACGCGAAAGCGATCGCCGCCAACACGAGCGTGCCGAACAGGTCCTGAGAGATCGAGTAAGCCGCATACGCCCACGTCGGCAGGGCACTGTAGGAGAAGGAGGGGAAGATTCCCTGCACGATGAGCTCGGTGGTTCCAGCGGTCAGAACGCAGAAGCCCCAGAAGATGAGCGCGTGCATGATCCCGGCGACGGGCTCTCGCAGGAGCTTCTTCTGTCCCAGAGCGATTGAGGCGACGTTGCGCAGACGCAGCATCGGATGATCGAAGCGCTGCTCGGTCAGTCCGACGCCGAGGTAACCCACGAGACGCTGGACGTTGCGCGCGAAGAAGCCGGCGGCGATCACCACCACGAAGAGAAACACCACGTTGTGCGTGGTCACGGCCGCCGATCCGGCATTATCGGCGCGAGAAGGTGTAGCGCGCGCCCAGTTGGATCGAGAAGTCGTGCGTGCTGGAACGGGCCACCGGCTGCGCCGACCCGCTGGCGGCTGCAGGGGGCTTGCCAGGAAAGACGACGTAGCCCTGGTATCCGGCGCGAAAGCTCCAACCGCCCGCCCCCCCGGAGCTGCCGTCGTAGCCCAGGCCGTATGTCACTTCGGGGTCGGTCGCGGATCCACCGGCCGGTCCGGCGCGGCGGCTCGCACCCACGATTCCGCCGCCGACGAAGAAGAACACGGGCGCGCGAGGCTTGAATCGCCAACCGAGCGCGGCATCGGCCCTGAACACCAGCGCGCGCGAGGAATCGGAGCGAGATATCGCGCTTCGCTGGGAGATCTTCGAGAGGGGAGCGACACTGACGTCGCCCATGATCCCGGCGCGTCGAGTGATCGATCTTTCCGCGCGCAACCCCAGAGAAACGGAGCTGCTGTAGCTGTAATCCTGACCGCCCACGCTGACACGCGGGCCGAAGATTGTCGGCCCGATCCAGAGGGATACCGCGGGCTCGAACGCGCGACGGGACTCGAGAAGCTGCCCAGATACGGGCGCGGCGCCCGCGAGTGCGAGCAGCGCGGGAACTCCGAATCGGAGGGATCGCATGCGCCGGAAGCTAGGGCCGAGGCGCCGGGAATCAAGGAACGATGAACGAGCGCGCGCTCGAGCTAGTGAGACTTCCTGGCCTCGCGGATCGCCGCCGTCAGCACCGGCAACACCTCCAGGACGTCCCCCACGATGCCGTAGTCGGCGATCTTGAAGATGGGGGCATCCTTGTCCTTGTTGATCGCGACGATGGTCTTGGACGTGCGCATTCCCGCGAGATGCTGGATGGCGCCCGAGATCCCGACGGCGATGTACAGGTCGGGACTGACGAGACGTCCGGTCTGACCGATCTGATCACTGTGTGGGCGCCAGCCGTCATCGGTGACAGCGCGCGTGGCGCCGACGGCGGCGTTTCCGAACGCGTCCGCGAGCTCCTCGACCAGCCTGAAATTCTCGGCCGCCCGGAGCCCCCGTCCTCCGCTGACGATCACCGGGGCATCGCCGAGGTCGAGCTTCGCACCACCGCCCTCGAGCATCTCGGTGACGACGACGCGCGATGCGGCCGGGTCGACCACCGTCGATCCGCTCTCCACCCGACCGGCGCGCGAGCTCTCGACCAGGGTGATGGCCCCCGGCCGCAAGGAGATCAGGGAGGGCGTAGCGGCGAGGACGAGCGTGGCCACCACCTTGCCGGCGTACGTGGGGTGCCGCAGGACGAGTGGCTCCGCCGCGCTCTCGATGGCGACGACATCCGATGCGAGCGGCACGCCGAGACGGGCGGCCACCCTCGGCGCGAGATCGCGGCCCTGCGCCGAGGCGCTGAACAGCACAACGCGGTATTGGCCCGTCGTCACCCGGTCGGCGACGATGGACGTCACGGCCTCCGGATTGTAGAGCGCGAGCGCCGGGTGCTCTACCACGATCACCACGTCCGCGCCGTGCGCGCCGAGGCGCGGTGCGACCGAGGCGATTCCGGGCGGCCCCACGAGCAGGGCGTGCACCTCCCCCCCCACGCCGCTCGCGTCGGCGAGCGATCGCGCCGCCGTCACCGCCTCGAGGGCGACCATCCGTAGCTCTCCGCCGCGGGCCTCGGCGTATGCCAGAACGTTCGACATCAGAGAACCTTGGCCTCGGTCTGCAGGAGGCGAACGAGCTCCGGAACGGCAGACGGACCCTCACCGACGATGCGTCCGGCGGAGCGCTCGGGTGGCAGCGCCAGGCTCCGGATGGAGAGCCTCTGCTCCCCAAGCTGCGCCGGGCGCACCTCGAGCGGCTTCTTCTTCGCGGCCATTATGCCCTTGAGAGAGGGATAGCGCGGGCGCGCGATTCCTTCGTCGATGGTGAGCACAGCCGGTAGCGGAAAGGCGAGAAGCTCGGCCGCGCCTTCCAGCTCGCGGCGCGCGCTGCCCCGGCCGGCGCCCACATCGAGCTTGGAGACGGCGGTGACGCACGGGAGGCCGAGCAGCTCGGCGGTCATCGCTCCCACGACACCGTTCGACGAGTCGAGAGCGACCTTGCCGAAGAGGATCAGGTCGTAGCCTCCACCTCCTAGCTCGGCCGCGAGAGCGCGAGCGATGGCAAGTCCGTCGAAGGGAATGGCCTCAGTCTTGAGCTGCACGGCGCGATCGGCGCCCATGCTCAATGCCTTGCGCAGAGTCTCCTGAACCACGTCCGGTCCGACGGAGACGACGGTGATCTCTCCGGCGCCACTCCTCTCCTTGAGCTGCAGCGCGACCTCCACCGCATAGCCGTCAAAGTCGCCGATGTCGAACTTGAGCCCGGACTCATCCACTGTCGTGCCCGAGCTCGCGACCCTGAAGCGCGATTCCATGTCCGGAACGCGCTTGATGCACACCGCGATCTTCACCGCGCGGTCTCCCTTGTGAAAGAATTCACACAGTATAGTCCCACCGGGAATGCGGTGCCATTCCCGTTGCGGTAGCACGGCCCTCGCTCGCCCCACCTCTCCGGTGCTGGAACTTCGACCGGCCCTGGTCGTAAAACGTATCCGCCGGTTGTCCAGAGCCCGGCGCGGCGTCGGACCCCTTTCTTCGTCAGAGGATGGCCGAGCGATGACAGACAGCGTATTGCGGGTGACGGTGGTCGTCTGGTTGGCGACCCTAGGCTTCGCGTCCGCGCTCCGCGCACAGCGCGAGCCCATTCAGAAGCCGACCAGGATCGATCCGCCGATAAGAATAGATTCGGCACCCAAGCCCCCGACGGTTACCATCTATCCGCCCGGAAAATATCGGATCTCGATCAGTGGGTTCGTCGTCAACCACGAGACCGAGGATGACCTGCTCCAGCGCGACGGCAAGGGCGACGAGGTGTATTTCTCCGTTCAGGTCCTCAAGACGGAGAACGGCACGCTCAGCACCAATCCCCTGACGAGCCGTCTCATTCAGAGCCCCATCTACGGAGATCGAAACGGTTTCCCGGATCGGGTCGCCGCCGGGTCGCGCAGCGATCAAGGAGGGCTCCAGACTGGAGATCGATTCCAGCTGCCGACGCCGCTCGTGCTCTGGGAGGGACCTATCTCGGGTGGTCTTCTCGCCACGCCCACGATCTGGGAATGGGACGGGAATTCGCTCGACCAACGACGTCTCGAGCTGGCGTGGCAAGCGCGAATGAAGCCATTCGGGGGAACGATCCTGGGACAGTTCAGCAAGTCTGGCGGACCGTACTCGTTTGGATCCTATCCGACGGTACGGGTAGCGGGGTATCAGGAGCTGACGAACTATCCCTGCAATGGCTGCTTTATCAGCGAGTACACCGATTATCCGATTTGCGGGATCATCTGCCCAGACCCCCTAGGCGTCAACCGTCCGATCGGCGTGAACAAGCCGTCAGGATCCGGGTTCCTGCCGGCAGCGATACGGCTCGGCGCCGGGAATCTCGAGGCGGCGCTGGCGGGGAAGAACGTGCTCGAGCTTCCGATCCAGTATCAGGATTACAAGAAAGGCGGGGGTGACTACACGATATTTCTGCGGCTCGAACGCATTCCCTGACGCAACACGCCCAACTGAAGGGCACGTCGTCTCGATCTGGCCCTACTTGAACGCGCTGAGGCCGGTGATCGCCTGGCCGAGAATCAGCGTATGCACGTCGTGCGTCCCTTCGTACGTGTAGACGCTCTCGAGATTGGCCATGTGCCGCATCGACGCGTACTCGGCGAGGATACCGTTCGCACCGAGAAGGCGGCGCGCCTCGCGCGCGATGTCGGTGGCCATCGACACGTTGTTCCGCTTGGCGAGCGACACCTGCTGCGGTGAGAACGTCCCCGCATCCTTGAGCCGTCCGAGGTGGAGCGACAGCAGCTGTGCCTTCACGATCTCCGTCAGCATGTCGGCCAGTCGCGCCTGCTGGAGCTGGAATCCGGCGATCGGCCGGTCGAACATGATGCGATTGCCCGCATAGCCCACGGCTTCCTCGAAGCAGGCCATCGCGGCGCCGATCGCGCCCCACGAGATGCCGTAGCGCGCTTGCGTCAGACACATGAGTGGGCTCTTGATCCCACCGGACTGCGGCAGAACCGCGTCGGGGGGCAGGTGAACGCCCTGCATCACGAGCTCGCTCGTGTCGGATGCCCGGAGAGATAGCTTCCCTTTCTGATCGCGGGCGGCGAATCCCGGGCTCTCCGTCGGCACGAGAAATCCGCGAATGGACGAGTCCTCTTGCCGCCCGTTCGTCTTCGCCCACACGATCGCGACCTGGGCCGTGGACCCGTTGGTGATCCACATCTTCGCGCCATCGAGCACCCAGCTTCCGTCCGATTGCTCGTGGGCCATTGTGATCATGCCGGACGGGTTCGACCCGTAGTCGGGCTCGGTGAGGCCGAAGCATCCGATAATCTCGCCGGCCGCCATCTTCGGCAGGTAGTGGCGCTTCTGCTGCTCGCTACCAAACGCGTGTATCGGATACATCACGAGCGCTCCCTGCACCGAGGCGAACGACCGGATGCCCGAATCGCCCCGCTCGAGCTCCTGCATGATCAGGCCGTACGCGACGTTGTTGAGCCCGGCGCACCCATAGTCCTCTGGCAAATTCGCTCCGAACAGGCCCAGGTGGGCCATCTCCGGAACCAGCTCCTTCGGGAATCGCCCCTGCACGTAGCACTCGCCGATGATCGGCAGCACTCTCTCGTTCACGAACTGGCGCACGCTCTCGCGCACCGCCCGCTCCTCCTCCGAGAGGGCGCTGTCGATTCCGTAGAAGTCTGGGTTCATCGGCGGAAGATATCGGGTGCGAGGTACTGGCTGCAGCCGTCGCTCACATTGCCCCTCTGGCGAATCTTTCCTTCCCGTCCGTCTCCCTCGTTCCCGACGACGCGGAGCCAGCCCGGAGCTCTCGGCGCGCGTAGGGAGCGATGCCCACCACGGCCGCCTTGGCGCGAAAGGCGGGGCCGTGATCGATAGGCAGATGAGTCTCCGCTTGCCACTGGTGCACCATCTCGTGCAGCAGCGTATGGAGCGCCTCCGCCCATCCGTGGCGGCGGATGTGGGCGCGGCTGATCGCGATCTCCGCGGCGTCGCCCTCCCTCGACGCCACCGTGTATTGCCCGAGACGCGAGTGCATGCGACCGGAGATCCGGATGGGAACGTTCTTCAAGCGTCCTCCGAACAACCGGTGATTGTACTCATGGTGCCAGAGGCGTAGCTCGCGGATGAGAGGAAGATCGTCGGGATGCGGCCGCTCACGCCGGCGCTCGATCAGGCGCCGGGGTGTGTCCACATCGAACGAGAGGATGGCTCGCTGAGCGAGCCGCCGGTCGGCACGGGTTCGGCCCAGCACGAATACCACGATCGCCTGGAGGACCTTCGGCGGTGCGCGGAGGTACGCAACGTGGACACGCAGCTCGGAACCGTTGAAGCTGACCATGACCGCACGATTGCGTGTGAGCTGCAATCGGGTGATGCCGCGCAGCCCCAGCGCTTCCAGCCGTTTCAGCAGATCTCCTCCGGTGTGCGGCGGTGTGTCGAACTCGAGCCGCAGCTGCAGTGCGATCTCGCGCGCACGCTGCCCGTGCGGGCTCACCGTTGGACGCTCCGGGTGGGTCCGGTCACGAAGTGTTGTTCGGTGCTCGACCACACGAATGTCTCCACCAGGATCGAGCCCGGCACCAGAGTGAGGACGTTGAGGCTGGAGGGACGCCCGCCCCGGGAGCGGTTGGAAACCGTTCCGGCGGTTGAGATCACGGTGCCCTTCTTGGTATGCTCCACGAAGTGAATGGCTTCCTGGTGGTCGTGACCGCAGAGAACCGCGTCCACGCCGAGCTCGGCGAACGCGCCCAGCACGCGCTTGGTCTTCACCAGACCATGGCGCTGGGAGATCTCGCCCTTCACCGGATTGTGGTGCATCACGATCACCCGAGCGTCGGTCGACGGGGACTCCGAGAACGCGGCTCGCGCGAACTCGATCTGGCGCCGGCCCACCGCGCCGATGATGCCGATGTCTCGCAGGTTCCAGGTGAGGGTCCGCAGCGTCACGCCGACCGAGCTATTGAGGCCGACGAAAGTGGTGCCCGGCACGCGCAACACCGGCTCCAGCTCGGCCGAGATCCAGGTGCGATAGGCGCGATAGATCGACAGGTTGTCACCGAGTCCGATGGGCGCCTTCCACCACTTCACATCGTGATTGCCGGGCACGACGATCGTCTTGCTCACCCGGCGGGCATCGCGCAGAAATGCCGCCGCTCGCTGAAACTCACCCGCGCGCCCGCGTTGCGTCACGTCTCCGGAGACCGCCACCACATCGTAGGCCCGCTCCTGAATGAGGGCCTCGATCGCCTCGATCTGCTCCGGCACGGCGGGTTTGCCGAAATGCAGATCAGAGAGGTGGAGGACCGTCGTCATCCGAGTCTCGCGATGATCGCGTCCGCGAATTCCTCGGTTCCCGCCGCTCCGCCCAGGTCGCGGGTCACAGTCGCGCCCGCCCGCACCGTCGTCTCGAACGCCGACCGAATCCGGCCCGCACGGCGCTCGTCGCCCAGATGCTCGAGCATCATGCAGGCGGCGAGCAACAGCGCCCCGGGGTTGGCGACTCCCTTGCCCGCAATGTCGGGAGCCGTGCCGTGAACGGCCTCGAAGATGGCGGCATGGTCGCCGATGTTCGCGCCGGGAGCGAGCCCCAGCCCGCCGACGAGCCCGGATATCTCGTCGGAGAGAATATCGCCGAACATGTTCGTGGTCACGATCACATCGAAGGTCTCGGGCTTCATCACGAGCAGCATCGCCGTCGCGTCGACGATGCGATCCTCGAACTGAACCCGGCCTTCGTACTCGGCGGCGATGCGCCGGCCTTCCTCGAGGAAGAGCCCGCTGGTGGACTTCAGGATGTTGGCCTTGTGGACCAGCGTGAGCTTCTTCCGGCCGGTCCGGATCGTGTACTCGAAAGCAAACCGGATCACTCGCTCGCATCCCTTTCGGGTGATGATCGAGACCGCTTCCGCCACGGCGTGCGGGTCATCGCCAACGCGAATGAAGTGGTCGATCCCGCTGTACATCCCCTCCGTGTTCTCGCGGATGAGCACCACATCCACCTTGTCGAAGCGGCCGCCGGGGATCAACGTCCGGGCGGGTCGTACGTTCGCGTACAGATCGAAGGTGCGGCGCATCGCCACATTCACAGATCGATACCCCCCACCCGACGGAGTCTCGAGCGGCCCCTTGAGCGCGACACCGTTCCGGCGGATGGACTCGATCGTGGCATCGGGCGCCGGATCACCGTGCGCCGTCACCGCGGCCATCCCGGCGAGTTGTCGATCCCACTCGATGCCGGCGCCGGCGGCCTCGAGAATGCGCACGGTCGCCGTGGTGATGTCCGGTCCGATCCCGTCGCCCGGGATGAGCGTTACGATCCTGGGCACGACCGTCCTTGACTCACGGTGTCGCGACCAGGTCGGCGAGGTGGCCGGCAAGGCTGGCCGTCAGCGCCGGCGCGAAGGCGGCAAGGGAGTCACTCTTGACGTCTCCCATGTAGACGACCTGCGTGGCGCGGGCATCGACCAGAGCGACTCTCAACACCGCCCGCCCGGATCCGCCTCCCGCCGGCTCGAAGCGGAGCTCGACGGGGATCAGTGCGTAGCGCGCGTCGTTGAGCGCGACCAGCGCGCGGATCTGCGAGGCGAACGGATCAGGGAGAAGCCGTTCCGGTGATGGCTTGAACGGCGGCCGCATGAACTCGAGGCTCAACGCATAAGGGTCCGCGGCGAACCCGGCGTTGCGTCGAGCCGAGCGAGCCAGCGCTTCGGGAAAAACCCAGCTGTCCTTGACCCCGCGGTCGCCGAGGGCGAGCGCGATCTGGTCGTCGAGTGAACGGAGATATTCCTTCGGCCGGGCGACCTGTGCGGCCCAGCCGAGACTGTCGGCGGGCCGCAGGAAGTGGGTCGGGAGCACGATCACGCGTCGCGTCGAGAAGACGGCGAGAGGGCGTGATGGCAGCGGCGCCAGGTTCGGCTCCGTCCGCTGTTGCTTCGCCGCGCACGCAGCCAGGGCCAGCGTGGCCGCGGTCAGCGCAAGCACCGATCTCACATCGTGGCTCTGGTCATGGACGACGAAAGGTACAGCGGCACCGGATGAGCGGGAATGCCCGCGAGCCCCTCGTTGACCTCGCGCCGCAGCAGCAGCAAGTTCCCCGTCACATTCTTCCTGGCCGATCGCGTCCGCGATGCTCCGTTCCCGCTTCCTGTCCGCCACCATCTGGATCCTGGTCGCGATGCTCGGCGCCGCCTCGTTCGCGTGGCTGGCGCTGTCGCGAGGAGAGCCCGTGAGCGCGGCGTGGCTGCTCACCGCTGCTCTCTGTAGCTATGCCGTGGCCTACCGCTTCTACAGCAAATTCATCGCGTCGCGCATCTTCGCGCTCGATGCCGAGCGCCCTACGCCGGCCATTCGCCTCGAGGATGGTCGCGACTACGTCCCCACCAATCGGTGGATCGTCTTCGGCCACCACTTCGCCGCCATCGCCGGCCCGGGCCCCCTGGTGGGTCCGACGCTCGCGGCCCAGTTCGGCTTTCTTCCGAGCGCGCTCTGGATCATCGTTGGCGTCGCGCTCGGCGGAGCGGTGCAGGATTTTGTGATCCTGGCGGCCTCCACCCGGCGCGACGGCCGCTCGCTCGGCCGGATGGCGAAGGACGAGATCGGGACAGTGGCCGGGTTCACCGCCCTGGTCGCCGTGCTGGGGATCATGGTGGTCCTGATCTCGGTGCTCGCCCTGGTGGTGGTGAACGCGCTCACCTCGAGCCCGTGGGGCACGGTCACCATCGCCCTCACCATCCCGATCGCCCTGCTGATGGGCGTGTATCTTCGCTGGCTGCGCCCGGGACGCGTGCTCGAGGCGAGCGCGATCGGTGTCGTGCTGCTGGTGCTGGCGCTGCATGCCGGCCGCTTCGTGGCCGAGAACGCCGCGCTGGCGCCGACGTTCACGCTGAGCCGCCAGACGCTGGCATTGCTCATCATCGGCTACGGATTCGCTGCGTCGGTGCTGCCCGTGTGGATGCTGCTCGCGCCGCGCGACTATCTATCGGCGTTCGTGAAGATCGGAGTCGTGATCGCGCTCGCGATCGGGATCGTGGTGGTGTTGCCGCCACTGCAGATGCCCGCCATCACGCGCTTCGTGGATGGAAGCGGGCCGATCTTCGCCGGAAAGGTTTTCCCCTTTGCGTTTATCACCATCGCTTGCGGCTCGGTCTCCGGCTTCCACGCGCTCATCGCGTCCGGCACCACGCCCAAGCTGCTCGAGCACGAGACCGACGCGCGAGCGGTGGGTTACGGCGCGATGCTGATGGAATCGATGGTCGCCGTGATGGCGTTGATCGCGGCCTGCGTCCTCACACCGGGAGTCTACTTCGCGATCAATGCGCCGGCGGCGCTATTGGGGACGACGCCCGAGGCGGCGGCGTCCGCGGTCGCGCGCTGGGGGTTCACCCTCGACCCGGAACAGATGCGTCTGCTCGCCCGGCAGGTCGGTGAGTCATCCCTTCTGTCCCGCACTGGTGGGGCGCCGAGCCTGGCCGTCGGCATGGCGCACCTGTTCTCGAGCGCGTTGAGCGGAGGGGGCGCGATGGCGCTCTGGTACCACTTCGCGATCATGTTCGAGGCGCTCTTCATTCTGACAACGCTCGATGCGGGCACGCGCGTCGGGCGCTTCATGCTGCAGGATCTCGGGCGTCACGTGTGGGAACCCTTCGGACGCGTCTCCTGGTATCCCGCCGTCCTTCTCTCGAGCGCGATCTTCGTCGCCATGTGGGGACACTTCCTCTATCAGGGGGTGCGCGATCCCCTCGGTGGAATCAACTCGCTGTGGCCGCTGTTCGGCATCTCGAACCAGCTTCTGGCGGCGGTCGCGCTCTGCGTGGGGACGACGGTGATCATCAAGATGAATCGAGCGCGCTACGCCTGGGTCACTCTGGTTCCACTCGGCTGGCTCGCCGTCGTCACGCTCACGGCTGGCTGGCAGAAGATCGCCTCGCCCGATCCGAAGCTCGGCTTCCTGGCGCACGCACGCTCGCTCGCCGAGGCGCTGGCCTCCGGGCGCCTGCCGGCCGGAGCGAAGACCGCCGCCGAGGCGGGGCGGTTGATCTTCAATGACCGTCTCGACGCCGGCGTGGCCGCCTTCTTCATGATCGCGGTGGTGGTGATCCTCTCCGCGTCGGCGCGCGAATGGGCACTGGTGCTGAGAGGACGGAAGCCAGCCCGTTCGACCGAGGTTCCATTCCCAGCGCATGTCACTCGAGCCGCCGTCGCCGGAGACTGAGATGATTCGCGTTCCGCGCGTTCTCCGTGTGCGCGACATCGCGCGCGCCCTGAGCGCGATCGTCGGGATACCCGACTACGAAAACTATCTCAGGCTCGCGCGCGAGCGTCAGCAAGCAGACGTGTTGACGCGCGAGCAGTTCATGCGCGAGCGCCTCACGGCGCGTTACGACAGACCCGGATCACGCTGCTGCTGAAGGGCACTGGCCGGCGAACCTGCATGGCGCGCCGGAGCAGCCAGGAAGATTCCGACCGCGGCGACCAGAGCGATCGCCGCCCCGACGAAGAACGCCGTGGCGGGACCGGCGTGGTCCCAGAGCACGCCAAAGAGGAGCGATGCCGGGAGCGCCCCCAAGCCGATCGCCAGGTAATACCAGCCGAACGCCGCTCCGCGACGGGAGGCTGGCACCAGGTCGGCCACCAACGCGGTCTGCACTCCCTCGGTGAGCCCGAAGTAGACACCGTAGACGGCGAACAGAGCCCACGCCTGCCATTCTCTGGTCGAGACGCCGAAGCAGACGTACACGAACGCGTAGATCACCCATCCGGCGATGATCAATGGCCGGCGACCAACGCGGTCGGAGAGGATGCCGCCCGGGGTGCTCGACGCCGACTTGACGACGTGCAGCATCGCCCAGAGCACCGGTATGAGCGACGTGGCGACGCCCAGCTGCGCGGCACGAAGCAGGAGAAAGGCGTCACTCGAGTTGCCGAGAGTGAAGAGCAGCATCACACCGAGCACGGCCCAGAAGCGCGATCCGAACCCGGCGCGCGAGACCGAGATCGAGGCCTGGCTCCCAGGGTCTTCGCTCCGGGGCACGTCCCGGACGAAAAAGATGATCACCAACACCGACAACGCGCCCGGGATGGCCGCCAGCCAGAACAAGTGCCGCAGCAACATGGCCCGGCTCTCGGGCTCGAGGGTCGCAACGTGCCGGGAGCGGAGGATCGCGAACGCGATGAGCGGGCCGACGACCGCACCAGCATGATCGGCTGCGCGGTGAAAACCGAACGCCCGCCCTCGAACCGAGGGATCCACGGATTCGGCGATGAGGGCATCACGCGGCGATCCCCGAATCCCCTTTCCTACACGGTCGCTCACGCGAATGATCATCACCTGCGTGGCGGATTGCGCCAATGCGATCAGCGGCCGCATGAGCGAAGCGAGAACGTAGCCGCCGAGGACGAGCGGCTTTCGTCTCGCCACCCGATCGGACCACCATCCGCTCGCCAGCTTGAGGAGCGCCGACGTGGACTCGGCTGCCCCCTCGATCGCTCCCACGGCACCAGCGCCGGCCCCGAGCACGGTCGTCAGGAAGAGGGGAAGCAAGGGATAGATGATCTCGCTCGACATGTCGGTGAAGAAGCTCACCGCGCCGAGCGCGATCACGTTCCGGCTGAGCCCTCCGAGGAATCGCGGCGAGGGGGCGCCTTCGCTCGCTTCCGGTTGGGCGTCGCTCATCGCGATAGGGCGATGCCCCAGGGTCCCTTTCCCGTCGCGATGTGCTTCACTACTCGGAGTGAGCGCGTGTCGATCACCGCGACATCGTTGGCGCTGCCGTTGGCGCTGTACAGCTTGGCGCCATCCGGAGTGAGACCAATCCCCCAGGGGCGACCGCCGACCGGCACGCTGGCGATCACCGAATCCGTCTGGGTGTCGATAACGGCGATCGACCCCCCGCGTCCGGTGGACACGTACAGGCGCGCGCCGTTCGCGGACAGTGCCAGTCCCATGGGTTTGGCGCCCGGTGCGGAGATCGCGATCTCCCTGTTGACGCGCATCGAGCCGACATCGATGACGCTCACGAGCGCACCGTTCTCGGCCGAGACGTACACCGTGTGACCGTCGGGCGAGAAGATCGCCGCTCGCGGCCGTTTTCCGACCGCGATGCTGGCTGCGACGGCGGGCGGAGAGAACGTGATGACACTCACCTGCCCGAGCGCTTCGCTGGTGACCAGCGCGCGGGATCCGTCCGGCGCCACCGCGACGCCTTCCGGCTCACCCCCCACTCTGAGACTCGCCACCACCCGGCTCGCAGTGACGTCGATCAGGCTCGCGGTGGCGGCATCCTCGTTCGCGACGATCACCGTCCGGCCATCGGGGGTGATGGCGAACGTTTCAGGGTCGGAGCCGCCCGGAAGGCGGCGCACCGGCGCCAGCGTGCCGGCGTCGATCACCACGATGCCGTCGGCCTCCTTGTCGGCCGGACCGAGCTTCGACTCGTCGATTCCTGGTCCGCCCCGGGGAGATCCGCTCACCGCGACCAGCACCTCGCGCCCATCCGGCGTCACGCGAATGCCGCGTGGACGCTTGCCGACGGGGACGGTTCGAATCACGCTGTCCGTCGTCGCGTCGATGACGCTCACGTCGTTCGACTCCTCGTTGGTCACATACACGAGCATCCGCGGGGCAGTCGCGGGCGCCGCCGCCAGGCCATCCGTGCTCGTGCCGTTGCGAGCGCTGTCGCGGCAAGCGGGCATCAGGAACGCGACGGCGGTCGCCCCGAGAGAGAGCCTGTGCCGCAAACGGATCATGACGAGAAGGTCCCCTCTGGATGTCGCTCGATATCCGGGATCACACGAGCCCCATTCCCCAGCGGGCGAGCACGGCCGGAAGGGCGCCGTACCCCAACAGATCAGCGTGGAAGGCGCCGAGGGAAAAATCCTTCCCTCGTTGCACTTTCGCGTCCTCCCGCAGTGTTAGAATGTCGCGACGACCCACGGCGTAGCACAGCTGATACGTGGGAGTCGCGCAGTAGCGTCGCACCTCCGCCTCGGCGCTGGTGACATCGAAGCCCAGATCGTCGCGCAGCATTCGCACGGCGCTGGCGAACGGGAGATCGCGCGTGTGGAGCGCGACGTCGAGCAGAATGCGGAGGGCCCGCCAGAGCAGATGGTGAGTCTGGAAGAAGCGCTCCTGAGGCGATAGCAGATCCAATTCAGCGAAAAGTGACTCGCAATAGAGCGCCCAGCCCTCGCGGACGGCCGGCGTGCCCAGCACGCGTCGAACCGGTCTCGGCAGCCGATTGGCAGTGAGAATCTGTAGATGGTGGCCCGGGATAGCCTCGTGCACCGCGGTCGTCGCCAGCTCCGACCGACAATGTGTGCGCCAGGGCTCGCCGTTTTCGGGCATTGTCACCAGGAACAAGCCGTTCTGCACGTCGTCGAACGCGCCCGGCGACTGGTAGGCAGCGAACGGTACCAGCGAGCGCAGGAAGGCAGGCGTCGGAACCACCCGCGGGGCAGCGTCGGGCACCGGAACCAGGCCGTGGTCGGAGGTGAGACGGGTGGCCCGCTCCATGGCGGCGCGGTACTCGGCGAGCACGCTCTTCGCGGCCGGTTGATCGGCGCGCAAGCGCTCCACCACCGATCGCCAGTGACTGCCTGGTGAGATCTCCTCGGCGAGCCGCGACAGGTCGGCCAGGGCGGAATCGCGAAGCCGCTCGCCGTAGCGGTAGAGCTCGTCGGCGTTCTCCCGGAGCATGTGCGCGGTATGAAGCTTCCGGTCGAAGAGAGTCCGCCCGAGTGCGAAGTCCGGCCGGGCGGTCTCGCCCATGACGGACAGCGCATCGTTGAACTCGACCAGCGCGACCGCGGCCCCGGAGCGCGCCTCCTCGAGTTCGGTGGCATCGAGCGACGAGAGATCGAGCTCGGGATCGTCGAGCGCATCGCGAACCAGCGACAGTCCGCCCGGGATCATGCTCTGTGCCGTCTCCACAAACATCGTCGCCGGCGCGACCACGACGTCCGCGGAACGCTGGAGGAAGTCCGGAAGCGCTCGCAGCCGCGCGAGCAGAGCGGCCGCGCGCGCCGTCGGGGCCTGCGCGTTTCGCGCCGCGAGCAGAAACAGACCGTTCAACGCGTGGGCCAGATGCAGTCCGGGGTCGCGCCGGAAAGCACGCTCTTCCTCCAGCACGAGGAGATCGTGACGAGCGCTGTGCAGAGCGGCGGTCCGATCGATCTCATCATCGAGGCAGTCGGCCTCGGCCTCCTCGAGACTCGCGGTGTAGCTGCGCAGCGCGGCCGCGAACTCGCGCACCGGTCCGGACCGGTAATCGGCAAAGAGGTGATCGTACTCGTGGCGCCCGACGTCGGTCGCTTCCACCGGATCCATGACCCAGCGGAGCTCGAGATAGCCGTCGAGGAGCTTGGCGAGCGTGTCGGTCACGCGCCGGAGGGCGTGCGCGCGTACTCCGCGACGAGCGCGGAGAGCTCCTCGTCGCGCAACACCCGGCTCGCCCTCTTCGCGGCGTCGAGGACATGCCGGCCGAGACCCTCGTCGCTGGCGTCGTGGCCGTGCTCCTCCAGCCAGCACTTCACGTTCGAGAGACCGGACACGTGCGAGACATCGATGCGCTGGGAAAGCCCGAAGTCCCCGGCCGGAACCCCCGAGTAGATGCGGTCGGCCAACCACGCGTGGCCCTTTCTGCGGGCCTTGACGATGGCCGCGGCGTGCACGCCCGTAGCGGTACGAAAGGCGTCCTCTCCGATCACCGGGTAGCTCGGCGCGATCGGCACGCCGCACGCGCGGGATGCCAGACGGGAATACTCGGGGAGTCTCGTGAGATCGTGGCGGTGGGCACCGAGCAGCTTGAGGTTGATGAGCAGCACATCCATCTCCGCGTTCCCCACACGCTCGCCGATACCGAGCGCGGTGCCGTGCACGCGGTCGACCCCTGCCTCGATAGCGGCGAGGCAGTTGGCCAGACCGAGCCCACGGTCTCGGTGCCCATGCCAGTCGAGCTTCACCGCTTCTCCGCTTTGCGCGATGATCCTCTCGATCACGAACCGGACGAGCGCGCGGACGCCATCCGGCGTGGCGTGGCCGACGGTGTCGGCCAGACAGAGCCGCCGCGCGCCCCAGCGAATCGCGTTACCGTACAGCGCGATCAGCGTATCGGGAGCAGCGCGGGTGGTGTCCTCGGTGACGAACATGACCGGAAGACCCTCCCGGACCGCGAAGCTGACCGCCTCCTCGCTCACCCTCAGCATGCGATCGAGCGTCCAGTCTTCCGCGTACTGCCGAATCGGAGACGATCCGATGAAGGTGGCCGCCTCGATCGGAATACCGGCTTCCTGGGAGATTCGGGCGATCGGCTCGACATCCGAGATGACCGTCCGGGCGGCACAGTTCGCGGCCAGCGGGAGCCGCGAGGTGGCGATCTCGCGCGCGAGGCTCAGGGTATCGGTGCGGGAACGCTCTCCCGCCCCGGGTAGGCCGATGTCGGCGGACGCGATTCCCAGATCGACCATCAGGTGCAATAGTCGTTGCTTGTCCTCGATCGCCGGGTCGGTGACCGACGGGCACTGCAGACCATCGCGCAGCGTCTCGTCGTTCAGCTCGACACGGCAGGTCGTCCAGTCGAACCGCGACGACGTCAGATTCCAGTCGTGGATGAGATCGCGCTCCTGCATGAGCGTGGAATCTATTCCCGCTCCTCCACCGAACAATATCCCGGCGGGACTTGCGATTCCGCTTCTGCCCGCTCAATTGAGAGCATGTCGGCGACTTCTCCACTCCGGACGCTCTGGCATCACGAATCGCTGTACCGCGCGCGGCAGCGGTTGGCCGCCCGCGACGAGGCGATCGTCGCGATCCAGATCGCGGTCTCGGAGATCGCCGCTCCGACGGGCGAGGAGGCAGAGCGCGCGAACTGGATGGCTGGCCGCTTCCGCACTCTCGGGCTCGAAGATGTCCGCACCGACGGCGCGGGAAACGTGATCGGTCGCCGTCCGGGGTCCGGTGAAGAGAGTCCGGTCGTCGTCTGCGCGCATCTCGATACGGTCTTTCCTCGTGACGTGCAGCTGTCGGTGCAGCGCACCGGGCCGCGGCTCGTCGGCCCGGGGATCGGTGACAACGGCCGGGGGCTCGCGGCCATGCTGGCACTGGCCGAAGCGATCGACGGAACGCATCTCCGCACGCGCGCGCCGGTGGACTTCGTCGCCACCACGGGCGAGGAAGGGGCGGGCGATCTTCGTGGGGCGAAGCACATCTTCGGGCGCGACGCCCGCGATGCACGGGCCGCCATCGCCCTCGATGGAGCCGGCGATGAGCGCATCGTCTGCCGCGCCCTGGGGTCACGCCGGTACCGGGTGATCTTCCGTGGCGCCGGCGGCCACAGCTGGACCGCGTTCGGCACACCGAACGCGGTGCACGCCGCCGCCGCGGCGACGTATGTGCTCTCGAGGCTGGCTCTGCCTGCGGAGCCGCGGACGACGCTGTCGGTGGGTCGCATCGGCGGAGGGATCTCGGTCAACGCGATCCCCGACGACGCGTGGCTCGAGATCGACCTCCGATCCACGAGCGGGACGGCGATCGAGCGGATGGACCGGGAGATCAGGACGGCCGTACGTATGGCCGAGTCGGAGGAGAACGGTCGTCGAGCGCGCGGCACGCCGGCGCTCACATCCTCCATCACCGTGATCGGGGAACGGCCCAGCGGAGAGACGCCGGTGGACCATCCGCTCGTGGTCCTGGCGATGGAGGCGACGCGGTTGATCGGCCGCGACCCCGAGCTCGCGACCGCATCCACCGATGCGAATGCACCGATCAGCTGTGGAATTCCGGCTATCGCCATCGGAGCCGGTGGGCGCGGGGGCGATGCCCACACCGCCGGCGAGTGGTTCGAGAATACCGACGGCCGCCTGGGTATCGCGCGTGCCCTCGGCATCGTCGTTGGAGCCGCCGGCCTCGCGAGTTGACCGACGCCGGCAACGCCGCGTTCAGCTCGCGCGCACCTCGGCGTGATCGCCGAGCGTCACATCGCCGGTCACCCCCTCCACCACCGCCTCGTCGCCGATCATCGAGTTCGTCAGCACCGATCGCGTGATCCGCGTGCGCTCGCCGATCACGGAGTCGCGGATCACCGACCCGTCGATGACGCTTCCCGTCCCCACCGACACGTTGGGCCCGATCGTCGAGCTGGTGATCGAGACATCATCTTCGATGTAGACGGGATCGACGATGAAGACGCCGGCGCCAGCGGCCGGAGCCCGAGCCCGTCCCTTCTCCAGCATCACGCGGTTGGTCTCCAGCAGCGTGTCGAGCTTTCCCGCATCGTACCACCCCTCGACATCGATCACACTGATCCGCGCCCCCTTGTCGATCATGTACTGAAAGGCATCCGTCAGATAGTACTCGCCCTTGTTCGCGGGCTGTCGCATGATGTGATCGATGCCCTCGTAGAGCAGCTTCCAGTTCCTGATGTAGTAGAGGCCGATGTTGGCGCGACGGGACACCGGCGTCGTCGGCTTCTCGATGATGCGCGTCATGTTCCCCGCCGCATCGGTGACCACCACCCCGAAGCGCTGGTAGTCATCAACCTCCTTCACCCAGATGATCCCATCGGCGTCGCTCTTCTGGATCACCGACAGGTCGGCATCGAAGATCGTGTCGACGAAGATGATCAGCACCGGCTCGTTCACGTACGGCCGGGCCAGCTCGACCGCCGTCGCTGTGCCGTTCTGCACCTTCTGCTCGACAAAGACGGAAGGAAAGTCGAACTCCGTGCGAACGTACTCTTCGACCTTCTCCTTCAGATGTCCGGTGATGTAGACGATCTGATCGATGCCCCCCAGCCGCTGCAGATCGTCGAGGATGTAGGCCATCACCGGCTTTCCCGCGACCTTCAACATCGGCTTCGGCGTCACATGCGTGTGCGGGCGGAGACGCGTTCCCTTGCCCGCGAGCGGAATGATGACTTTCATGGCGCGCTCGTTCCCTCACGACCGTACCGGTCCTTGAGGCGAACGACATCGTCCAGATCGGGCGTCGACGCTTCGAGAACATCGCAATCCGTCACCGCTTCCATGGAGTGCACGGTTCCGGCTGTGATGCGGAAGCTCTCGCCCACCTTCAGATGCATGTCCTTCAGACCCTCCGCATCCGGCTGCTGCACCCAGTAGATCAGCTCGCCAGACAGCAGGTGCACCGTCTCATCCTTCCGGACATGATACTGGTCCGACAAACGCTGGCCTGCCCTGATGTGAAGAATCTTGCCGACGTAGCGGTCGGTGTGGGCCCAGATGGTCTCGTGTCCCCAGGGTTTGGGCACAACTGTCACTTTCATGCGGCCGGCGGCCGGCTGATCCACCGGCCGGTCGCGAGGAGAGTCAGGCATCAACGATCTCGCTGGAGTGGGATCCGCGGAGACACTCCGCGGGAGCACCAATATCACGCCCGCGATGAAGTTTCGGCAGGGCGGGCCGGTCATCCCCACTTCCGCCGGTCACGGTACGTCTCATGCACTCGGCAGCCGCCATGATTCTCGCACCGAGCTACCTCCCCCGGCTGGCGGCGACCGTCGGCCTGTTCACGCGCTACGGCCTCAAGGATTTCGCGAACCGCCAGGGGCTGCAGGCCCTGGCACCCGACGAGGTCGAGCCGGCAGGAACGACCTCGGAGGAGACCGGCCAGGCCGACCGCGCTGTCGCCTTTCGCAAGCGGCTGGTGGAGCTCGGGCCCGCCTACGTGAAGCTAGGTCAGGTACTGTCGACCCGCCCCGACCTGATTCCGGCGGTGTACATCGAGGAGCTCGAGCGGCTGCAGGATGATGTGGGCGAGATCCCCTATGCCGACGTCGAGCGCACCGTCCAGGAGGAGCTGGGAGCCCGGATCAGCAAGCTCTTTCGCACGTTCGAGGAGAAGCCGATCGGGACGGCGAGCCTTGGACAAGTCCATGGCGCCGAGCTGCGGGACGGCCGGTCGGTCGTGGTCAAAGTGCAGCGCCCCGGCATCCGCGAGGTGCTCGCCGATGATCTCGAGTTCTTCAACCAGCTCGCCCAGTTTCTCAGCGAGCACACGGAAGCCGGCGCGCGCATCGACATCGTCGGCATCATCCAGCAGCTCGAGCGCGCGCTGTCGGACGAGCTGGACTATCGAATCGAGGCGCGGAACTCGGCGTCCTTCCGGCGGTCGCTGGCGCAGTTTCCCCACCTGCTGATCCCGCGGGTGATCGAGGGCTATTCTTCGCAGCGCGTTCTCACGTCCGAGCGCATCCGCGGCGTCAAGATGGACGAGATCCCGCCGATCGCCCGGATGGAGCACGACTTCGCGCGCCTGGCTGACGAGTTTGCCAAGGCGTACCTCAAGCAGATCACCATCGACGGCCACTTTCACGCCGATCCCCATCCCGGCAACGTCTTCGTCGTGCTCCCCGGGCGTCAGAATCCCGACACGCCGTCGCAGGCGGCATCGGCCGATCGTCGGCTCGAGGTGCGTCCGGCATCGACCCCGCTCGCGAAGATCGAGCAGGAAGCGCGGGCCGATGCCCCGCGCGACGCCGAGGAGACCGACGTCAAGCTCGCCCTGATCGACTTCGGCATGACCGCGCACCTCTCGAACTCGCTGCGCGAGCAGATGGTGCGCGTCCTCCTCGACCTCGCGGACAATCGGGGAGACGCGGTGGCGGAGACGCTGATCGAGATGGGTCAGCCGGTGGATGACGACTTCGACCGCGCGGGCTACGTGCGCCAGATCGCCTCGCTGGTGAGCCGGAACTATGATCGCGCCGTTGGGGAGATTCACGCCGGCACGCTCATCTATGAGCTGATCAACATCTCATACCAGCGGCGGCTTCGCCTCCCCGCCGAGCTGACTCTGCTCGGGAAAGCCTTGTTCAACCTCGACGCGGTGAGCCGCGCCCTCGATCCCTCCTTCAGTCCGTTCGCGGCGGTTCGCGAGTTCGGCAACCACATCGCCAACGAACGGATGAAGCGCGAGTTGAGCTCGAGCCGGATGTATCAGGTGCTGACACAGGCGTCCGACCTGGTGAGCGTGCTGCCGCGACGGGTCGACCAGATCACGGCGCTCCTGGCCGCGAACGACTTCGGGGTGAGAGTCGATGCGCCGCAGCTACCGGTTCTTCTTTCCGGGATGCAGAAGATCGCCAATCGCGTGTTCTCGGGGCTCGCTCTCGCCGGCCTCCTGATCGCCAGCGCTATGCTCCTTCCCTACCGGCGGGTTCTCGGCACGTCAGGCTTCCTCGTGGCCGCCGCCATCGCCGTCTACATGATCTTGACCATCCTCATGACCGACCGCCACGGCAAGAAAGGCTAGAGCGTCCGGCTTCACCACAGATCCCGGAACGAGAAGGCCCACCGAAGCTTGACTCGCTCCACATCCGGCCCGCCCACGGCAAGCAGCGGTTGGCGGACGTACAGCGGCTGATCGACGCGTACTGCGTAGGTTCGATCGAACAGACGGCCCCGAGCCGACAGTCCGACTCCGCCATCGACAAGGGTGGCATCCTGAAGACGGGCCGGCCCGAGAAGGAGTCCGGCATCGCCAAAGGCCCCCAAGCGGAACTGAGGAACCAGCGACCCGATCCTGGGCCGGTTCACCGCCTCGGTGAGCTCCAGATTCGCGGCAGCGATGTTGCCCGTGCCGAGCTGGCGAACGCGCAGCAGTGGAGAGTAGCCCCGCAACGCCGCCCCTCCGATCGCCTCGTAGTGCACGTTTCGGGAGCCGTAGGGCGACAGCACGGATCCGGCCGGCCGCAGCAGGTGATTCTCGAAGGTTTGGAACCCGTCCAGTGCGGCCACACCGATCGATCGCTGGAGCGGAGTGTTATCACTGAGGCCAAGATAGACGCGAACGTGATCGAGTCCTCTGGCCCCCCGCACGCTGCTCTTTTTCAGCTCCAGCTCGGCAACGCCGTACAGCGCCCCGCCCAGCGCGCGAGCGTGCTGCCCGCCACTCCATCCACCGACGACGCGGACGTGGGAGGCCACGCCGATGGCGGATGAGGCCTGCCGGTCTTCGTCCAGTGTGAGATCGAGCGTGCTGACGTCGGACCAGCGTTCGAAATCGAGCCACTTGCTGTCGTAGGGAAACGTAGCCCCGAGCGCGAGTGTGCGTGTCACCTGCGAAGGGCGCACGATCGGCAACGGGCTCTTGTCCCACCGCTTTCGCAGCTCACCACGAGCGATGCCATCGAGCGCCCATAGCCCGGCCCGGACACCGATGAGCGGATCGCGTTGCCCGATGCGTGGATTCTCCACCACCGCCCACCCCTGAACTCGCGACGACCCGGTCGCCTGCTCGCCCGGCGCATACCGGCCGAGCGAGTCGACGCGACTCGGGTAGCGCGGAAGTTTTTCCGACAGCGCCAGCCCGAGCTCGCGCTCGTCCACCAACCCCTGGTAGTTGCTCCTGACGCGGACGGCAGCGGTCACTCCACCGGTCCGGCTGTACCATGCCAGCGGCGACAGCGCCACGAGCTGACGCTCACGC
>JBBSGP010000010.1:0-89714 GCA_038253885.1 Gemmatimonadales bacterium | reverse complement strand
GCGATGTTCGGATTGCTGGTCCTCACCAGGTCGATCAAGATCATCGGCCAAGCCGAAGTCATGGTGATCGAGCGGTGGGGCCGCTTCAACCGTGTGGCGCGATCGGGACTGAACATCCTCATTCCGTTCATGGAAGCACCGCGGACCATCGACGTCCGGTACTTCGAGTCCGACCTGAGTGGAGTGAAGCGTGTGACGTCGGGCTCGACACCCCGCATCGACCTCCGGGAGCAGGTGCTGAGCTTTCCCAGCCAGCCGGTGATCACCAAGGACAACGTCACGATCGACATCGACGCCGTTCTGTATTATCGCGTGGCCGATCCTCAGAAAGCCACGTACGCGATTCAGAACCTGCCGTTCGCCCTCGAAACGCTGACCCGCACCACGCTGCGCAACATCGTCGGCGACATCGAGCTCGACCAGACGCTGGCCAGCCGCGACATGATCAACAAGCGGATGCGCGAAGTGATCGAAGAGGCGTCGATCGGGTGGGGGGTGGACGTCACGCGCGTCGAGCTGCAGGCCATCGAGCCACCGCGTGACATCCAGCAGTCGATGGAGCTCCAGATGCGCGCCGAGCGCGAGCGGCGCGCCGCCGTCACCAATGCCGAGGCGAGCAAGCGGGCGGCGATCCTCGAGGCCGAGGGCGTGCGCGAGTCGCAGATCACGCGGGCCGAGGGGGAAGCGAACGCCGCGGTGCAGCGTGCCCGGGGCCTGGCTGAGGCTCGTCTCGCCATGGCCGACGCGGAGGCACAGACGATCGAGAGGATCGCTGCCGCGCTTCCTCAGGGCGAAGCCGCGATGTACCTGCTCGGCCTCAAGTATCTGGAGGCGCTCCCTTCGATCACCCAGGGGAAAGGCAGCACGGTGTTCCTACCGGTTGAGGCGATGGGCATCATGGGCGCCATCGGAGGGATGAAGGAGCTGCTCGCTCGCACCGGTGCTTCGTCCCAGCCGCGCGATGCATCTCCCGACACCCCGGTTGGCCGACCCGCGTCAGGAGCCGGCTACCAGTCGCCCCGCGCCCTGAGCTCGTCGGCGACCACGCCCAACACGTTCATCCCGCCCGCGCCAAGCACCAAGGAGGGCTGAGCTTGGCGAAGAAGGCGAGCATCACGAAAGAGCGCGCGGAGCGTATTGCCAAGGCGCACGCGTGCGAGCAGTGCGGCGAGTACAGCTACAAGAAGCTGATTGTGAAGCCGTCCACACTGGAGCAGCGAGAAGAGCTGCGTGAGCTCTGGCATGCCGTGAAGATCTGCGGTGTCTGCGGCACGCATCAGGAGATGGGCATCGATGCGGAGGGAGAGATCGTCTACGTGGCGTGAGGGGTGCGCCGGTGGACGTCGCCGCGTGTCGTGTTGCAGCTCACTTTCCCGTGTAGCTGAGGTGAACGGAGCGGCGGTCGTCTGACTGCCGTTCGGAAGGCGGTGTCGCAACCGCGTCTCTGCGTCCCCGAGAGGAAAGCCATGAAGCGCGACCCACTGATTCTCCTTCTTGTCGCGGTTGGGCTCGGATTCGTCTCCTGCAGCGGCGAAACGACAGCTCGTCGTGCCGTGTCCGGAGTGACCATCGTTCCTCCGGCGTCGACGTTGCTCCCGATGCGGACGGCCTTGACGCTCGTCGCGGTTGTGAATGACGCCAGCGGAAGTGTACTCGCGGACCGTCAGGTCACCTGGACGAGCAGCAATGCGAGCGTGGCCACGGTGGTCTCCACCGGGATAGCCGGCAGCTCGGTGTCCCCGGTTGCACCGGGTGTCGTTACCATCACGGCCACGTCAGAGGGCAAGTCCGGCACGCTGGCGCTCACTGTCGCGCCACCGCCGGTCGCCCGTCTGACCATTATTCCACCCGCCTCGAGCGTGATTTTCGTTGGAGACGACATCTCGCTCGTGGCCGTAACCCGCGATGATCGGGACAGCCTGCTGACCGATCGTGCCGTCACGTGGACGAGCAGCGCTCCTGGCGTCGCGACCGTCCTGTACGCCGTTGGAAATCCGGCGGTGGTGCGGGCGAGCAGCGTGGGATCCGCCACGATCACGGCCACGGCGGAGACCAAACAGGCGAGCGTGACATTCTCGGTCATCCCGGCACCAGTGGCAAGCATCAGCATCACAAGCTCATCGTACATCATCGGGCTCGGCTATCTCGCGACGGCGACCGCGGTGCTGAGGGACGCGCGCGGCAATGTTCTCTCCGATCGCACCGTGACGTGGACGAGCAGCAACACGGACGTCGCGACCGTCCAATCGGCATCCCTGACCACCGTTCGTATCACCGCGGTCGGTCCTGGCACAGCGGTGATCACTGGCACGGCGGAAGGGAAGTCTGCTACCACAACGGTCACCGTGCCGATCCCGCCTCCGCAGCAGCACGCGTTCCTGTGGTCAGCTGGCGCCGGTATGGTCGACCTCGGCGTGCTGCCTCTCCCGGGTTATTATGGCAGCCAGGCGCAAGCCATCAACGCGACCGCCCAGGTGGTCGGCTCGAGCTTTGGCCCGCTCGTGGCCACACGCGCGTTCATCTGGTCCGCGGCAACCGGAATGCGTGATCTGGGACCGCTCGCGGGCTACACCAGCAGCTCGGCAGCCGGAATCAATTCGACGGCACAAGTCGCTGGCTACTCCTCCAATGCGTCTGGCTACCCCAGGGCCGTGCTCTGGAGCGTCATCGGAGCCGTCCGGGATCTCGGTACTCTTCCGGGTCACATCGGTTCTTTCGCGGCGGCGATCAACGACCTGGGCGAGGTTCTGGGCACGAGCTTCCCGGCGACGGGCGCGAGTCATGCTTTCCTCTGGACCGACGCCGGCGGCATGCAAGATCTGGGTCCGGGCACGGGGTACGGCATCGCGCTGAACAGCGCGCTTGCCGTCGGAGCCGACAACAGTAGCCCGTTCCGCTGGAGCCCACAGCAAGGCATTCAGACAATGCCGATCCTGTCCGGCGACAACTTCGGCGTCGCCAGCGGCATCAACAACGCCGGCGTGAGCGCCGGCACCAGCGCGTACGATGAATACTATGGCCCCTATATTCCGCACGCCGTGCTATGGACCGCTGCCAGGGAGCTCGTGAATCTGAGCGTGTTGCCGGGGTTCAACACCAACGACAGCGAGGCGTACGCCATCAATGACGTCGGGCAAGTCGCCGGTCGCAGCGGATTGCATGCGTTCGTGTGGTCACAAGCCGTCGGCTTCCGCGATCTCGGGGTGTTGCCCGAGCGGGATCACAGTACGGCCAGGGGAATCAACGGCGCGGGGCAGATCGTCGGCTCCAGCTGGAGGTCCGGGTCAGGCCTCGCCGTGGTGCGCACTGACCTGTCGAGGGCGACGAAGGTAGCGCCGGGGCGGACGCGCACGCCGTGAGATGGGGAGGCGGACGCCGCGCTGCGGCTGCCGCGGTTCTGGTCTCGGCGTGCGCCGGCGAAGCGACCGTCGAGCCGAGGCCCGCCGCACCAGTGCTGTCCGACGTCTCGACCGCCGCGAACCCATATAACGCGCTGTCGATCATCGTCTCCTTCCGAGTTGCGCGCGCCGATTCGGTGCGAGTCGTCTACGATGGATGGGGTGAGCGCGACGCGGCCACGCCATTCTTCGCGGTGCGCGATGGACCGGCGCGCATTGCCGTGGTCGGGCTCCGACCGAACACTCCGTACACGCTGCACCTCGAGGCCGCGGGCGCCGGTGGCGCCGTCAGCCACGCCGATGTGGGAGCCGCCACCGGTGAGCTTCCTCCGGTTCTGCGCTCCGTGCACTTGAAGATCACCGGCGTGCTCTCGCCAGGATTCCTGCTGACGGTGCCCGAGTTTTTCGACCGAGGAGCCAATGGGTACGTCCTCATCTTCGATGAAGCCGGCGCGCTGCGCTGGTACCGCGAGTTCGACGGTGAAGGGTGGGCGGTCGAGGCGAAGCAACAGCTGAACGGCGATATCACGGTGTATCTCGGGCGATCCTACGGATATCAGCCGGTCTCCGGGCGATTCGCGGAGATAAGGCCCAGCGGGGAAGAGGTGCGGAGCTTCAGCGTCAGCTCGCCCTCGTACACGGATCCTCACGAGCTCATCCTGGGTTTCCGCGACACGACGCTCGACCGAGTGCACCTGTTGGGCTACGACGTCCGTCCCATGAACCTGACGTCGATCGGGGGCTCACCGATTGCGCCGGTAGCGGTGCACTTCATCGAGCGCAAGAGCGCCAGCGGGATCACGGAATTCAGGTGGAGCGCTGCCGACCATTACTCGCCGAGCGACTGGCCGGTCGCGGATCCCTCGCTCCCAGATCTCGACCACCCGAGCTCGTTGGCGATTGGCGCTGACGGCAACTACGTGGTCTCACTCCAAGCGCTGGACGAAGTCGCCGCGATCGACGCACGAACGGGAGCGTTTCTCTGGAGGATGGGCGGACGCAACAATCAGTTCGCGATCGTGAACGATCCGCTTGCTGGCTTTCAAGGTCAGCATCACGCGCAACTGCTCGGAACGGATCACCTGCTTCTTCTGGATGACCGCCCACGCGCCTCGCCGCCCGGTGCGCGCGCGGTGGAGTATGCGTTGGACGTTCCGGGGCGGGTCGCTCGGATGGTGTGGGAATACAGGCCGGATCCACCGGTGATCAGTCAGATCATGGGCTCGGTGCAACGCCTTCGGACCGGCAACACGCTCGTGGGCTTCGCGCTTGCTGGCCGCATCGACGAAGTCGATCCGGGCGGTGCGAAGATCGCCGAGGCGGATCTCGTGGGTGGGGACGATGTCCGTGTGCAGTTCTACCGTGTGCTCCGTATCGGCTCGCTCTATCGATCTGAGATGCCCTGATGCGACCGACGCGGGCCACGTGGACAGGTCCCCAGGATCCGATCACTTCTTCGTCGCCGTTCCACTCGGCGCTGCCGCCGGCAGGGGAATGTCCGAGTTGAAGCTTCCCGCAACAATCGCCCACGCACCGCCAGCCGGTCTGCGAAACACCACCAGTTGCTTCCCTGAGTCGGCCGCCATGCCCTTGAGCTTCAGGACATAAGAGCTCGTCCCATATCCGACGTTGCCTTCTCCGCGTACCGTGATTTTGGAGAACGTCACGTCATCCATGGGCGGGAAGGATTTTCCCCAGGCGATCAGATTCACGCGACCGGTCACGGTCGATCCGTTCGGCGGTTGCAGCGACGCGTCCTCGCTGAACTGTCCGGCCCACTTGTCGTAATTCTTCTCCTTGAAATATCCCGGTGTCGCCTCGAACATCCCTCGCAGGGTCGCCTCGTCCTGCGAGGTGAACTCGGCAGCCTTCGGTTGACACGCCGTGAAGATCAACATTCCAGCCGTGAAGCAACCGACCGCGACGCGACGACTCATCGAGACCTCCTTGGGAGGGTGGCGATGCGGACGCAAGCCAGCGCCCGCGCGGGAGATGAGAACCAGATTCGAGCGGACGCTGGGTGCTCCAATCCGGTGGTCGTCCTTGGCGGTCGGAACATACGCCATTCCGATACGCCGGCAAGCCACGCGCCTGTCGCGCCGATCGGTGTCCTGGGCCTGTCGAGAACTGCCCGCTCCCACTGGTATCGGCGGTCGCGTGGAGTAGCTTTGTGCCAGTCCCGAGGGATAGACGAGAAGGAGGACGGGACAGCGGCAGGATCGGTCTCGATTTCACGTGCAGCCCCTCACTTGCCCCTGTAGCTCAGGTGGATAGAGCAGCGGTTTCCTAAACCGTTGGCCGGGTGTTCGAGTCACCCCAGGGGCACTGGCGCTGCTACTGATGACGCGCCACGGTTCAACCTCACGCACTGGACGGCACATGACTGGCAGCGGGGCAGAAGGCTCGGGATTCGAGGATCGAACTCAGGCGCTGTTCGATTGGACCTCCTCCCACACGCGCGAGGTAACGATCGGGGTCGCTATGGTCGCGGCCGTAGTGGCGGCCAGCTGGCTGTACTCGCGCACGAGGGTCGTTCGCGCCGAGAACGCGTCGAAGGCGCTCGCCGGCGCCGAGAACAGCATCGCCGCGGGCAACGCCAAGCTGGCCCAGAGCGACCTCGAGAAGCTGGTCCGGACGTTTGATGGTACGCCGGCGGCCAAGCAGGGCGCCTTGCTGCTGGCCGAGGTGCAATACGAACAGGGTCGCTTCCAGCCGGGAATCGATGCTCTCAAAGGGCTATCCAGCTCCAGCGACCGCTTCCTGGCGGCGTCGGCTGAGAACCTGACCGGTGTCGGCTACGAGGAGCTTGGGAAGTTCGCCGACGCGGCCCAGCATTACCGCCTGGCTGCGGACAAGGCCGAATACCGGGCCGATCACGACAACTACATGGCGAATGCGGCCAGGGCCTATACCACGGGCGGCAACTTCGCCGAGGCCAAGCGGATCTGGACGCTTCTGGCGGCCGATCCGCGCGGTCCGGTGGCAGCCGAGGCGCGCGTGCGACTGGGTGAGCTCGAGGCTACGGGAGCTACCAAAGGGTAAGTAGCTCTGGACTGGATGGTGGGAGTGGGGCGCGCCGAGGGAGCGCGCTCTCTTCTCAGCCTTTCCTGGTACTACGTATAAGATATGTTATGTAAACTACACACGGTGGAGGAATGTGGAGAACGCACGGCATCCCCTCTGACCACTCGTCATAACATCCACCATAGTATGATGTTACAATGGCAGCCTGATGCGCCTTCCCAACGCTGCCGCCGACGACACCAAGGCCGGTCACGTCACACCAGATCCTTCAGAACTCCGCTGAACACCAGCCGACCTTCCCCCCGCAGCGACGGGTACCAGGAATCGCCTGACCGTCGCAGAGACACCCCCAGCCTCCGCCCCGAGCGGGTTTCCAGCTCGACCAAACCACCGGGGTCCGCCGACTTCCACACCGAGAGCAGGATGGCCGTGGCGACGGCACCGGTGCCGCACGCCAGTGTCTCCGCCTCGACCCCGCGCTCGAATGTCCGCATTCTCCATCCCCCGGTCGTCTCCGGCCCTGCCGAGACGAAATTGACGTTGGCACCCTCTGGTAAGATGGCCTCGTGTTGCCGAAGCGAGGCGCCGCGGCCTCCGGGGCCGAGATCGACTCGCTCGACGTCCTCGCAGAGCACGACGAGATGCGGAACGCCCGCCCGCGCGAACCCCAGACGTCGCTCACCGGTCACCGGCCCTATCCCCGCGTCCGACTTCACGCCGGACACCGGCTGCAGGTCGATCTCAGCTGTCCCATCGCGCAGACGTCCAGTCAGCAGACCCGAGCCCGTCTCGATGCGCGTCACCTCGGGGCCTGCCCCACCCACCGCGGCGGCAAGGCTGACCGCGCACAAGGAGGCGTTACCGCAAAGCGAGGCCAGGCTGCCATCGCTGTTGAAGTAGGTCATCGCGAAATCGGCGCTCGTCGACGGCTCGAGCAGCACGATGCCATCCGCCCCCACTCCCACGCCGCGCGCGCACAGAGCGCGGATGATCTCGGGCCGGCGTAGCTCCTCGCACGGCTCGGAACGGCAGTCGAAGAAGATGAAGTCGTTGCCGGACCCGCTCATCTTGAAGAACGACCGGCCGGCACCGAGCGCCATCAGACCTTGCCGCTGATCGCCCACCAGCGGAGCCGCCACACCATGAAGATCGCCTCGCGAACGATCTTCCCCGACATCTTGCTCTGCCCCTCGGTGCGGTCGGTGAAGACGATCGGGATCTCGTTGAGCCGGAAGCCCTTGCGCCATGCCCTGAAGCTCATCTCGATCTGAAACGCATAACCGTTTGATTTCACTGCATTTAGATCGATAGCCTCCAGCACTTTCCGCCGGAAGCATTTGAACCCGCCGGTGGCATCGAACAGCGGCAGCCCAGTGACGAAGCGCGCATAGATGTTGGCACCGTAGCTCAGCATGAGCCGAGTCATCGGCCAGTTCACCACTGTCACCTTGCCATCCCGGTATCGAGAGCCGAGGACGATGTCGGCGTCACGGGCCGCTAGCAGTAGCTGAGGCAGGTGCCCCGGATCGTGTGAGAAGTCCGCGTCCATCTCGAAAACGAAAGCATAGTCCCGTTCCAGCGCCCATCGAAACCCCGCCAGGTAGGCCGTGCCGAGGCCCATCTTTCCAGCGCGATGCAGGATGTGGACTCGAGAGTCCCGGGAAGCCGCGTCATCCACGATCGCTCCCGTCCCATCGGGTGATCCGTCGTCCACCACGAGTATGTCGAACGGTGGGTCCAGCGACAGCACCACCTCGATGAGCTTGGCGATGTTCTCTCGCTCGTTGTAGGTCGGAACGACGACGAGGGGGCGCTCAACCACCTGCCGGACTCCCCCTTTCTCTTCGGTCCACCATCCACCCACCGAGTGCCGTCAGCCCAGCAATCAGGAGCGCGGCCAGGGTGACGGTCCTGCCGGCCTCGTATGGCGCATTGTGAAACGAGAGATCGACAGTTCGCGCTCCCACCGGCAGCACGACTGCCATGAAGGAATAGTCGGCCCGGGTCACCTCGGCGGCCTTCCCGTCGGCTGTGGCGCGCCATCCTGGATAGTAGTTCTCGCTGACCATCAGCGCCGAGCCCGACGGCGCCGGAGCGCCCAGGCTCACCTGGATGTGGCCGGGATCGTACCGGCCTACCGTCGCCGTGATCGGGAGTGGCTCGGGCGGAGAGGAGATCTCGCGGGATGGGGCCCGCGACGACGTGTCGACGAGCGCATAGCGACGAGGGTCGAACCGAGGGTCAGACAGCGTCGGCAGAATCTCATCGTCAGGCGCCTTGACGATCACCGGCGTGATCCACGCCGGCGGATTGTCCCCCGGGACCTGGAAGAGCGACACGGTACTCCCGGCTGCATCCTTCACCGGACCCACCACCCGCTTCGCGCCCTGGAGCGGAGCGAGCTCGGCGGCCTTCGGGATGTCGGTGACGTTCGTCAGCAGATAGCGCACATTCGCGATGTGCCAGAAGCCCGGATCGAGAAGCGCCTTCGCATAGCCCTGATCTTCTCCAGCGAGCTGCTGGTAGCGTGCCAGCTCGTTCCCATGATAGCCCGTGGCCGATCGGATGCGCTGGACCATCAGCCCGTCCAACCTCAGAAACGGATCGTGCCAGGTCATGTCCTCCGACAACGGGAATGCCAGTACGCGCGCCGGTTGGGGCTGCCGCTTCAGATAGTCCAGCGTCGGGTCGCTCGCGAAGATCACCGACGCCGGCGGTGAGAAGCCCCAGTACTGGCGGAGGACGCTCCACGAATCGACAGCCAGAAGCATCACCAGGCCATAGACCACGATTCGCGCCGGAACCCGGTCGCGTGTCCACGCCAGGCCGAGTCCCGCAGCGAGCGCGACGAAGAGAAATGAGCGCCAGGCGCCAGCGATCACCGCGGACGCGTTGGCCATGGCCAACTCGACACGTCCTGGAAGGGCGACAGCTTGCGCGATGTTGCCGAACAGGCCGACGGTCGCCAGCAGCGCGACGACCCCGCCGGCGATCATCCATCCCATGAAATAGCGAGCACTGATCTGCCGGGCGACGATCCGCTCCACTCCGACGGCCGCCAGCATGGCGATCGAGAAGGAGACGAGATAGAGAATCGTGCTCGGTGCGCGGAAATACTTTGTCCCGGGCACGAGTGTGTACACGATGTGGTAGAACGGCGTGGACCCGCCCAACGCCCAGAGCATCGTCACAACGAGCGTGGCTGCCCAGAACCTCCGGAACGCGACCCGTCCACTTCCCTTGCCGAAGGCGGCGGCCGCCAGAAGCAGTGCGACCACGCCGGCGTAGTCGCTGTGCAGGTGGATGTTGTTGCGCCCCCAGTATCGCGCGAGGATGCCGGAAAATTGCGGCAGGTAGAAGTTGATGATCTCCTCGAACGGCAGCGAGAAAGTCGTGGCGTACTCGTATCCGCGACCGCCGGCACGAGGAGACCAGGGCACGTATTCACGCACGGGCAGGTACTGGATCGCGCCGATCGCGAGTCCAAGCACGACGGCGGCCGCCGCGAGTGCCAGGCGGCGCACCGCGACGTTCCTCGTCAGCCGCTCCGCTTCCGCTGTCCCGCCCACGTCCGGAGAGCCGAAAGCCACGGACAGGGCGAACGCGCCAGCACCGAGCAACAGGTACTGCAGGAGCTGCGGATGAGGGGTGAGAACGGCCAGACCCACGACGATCGCCAACAGGCCGTACGCGCTGTTCCGCCCATCGCGGATGGCCCGCAGAACCATCCAGAGTGCGAGCGGAAACAGAGCCGTGATGTAGAGCTTGCCATCATGGCCTGGCGAGACCAGCCCCGCCACCGCGCCGCTCATCATGTACGCGACGCCGCCCGACAGCGCCGCCACGAATCCGAAGCCCCAAGCGCGCAGAAAGAGATAAGTGAAGAGGCCGGCGAGAAAGACGTGGAGCATGAACCCCCACGTCATCGCGACGTCCGTCGGAAGGAGCATTCGCAGCACGAACGTCGGATAGAAGATGTCGCCGTGCATCGCGGCGACGTAGGGCAGACCGCCAAACAGGTACGGGTTCCAGAGCGCGAAGCTACCCGTCTGGTGCAACGTGCTGGCACCGAATTCCCGGAACGCGTAGCCGGCCATGTACTGGTCGCTCGCCGTCGTCACCAGGAACTTGCCGCCGAGTGCGGGGAAGCCGAGCGCCAGCGTGCAGAGCGCGTAGACGAGCGCCGCCCACCCCAGCGCGAAGCGCGGCGCCGGAAGCGCCGCGGGCGTACGGTCGGGGGAGGGCCGGTCAGAGGGAGCGTGGGCGCGACTAGCTCGCGGAGTCGGCATCCTGAATGCCTCGGGGCTCGCGGCGGAGCGCCAGGAAGAAAGTCGCGGGAAGTACTTCGAGCACCGTGAGCCAGACGCGGGAGGTGATGACGAGGATGGCCGCGGAATCAGTGGGGACGCCGGCAGCCGTCAGCGCGGTCAGCATCGCTCCCTCGCGCACCCCCGCGCCCGCGGGCGCGAAGAGCATGATGAAGCCGATCAGATACGAACCCGTGAAAACTGCGATGTAGAGAGATGTCGCGCCAGTCGCGCCGCCCAGCACCCCGACGGTGAAGACGCGGAAGGCGATCCCATAGGCGATCCAGGCCACGGCGCTCGCCGCCGCGGCGACAATCACGGATCGCGCGGGCAGCTGCGGGATCTCGATGGGTCGTCGGGCTACCCTCCCCACCAATCGGCCGAGCTCCGGAAGGTACGGAGGCAGCAGAACCATACCAGCGCAACCGGCCGCGACCACCAGATACCAGATCCTTCGATCGTAGGGCAGCACGCGAGCGCCCATTGCGAGCACGACCACGAAGCCGGTGAGTGTATTCACGAGAGTGACGACCACCGCCGAGCCCGCCGCGGCGACTCCGGAGACGCCCCGGCGCTGTGCCATCACCGCCATCGTGCCCATCGCCCACACTTTTCCCGGAACGTACTTGCCGAGGTTCGAGATGGTCCAGATGCGGGCGGCTTCCCCGAATGGCAGATCGTATCCCCAGCCGGCCAGGACGATGCGCCAGCTCTCGACGAGCAGGGCGTAGGTCGCCAGGACGATCACGCACGAGCCGAGTAGCGCGGGCACGGACGGATGGGCGCGCGCCATGGCGGCCCGCAGGTCCCCAACCGGCGGAAATCGGGAGATGACGAAGCCGATGACGATCGCGGTGAGCGCCCACTGCCCGATGCGGAGAAGACTACGCCGATCGGCCAAGCGCAGCGCGATAGATGTCGGCGTAGCGCCGCGCGACGGCCGGCGGGGAAAAGGTGGCGAGTGCTGCGGTCCGTCCGACCTGACCGAGAGTCGCGCCGCCCTCGGGCATTGCCAGCAGCCGGTCCACGGCGGCAGCCAGCGCAGCCGCCGATCCAGGCTCTGCCAGCAGTCCGGTCACGCCGTCGCGCACCACGTCTGGCAACCCGCCCGAACGCGCCGCGATGACGGGTGTCTCGCACAGCAGGGCCTCCACCGCCACCAAACCCAGCCCCTCATCGACTGATGGAATCACCACGGCCGTCGCTTGTCGATAGAGCTCGAGCAGCCGCTCCGGCTCCAACGTGCCCAGCCAGCGGATGCGCGACGCGCACCCGTCGCGAATGGCCTGCTCCCGCAATGGAGCGAGGAGGGGCCCCTCGCCGGCCACGTCTAGTGAGATGCGAGAAGGTATCATCGGCATCGCCGAGATGAGGTGCGCGATTCCCTTCTGTTCGTTGAGCCGGCCGACGAACAGCAGCCGGTCGCCCCGTCGGCGGCTGCCCGGGGAGAAGAGCGCGGTATCGGCGGGCATCGGAGCAATCTCCAGCCGGGCGTCGGGCACGAGGGCACGGATCTCGTCCGCGAGCCAGCTCGACACGGTGGTCAGCGTCGCCGATCGGGCAGCCACGCGACGGAGCATCGGGAGCGCGGCCCTCACGCGTCGTCCGAGTCGCACATCGGAGCCGTGGGCCGTCGTGACGAGCGGCACTGCTCTCCCCCCCCACTTCCCTGCTACCAAACTCGCGATGACCCCGGCGGGAAACCACCAGTGAGCGTGGATGAGGTCGGGCCGGAATTGCCGGCGGGCCGAGCGCGCGGCCGCGAGCTGGGCGCTCACCAGTCCAAGAAGCGCCGCCCGTCCCTTCCACGACGCCGTGGCGCTTGCCATGGTGCCGGTATAGGCCAGGGTCTCCAGCGACCGGGGAGCATATCGGTAACGCTGCACGGTCACGCCCTCGAAGTCATCGCGCGACGGCGATCCGGCAGATGCCGGAGCGATGACGTGCACCGTCACTCCCTCCGAGAATTGCAGCGCATGTGCCAGCCGCAGAACGAACGAGCCGGCCAGGTCGCCGGCGTGGCGCGGGAACGAATGCGCCAGAAAGAGCACCCGCACGAGTCAGCGCGCGCGATCGCCGCCACCGCCGAGCGAGCGCGCGCTCAGCTCGTCGAGGCGCCGGCGCAGCTCCCGCATCTCGGCGCGCTGGCCGGCGATCATCTCGCCGACGAGGCCCCCCACGAACAGCACGACGCCGGTGATCACGGAGATCTCGATCAGGTTGAGGAGCGGTCGGAATCCGACTCCGCCAAACACCCGGATGGCGATGGCAATCACGCCGGTGGTCACGCCGAGCGCGAACAGCGCCACTCCCATCATGCCAAAGAGCAGCAGGGGTTTCGGCGCGAATCGCAACTCGAACCAGACGGACAGCATGTCCAGCACGCCGACGGGAATGCGGCCGATCCCGAACTTCGATTTCCCGGCGTGCCGCGGATAGAGGGGCATGGGGATCTCGGCCACCGAAAACCCCTGCGCGGCCGCGATCACGATCATGTAGCGGTGCCAGTCGGGTCGCACCGGAAGAGCATCCATGATCTCCCGCCGATACGCCTTCACCGAATTGAGGTCTTTGACGGGGACGTCGAACAGCGCCCGGCTCAACCCGTTGTAGATCCGTGAGACGAAAGCCTTCTCGTACTTCCCCGTCTTGAAGCCAGTCACCATGTCCGAGTCCCCCGACAGAACCGGCGCGGCGAGACGGGGAATGTCCTCCGGCTTGTATTGCAGATCGGCCGGATAGAAAACGAGCACCTGGCCGCGGGCGTGCAGATAGCCGGTGCGGAGCGCGTCCGCGATCCCGCGTCGATTGCGATGTCTCACCGCGCGGAGAAACGGATAGCGGGCCGCCATAGTCTGGAGCAGCTGCCAGCTCCCGTCGCTCGATCCATCGTCGACGACGATCACCTCGTAGCGGTGGGCGGAATCGCTCGCGAATGCCGCCCCGGCCTGCTCCATGAAGAGCGGCAGATTCTCCGCTTCATCCTTGGCCGGCACGAGCACGCTGACATCGACACCCGTCTCCGGTCGTTCCGCGAGCGGAAGCGTGGCCTGAGTGCCGAGCGCCGCCATCGTCACCGGTGGTGCCCTGTCATACGCGCTTCCGCATGCGCGCCGACAACACCCCCAGCTGATCCCGGTACTTGGCCACGGTGCGGCGCGCGATCTGCACGCCGCTCTCCTTGAGGATGTTGACGATCGCCTGGTCGGTCAGCGGTCGTTTCGGATCCTCGTCCGAGACGAGCTTCTCGATCTGCGCCTTGATCCCGCGCGCCGAGACATCCTCGCCGGCTGTCGTCGAGAGCCCGGAGGAGAAGAAGAACTTGAGCGGCAGAACCCCGCGTGGCGTCTGCACGTACTTCTCGTTCGTCACCCGGCTCACCGTGGACTCGTGCATGCTGATCACCTCCGCCACCTCGCGCAGCGTGAGGGGCTTGAGGAACTGCACGCCTTTCTCGAAGAAGTCGCGCTGCCGGTCCACGATGAAGTTCATCACCTTGAGCATGGTCTGCCTGCGCTGCTCGATCGCCTGGATCATCCAGTTGGCGGAGTTGAGCTTGTTGGAGATGAACTCCTTGTTCTCGCCGTCGAACTTCTTCTTGTCCCGGGCGATCTCCTGGTACGCCTTGCTCAGCTTGAGCCGGGGAAGGTTCGCGTCATTGAGGAAGATGTGGTACTTCCCGTCGACCTTATCCACCACCAGGTCGGGGATGATGTAATTGTCGCCGGAGCTGCTGTAGACGAGGCCCGGTTTCGGGTCGAGCTTCGCGATCTCATCGGCGGCTTTCTGGACATCCACCGGGCTGATGCCGAAGCGCTTCGAGATCTCGCTCCACCGGTGGTTGATGAGCTCATCGAAGCAATCGCGCACGAGCCGGAACGGCACCGATTGCTCCAGCCCCGCCTCGCGGAGCTGGAGCAGCAGACACTCTCGCAGATCGCGCGCGCCGACACCCGGCGGGTCGAGGCTCTGGATGATGCGGAGCATCTGCTCCGCTTCCTGCTGCGTGTAGAGGGGAAAATCGTCGCGTCCCGCTCGCTCGCTCGTTTCCTGAACCAGCTCGTTGATGCTCGCGAGCACGTCCTCGAGCGGGTCGCGGTGCGGCGCGTCCTCGGCCCCCCACGAGAGGTAGCCATCCTCGCTGATGTTCCCGATGAACTCGTCGGCCAACAGCCGCTGGCGATCGTTCAGATCGAGCAGGTCGATCTGCTCGCGCAGGTGGTCGCTCAGATCCCGTGTATCGACGGTGACGGGCTCGTAGTACTCCTTCTCCTCGTGCTCCTCCTGCCGGCCGCCGGCATCGAAGCCGTTGAGAAGGATCTCCTCCCAATCGATCTCGTCGTTCTTCTTCTCGTCCGACTCGTTGGCCTGCTCCTCGGCGGTCGGCTGATTCTCCTCGTCCTCCTCGTCCTCTTCCGGCTCCACCATCTCGAGGAACGGATTATTCAGCAGCTCCTGCTTGAGGTGCTGCTGGAGGTCGAGCAGGGGCATGTAGAGCAGATCCATCGCCTGATACAGGCGTGGATTGATCTTGATCTCCTGCTTCAGCTGGGTGTGCTGGGAAATGCCGGCTCGCATCAGGCTGCGTCTCCGCGCTCGGATGACGTGTATCGCGCACGCAGCCGCGCCGTGAGCGTGGGACCGAGATAGATCCTCGCGACAGTATCATCGAACACCAGCTCGCGCACGGCGCCCGAGACCTTGACCTGTCCGTCGAACATGATATAAGCCCGGTCCACGATATCCAGCGTCTGCTCGACGTTGTGATCGCTAATGAGAACCCCGATACCCCGGTGCCGCAATCCCGCGACGATGGACTGGATGTCGTGTACCGCGATCGGGTCGACGCCCGCGAACGGCTCGTCCAGCATCATGAACTTGGGCTCGGTGACGAGCGCGCGTGTGATCTCGAGGCGGCGGCGCTCTCCGCCTGACAGCGAGTAGGCGCGATTCTGACGAAGATGCTTGATGCTCAGCTCGTCGAGCAGCTTCTCCAGCCGTGCCCGGCGCTGGCCACCCGACAGCGGGAGGGTCTCGAGAATGGCGAGGATGTTCTGCTCGACCGTGAGCTTGCGGAAGATCGACGGCTCCTGGGACAGGTAGCCGATGCCCAGGCGGGCTCGCTTGTACATCGGCATCTCCGTGATGTCCACCTGATCCAGGAGGATCCGCCCCTCCTGGGGAGGGATGAGCCCGACGATCATGTAGAAAGTCGTCGTCTTCCCTGCCCCGTTGGGTCCGAGAAGTCCGACGATTTCTCCCTGCTGCAGCCGCAGAGCCACGTCGTTGACGACCCGGCGGCGCCGGTACGTCTTTACCAGCCCTGTCGCCTCGAGCACGCTCTGGCGACCCGGCAACCCCGTCCGCGCGGACGGATCGACCACGGGATGCGAGCCCGAGACCGTCGGATGCTCGGCCGTGTGCCGGAGGGCGCGCGCCGCCTCCTGCCGGAACGGCTGCAGCGCCTTCCACTGCTCGTCCGCGATTCGAATCTTCGAGCCGGGGCCGAGGGCGCCGGGCGGCAGGACGATCAGCCGATCGCGCGCGAGCCGGGGGAAGACGGACGTGGCGAGGTGAGAGCGAACCTCGTCCAGTCCCAGCCGGCCGGCCTCATGTGCGGCATCCCGTCCCTGCTGGCGGACCAGCTCGAGATAGTCATCGCGATAGCGAATCGAGACGTCGGTGAAAGCGACCGTCCCCGTCTCGCCCGCGGTCTCGACCAGCGCTCGGAGCGCGAGGACGGTCGACGGATCGCCCTGCGCGTAGCGCTGGATGAACTCCTCCACCGGACCCGGAAGGCGCGGCTCGCTCATGGCTTCTTTCCTGCTCGCCCGGCGCGACTGCGCCGCGGTGTCGAGTCGATGGGAGACGGCTCCAGGTACACGCCCGAGGCCCTCTCGGTTATTGTGACGTTGCGCACGAGCTGCTCGGCGAAGGCGACCACGATGGTGCGACCTCGCACATAGTTTGCCGCCGGTAGTCCTGAGCTCGTGTCCTGAGGGGGCATCTGATAGAACGAGCTGGCCCGTCCGTTGGCGACGAGTTGGCGGATGCGCGGTGCGTCCCGAGTGGAATCCGCCCGCGTCGCTCGCACGGCCGGCGCCACCCGAGAAGTATCGAACAGCGCGACCACCGTGTCCCCGCGAAGCCAATCGCGCTCCCGCGAGTGAATCTTGACAGTGTCGGGCACGCTCTGGGCGAACGCGCGCCGCACCGCGCGCACCTCCGTGATGCGCTGCTGGGGCATCACCACATCGAGCGAGTCGGCCATGATGTCGTAGGTCTTGGAGACGGCGTGTGCCCTCGACGCTCCCCAGGAGAACGCGCGCTGCAAAAGTCGGTTGGAGAATCGCAGATCGAGAGTATCCGAGGTGAGCGTCACATCCTCACTGACCGTCCTGGCGCTGCCAGCCGACACGAGGCGCTCGAGCTGTCGCTGCCGCGCATAGAGATCGATCAAAGCCCCGGTCAACGTGAAGGAGCGCTCCCCCTTTCCCACGATGCTCGGGCCTCGCATCAGGCGTGCACGCTCGTGCTGGGAATCGAGAAAAGCCGAATCCGCCGTCGCCACCAGATCGGGACGAGTGATCTCCACGCGCCCGGACGCATAGACCAGGCTGTCGCCGTCCATCACCACCGTGTTGGCGATGACGCCCACCGGCTCGGTGGGCTTTCCCGCCGAATCCGCCTGGACGAGCTTGATGCGGGGGCGCTGAGGCGCGACCATCCGCGCCGACGGCCGGACCCCGGCGACCGCCCGGTAATACTCCACCACGGGACCGTCCAGTGTCGTGCCCGTCGGAAGGGCGGTGTGCACGTCTCCCTCGGCCCGCAGCCGCTCCTCCCCCATCCAGTACGTGAGAATCTTCGAGTCGAGAGTGACCCGCGGCTCGGCGTAGTGCACGTGGCCGACGAGATGGAGCATTCTCACATCGCCGAAGTATTCGGCGCTATCCGCCACGATCGTCATCCCCTGGGCGGCACAGTGGGCGACCACGCCTCCGCCGATGAACGAGTTGTACGCGCCGCTCGGCTGTTGGATGTTGTTCGTGTGGGTCGCCGGCTTGTTCTCGAAGTCGAGCTGGCAGCGCCCGCCGACGACCGGAGCCGGTGGCTGCTGCGCGCCGGCGACCCGCGCCAGCACCGCCAGCGCCATCGGGATGAGTGCGCCGGAAAGCGATCTCACTGTCCGGGAAGGGTGAAGCTGCCGCCACCCTTGGTGCCGTGCAGCGTCTGGATGTTCTTCATGTTCGGATCGGACCGGAACCCGACCCCCTCGAGGCGACGGCCATCGGGCGTCGTGAGCACGAAGCTCGAGTCGCTTGAGATCTCGTTTGTCGTCTGCGTGAAGCGCAGCTGGGGCGTGGTCAGGTGGCGTCCGTCCTCGGACACCACCTCCACCTCGCCCCGCGCTTCGGCCGTCGACGTTCGGCGGTTGTAGGTCCCCTGCCGCGATGTGAGAGTCGAGCTCTTGAGTCCCGTGATCGTATAGAAGGTCATCGTCACCTTGCGGAGCTCGATGCGGGCGTTGTCGTCGAAGAAGTACGCGGTGTCGGATTGCAGCTTCGCCTTCCTCACGCCGTCCGTCGTGAGAAAGGTGGAGATGCCGAACATGACCTGGTCGGCCGAGTCGGCGAGAACGTTCCGGGCCGCCACCGGCGGCTCCTTGCTCTTGTCGCACGCCAGCGCTCCGCCGAGCGTGACGGCGGCCAGCACGATCCGACGCGAAGGGCTCAAGCCGCCCCGGCCCGCATCAGATCGTGCAGATGGACCATCCCGACCACGCGCTCCTCCTCATCCAGCACCGGCATCGCCATGATGCCATGACGCTCCATCCGGAACACGACGGCGCTTCCCAGCTCGTCCGCTCGCGCGGTCTTGGGGATTGTTGTCATGACGTGCGACACCGGAACATCGAGAAAGTCCTCAACGCGCTCCATCAATCTCGTGAGATCACCCGACGTCATCACTCCCAGCAGGTGATGGCGGGCATCCACCACCGCGAGCGTGCCGCGCCGCTCCGCCAGTAGCACCACTGCCTCTCGCATCGTCGCGCTCGGAGGAAGCGCCGGCAGCGACTCGATGACCATCACGTCCGAGACGCGCGTCAGGAGCTTGCGCCCGAGTACTCCGCCAGGGTGGAGTCGCGCGAAGTCTTCACGCCGAAATCCCTTTCGCTCGAGGAGGACGATCGCGAGCGCATCTCCCATCGCCAGCGCCGCCGTGGTGCTGGTGGTCGGCGCCAGGTCGTGAGGGCAGGCTTCTTCCCGCACCGCGACGTCGAGCACCACGTCGGCGTTCCGTCCGAGCGTCGAGTCGAGACCACCGGTGAACGCAATGATCCGTACCCCGAGCCTCTTCAATTGCTCCAGCAGAGGGAGGATCTCCTCCGTCTCTCCGCTCTTGGACAGAAGGATCGACACATCCGCCGGACCGACGATGCCGAGATCGCCGTGAAGACTCTCTGTCGGGTGGAGGAACGTCGCCGGGGTTCCGGTGGACGTGAGCGTGGCCGCGATCTTCCGCGCGATCAGTCCCGACTTGCCGACACCCGACACGATCACCCGTCCCGTGCACTGGGCGATCAGCTCGACTGCCTGGACGAATTCATCGCCCAACCGCTGCTCGACGTCGCTCAGCGCCTCGCGCTCCAGCCGGATGACGGCCCGTCCACGCTCCAGCAGCTCGCTACGGAGCGGGCCCGCCCCGTCGCCGGAGGGCGCGCGTGCCGATGGCGACGTCCGCGCGCCGATCACTCTCCGACTCCGGCCGGCATGGCCGAGCGCTCGGCGACGTAGCGCTCCACGACATCGTCCCACTCGCCTCGTGCGCCGAGGAGCAACTCGGCCAGCTCACGCACCGCTCCGCGTCCTCCCTCTCGCGTGAGCTGAAGTTTGGCAGCCGCGCGTACTTCCGCCACGGCATTGCCGACGGCGACGGGCAATGCGACGACGCGCAGGATGGCGAGGTCCGGGAAGTCATCGCCGACGAATGCCGCTTCGTCGGCGCTGCAGTGGTGCTTGGCGAGCATCCCCTCGAACGCGGGAAGCTTGCGTGCGGCGGTGTCCTGGGAGACGTCATCGGCTCCGATCTCTGCTGCTCGCAGACGCACGGACTCGGATACGCGTCCCGTCAGCATCACGACCTTGATGCCTGCCATCCGCAGAAACCGCACGCCAAGCCCGTCCTGGATATCGAAGCGCTTGAGCTCGACGCGCGCGCCACCGACATCGCCGAGATAGATCCCGCCGTCGGTCAGCACGCCATCCACGTCCAGCCCGACGAGCCGGATGCGTTGTGCCAGCGCCCGGTCGAGCGTCGGCGCTCTCATCGGCGGGTGGCCTGCCAGAGGTCAACGGCCCGGCGGACGAGCTCGTCGAGCTGATTCAGGGGGATCATGTTGGGACCGTCGCTCGGAGCGTGCGCCGGGTCGGGGTGTGTTTCCAGAAAGAGACCATCGGCGCCGGCCGCGACGGCGGCCAGAGTGAGCGGCGGGATCATCTCGCGAACGCCTCCGCTCGCGCCACCTTCTCCCCGTCCCGGCTGCTGCACGCTGTGAGTGCCATCGAAGACGACGCTCGTGTCCGGGCACGATGCGCGGAGTCGGGCAAAGTTGCGCATGTCCACCACCAGGTCACCGTAGCCAAAGAAGGTGCCGCGCTCGGTGACCGCGATCTCGGCGTCCGGCTTCGGTGCCGACACGCGCACCTTGGCGACGGCGCCCGTCATACCATCGGGCTGCATCCACTGGCCCTTCTTGACGTTCACGGCGCGGCCGGTGGCGCCTGCAGCCTCGAGCAGATCGGTCTGACGGCAGAGGAAGGCCGGTATCTGCAGCACGTCCGCCACCGCCGCCGCCGCACGGCATTGGTCCGGAAGATGGACATCGGTGAGAATGGGAAGCCCGGTCGCTCGTCGCACGCGGTCCAGCGCCTCCAGTCCCTCCGTCACCCCCGGTCCGCGCGGTGCAGCCGCATTCGACCGGTTGGCCTTGTCGAAGCTCGCCTTGTAGATGATCCCTCCGGGCAGATGCTCCGCCAGGCGGGCGAGATGCTCGCCCACGCGAAGGTTCAGCTCGTCGCTTTCGACAACGCAGGGACCGGCGATCATGAACAGGGCATCACGGGGAAAGAGGAGGCGCTGGACGGGAAGCGGCATCAGTCCGCGTGCATGTGCTGGGCAGCGGCCCGCACATCACCGCGGCGGCTCTGGGCCCGACTCGCGGCCGCGATGAAGCCCGCGAACAGGGGGTGAGGCCGCGTCGGGCGCGACTTGAGCTCCGGATGGAACTGGCATCCGACGTACCACGGATGCTCGGGCAGCTCGATGATCTCGACGAGCGACCCATCCGGGGAGATGCCACTGAACCGCATACCATTGGCGGTGAAGAGATCGCGATAGGCGTTCGCGAACTCGTACCGGTGACGGTGACGCTCGCTGATGTCGGGAAGGCCGTACATCTCGGCCGCCAGCGAGCCGGGGCGCAAGCGGCAGGGGTACGCGCCGAGTCGCATCGTCCCGCCCATGTCCGTCACGTGCTGCTGGGACTCCATGAGCGAGATCACGGCGTCGGTACACTCCGGAGCGAACTCGCTGGAATGGCTGTCATCGAGGCCGCACCGGTTGCGGGCGAACTCGATCACGGCCGTCTGCATCCCGAGACAGATGCCGAAGAAGGGCAGTCCCGATTCCCGCGCGTAGCGGATGGCCTCGACCATCCCGTCGACGCCGCGGACCCCGAATCCGCCGGGGACGAGGAGACCGTCATGGCCGGAGAGAATGTCAGCGGCCTGCCGCTGCGAGGCGAAGCCATCACTCGAGATCCACGCGATGTCCACCCCGACGTCGTTGGCGATGCCGCCGTGGATCAGGGCTTCGGCGACACTCTTGTAGGCGTCGGCCAGCTCGGTGTACTTGCCCACGACCCCGATGCGGACGCGCCCTCGCGGCGACGTCACCCGCTGTACCATGCGGCGCCAGAACGCGAGATCCGGCGAGGGTCCCACCAGCCCCAACCTCTCGGCAACGCGGGTGTCGAGTCCTTGCTCGTGGAATGCCAGCGGGATCTCGTAGATCGTGGGGACATCTCGGCTCTCGATCACGGAGCCGAATTCGACGTTGCAGAAGAGCGCGATCTTTCTCTTCACGTCCTCGGACAGCGGGCGCTGCGTCCGGCAGATCAGGATGTCGGGCTGGATGCCCAACTCCATGAGATCGCGCACGGAGTGTTGCGTCGGCTTGGTCTTGACCTCCCCGGCCGCCGAGATGAAGGGCACGAGCGTGAGATGGATGAACAGAGCGTTGTCGCGTCCGATCTCGTGCCGGAACTGGCGGATGGCTTCCAGGAAGGGCTGGGATTCGATGTCGCCGACCGTGCCGCCGATCTCCACGATGACAACATCGTTGTCGGGTCCGATACGCTTCATCGCCGCCTTGATCTCGTCGGTGATGTGCGGAATCACCTGCACCGTCGACCCGAGATACTCGCCGCGCCGCTCCTTCGTGATGACATTCAGGTAGATGCGGCCGGTGGTGACGTTGTTCGACTGAGAGAGAGAGCGGTCGATGAAGCGCTCGTAGTGACCGAGATCCAGATCGGTCTCCGCGCCATCGTCGGTGACGTAGACCTCCCCATGTTGAAAGGGGGACATCGTTCCCGGATCGACATTGATGTACGGGTCGAATTTCATCATCGAGACACGGAGTCCGCGCTCGACGAGCAATCGCCCCAGCGACGCGGCCGCGATCCCCTTCCCCAGCGAGGATACGACCCCGCCGGTGACGAAGATGTACTTGGTGGTCTGGCTCAGATTGCTCTGCATCAGGCACGTCCCGTGATGAAGTCCGGCCAGAGCGCGTTGGCGCGCTCCAGGTCCTCCTCCGTATCGATCCCTCCACCGACCCCGTCTTGCCCTGTCACCGCGTCGCTGACTCTCGCGACTCCCATGGCGATCCCGGCGGCCAGTGGCCTCAACTGCTCCAGCCTCTCACTCTGCTCGAGCGGATGGGGCGGGAGCGCCACCCACTGCGCCAGAGCATCGCGGGAATAGGCATAGACCCCGATGTGCTGACGGGCGAGTCGGTCGCGGGCGGGCCGATCCTCGGTGTTGCGGGCAAAGGGAATCGCCGCTCGTGAAAAGTACATGGCGCGTCCGTCATCGGCATGAACGACCTTGACCACGTCGGGAGAGTCGAGCTGTGCGGCTCCCAGCGGCGCGGCCGCGGTCCCGAGCGGAAAGCGGCCGCTGGAGACGAGCGCGGCGGCGCCGCGGACGGCCTCACCGGAGAGGAACGGCTCGTCTCCCTGGACGTTGACGATCACGTCGCACCCAGCGTAGCGGGGCATGGCGGCGACCTCGGCCACGCGATCAGTGCCCGATGGATGGCGGTCCGCGGTCATCACGGCTTCGGCGCCGGCGCGACGAACAGCCTGGGCGACCTCATCGCTGTCGGTGGCGACGATGCAGCGCCCTTCCAGCTGGAACGCGGTGACGCGCTCCCAGACGCGAACGACGAGCGGCGCGCCGCCGAGGAGCCGGAGCGGCTTGCGGGAGAGCCGGGATGCGCCGAGACGCGCCGGAATCACCACGAGCATGGTCACGGACGCTGACGGGGAGCGCGCCCCGATGCAATATTCACGCCACTGAATATAGGCACCGTCGAGCAAAAAGCAAATCGCCCTGACGCGCCGGCTCTCAGCGAACCAGGGTGAGACCCACCCCGAACACGGATCGCTTGCTCACCGGGTCGACGTCGAACTCGACTCGGAGGGGCGTGAGCGTGAGGCGAAGGCCAAGATTCTGCTCCAGTCGCGGGAGCCGGTGCACGCCGGCGGCACCCAGCATGTGGATCAGCCCCACGGAAGGAGCGCCGACAATGGGCAGCCGGAAGCGCTCCAGCGGGATCTCGTAGATGCTCATGATGTAGAGCAGCCGGTCGCCCCCGAGCCGGAGGAGATCGAATGTCGGGAGCGTCCCGGTGTTTCCGAGATAGGCGTACCTCTGCGAAGGCGCGCTGTCGCCCACGGCGTAGACGACGTGTGCTCGCACCGACAGGGTCTGCGCGCCGAATGTCGGGAAACCCAGCGTCGCGTTGAAAGTGCCCTGGGTGAAATGGCGGGATCCGGGAGAGGTGAAAGGAACTTCGACCTCCGCGTCCGAGGTCATCTTGACGCCCTGAGATGCCCACTCCCACGTTCCACCCACGAGTGCCGAGGCGATGGTGCCTGGCACGACCATCGGATTGGGTCGGAGAATTCCGTCGAGCGTATCGGTGCGCTCCGTCAGGCTCCAGGGACCCCCTTCCCTCACCGACCACGCTTTCTCGGCGCGTCCCCCGATCCACCCTGACGCGTCGGACGTCGCCCGCGGCAGCAGTCGCCGCAGGCGCACCTCGGCGCGATCGGCGCGATAATAGTTCCGATAATCCCGGCCCCGAAAGAGCGTGGAGAGCGCGTTCGCGATGTCGGACTGGATCCACCGGTCGTTCGAGAGCGTGGCTCTCTCGATCCGCGCGTCGATCAGCGTGCGCTGTGCCAACTGCACGCGGGCCCTGATCGCCGGATCGAGCTTGCCGAGGTCCGACCGATAGGTCACCGTGGGATCGATCTCGACACGGCCGTCGGACAGCGCGAAGTGCGGACCCCACGGTAGCACCGCCCCGTCCACCCGCGTGTATTCCGGAAGGCGGAAGCCGCGAACGATCGGGAAGGTGACTCGCTCCGCCGTGGCGACGTTCAGCGTGCGGTAGTCGAGAGTGACGCGGCCGGGCGAGCCCACCGCGTCGAATGTGAGATCGCGAAACTCCAGGGTGCCGCCGGCCACTCGCGCGAGGGCGGAGTTGTATACCCCGCCCCCGATCGCGATCGCGCGTCCACTGATGTTCGCGCCGGGGTGCAGAAACAGGTCGCCTCCGACGACGATCACGTCCCCCTTGATGGTGCTCCCGACGGTCGCGTCACCGCCGATCACCAGCATCGTTGTCGCGTAGCTCGAGTCACGGTCAAGAGATGCCCGCGCCCCCGAGACGCGGATGACGCCATGGGGCATGGAGAGCGCGCGCTGGAGGATGGCGCCCGCCGGTCCGCGGCCGGCATGACCGATCACCACGGTGTCCTGCGATCGCGCCGATGCTGGCACCGCGCAGAAGAGAAAGATCAGCGACGCGAGGGCTGCCCTGGGGTGTCTCAGCATCCGGCTAACGTGAGAAAATTCCGGAGAAGGGACTTTCCATGATGCGTCAGGATCGACTCCGGATGAAATTGAACTCCCCACACCGGATGGGAGTGATGGCGCACGGCGTGAATCTCGCGCGGGTTGTCGCACGCCGTCGCGATGATCTCGAGCTCCGCCGGAAGGGATGCGTGCTCGACGATCAGTGAATGATAGCGCATCACCTCGAGCGGTGAGGGCAGACCCGCGAACAGTCCGGTGCCATCGTGGAGGATGCGCGACGTCTTGCCGTGCATCACGCGATCGGCGCGAACGACTCGACCGCCGTATGCGGAGCCGACCGCCTGGTGCCCGAGGCAGACGCCGAGGATGGGAATTGTCGCACCCCACCGTCGGATGACGGGCACGGTGATGCCGGCCTCATCCGGCGCGCGGGGCCCTGGTGAGATCACGATGGCACGAGGGGAGAGGCCACCGATCTCCTCCACTCCGATCGCATCGTTGCGCCGGACCACCGGCTCGGCGCCCAGCTCTCCGAGGTACTGAACCAGGTTGTAGGTGAACGAGTCGTAGTTGTCGATGACGAGGATCATGGCTGCCGAGTGCGACTCAGGCGCGGGGGTGGAACTGCCTGTGCACCGCGCGGAGATACTCCCGGTCGACATGGGTGTAGATCTGCGTGGTCGCGATGTCGGCATGGCCGAGCATTTCCTGGACCGCTCGCAGATCCGCTCCCCCTTCAAGGAGATGAGTGGCGAAGCTGTGTCGGAGCGTGTGCGGCGACACGTGCCGGGTGATACCGGCGCGAACCACGTATTTTCGCAGGATCTTCCACGCGCCCATGCGGGAGAGGGGGGATCCGCGCGCGCCGAGCAGGAGAACACCCCTGCCCTGTCCCCGGTCCAATGTCGGCCTCAGCTCGCGAAGGTAGACCGCGACGGCTCCGATCGCGCGCCGGCCGATCGGCACCAGGCGCTCCTTGCCTCCCTTGCCGAACACTCGCACCAGCGCTTCGTCCAGCAGCACGTCACGCGTACCGAGTGTGATCCACTCCGAGACCCGGAGCCCGGCCCCGTACGCGAGCTCGAGTAGCGCCCGGTCGCGGAAGGCAAACGGCTCATCCAGCGTCGGCGCGGCCAGCAACCGCTCCACCTCCTCCACCGTCAGCACTTCCGGCAACGTCAGCCAGCGCTTCGGGGTCTCGAGACGCTCACTGGGGTCGCTCACGACCAGCCCTTCCCCCAGAAGGAAGTGAAAATAGCTCCGCACGGCCGACACGTTTCTCCGGATCGAGCTGGGAGCGAGGCCGAGATCCTTGAGGTGATAGACGAAGTCTCGAAGAAGTCGCGGCGTGGCGTCGGTCGGTCCGCTCGCTCCCTTCACCCGCATCCAGGTCGCGAAGCGTGCGAGGTCCCGACCATAGGACGACGACGTGTTGGCGGACGCGCCCTGCTCGAGCGCGAGAAAATCGGCGAAGCGCTCCAGCAGAAATGCTCTCGAGATCGCGTCCGCATCGAGAGTCACGCCCATTCAGCGGTTCCCGGAGCGAGCGTCGCGATGGCGATGCACGCCAATCCCTCTCCCCGCCCGATCCAACCCATGCCCTCATTCGTCTTGCCCTTCACGCTCACGTCATCGGACGTGATGCCCAGAGCGGTGGCCAGGATGGTGCGCATCGCCGCCCGATGCGGTGCGATCGCGGGCCGCTCGGCGATCACCGTGAGGTCGACCTGTACCGGCACCCAGCCGAGGGCGCGAATCCGCGCCACCGCCAGCGTGAGCATCTCGATCGAGTCCCGGCCGCGATTGGCGGGATCCCGATCCGGGAACATCTCGCCGATGTCTCCGGCCGCGAGCGCGCCGAGCAGCGCATCAGTGAGCGCGTGGGCCACGGCGTCCCCGTCGGAGTGTCCGGTGAGCGACCGGTCATACGGGATGTCGACTCCCCCGAGCCGAAGGGGCCCTCCCGGCGGCGGCGCGAATCGATGCGAATCGTAGCCCACGCCGGTGCGGCTGCTCACGGGGAGAGAGCGAGGATCCGAAGGGCGAGGTGGGCGGCATTCTTGGCATTGTCGATGCCGACCGTCCCCACGGGAACGCCACTCGGAAGCTGCGCGATCGCCAGAAGGGCGTCGATTCCGTTGAGCGGACCGGAGGCGAACGGAACGCCGATCACGGGAAGGGTGCTGACGGACGAGACCGCTCCCGGAAGCGCCGCCGAGAGCCCGGCGCCGGCGATGATCACTCTCACTCCGCGGCCAGCCGCATCACGCGCCAGTTGCAGTGTCCGATCGGGCTCGCGGTGCGCGCTGGAGACGATCAGCTCGTGGGACACTCCCGCCTGCTCGAGCACGACCAGGGCCGGCTGGATCTTGGGGCGGTCCGATTCCGAGCCGATCAGAAGGAGGACGAGGGGCCCCGGCTCTCCGATCACGCAGCCACGTCGGCGCGGATGATCGAGTAATCCTGTCGCCGCCGGGCTGGCGTGAAGCCCGCATCCCGGATGAGCCGCTCCATCTCCTCGATCGTCGTGCGATGTGTGGTGTTGGCAGAGGACACGACATTCTCCTCGATCATCAGCGATCCGAAGTCGTTGCAGCCGAATCGGAGCGCCACCTGACCGATCTTCATTCCCATGGTCACCCAGCTCGATTGGAGATTCGGAACGTTATCGAGCACGATACGCGAGATCGCCACCGTGCGGAGATAGTCCATCGCATCGGTCTTCGGCTGGTGGGACATTGTTGGCGTGTTCTCTGGTTGCAGCGGCCAGCAAATGAAGGCGGTGAAGCCGTTGGTGCGGGATTGCACTTCTCTCACGCGCTCCAGATGCTCCATCCGCTCGGCCAGCGTTTCACCGAGGCCGTACATCATTGTGACGGATGTCTTCATCCCTTCCTCGTGGCAGATCTCCATCACCTCGAGCCAGCGGTCGGCCCCCGCCTTCTTTCTGGCGACGAGATCACGCACGCGCTGCACCAGGATCTCGCCGCCGCCGCCAGGCACGGAGTCCAGTCCGGCCTTCATCAGCTCGCGCACCACGTCTCGGGCATCCATGCGGAAGAGCTTGGCGAAGAAATCGATCTCGGACGGACTGAAAGCGTGGATGTGAATCGGGTGATACGTCTTGATGTACCTCAACAGATCGAGGTACCACTCGAACGGAATGTACGGATTGTGGCCTCCCTGCATCAGGATCTGGACGCCGCCCAGGGCTTTGGCCTCGTCGATCTTTGCTCCGATCTGCTCGAACGAGAGCGTATATCCCTCGACGTGCTTGGGCCGGCGATAGAAGGCGCAGAACCCGCAGTCGGCCACGCAGACGTTGGTGTAGTTGATGTTGCGGTCGACGATGTACGTGACGACGTCACCGGGATGGCGATCGCGGCGCACCCGGTCAGCTTCGGCGCCGAGCTCGAGAAGGGGCGCACGGGTATAGAAATCGAGGAGATCGCGCATGGGAGTCAGGCTGCCGGGAGAAAGGCGAGCGAGCAGTTCGGGAGCTGGCCGCTCTCCGCCAGTCGCGCGAAGAAGGTGGTGAGCCCCGCGAGATGGGACAGAGACAAGCGATAATCCAGTCCCGAAAAATAGTTGGCGCAGACGGATCGGGCGACTCCGGTGGCGCGCGCGGCCTGGGCCGCCAGCTCATCGATGTGGGTGACACCCCAATCGCGCGACTGGATGAGGCGGGCATGAACCTCGAGCGCCTCCACCACCGGCGTGGCGCGCTGAGCGATCCAGACCGCGAAGACGAACGGGAGACCGGTCCAGCGCTTCCACTCCTCGCCGAGATCGTAGACGTAGGGATAGCTGGGAACAGGGCCCTCTTCCGCGGCGGAGCTGGTGTGTACCCGGGCGGCGAGATGCAACGCCGCGTCCCCGATCACCAGTCGTGCCTCGTGCTCCTCGTCGGCGAAGCGGCGTACATCGGCGAGCTCGGCATCGCCGGCGGCGAACTGCGGCGATGCTTTCCAGACGTGCTCGAACAGCAGTCCGAGCAGCGCGACGCTCGTCATCGAGCTCCGGGTCAACAGCACTCGGCGCTTCCCGAGCTCCTCAGCCGGGCGCTTGGAAAACAGCATGACGCTCCGCACCGGACCGTCGGATGTGATCCCGAGATCCGGGAGTAACAGGTAGCGGTCCGACTGCCGCGCGTACTCCACCGCGGAGACCACGCTCACGTCGAGCTGCCCGCCGGCCATCATGCGATTGAGCTGGCTCGGTATGCCATCGACGAGAGTCCCGCGCAGGGGAACGATGCCGCGGTCGATCGCACCATACACCGGATAGGTGTTGATGTACGTAATGCGACCGACGCGCACTCAGGCGGCCTCGGCGTTGGATCCCGATGCGCCGCTGAAGGTGCGCAGCACCCGGTACAGCGAATCGCGCTCGACCGGCTCCTTCCCGGCACCGCGGATGAGCCGGAGGATCTCGTCGAGCGTCATCGCCTGGGCCGTGTGGGCGCCGGCCTCGTGGTAGATCTTCTCGCGCACGACCGTGCCTTCGATGTCATTCACGCCGAAGTGCAACGCGATCTGGGAGAGCATGGGTGTGACCATGATCCAGTGGGTCTTGATGTGGTCAAAGTTGTCGAGGAAGAGCCGTCCGACGGCGAGGTTGCGCAGATCGTCATAGCCGGTGGTCGCTGTGCCCGTTCGCCCGAGGGCCACGCCGAGCTCGTTGTTGTCCGGATGGTACGCGAGCGGGATGTAGGTGAGGAATCCGCCGGTCTCGTCCTGCAGATCGCGAAGCATCTGCAGGTGATCCATGCGATCCTCGATCGTCTCGACATGTCCATAGAGCATCGTGCAGTTGGACCGGATGCCAAGGCCGTGTGCAACGCGATGCACGTCGATCCATTCGGCGGCGGAGAGCTTCTTCTCGGCGATCGTCGCCCGGACGCCGCGGCCGAAAACCTCGGCGCCGCCGCCCGGAAGGGTATCGAGCCCCGCGTCCCGCAGCGCGATCAGCACGGCCGCCACCGACATCTTCTCGATCCGCGCGATGTGTGCGATCTCGACGGCGGTCAGCGCCTTGATGTGCACGTCCGGATGGCGCTCCTTGAGCCCACGGAACATCTCGGCGTAGTAGTCGAGGCCGGCCTGCATGTCGAGACCGCCGACGATGTGAAACTCCCGGACGTAGGGATTGGCTGCCGCCTCGCTGAACGCCTGCTCCATTGTGTAACGATAGGCGCCCTCCTCCTTGGGAAGTCGGGCGTATGAGCAGAAGACACAGCTCTTGCGAAGGATGCAGACGTTGGTCGGATTGATGTGCTGGTTGGCGGCGAAGAAGACTCGGTTGCCGTGGCGGGCCCGGTTCGCGGCGTCGGCCAGCACCCCGAGTCCCAGGAGGTCGGCGGTGCGGAAGAGGCGTGCCCCCTCGCTGGATGTCAGCCGCTCGCCGGCGCGCAGCTTCTCTCCGATCGGGAGAAGCGTCGGATCGGACAGGCGGTCGAGGTCGACGGCGGCGGCGTGCGGCATCGGGCTACTCGGAGAGGAAGCGCTTCGCGGCGAGGGTCACGTTGTGACCTCCGAAGCCGAAGCTGTTGCTGAGCGCGGCCGTGACCTCGCGCTCGATCGCCACGTTCGGGGTGTAGTTCAGATCGCACTCCGGATCGGGAGTCGAGTAGTTGATCGTCGGAGGGATTCGGCCCGATTGCAAGGTCAACGTTGTGATGACGAACTCGACCGCGCCCGCGGCACCCAGCATGTGTCCAGTGGACGATTTGGTGGAGCTGACGTTGAGACGGCTGGCAGCAGCGCCGAAGACCGCCCGGATGGCTCGCGTCTCGTTCAGGTCATTGGCGGGCGTGGACGTTCCATGCGCGTTCACGTACTGCACCGTCTCCGGCGTGAGGTGGGCATCTTCCATCGCGCGTTTCATCGCCCGCTGGGCACCCTCGCCGTTCGGCGCCGGCGCCGTCAGATGATATGCGTCCGCTGTGGCGCCATACCCCGCGACCTCGGCGTAGATCCGGGCCCCGCGGCGGCGTGCGTGCTCGAGCTCCTCCAGGATCACGATGCCCGAGCCCTCGCCCATGACGAAGCCGTCACGCGTCGCGTCGAACGGCCGGGACGCCGTCTCGGGAGAATCGTTCCGCTCTGACAGCGCGCGCATGTTCGCGAACCCTCCGATCGCCATCGCCGTGACGGTCGCCTCGGCTCCCCCCGAGATCATCACGTCGGCATCGCCGTACTGGATCGCGCGGTAGGCATCGCCGATGGCGTGGGCGCTGGTCGCACAGGCGGATACCGTCGCGTAGTTCGGTCCCCGAGCGTTGAAACGCATGGAGATGATACCGGCCGCGATGTCGGCGATGAACATCGGGATGAAGAACGGGGAGATCGTCTTCGGTCCCCGCTGGCGGTAGATGTCGTGCTGCTCCTCGAACGTCTTGAGACCACCGATTCCGGATCCAACGATCACGCCGGTCCGCTCCGGCAGGTACTGTCCGGGGTTGCCGAAGCCGGCATCCTGCATCGCCTGCGCCGCCGCCGCGACCGCGTACTGCGTGTAGGGATCGGCGCGCTTCGCCTCTTTCCGATCCATATAGACAGCCGGATCAAATCCCTTCACCTCGGCCGCGAACTTCACCGCGAAGTTGCTGGTGTCGAATTTCGTGATCGGTGCCGAGCCCGATTTTCCCGCGAGCAAGCTGTGCCAAGTCGTCGCCACGTCGTTGCCGACGGGCGTGATGGCCCCGAGGCCGGTGACGACGACTCGCCGCGAGCTCACGCCCCGCCGACCTTCGAGCGCAGGTAGGTGAGCGCGTCTCCGACGGTCCGCAGTTTCTCCGCATCCTCGTCCGGGATGTCGATGTTGAACTCCTTCTCGAACTCCATCACCAGCTCGACGGTATCCAGACTGTCCGCACCCAGATCCTCCATGAAGCTGGCGTCATCTGTCAACTTCTCGCGCTCGACGCCGAGCTCCTTGGCGATGATCTCCTTCACCTTGTCTTCCATTTCCGCGCCCATGAATCCCGTCCTCTCTGTGTATGGGTGAACTGGCTTCGTGAAAGTTACATCACCATGCCGCCGTCCACCACGAAAACCTGGCCCGTGATGTAGGCGGCGTGATCGGAAGCGAGAAACGCGACAATTCCCGCGATGTCGGCTGGTGTGCCCAGTCGCTCGAGGGCGATCTGACCGACGAGCGCCGCCCGTGCCTCGGGTGTCAGCGCCGAGGTCATGTCCGTGTCGATGAAGCCAGGGGCGACGGCGTTCGCCAGGATGTTGCGCGACCCCAGCTCCTTGGCCACGGACTTGGTCAGCGCGATGAGGCCGGCCTTGCTCGCGGCATAGTTGGCCTGACCCTTGTTGCCGATCATGCCGACGACGCTGGAGATGTTGATGATGCGGCCGAATCGTCGCTTCATCATGCCGCGCGACGCGGCGCGGATGGTCGCGAATGCTCCACGCAGGTTGGCGTCGAGCACGGCATCCCAATCCTCGTCCTTGAGACGCATCAGCAGGTTGTCGCGCGTGATACCGGCGTTGTTGACGAGGATGTCGATGCCGCCGAAGCTCCGCTCCACGTCCGCGATCAGGGTGCCGATCTGGGCGGTATCGGCCACGTCCGCCGCATGCCCCTCGGCGCTCGGGCCGATCGTCGCCGCCACGGCGACGGCCGCAGCCTTGTCGCGACCGACGACGGCGACGCGCGCCCCGCACCCCGCCAGGGTGGCCGCGATCTCGCGTCCGATCCCACGCGTGCTGCCGGTGACGAGCGCAGTGCGCCGAGACAGGTCGATCTGCATCAGGCCACCCGTCGCAACAGTGTTTCCACGTCGGAGGGCGTCCCGCAGGTCGTGGTCGTCACCGAAGGAGCGATGCGCCGGACCAGGTTCGACAATACCGCGCCCGGGCCGACCTCGACGAACAGAGCATCCGGTCGCGCCTCCACCAGCTGTCGCACTTCGTCGGTCCATCTAACCGGAGATGTGAGCTGGCGGTGCAGCAGCCTCCTGGTGTCAGCCACGTCGCGCGCCGGGAGGGAGGTGACGTTGGAATACACAGGAAAAGCGGCCGGGCCCATCGGCGTCGCATCCAGCGCTTCGCGCAGTCCGACCGAGGCAACCTCCATGAGCGGAGAGTGGAAGGCACCGCTGACGTTCAGACGGAGGGCCCGCTTCGCACCCCCTTGACGACAGAGCTCCATCGCGCGCTCCACGGCATTGATCTCGCCCGAGATCACGAGCTGCTCCGGCGTATTGTAGTTCGCTGGAACCACCGTTCCGCTCTCGCTCGTCGCCCGAGAGCAGGCGGCTTCCACGATGGACTCGCTGGCACCCAGAATCGCCGCCATCGCTCCGGGTCGCCGCCGGCCGCACTCGAGCATCAGCTCGCCGCGCCGCCGAACGAGGCGCAGCGCGTCGCGCAGCGTCAGGGCTCCCGCGGCGTGATACGCCGTGAACTCCCCGAGCGAGTGGCCGGCCGCCGCACGAACGTGCGCGGCGAGCCGCGTGCGCACGACCGCCCACGCCGCCGCGCCATGGGCCAGCAGCGCCGGCTGCGCATTTTCCGTCGAGGTGAGCTCCTCCTCCGGACCCCCGAAGCAGAGCGCGCTGAGCGGGCGACCGAGCGCGTCATCGGCCTGCTCGAATACGGCCCGTGCCTCCGGAAACGCGGTCGCGAGGTCCTTCCCCATCCCCGGTTTCTGCGACCCCTGTCCGGGGAAGAGCAGAACCACGTCCACCTAGAAGCGAACGACGGTGGAGGCCCAGGTGAAGCCGGCTCCGAACGCGACCATCAGCACCGTCGATCCGTCCTTGACACGCCCGGACTCGATGGCCTCGTCGAGCGCGATACCGATGGAAGCCGAGGAGGTGTTGCCGTACCGGTCGACGTTCACGTAGACCTTGTCCATCGCGATGGTGGCGTGCTTCGCGGTCGCTTCAATGATCCGGATGTTCGCCTGATGGGGGATCATCAGGTCGATGTCCTGACCGGTGAGACGCGCGCCGTCCAGGGCCCGATCGGCGGCATCCGACATCGACCGCACCGCTGCCTTGAACACCTCGCGACCGGCCATCTTCACGAGGTGGCTCCCGTCCGCGAGGATCGCCTCCGTCATCGGCACCGTCGCCCCGCCATGCGGCCGGTAGAGAAGCTCGGCCAGCGTGCCGTCGCTGCGCATGAACGACGAGAGAATCCCCTTTCCGTGCTTCGAGCGGCGGAGCACGGCCGCCCCGGCGCCGTCCCCGAACAGAACACACGTCGCGCGATCGGTCCAGTCGACGATGGCGCTCATCTTCTCGGCGCCGATGACCAGCACTGTCTCGGCGGTCCCGTTCATCATCAGTCCTTCGCCGATCGACAGACCGTAGAGCCACCCCGAGCACGCAGCCGAGATGTCGAACGCGGCGGCGCGCGTCGCCCCGAGAGCAGCCTGGACGTCGGCCGCGGTCGACGGCAGGAGACGGTCGGGCGTGGCCGTGCTGAGGATGATCACATCCACTTGGCCGGGTGCCACACCGGCCCGGTGCATGGCCGTGCGTGCCGCGTCGGACGCCATGCTGCAGGTGGTGTCCCCGTCGCTCGCGATGTGCCGCTGCACGATACCGGTGCGCTCGACGATCCACTCGTGCGAGGTCTCGAGCCCCATTGCCGCGAAGTCGTGGTTCGTCACCACACGGGACGGAACGGCGCGGCCCGTGCTGACCATCTGCGCGATCGGGCGTTTCACGCGATCTCGCTCTCGACCGCTTGAAGCCGGCGGCCGATGTGCTCGTTCATGCGGCTCTCCACGGCCCGTTGAGCCACCAGGATGGCATTCTTGATGGCGCGCGGCGACGAGCTACCGTGCGAGATGATGCTGACGCCGCGCACTCCGAGAAGAGGAGCCCCGCCGTAGTCGGAATAGTCGAAGCCCCGAAGGGCGTTGGCGACGCGACTGCGATCGAGCCCTTCGCGAACCATGAGCGTCGACATCAGAGCGGCCACCGACTCGTAGAACTTGAGCAGGACGTTGCCGACGAAGCCATCGCACACCAGCACGTCCACCGGACCGCGATTGCTTCCACCCGACACGATGTCTCGCCCCTCGATGTTCCCCTGAAAGTTGAGGTCGCTCTGTCGGAGCATCTCATATGCCTTCTTCACGACGGCGCTCCCCTTCTCTTCCTCTTCCCCGATGTTAAGCAGGGCGACCGACGGGTTGGTTCGGCCGAGAATGTCCTCCGCATAGACGGAGCCGAGCCGCGCGAACTGGCACAGCTCCTCGGGCGAGCTATCGACATTGGCGCCGGAATCCACCAGCACCATCGGCTCGCGCACGGTGGGAAGCAGCGTACTGATCGCCGGCCGCGACAGACCGGCGTGCAGCCGGAGGAGGACCGTGGAGGCGGCCATCTGTGCGCCGGTATTTCCCGCCGACACGAAGGCGTCCGAATCTCCCGTGGACTGCAGCTTCAGGCCGACCACCATGGAGCTGCGCGGCTTGGAGCGGATGGCCGCCAGAGGCTTGTCGCCCATCTCGATCATCTCCGGCGCCTCGACGACCATCACCCGCTCCCGTTCACCGCGGAGCGGCGCGAACTCACCCCGCCACAGCTCGTCGAGATGTGCCGCGATGAGCTCAGTCGTGCCCACGAGCTGGATGGAGTGCGCTGGGCCGAGCTCGGATAGCGCGAGGAGCGCCCCCGAGATCGGGGCATGAGGCGCGTGGTCGCCCCCCATGGCGTCCAGCGCGATGCGCACGACGGCTAGCCTTCCCTGGCCGCGACCCGCTGCTCACCGGCGTAGTAGCCGCATTCCGCGCACACATGGTGCGGCCGCTTCATGCTCTGGCACCGGGGGCACTTCTGGATGGCGATCGCGGGCGCCTTTTTGTGCGTATTGCGCGCGCGCTTCTTTCGCTTCGAGGTGCGTCTCTTTGGAACGGCCATGAAAGTATCGTTTGTATGGAAGGTCAGCCGCTAGTCGGACGGGCGGCGGAGAGCCCGCAGCGTGTCCCAGCGGCCGTCGGTGCGTGCCGGCTCGCAGGCGCAATCGCCGGCGTTCCGATCGGCCCCACAGGCCGGACAGAGTCCCTGACAGTCCTCGCGGCAGAGAGCGAACGACGGTACTCCGAGCAGCCATTGCTCGCGTACCGCCGGCCGGAGGTCGAGCATGTGCGCCCGCGCCGCGATTCGGAACACGTCGGGATCGTCTTCCACCTCCGTATCGTCGTCCGCAGCGAAGATCACGCCGACGTCTTCCTGAACCGGCACACGGACGTCCACCAGACAGCGTCGACAGGAGGTATCCGCCTCGCCCTCAACCCGTCCCGTCCAGTAGAAACGACCGGAGCCCGCTTTCGACAGGCGGCCGGACGCGCGAACGTACGGCTTCGGAAGCGCATCCCCTTCCTGCCAGACCGGATCGTCCGCCCGAAGCCGCCCGTCCACGTGCACGGCGTGCTCCTCGAGCTCGCGGATGTCGTAGGACAGCATAACCCCTGAATTTAGAGGGATTAAGGTGCCGAGGCTAGGTGGAAGATGCTCCGCCGGCCCTCGGCAGGGGGAGCGGTGTTGACCGCCGGACAAGCCGCCGGCGCTAGAGGAGATCCGCCTCGGCGAAGAAAAAACCGATCTCTCTGACCGCGTTCTCGTCGGAGTCTGACGCGTGGATGGCATTTCTCTCCTTGGACTCGGCAAACAGCTTCCTCACCGTGCCCGCGGCGGCCTCGCGAGGATCGGTCGCCCCAATGGTGTGGCGAAGAGCGCCAACCGCATCGTCCCGCTCCAGAACGAGCGGCATGCACGGCCCGGACATCATGAATGCCGTGAGCGACCCGAAGAAGGGGCGCTCGCGGTGAACGGCGTAGAACTCCTGTGCCTGCTCCGGAGCCAGCCGAACCACGCGCGCGGCGCGGAGAGCAAACCCGTCCTTCTCGAGGTGCGCCAGGATCTGCCCTGCCTTGCCGGTGGCGAAGGCATCGGGCTTGATGATGGCGAGCGTGCGACGTCCGTTGGTGATAGGCATGTCAGGGTCCGATGAGTTTGCGTACGATGTCCCCGCGAGTGAGAAAGCCCACCAGCCGGCCCTCCCGCACCACGGGCACCCCGTCGACGTCCTTGTTGGTCATGAGCGAGGCCACTTCGGCCAGAGGTTGCTCGGGCGAGACCGCCAGAACCTGGCGTGTCATCACGTCGCGAACGCTGCGGCGCATGTTGGCGCCGGCCGTCGGTCGCTGCGGAGCGCCGCTCTGGAGATAGCTCGTGACGAGGTGCCGCATCAGCTCGCGCTCGCTCAGGAGACCAAGCAGAAGCCCTCCGCCGTCCACCACCGGCATGGCGTTGATCACCGATCGGGCCATCAGCCGAGCGGCATCGCGCAGCGGGGTATCCGGTGTCGCGGTGCGCGGATTCTCCGTCATCAGGTCGCGCACCGAGAGCTCCTCCGGCAGCTCGTAGCGAGCCAGTGCGGGCACCGAGAGCAGCGAGGCGACCGTCGTCGCAGCGAGGATCTGGACGACCACCGCCTCATCGGAGAGCAGGCGCGCGAAGGCACCGAGGACCTGGAGGTAGCGGGCAGCCAGGCGCGGCGGAGCGAGCAGCAGCATCACGATCCGCGCGCGTTGCGGCTCCCCTTCACCCTGCTCCCGACCAACCGGCGACGGCGCGACACCCATGGCCACCGCCAGGTCTTTCACCGCGTCGGTCCGGAAGTGCGCCAGGAAGACTCGATCCGTGAATGCGACGATGTCTTCCCCGCGCCCTTCGTCGGACCGACGGCGCAGCTTGTCGGCGTCCTTGACGACCCCGCCGGCAACCAGCCGATCGATCAGCGCTGCCGTGGCGTCGCTCAACGAGGTGAGCGGCGTCCCATCTCCGCGGACCAACGGCAACAGGATGCGCTCCGCCGAGAGGAACTCCGTGAGTCTCACATTCGCTCGCGCAGAAGAGCAACGAAGTCCTTCGGGCGTTGCGCTACCCCGATCCCGGCGTCGCGGAACGCCTGCACTTTCTCAGCGGCCGTCCCGGAAGATCCGGAGATGATCGCCCCGGCGTGACCCATGCGCCGTCCGGGCGGCGCTGTCTGCCCGGCGATGAAACCCACTACCGGCTTGGTCATCCTGTCCTTGATGTAGCGCGCCGCCTCCTGCTCGTCCGTACCGCCTATCTCCCCCATCATCGCGACCGCCGTCGTCCCGGGGTCTCGCTCGAACTCCTCCAGCACATCGATGAAGCTCGTTCCGTTGATGGGATCGCCGCCGATGCCGACGCAGGTGGACTGGCCGATGCCGGCGCGCGTGAGTTGATAGACGATCTCGTACGTGAGCGTGCCGGAGCGGCTGACCACGCCGACGGTACCCGGCGAACAGATTCGGCCGGGAATGATTCCGACCTTCGAGCTGCCAGGTGAGATCAGCCCGGGGCAGTTCGGTCCGATGAGGCGCGCGCCCTTCTCCTTGACGAAGGGGTAGACTCGCGTCATGTCGAGCACCGGAACTCCCTCGGTGATGCAGACAACGAGCTGAACCCCCGCGTCCGCCGCCTCCATCATCGCGTCGGCAGCGTACGGAGGCGGGACGTAGATGACGGCGGTGTTGGCACCAGTCTGTCCGACGGCGCTCGCCACGGTATTGAAGATCGGCACCTTTCCCTCGAAGGTCTGGCCGCCCTTTCCTGGCGTCACGCCAGCCACGACCGTCGTGCCGTACTCCATCATCTGCTTCGTGTGGAAGCTCCCGTCGCGTCCCGTGATGCCCTGCACGAGGAGCCTTGTCGTCGCATCGATGTAGACGCTCACGCGGCGCGGCCTCCCGTCGCCAGCGCGACCGCCTTCTGAACCGCTTCATCCATGTCGGTCATCGCCGAGAAGCCGTTCTCGGTGAGAATCTTCACCGCGATCTCCTCGTTGGTTCCGGTGAGCCGGATCACGATCGGCACCTTGAGGGGATTCTGGGACGTCGCGGTGACGATGCCATTTGCCACGTCATCCGTGCGGGTGATGCCGCCGAAGATGTTGAAGAGAATCGCCTTCACGTTGGGATCGGTGGTGATGATGCGCAGCGCGTTGACGACCTTGTCCGGATTCGATGATCCGCCGATGTCGAGAAAATTGGCCGGCTCACCGCCGTAGAACTTGACGAGATCCATCGTCGCCATCGCGAGGCCGGCGCCATTGACGACGCAACCCACGTTGCCGTCGAGCTTGATGAACGTGAGGTTGGCCTTACGGGCCTGCACCTCGCCGGGGGCCTCGGCGCTCTCGTCACGGAGCGCCTCGAGGTCATGCCGCCGCTCCAGCTCGTTGTCGTCGATGACCATCTTGGCGTCGAGCGCGACCACCTCCCCTGTCGGCGTGGTGACGAGAGGGTTGATCTCGGCGAGCGATGCGCCGCTCTGCTGAAAGGCGCGCCAGAGCTGCTGCATGATCTTCGCGGCCGCGCGGGCCTGCTTCGCGTCGGCGTAGAGGAAGAACCCCATCTCCAGCGCCTCGAACGGAAGCAGCCCGTACCGTGGGTCCACGGGATGACGCATGATCTTCTCGGGCGTGGTCGCGGCGACTTCCTCGATGTCGACTCCGCCGGCCGCGCTCACCATGAACACAGCCTTCTTCGACGCGCGGTCGATGATGATCCCGGCATACGCCTCGGAGGCGATGTCCGCAGCCGGAGTCACCAGCACCTTCTCGACGGTCAACCCTTTGATCTTCATTCCGAGAATCGCGCCCGCCACCTGACGGGCTTCGACGGGGGTCTTCGCGAGCTTGACCCCCCCGGCCTTTCCGCGTCCGCCGGCGTGCACCTGCGCCTTCACTACCACCGTGCCCCCGAATTGCTTCGCCAGACGCTCGGCTTCGTCCGGTGAGCTGGCCATCTCACCCGGCGGGATGGGGATGCCGACACTTCGAAAGATGTCTTTGGCCTGGTATTCGTGAATGTTCACGCGTTCTCCAATCGGCCCGTGCCAGGGTGGGGCTCAGAGTGAGATGATGGTGCCTGCGGCTCCGCGCACGGCGGCACGGCCCCGGCTGAGCTCGGTAATAATAGCGCGACCTCCGGTATGGCGCGCAAAATCCACCGCCGCGCGCACCTTTGGAGCCATGCTACCCTCGCCGAACGCGCCGGAGGCATCGAGGCTCTGGGCCTCATCGGGCGTGAGTGCAGATAACCGTCGCTGATCCGGAGTGCCGTAACCAGCGTAGACGGCATCGATGTCGGTGAGGATGAGCAGAAGTGTCGCATCCAGGTCACGCGCGAGAACGGCCGCCGCGAGATCCTTATCCACCACCGCGTCCACTCCGTCCCAGCCGAGCACCGGGTCGGCGTGAATCGGAGCACCTCCGCCGCCACACGCGACGACGATCGTCCCGTTATCCATCAGCTGGCGGATGGTGGCGATCTCGTGGATGGCGAGGGGCCGTGGGCTGCCGACGACGCGCCGCCATCGGCCGCGGGCATCCGGCTTCACGGATGTCCCTTCGGCGAGCAGGGCACGCGCGCGCGGCTCCGGAATCTCGTGACCGATGAACTTGCTCGGAGAGCTCAGCGCGATGTCCGTCGGGTCCACGTGAACCTGCGTGATCACCGTCGCCACGCGCCGGTCGCTGCCCGAGCGCGTCAGCGCGTTCTCGAGCGATTGCTGGATCATGTAACCGATCCAGCCGGCGGTGGCGGCGACCAGCACGCCGAGCGGGAGTGGCGCGACCTCGCTGCGCGCGAGCTCATTCCGAACCAGCTCGTCTCCTACCTGCGGACCGTTCCCGTGCACCACGCAGAGATTCCAGCCGTCGAGCGCAAGATCCACGATCGGCGCCAGACTCGCCCGCGTGTGCCGGAATTGATCGTTGATGGTCGAGCGCTCTCCGGCGGGAGAAAGAGCATTCCCACCGAGGGCAATGACCGCCGTCTCAGCGCGAGGCACGCGTCAGCGTTTCGAGGGCGTCGAACGCGCGGCCGAACGCCGTCCAGTCCGCACGCTGCAGCGCCGCTCGCATCTGCTCGACGAGCGCGGCGACGCGCGACCGGTAATCAGGCGAAGGGGTGCTGGTGTCCGATGGAGGCGTGACCGCCACGCCCAACGCTTCGGGAAGAGTGCGGCCCGCGGTCACGGCGTCGCCCAGCAGAGCGGAGACCCGTACCAGCGCCGGAGGGGCGTCCGCGCGCCAGGCGTATGTGCTCTGCACGAAAGCGACATCATCGCCCACCGGCACGGCGTGGATCCCACCGCGTACGGCCTGCGTTCCTGCCGGAAGGATGAGGCTGCTGTCGGCCGCGCGGTGCAGCTCGTCCGACGCTGCCGACCATCGCGTCCCGGCATGGGCCAGCGGCAGATAGGCCGCATGTCGCGACGGTCCGCCCGTCCCGACGAAGAGCCCGAGGACGTGACCGTTCTCATCGAGGATGGGCTGCGACCACGCGAGAGCGCGCCGACCGGGGAGCAGCCAGAGGGCCGTACTTCCCTCGGGCATGAGCGTGTCCGCTCCGATGTTCCAGGGCACCTGCCCCGTCGGCCCGCTATCGCCGCGCAGCCCGAAGCGGGCCATCACCTGGGCCTGCGATCGGAGCAGGTCGAGAGCCGGAGGGGCGGCCTCGGCGAGCGCGCGCGGGAGGCGTGCCCAGCTCGTGAACAACGACGGGAACGCCTCAACCCAGCTGCGCGCGATCGGATCGAGCGTGGCGTCCGCCGCTAGCCAGAGACGGCCCGACGCGCCGTTGACGACCGCCGTCGCGGCGTGCTGCAGGTAGGTCGTCTCTTCCGGGCCGATGCTGATGCGCGTGCTGAGCGGATAGCTCGCGGACGCAGAGTAGAGATCGAGAAGCCAGAACAGCGTATCCCCGATCGCGACCGGCGTGATCTCCGTGCCCTGGAGGAAGATCGGCGCCACGGCTCGCACGCGATCCCGAAGGGCGCGCTGCACGATGATCCGCGGCGACGGATGGGGCAGGTCGCTGAGCAGCCGCAGATTCTGCAGGCTCCACGCGTGAGCCACGCGCGACACGCTGCTCTCGAGGCTGCTTCCGGTGAGACGACCCAGAGAATCCGGCTCGACCAGATAGCCGATCGCGGAATCGTGCACGATCACCGGCTCGAGGTGATCGTCCTCGCGCGCGCGCTGACCGCCCAGAGTGACGTGCACCGGCCCTCCGTCTGGGTCGGCACTCGCGCCAAGAATTCGGGCGACGCTCCACCGGTCTTCCTGCTGCTCGGGGTCGCCGCCAGACACGGAGGTCGTATGCTCCGGGACGACCGCGACGACGCCGACCGCCGACGGAATCCAGCCGACGCCCGACGCGCCCAGCTCTCCGTGACTCCCGCGCGCCACTGCACGCGCGAGTGCGGCCGGCTCCCACGCCGGGACGTTGGTGGATACGTCCCTCAAGGAGGAGAAGGACATCGCGGGATCGGCCGGTCCGAGGCGATCGAGGCCGAACGCGCGGCGGGTGTAAGCGACGCGTGTCGCGCGATAAGGCGCCTCGCGTTGTCCCGCCGTGCGAGCGGGGGCGGAGCGGCGAACGACGAGGGGAGCGAGCTGTCGGAGCGAGAGAGAGAGGATCAGTACCGTGCCGACCGCTCCAAACGCGACACGAACCTGTCCGCTCCATCCGAACCACAGGACGACGATCGCCGCGACCAGAGTCAGCACGGCCAGCGTCAGATCGACCGGGATGATGGCGTGATGGTCGGCGTAGCCGAAGGCTCCCTCTCCGCTGCTCCCGTTCAGCAGAACCTTGAATGCCTCCAGACGGTAGCTCCACGCGAGCATGCCGAGCAACAGCGCGCCGATCACCATCAGGTGACGTCGAACGTAGTTGGAAACGTAGAGCGAACCATGCTGCCAGCGCAGGCTCGGGGTGAGAGCATAGAGGAAGATCACGACCGCGGCGGCAACCAGGATCACGACCAACGCCCACAGGTACAGCGACGCCTCGAGTGGCAACACGTACGTGAAGAAACCGAGGTCGACCTCGTGATAGGGGTCGCTCTCTCCGAACGGGAGTCCGTAGTAGCCCAGCGCCAGGCTGGACCAGCTGTCGGCGATGGGAAGTAGCATCCCGAGCACGACGGCGATCACGAGAGCCGCGCCGACGAGATAGCGTCCGGGCACCTCCTCGCCGATCTCCACGTTTCCCAGTCGGCGGGGGAGAACCAGCGACACGACGCTCTGCCGAACTGCATAGAGATGGCCGAAGAGAAAGAGCGTCGCGACGACCCGCGCCAGTCCCTTCATCACGATCAGCGCGATACCGCGAGCGCGCCACACGTCCCCTGCGCCCATGGCGGCGTAGAAGCGGTAGTCCACGTACACCGCGGAAGCCGCTCGGCCGAGCAGCAGCGAACAGGCCACGGCGAGCGCTGCCAGTAACGCCCACCGCCTCACTGTCATGGGCGGTGGCGCCCTAGACGGCGACGCCCTGTGCCCGGAGCCATGACTCGAACTCGTCGCGGATCGCATCGAGGCGCGCCGCACTGCCGGCCTCGAATCTCATCACCAGAACCGGCTGGGTGTTGGACGCGCGGATCAATCCCCACCCATCACCATACAGCACGCGCACGCCATCGACGTCGATCACGTCGTGGTCCGCGCGGAAATGCCTGACAGCTTCCTCGACGACAGCGAACTTGCGATCGTCCGGGCAGTCCACGCGGATCTCGGGCGTCGAGACGAAACGCTCGACGTCCGCCAGGAGCCCGCTCACCGTCTTGCCCGAGTCCGCGAGGATGCGCAACAGCCTGGCCGCGCCGTAGAGGGCGTCATCGTGTCCGTAAAAGCCCTCCGAGAAGAACATGTGCCCCGACATCTCGCCGGCCAGTGGGGCCTTCAGCTCCCGCATCTTCTCCTTGATCAGTGAGTGCCCCGTGCGCCACATCACCGGCTCCCCGCCGGCCTCACGAATGGCATCGGGAAGCGCCTGCGAGCACTTCACGTCGAAGATGATGGCCTGTCCCTTCCCGGTGCGGGCGAGCACGTCGCGAGCGTAGATGATGAGGATGTGATCTCCCCACACGATCTCGCCGCGCTCATCGATGAGCCCGATCCGATCGGCATCTCCGTCGAACGCCACGCCCACCTCGCCGCGGCCCGCGCGCACAGCGTCCTGGAGCTCGGCGACGTTCTCGGGCACGGTCGGATCCGGGTGATGATTCGGGAACGTTCCATCGCTGTCACAGTACAGCGACGTCACACGAGCGCCAAGACGAGTCAGCAGCTGGGGGCCGACGAGCGACCCGACGCCGTTTCCACAATCCGCGACGACCCGCAACGGTCGTGACAGGGGTCCGATACGCTTCACCACGTCGCTGATGTACCGCTCGACGATATTCTCCTCCTGCACCCGGCCAGCGCCCGAGGGGAACTTGCCGGCGATGATCAGATCGTACAGCGCCTGGATCTCCTCGCCGTGCACTGATTGCGTGCCGAGGCAGAGCTTGAAACCGTTGTACTCCGATGGATTGTGCGAACCAGTGATCTGGATACCGCCGGCTACTGGCAGGTTGTTGAGCGACCAGTAGAGAAGTGGCGTGGGAACGATGCCCACATCGATGACGTCCACGCCGGATTCGCCCAGAGCGCGCACGAGCGCGTCGCGCAAGGCTTTGCCGCTAGGGCGATTGTCGCGGCCGACCGCGATCGGGCCGGCTGGTTGCACCCCCTCGCGCTGCAGGTAGGCCGCGTAGGCCCGGCCGAGCGAGTGCGCCACGCGAGGGGTCAGATCTTTTCCGACGATTCCCCTGACATCGTACTGCCGGAAGATCTCCCGATTCACAGTCATGCCTCTCCTCGAAATGCGACGGGGCGGCTCCGGCCGCCCCGCGGGTCAACGGTCGAGGCGCGTCAGTGGCGGACCGATCGGCGTCTCCGCCATCGGACCCGACACGCTCACGCCCCAGCGTGAAAATTCCAACGCCGGGCTGGGCAGGATTCCGAAAACCAGGAGCAGGCCGGCCGCGAATCCGATCACGATCTGGGTGAGCGCCGGGACCCTCATCGGATCGGGCATGTCCGCTGCTCGCGGATTCATGAACATCACCTTGAGGACGCGCAGGTAGTAGCCGGCGGACACGAAGCTCGTGAGCACGAGCACGACCGCGAGCCGTGTCTGCGGCTGTGGAGCGCGCAGAGCAGCCTGGAGCACATACCACTTCGCAAAGAAGCCCATGCCTCCCGCAAGCGGAAATCCCAGCAGCGCCAGCATGAATACCGCCATCGCCAGCGCGAGCCACGGCCGCACCCGCCAGAGGCCGGAATAATCGGTCACCGCCAGTCGGATCTCCCCCGCCTGTCCGAGGGCGATCACAACGGCGAACGCTCCCATCGTCGCCAGCGTGTACGCGGTCAGGTAGAACAGGAACGAGGCGGCGCCGAGTGCCGTGCCCGACACCAGCGCCACGAGAATGTAGCCGGCGTGAGCGATGCTCGAGTACGCGAGCAGCCGCTTGATGCTGGACTGCGCGAGCGCGACCAGGTTGCCGACCACCATCGTGATCGCGGCGATCCACCACAGGGCTCCGTGCCAGGACGGTGCGGCGAGCGGGAAGGCCTCGAGCCAGACGCGAAAGAACGCCGCGAACGCCCCCGCCTTCACGGCCGCCGCCATGTAGGCGCTGTATGGGGTCGGCGCGCCGTCGTAGACGTCGGGCGTCCACATGTGGAACGGTACGGCTGCGACCTTGAACGCGAACCCGACCAGGAGGAGCGCGATGCCGACGAGCAGCATCGGGCTCGAGGCGCGGCCCGCGACACTCGCCCATTGGCCGATCGCCGCGAGATTTGTGGTTCCCGTCACGCCGTACAGCAAGGCGATCCCATACAGGAGGAACCCGGTCGAGAAGGCACCGAGGAGGAAGTACTTGAGCGCCGCCTCGGCCGCAACGGCGCTGCGACGATTGAGACCGGCCAGAACGTACACGGAGATGGACATCAGCTCGACGCCCAGGAAGATCATCATCAGGTCGCGAGACGCGGCAAGCAGCATCGCACCGGACGTCGCCAACAACACCAGAACGTGCGATTCCGCGACGGTGATGCGCTCGCGCTCGTTGTAGTCCATCGCGAGCATGAGGGCGATGATCGTGGCGCCGAGAAAGATGAGGTCGGCAGCCCAGCGGAAGCTGTCGACCGCAATGATCCCCGGTCCAGAGGTCACCTGCTGATGGCCATACCAGAAAACCGCCGCGATCGTCAGGACGCAGAGCGCGATGCTCCAAGCACCGACGCTGCGCTGATGACCGGCACTTTCCGGACGCCAGACGCACCAGAGAAGAAGGAGCATCGCCCCTCCGGCGAGCAGCAGATCGGGCCCGAGCGCGGCCGACAACTGCCACGGGACGGTGAGATCGAACCGCATCTAACGCCCTCCCCCGTTCACCGCGATGGGCCCGACCGGCTCGGCTAACGCGCCCCGGCGGGCGCCCGACTCCACCGTCTGAACGAAAGCGGCGGCCGAGCTCTCCATCCGTCGCAGGATCGGCGCCGGAAAGACGCCGATCCACAGAATAGCCAGGGCGAGAACGGCCATCATGCCGACCTCGCGTCCGTTCAGGTCGGGAAGATGCTCGTTCTCGGGCTTGTCCAGACGATTGAAGAGAATGCGCTGAATCGCCCACAGCAGGTACGCGGCGGCGAAGATCACGCCCGTCGTCGCCACCAAGGTGAGATAGGGATGAACGCGGAAGGAGCCGAGCAGCACCAGGAATTCACCCACGAATCCGTTCGTGCCGGGCAGGCCGATGCTGCTCAGCGAGACCAGCGTCAGGATCGCGGCGAACATCGGCATGACGCGCGCGATGCCGCCGTAGGCGTCGATGAGGCGGCTGTGCCGTCGCTCGTAGATCATCCCGACCAGCAGGAAGAGCGCCCCGGTGGAGATCCCGTGATTGATCATCACCATGAGCGCGCCCTGCACGCTCTGCAGGGTGAGGGCGAAGATACCGAGCATCACGAAGCCGAGGTGGCTGACCGAGGAATACGCCACGAGCTTCTTGAAATCTGGCTGAACCATGGCCACCAGCGCGCCATAGACGATGCTGATGACGGCGAGGGAGAGGATCGTCGCCCGAACCCACGGGTACATGGCGGCCGATGGAAAGAACGGCATCGCGAAGCGCAGAAAGCCGTACGTTCCCATCTTCAGCATGATGCTGGCGAGCACGACCGATCCCGCGGTGGGTGCCTCCACGTGGGCGTCGGGCAGCCACGTGTGGAAGGGAAACATGGGCACCTTCACCGCGAAAGCCGCAAAGAAAGCGCCGAAGAGGAGCAGCGCCGCATGGTGGCTGAACTGACCGCTGTTGCCGAGGATGACCTCGTAGGCGAAGGTCTCACCTCTGCCGGCACTCAGCCACAGATAGATCACCGCCACCAGCATCAGCAGCGAGCCGACGAACGTGAACAGAAAGAACTTGAGGCTGGCATAGATGCGGCGTTCCCCGCCCCAGATGCCGATGATGAAGTACATCGGCACCAGCATGATCTCCCACATCACGTAGAACAGCAGAAGGTCGAGCGAGAGAAAGACGCCGATCATCCCTGTCGTGAGCACGAGCATCAGCGAGTAGTAGCCGCGAAGCTTGTCGCGCACGCTCGTCCAGCTGCCGAGCACCGCGAGGGGCATGATGAAGGTGGTGAGCAGCACCATGAAGAGTGATATGCCATCCACCCCCAGCGTGAATCGGGCGCCCCACTCCGGAATCCACGGGATGTCCACCCTCGCCTGCCAGCCGGCAGACGCCGGCTCGAATGACCACCAGAGTCCCGCCGAGACGACGAACTCGGCGAGAAACGCGAGGAGCGCGATCCAACGGGCTGCGCCCTGCGCCGCGATGTCGCTGCCCGACCTTCTCGAGACGGCGCCCTCGGCCTGGATCGCGACAACGCCCAACAGCGGCAGCACCAGCAGGACCGGGAGAACCCAGCCGCTATAGCCGATCGAGGCGAGAAAATCGCGCATTCCGTTACCGGAGTGTGAGAGCGCCGAGCACTGCCAGCATGCCGACGACAATCGCCCAGGCGTACGTCCCGACCTGCCCGGACTGCACGAATGATCCGAAACGGCCAAAGCCATTCGCGAAAGCCGACGTCACGCGCGCGAGGAGAAAATCGATGAGACCGACGTCGATGCCCTTCCACAGAAGATCGCGCGAGATGCCGACGGTGGGCCTCACGACCGCAGCGTCGTAGATCTCATCGACGAAATACTTGTGGGCGAGCACTCTCTCGATGCCCACCTCATCGGGAGACTGAGCCGGCGACACGACCCGTGCCGGCCGGAGCCGAGACACGGCGAGGATGATGCCGAGCACTCCCACGGCCACCGCTGCACCGAGGAGGCCGGCCTCGGTGTTGAACGCCGGCTCGGAGAGGCGCCCCCCCGCGACCCGCAGGGTGGCGCCGCCCAGCACGGGTTCCAGCCATCGGTCCAGTGCGCCCACCGGTCCGAGGAAATGCAGCATCTGCGGCACATTGAACCATCCGCCGGCCACGCTCAGTGCACCCAACACGACGAGCGGCGCCGTCATGACCCAGGGTGCCTCGGCCAGGTGGGCCCGCCCGGCATCGCCGGTGCGATTCGCACCGTGGAAGGTGTACAGCATCATGCGCGTCATGTACACCGCGGTGAGGAACGCCGCGATCAGGCCCATCGCGTAGATGGCGTAGAGCAAGGTGCCCCCGGGAACCCCGAGCCAGCGGGCGTCGGCCAACGTGGAATGCCCTGCCGCCTCGAAAACGGCGCCGAGGATGGCATCCTTGGAAAAGAAGCCGGCGAAGAAGGGGATACCGGCGATCGCCAGCGTCGCCGCCCACATGAGCAGCCAGGTCCAGGGGAGATAGGCGCGCATCCCGCCCATGTTCCGCATGTCCTGCGCGTCGTCGTGGCTGTGCGTAGCGTGATAGGCGCGGTGCATCGCGAAGATCACCGAGCCGGAACCGAGAAAGAGCAGAGCCTTGAAGAACGCGTGCGTCATGAGGTGGAACATGCCCGCTGCGTACGCCCCCGTCCCGACGCCGACGAACATGTATCCCAGCTGGCTCACGGTGGAGTAGGCCAGCACCTTCTTGATGTCCCACTGCTTGAGGCCGATGGTGGCGGCCAGGAGAGCGGTCAGCGCTCCCACCATCGCCACCGTGAGGCAGGCGACCGGAGACAGTGAGAACAGGAAGCTGCTGCGCGCCACCAGGTACACGCCGGCGGTGACCATCGTCGCCGCGTGGATGAGGGCCGACACCGGTGTCGGCCCCGCCATGGCGTCGGGAAGCCAGGTATAGAGCGGAATCTGGGCGCTCTTCCCCGTGCATCCGAGAAAGAAGAAGAGGCAGATCGTCGTCACCAGCGTGCCCCCCACGGGCAAGGAGGCCGCGCGGACCGTCAGCGTCGCGAAGTCGAGGGCGCCGAGATTGGACCAGAGGAGGAACATCCCGATGAGAAAGCCGAAATCACCGATCCGGTTGACGATGAACGCTTTCTTCCCGGCATCCGCGTTGGCCTTCTCACTGAACCAGAATCCGATCAGCAGGTAGGAGCACAGACCCACACCCTCCCAACCCACGAACAGAACCGGGTAGCTCGCGCCCAGAACCAGCACGAGCATGAAGAAGATGAAAAGATTGAGATAGGCGAAATATCGGGGGTAGCCGGGGTCGTCGCGCATGTAGCCGACGCTGAAGATGTGGATCAGGGTGCCGACGCCCGTGACGATCAGCACCATCAGCATCGACAGCTGATCCAGCTGGAAGGCGGCGTCGATCTGCAGGTCCCGCCCGACCGGCATCCACGAGAAGTAGCGCTGCACGAACGGCTCGGTCAGCGCGCCGGCGGCGAGCATCTGGCGGAAGATGAGAGCCGCCAGCACGAACGAAGCGGCCAGCACCGCCGGGCCGATGACGCTCACGATGGCGGCATAGCGGTGGCGCCCCACCGCGTGGTGGTCATCACCGTGCGCACCCGCCGGCTGGCTCGGGTCTCCGGATCCGACGTGAGCCTGTGTCTGCTCGTGCGCCGAGGCCGACGGATCCGCCGGCCCCGCGCGGAAGGAGCCATGCAGAGACAGCAGACCGTTCAACACGAAGCCGAGCAGCGGCAACAGCGGCAGCAGCCACATCCACGCCGCGACAGTTCCCTGCAGAGGGTGCACGGCGGCGGCGACGCCGGCGATCTGCAGCAGCATCAGCCCTTCAGAAGGTTGATGTTCTGGAGATCAACCGACTCGCGATGCCGGAAGATCGAGATGATGATCGCCAGACCCACAGCAGCTTCGGCCGCCGCCACGGTCATGACGAAGATGACGAATACCTGGCCGGTGAGACCGTAGAGCCGTGAGAACGCCACGAACGACAGGTTCACCGCATTGAGCATGAGCTCGACGCACATGAAGATGATGATCGCGTTGCGACGCAACAGCACGCCGAGGACGCCGATGGTGAACAGGATCGCCGAGAAGAACAGCGCCGCGTCGACCATCTCAGCTGCTCCGCTTGGCCAGGACCACGGCACCGACGATCGCGGCGAGCAGCAGCACGCTCGTGACTTCGAACGGAAGGAGAAAGCCGTCGGCGGCGAACAGCGGAGCCGCGACGCTGCTCACGACCTGGGCGGCGGCAATCGGTTCCGGAGTCACGTCCGGCAGCGGCTGCCGGCCGAGCACGACGAAGCCCAGATCTCCGATCATCAGCAGGCCGACAGCCGCGGCCGCCAGACGCGTCCGGGGACCCTTCATGTCGAGGTTCGCGCTCGGCTGGCCCAGGTTCAGCAGCATGACCACGAACAGGAACACCACCATGATCGCCCCGGCGTAGACCAGGACCTGGATGACGCCGATGAACTGCGCGTCCATCATCACGTACATGGCGGCCAGGCAGAACATCGTGGTGACCAGCCACAGCGCGGCCGCAACCGGGCTCCGCCGCGTGACGAATGTCAGCGCGGACACGACCGCCAACAACCCGAACAGATAGAAGTGGAATCCGAAGAAGAGGGTCACTCGGCGGCTCTCACTCGCCCGCGGGGTCGGCCGGATCCCACATCTCGCAGACCGGATGCGTCTGCGCCATCAGCCTCTCGAGGTCGTACACGAAGCCGGCCCGGCTGTACTCGGAGTTCTCGTAATGGCGGCCCACATGAATGGCTTCCTCGGGGCACACCTCCTGGCAGTAGCCGCAGAAGATGCAGCGGAACTCGTCGATCTCGTAGATGAGTGGATACCGGTTGCCATCCTCATCCTCGCCGGGCACGAGCTTGATGCAGTTCGCCGGACAGATCTGAGGACACAGCCCGCATGCCACGCACTTGGACTTCCCGTTCTCGTCGGTGAGCATCCGGTGCGTGCCTCTCCAGCGGGCCGACAGCGGCCACTTCTGCTCCGGATACTGTACCGTCACCTTCTGGGGATCGATGAGGTGCTTGAAGGTGAGCGCCATGCCGCTCAACATCGCGCGGACGTAGCTCACCTGTTTGGTTGGCCGTTCCAGCACCTTCACGTCGATGGTCATTTTCGGCGATTCGCTCCTCAGTCGCCCGTCGTGGCGGTGAAGCTTCCGCGGGCGCTGATCGCGCGCAGCCGGGCGAGCCGTTGCTGTCCCACCGGCGCGTAAGCAGGGCTCATGATCTTACCGCTGTCGAGCATCACGAACAGGACGGCCGCCAGCCCCACGTTGAGCAAGCCCAGCGATCCGAGGTAGAAATTGCCCCCGCGAGGAACCCCGAGCAGATCCAGCAGCAGAGTGGCGGCCGCGATGATCACGATGTAGGCCAGCGCCAGAGGCAACATGAACTTCCATCCGAGGGACATGAGCTGATCGTAACGAAAGCGCGGGAGCGTCCACCGGATCCACATGAAGACGAAAAGGAAAAACAGCACTTTCACGAGAAAGACGCCGAGCGTCAGCAGAGTCTTCCACCAGGCCCACGGCGGCAGATTGGGCGTTTGCCAGAAAGGCACGCTCCATCCGCCGAAGAACAGCGTCGTCATCAGCGCGCTGGCGGTCACCATGTTCGAGTATTCGGCAATGAAGAACATCGAGAACTTCATCGCACTGTACTCGGTATGGTATCCGGCAATCAGCTCGGACTCCGCTTCAGGCAGATCGAACGGCAGACGATTCGTCTCGGCGAACGCCGCCACCATGAAGATGAAGAAAGCGATGAGCAGAGAGATGACGTTCCAGCCCATCACCTGCTGTTGCCGCACGATGTCCGAGAGCGAGACGTTGCCGGCCAGAAGCAGAACAGCGATCGTCGACATGCCCATGGCGATCTCGTACGAAACCATCTGGGCGCTGGAGCGAAGGCCACCGAGAAGGGAGTACTTGTTGTTCGATGCCCAGCCGGCGAGGACGATCCCGTACACGCCGAGCGAGCCGATCGCGAGGATGTAGAGAAAACCGATGGGCATGTTCGCCACGACCATGTCCAGCAACCCCCACCGGGTCGGCGCGGGGGCGGCGAACGGAATCACCGCGAAGGTGATCAGCGCGGGGATGAACGACATCGCCGGCGCCAGAATGAACAACGGAATGTTGGCGGCGGCCGGATACGTCTCCTCCTTCATGATGTTCTTGAGACCGTCGGCCGCGGGCTGCAGCAGGCCTCCGGGACCCACCCGATTGGGGCCGTGCCGGTCCTGGATCCATGCCGAGACCTTGCGCTCGGCGAGCGTGAGCATCGCCACGCCGACCATCAGGACTGTAAAGACCGCCAGCATCTTGACCACCGTGAGAATGAACCACGGTCCTCCCGACATCGCCCCTTGCCGGTCCACCACCTGCAGGAGGAGCATCGCCGGCGTCATCGGCCTGCCCCCGCGCCCGTCGCAGCGCCATCCATCAAGCGGCCGCGCAGTCCGAGCGACTCGTAAGACATACCAGCGAGCGCCGGCCGCGCGGCCGCCATCTGGGCAAAGATCTCGCTCGCCAGAAAGACGCTCGTCGGCTCGCCGAGCGCGGTCAGAAGGTCGGCCAGCACCCACCAGCCCGGCCGCGACATCCCCGGAGCGGACTTGGCCTGCAGGTAGCGCTGCACGCGTCCGCGCAGATTCGTGAAGGAGCCTTCCTCTTCCGACATGTTCGTGATCGGAAGCACCACCTGAGCCGTGCGTGCCGCCGCGGGAAGCGCCGACGCCAGCACGACGATCGCGCCCGCTCGAGCGAGAAGCGCCTCATCCCCGGCGGACAATCGGTCGTCCCCCAGGAGAAGGACATCACCACTGACCAGACCGTCGAAGGGGGACTCGGAGCGCTGAAAGCCGAACATCTCAGCGCCTCGGACGTTGGCCGCCCGATCGGCTCGGAGCGCGAGATCGGGCACCGCGGGAAGCGGCGCCTCCGGTCCCGTCGTAACGCGAAAGAGTCCCCGCGCACCGCTGCGCTCGACCAGCTTCGACAGCAGATAGAGCGTCTCGTTGGACATCATCGGCGACGCGACGACCACCACCCGACGACCGCCGAGGAGCAGGGCGGCCTCACGGACCGCGACCTCCCAGTCGCTACCGGCGAGACGCTCACCGCGCCGCACCAGCGGAGCCTCGACTCGATCCTGACGATTCAGCCAGCGATAATCCAGCCGTCCCTCGTCACAGAGGAACCACTGGTTGACATCGATGTTGGCCCGCGGGCGCATCCGCACGACGGTGTTGTCGCGCGTCTCGAGGATGGTGTTGCATCCCTGAGTGCAGTTCGGGCAGACGCTCGGCGTGCGATCCAGCTCCCAGGCGCGGGCCTTGTTGAGGAAATCCTTGGACAGAAGGGCCCCGACGGGGCAGAGCTCGATCACGTTCCCGGCCCAGGGATGCGTGAGATCCTGGCCCTCGAACTTGCCGATGACCGCGCGGTCTCCCCGCTCGCTCACGTTCAGCACGGGATCCCGCGCGACGTCATCCATGAAGCGCACGCATCGCGTGCAGAGAATGCATCGGTTCGCCACGTACACGACGTCGCCGCCGAAATCCTCGACCGGGTTGAAGCGCTTGGATTCCAGGCTGCGTCCCTGCGATCGGCCTTCCTGGAAAGTGTAATCCTGCAGCTCGCACTCACCCGCCTGATCGCAGATCGGGCAGTCGAGCGGATGGTTGATGAGGAGGAACTCGAGCACGCCCTTTCGCGCCTCGAGCGCCTTCTCCGAGTAGACGCGAACGACCTGCCCATCGGCCACCGAGGTCGCGCAGGCAGCGGCGAGCTTCGGCGCCTTCTCCACCTCGACCAGGCACATCCGGCAGACGCCGGCCACCGGGAGCCCGGGATGGTAGCAATAATGAGGAATGAGCACACCGGCGTTCTTGGCAGCCTCGAGAATCGACGTGCCCGACGCGACCGCCACCTCCCGGCCTTCGATCGTGAGCGTCACCATCGTCGAATCCGCCATCAGGCCGCCGCGGACGCGCGAAGGGGGCACCCCTTGCCGGTGATATGCGCCATGAACTCGTCACGGAATTTCTGGATGCCCGAGACAATCGGCGCGGCGCACGAATCGCTGAGGACGCAGATAGTCTTGCCGGTCATGTTCTCGGACAGCTCGAGCAGCACGTCCAGGTCGCCGATTGTGCCACCCCCCCCCTCGATGCGCTCGAGAATCCGCGTGACCCATGCCGTTCCTTCCCGGCACTGCGTGCACTGGGCGCAGCTCTCGTGAGCGTAGAAGCGGGCAAGACGCCCGATGTGCTTCACCATGCACTGTGAATCGTCGAACAGGATCACGCCCCCCGATCCCAGCATCGACCCCTGCGCCACGAAGCCCTCGTAATCCATCAGCGTCGCCTCGGCCTCCGCCATGCTCTGAATCGGCACCGACGATCCACCGGGGATGCACGCCTTGAACGTCCGCCCGGGCGGCGGCCCGCCACACAGATCGTACAGAAAATCCTTGAAGGGGAAGCCGAGAACCACCTCGTAGTTGCCCGGCCGCGCGATGTTGCCGCAGACGGAGAACAGCTTCGTGCCGGTGCTCTTGGGGTTGGAGAGACAGAACTTCTTGTACCACTCGGCGCCGTTCGTGAGGATGTGGGGCACCGCCGCGAGTGTCTCCACGTTGTTGATCGTGGTCGGCTTCCCGAAGAGTCCGGCGACGGCGGGAAAGGGGGGTTTGATTCGCGGATTGCCGCGCCGCCCTTCCAGCGAGTTCATGAGCGCCGTTTCCTCACCGCAGATGTACGCCCCGGCGCCCTTGTGGATGTGGACGTCGACGCGCTTGCCCGTTCCCATCGCGTTGGCACCCAGAATCCCCGCTGCGTACGCGTCGCGCACGGCCTGATCCATCACCCGGATCGGCTCGGTGAACTCCCCGCGGATGTAGATGTACGCGATCTCGGCCCCGATCGCGTACGCACCGATGGCCGTGCCCTCGATCAACGCGTGAGGGGTCCACCGCATGATCTCGCGGTCCTTGAAGGTGCCGGGCTCCGACTCGTCCGCGTTGACGCACAGGTAGTGTGGCTTTCCATCCCCCGGCTTCATGAACCCCCACTTCATTCCGGTGGGAAATCCTGCTCCCCCACGTCCCCGCAGCCCGGACTCCTTGATGGTCGCGACGATGGCGGCCGGCTCCATGCCGAGCGCCTGCTCGAGCGCGCGATAGCCGCCGCGCTTCTTCCACCCGTCGAGGGCGCGCGCTTCGGCATCGCCGAAATGCTGCGACAGAACGGGAGTCTCCCGCCGGTGAGAAGGATAGGGGAAACCCATCAGCGGAGCTTGCCGAGGAGGGACGAGACTCTTTCGGGCGTCACGGACTCCACGAATTCGTCGTTGATCATGATCGGCGTGGCGAAGCCGCAGGCGCCGAGACACTCCACCTCGATCACCGTGAACCGACCGTCGGGCGAGGTACTGCCGAGCTGCGAGCATCCGCTCTGCCGCAGGATGGCCGCCACCACATCCTCCGCGCCACACGCTCCACAGGGTGACGTGGTGCAGACCTGGATGAAGTATTTTCCGACCGGATGCTGGTGGTACATCGTGTAGAACGTCACCACGCCCTTCACGTAAGCGGGCGTGAGGCCGAGTAGCTCCGCGACCTCGGCCATCGCTCCCTGGCTCACCCATCCCCGGTCCTCCTGCACCATCCAGAGGGCAGGCAGCAGCGCCGCCATTCTCGTCGGGTACCGCGAGAGAAGCTCGTCCAGGCGGCTTCGACGATCGCCGGTGAAAACCGGCTCGTGGTCCGCTGCGGCCGCATGCTGCGTCGCCTCGGAGGGTGCCTTCACTCCACCCATCTCCGAGACCTTCACCGGTCGATCTCTCCCATCACGATGTCGATGCTGGCGTTGATGGCGATGACGTCGCTCAGAAGGTGCCCTTCGACCATCCGCGGAATCGCCGACAAATTGACGAACGACGGAGGACGGATCCGCCAACGCGACGGCTTGCCGGTGCCATCCGACACCATGTAGTAACCTTTCTCGCCCTTGGGACTCTCGACCGCGACGTAGCATTCCCCGACCGGCGGCCGCGGTCCCTCCATCACCTGCTTGAAGTGGTGGATCATCGACTCCATGTCGCTCATCGCCCGCGACTTGGGTGGAAGGATGACGCGGTGATCATCGATGTTCACCGGTCCGTCGGGAAGCCGCTCGATGGCCTGCTCCAGTATGCGCGTGGACTGCCGGAGCTCCTCCATGCGCACGAGATAGCGGTCGTAGACATCACCCTGCGTGCCCACCGGGACCTCGAAGTCGTAGGTCTCGTAGCCGAGGTAGGGAAAATCGCGGCGGACATCGTAGGCCACTCCGGAGGCGCGCAGCATGGGACCCGACAGCCCGTAATTCACCGCCTCTTCCGCCGAGAGGGCGCCGAGTCCGATCGTGCGTCCCACCCAGATCGCGTTGCGGGTGAGCAGCCGGTCCACTTCGGCGACGGTCTTGGGAAAGCCGTGCACGAAATCGCGAAGCTGCTGCACCCACCCGTCGGGGATGTCCGCGGCCATCCCGCCCACCCGCGTCGCGCTCGTCGTCAACCGCGCCCCCACCCACCGCTCGAGGAGATGATACACCGTCTCGACCTGCTGGAAGGACCAGAGAAAGGGGGTGAACGCTCCGATGTCGATGCAGGTCGTGCCCAGCCACACCAGATGAGAGATGATCCGCGACAGCTCCATCGCGATCACCCGCAGTACCGTGCAGCGCGGCGTGATCTCGACGCCGAATAGTCGCTCGGCGCCGAGCGCGAACGCGCAGTTGTTCCCCATCGCATTGAGGTAATCCTCGCGATCGGTCCACGGAATGATCTGATTGTACTGCCGATATTCGCCGATCTTCTCGAAGCCGCAGTGCAGATAGCCGATGTGAGGAATGCAGCGCACCACCGTCTCGCCATCGAGCTCCAGAACCAGGCGGAGCACGCCGTGAGTCGCCGGATGCTGGGGCCCGATGTTGATGAGCATGTGCTCCCCGACAAGGTCAGCCTCGAGTGCCGGTGGGGGCTCCAGCGTGGAGATCTGGCCTTCCTCGCTGACCTGCAGAGGAGCGCGGCGAGGACGCCCACGCTCGTCGATGCCGGAGCTGCCGAGCGCGACCTCGACCGTTCGCCTGGTGGTCGCCATCCCCTACTCCCCCGTCTTCTCGCCGGAGGCAAGACGCTGGCGCATCGCCTCGGGGAGGTCCTCGAAGGCCTGCGCGATCGTCAGCTCCTCCATGGAGTAGCGGGCTTCCGGATTGGCGGCCAGCGCCTGGCGCAGCTGCTCGGCGCGACTGAAGCGCCCGCGAAGCGGGAAATCCTTGCGCAACGGATATCCTTCCCGGTATTGCTCCCACATGAGGATGCGCCGCAAGTCCGGATGTCCGCGAAACGTGACACCGAACATGTCGTAGCACTCCCGCTCGAGCCAGTCGGCACCCTTGTAGACCGGCCACACGCTGTCCACCTCGAGGGGAGTCCCTTTGATCAGCTTCGCCTTCAGGCGTAGAAAACGCCGGTACGGCAGAGAGCGGAGATGCCACACGACCTCGAGCGGCTGCTCGGGATCGCGGTACTCGACCGCTGTGACGTCCGACAGGTAGTCGTAGCGTTGGCCAGGATCGTCATGCAGCCAGCGAGCGATCTCGAGGACGCGATTCCCATCCACGTAGACCGATGTTTCACCCCAGACGACGTCCACCTGCTGAACGGCGCTCCCAAAGCGCCCGCGCAGCGCGTCAGCGGCCGGGTTGGCTGGACCACCGCGGTGAGGCACCGCTGACGGCGTGACTGGGGGGGGTGCATCGGGAGCGGCAGCGCCGGGAACAACGGGCGAGAACGCTGCTGTCACAGCCCAGACCTGGTCTGATGAACGGAGTTCCCGAACGGCTCCGACAGCTCGTCGATGGCCTGGGGTGGGATGTGGAGTCCGCTCGCCGGGTCGGTTTCCATCTCGTTCCGCAGTGCCGCATCGGCCATCTTCTCTCGTTTCACCTTTTCCTGGAGCATCATGATGCCGTACATGAGCCCTTCGGGCCGTGGTGGGCACCCAGGTACGTAGACATCCACGGGGATGATCGTGTCGATCCCCTGCACCACCGCGTAGTTGTCGAACATCCCCCCCGACGAAGCGCAGGCACCCATGGAGATGCACCACTTGGGCTGCGGCATCTGCTGCCAGATCCGCCGGATCACCGGCGCCAGCTTGAAGGGAACTCTCCCCGCGCAGATGAGCACGTCGGCCTGTCGAGGCGAGAAGCTCATGCGCTCCATCCCGAAGCGCGCCAGATCGAAGCCGCTCGCCGCGGTCGCCATGAACTCGATGGCGCAGCAGGCGGTGCCGAAAGGCATCGGCCAGAGCGAGTTCGCCCGCGACCAGTTGACGAGAAAGTCGAGGCGAGTGGTGATCCAGCTCTCCTGGGACTCCGGGTCGTGGGTGACAACTCTCGGGGCCGGAGGTGACGTCAATCCCATTGCAGCGCTCCCTTCTTCCACACGTAGATGAAGCCGACGAGAAGGATCGCCATGAAGACCAGCATCTCGCCGAGCCCGAAGAAGGAGATCTGTCGCGGCGGACAGGCTCCGCCGCTCAGCGGCACGGCGCAGGACAGTTGGCGAAAGTGGACGCTCCACGGGATCATGAACACGGTCTCGATGTCGAACACGATGAAAAGCATCGCGACCATGTAGAACTTCACCGAGAAGCGCTCGCGCGCGTCGCCGAGTGCGGGAATGCCCGATTCGTAGGCCGACTGCTTCACGGCGGTGGGGCGAGTGCGGATCGTCAGGTGCGAGACGCCGAGCATCATGACGGCGTTCGCGGCGACGAAGCCCACGAGCATCAATACCGGAAAGTATTCGCGGACGAGCATCCCTCTCCCGACTTCGTGAAATTTTTCACTTTCGGCTCAAGGGAAATTACCCCGCGCCGCGGGCGAGTGTCAACCGACGATCCGGAGCGAAGTTGCGAGTGGCAGACATGCCGCGCCATCGGTACATTCCCGCCGCTTGCCAAGCTCCCATGAGCCTTCTGCAGCAACGGCTCGGCACCGCTTCCCCTCTCCGGCATCCCGAGCGATGTCCCTCAAGTCCGATCGCTGGATTCGCCAGATGGCGCTCGAGCACCGGATGATCGAGCCGTTCGAGGACCGCCAGGTCCGCGAGGGCGTCATCTCGTACGGCCTCAGCTCCTACGGCTACGACATGCGGGTGGCGCGAGAGTTCAAGATCTTCACCAACGTGCTGAGCTCGATCGTCGATCCCAAGCGCTTCGATCCCAGGTCGTTCGTCGAGTTCGAGGGAGATGTCTGCATCGTCCCGCCGAATTCGTTCGCTCTGGCGCGCTCGGTCGAATACTTCCGCATCCCTCGCCAGGTCCTCACCGTGACCGTGGGCAAGTCGACGTATGCCCGCTGCGGCATCATCACGAACGTCACTCCCTTCGAGCCGGAATGGGAAGGGTTCGTCACGCTCGAGATATCCAACACGACACCCCTGCCGGCTCGCATCTACGCCAATGAAGGCATCGCCCAGGTGCTGTTCTTCGAGGGCGATGAGGAGCCAGAGGTCTCGTACAAGGACAAGAAGGGAAAGTACCAGGGCCAGCACGGCGTCACGCTGCCGCGGTTGTAGGCCCGCGCCCCCCAAGTCAGGCGCCCGTCGCAGTTCCGGTTAGAGCTTCACCGCTGCCATCGGGCCCCGAACCGCTTCGGCGCTCTTGCCGAGGTCCACCCGCTCCTTGCTGGTGAGCTCCACCTCGAGAATCTGCTCCAGACCGCGTCGCCCGAGCTTGCACGGCACACCGAGGAAAAGCCCCGACATCCCGTATTCCCCCTCGAGCCACGCCGCGCAGGGGAGGATCCGCTTGGAATCCTTGGCGATCGCCTCGCACATCTGCACCGCGGCGGAGGAAGGCGCGTAGTAGGCCGACCCGGTCTTGAGATGCTTCACGATCTCCGCGCCGCCATTGCGCGTGCGATCGACGATCTCGTCCAGCCGCTTTCGGTCGAGCAGCTGCGTGACCGGGATGCCACTCACGCTGGTGTACGAGATCAGAGGAACCATCGTGTCGCCATGGCCGCCCAGAACCATGGCCTGGATGTCGTGAACCGAGACGTCGAGCGCCTCGGCGAGAAACGATCGGTAGCGGGCCGTATCGAGAACGCCCGCCATCCCGATCACTCGCTCGCGCGGGAAGCCGGTGACCTTCATCGCCACCCAGGACATGATGTCCAGTGGGTTCGAGATGACGATCAGGATCGCCTGCGGCGACGTGCGCTTGATGTTCTGCGAGACCTCCTTGACGATCCCCGCGTTGGTGTTGAGAAGATCGTCGCGAGACATTCCCGGCTTCCGCGCGATCCCCGCCGTGATCACCACGATGTCGGACTCGGCCGTCTCGTCGTAGCCGTTACTGCCGATCACCCGGCTATCGAAACCTTCGATGGGAGCCGATTCCCATTGGTCGAGCGCTTTCCCCTGGGGAATTCCCTCGACCACGTCCACCATCACGATCTGACGCGCGAGCTCTTTTTCTGCGAGACGCTGCGCCGTGGTCGCGCCGACGTTACCCGCGCCGATCACGGAAATCTTACTCAGCATTGCGATCCGATCGATGAAGGAGGGAGGAGCAGACCCGGGCGGAAAAGCTATTCGGAACCGCCGCGCTCGGCAAACCCGATCAGGAGCCTCAACCGCCCACCTGGGAAAGGGCGCGCAGCCCTCCGACCCGCATCTGCAGGAGATCGTGCTCGCGGGGTTTGTCCGCCAGCGCCGCGACGTAGAGAGGCCCCAGATCCTGACCGGCACGCAACGGATCGCGGAGATTCACCTCGTGGTCGCCGTACAGGCAGGTGCGGAGGCGTCCGTCGGCGGTGAGGCGCACGCGATTGCAGCTATCGCAATAGGTGTGCGTCATCGGAGTGATGACGCCGATGGTTCCTGCGGCCCCGTCGAGACGGTAGTACGCCGCAGGTCCGTTGCCGCGCACCGTGGACACCACCGGCGCCAGCGGCCCGAGCCCGGCGATGCGGGCGAGCACTTCGTCGCTCGGCACGACGTGCGACCACGTGAGCTCCCTCATCTCCCCAACCGGCATGAGCTCGATGTAGCGAACATGCCAGGGATGATCCAACGTCAATCTCGCGAAGTCCTCGATCTCATCGTCGTTGATGCCGCGCATCACGACGACGTTGATCTTCACCGGATCCAGGCCGGTTCGCTCCGCCGCCAGCGCCGCATCGATCGGTGAGAAACCGAGACTCCGGCGGGCGATGGCCGCGATACGCTCCGGGCGCAAGCTGTCGGCGCTCATGTTCACGCGATCCAGTCCGGCGGCGCGCAGCGCCGGCGCCAACAGCGGCAGCTTCACGCCGTTGGTGGAGAGCGCGATGTCTTCGATTCCAGGAACCGCGCGCAACATCGCCACCAGCGCGGTCAGATTCGGGCGAATCGTGGGCTCCCCGCCCGTTATTCGCAGCCGTCGGAGGCCGAGCGGCGCGAGCTGCGTGACGATCGCGGCGATCTCCTCGTAGCTGAGGATGTCCTGCTTCGGCAGCCACTCCAACCCCTCCACCGGCATGCAATACACGCAGCGGAAGTTGCAGCGGTCGGTAACCGAGATCCGCAGATACTCGATGCCGCGTCCGAACTGATCCCGGAGTGCGGGCAGGCGCAGCTCGCTCATCGATGTGCCGGAGTGTGAGCCGACGGATCGACCCATTCCCTCGATCCATCCGCGTAGCCCTCGCGCTTCCACACCGGCAGCCGTCGCTTCAGCTCCTCGAGCAGATGGCGCGACGCATCGTAGGCGACGGCCCGGCGAGCGTGGCCGACGGCGATGACGACACTGGCCTCACCAAGCTCGAGCGTTCCGAGCCGGTGCTCGACCACGATGTCGGATGTCCCGAAGCGCGCCGCCGTCTCCGCGACAATCGCTGCGAGTTCGCGCTCCGCCATCTCGGCGTAGGCGGAATACTCGATTCCCAGCACCGGCCGGCCATCGTTCTCGTCCCGCACCGTTCCGACGAAGAGAATGAGGGCCCCGTTCGCGGTGCTGGCGACCTCGGTGAGCAGGGCAGCGGCGTTCACGGGCTGAGTGACGATGGCGCTCCTCATCAACCTCCCGCTACCGGAGGGATCACCGCCAGCTCGTCGCCGGGCGCCAGGCGCCGCTCGGCGCTGGCATACTCGAGGTTGACCGCCACCAGCGGTGCCGGAGGAAGGCGCTCTCCGCCTGGGAGCGCCCTGATCTGCTGAATCGCATCCCGCACCGTCGCCCCGGGTCCCAGCGTCAGATCGAGGCTGGTGCGGCCGAGCACGTCGGCATAGGAGGCGAAGAGCAACGCCGTGATGGTCATGCGACGATGCGGGGCACGAGGGACAATCTACACTCCGCAAATGCAAAGCGCTCCGGCAAGCGGAGTTGCCAGAGCGCAGGGAGGGCAGAGTCAGCGCTCAGGCTGCCGATGGCTCGTCCGAAAGCTCATCCATGTGCACGTCCGCAACCAGCGCGCGCAGCTCCTTCGACGGCTTGAAGACGGGAACCGGGCGCGCCGAGACTTCCACCGGAGACCCGGTACGCGGGTTACGCGCCATTCGAGTCTTCCGCTGTCGAATCTTGAAGGTCCCGAAGCCGCGCACCTCGATGTTCTTCTGCTCCTTCAACGCATCCTTGATCGCGTCCAGAAATGCGTCCACCACTCGCGCGCAGTCCTTCTTCGAGATCATCGGACCGGCAGTCTGGGAGATCTGCGCCGTGACATGCTCGACCAGATCGGCTTTGGTCATACGGGAAACCTCGAAAGTGAGACGCGCACTCAGTGCCGCCGTGACACGAAAGTACGACGTTACCTGTTGTGTGTCAAGCGGTTGCGCGCTTCACTCGCGGCCCGATCTCACAGCCGTCATGAACTCGTCGAACAGCGGGCGGGCATCGTGCGGCCCGGGCGCTGCCTCGGGGTGGTACTGGACCGCGAACACCGGGAGCTCGCGATGGCGAAGCCCCTCGACCGTGGCGTCATTCAGATTCACGTGCGTCACCTCGAGCTCGCTCGCGCCAGGGATTCCCTTCTCGTCGCCTCGGACCGCGAAGCCGTGATTCTGGGACGTGATCAGGACATGACCGCTGTGGAGAGCGCGCACCGGATGATTTCCCCCCCGATGTCCGTACGGCATCTTCTCGGTGGTCGCACCGAAGGTGAGGCCCAAGAGTTGATGGCCCAAGCAGATCCCCAGCATCGGGACGCGTTGATGAGCGATGCTCCGAAGGATTCCCGGAGCGTACGCAACCGCGGCCGGGTCGCCCGGCCCGTTTGAAAGAAAAACGCCGTCGGGGGCGAGCTGCATCGTTTCCTCGGCGGGCGTATCCGCCGGTACCACCGTCACCCGACACTGCTGTTCGGCGAACAGTCGCAGGATATTGCGCTTGATGCCGTAATCATACGCGACTACGTGATGGCGAGCCGCCGGGTCGCCCCACAGGTATCGCACGCGCGTCGAGACCCGAGACGCCAGATCGAGCCCTTCCATCGATGGACACGCCTCGAGCGCGGCGCCCACGGTGGCATCGGGCTCGGCGCCGGCTCCCAGGACGCCGCGCATCACTCCCGCTGATCTGAGGTGTTTAGTCAGGCGACGAGTGTCAACGCCTTCCAGAACGGGAACTTGGCCGCGCCTCAACCAGCTTCTGAGGTCTCCGGTCGCGCGCCAGCTCGAGAAGCCGCCCGATAGCTCGCGCACGATCACGCCGGCCACCTGCGGCTCGCCGGATTCACCGTCCTCGCCATTCACGCCGTAGTTGCCGATCATCGGCGCCGTCATCACGACGGTCTGTCCGCGATACGACGGGTCGGTGAAAACCTCCTGGTATCCCGTCATGTTCGTGGTGAACACCACCTCGGCCACCGAAGGGGACGCCGCGCCGGTGAGCAGCCCGCGAAAAAGGGCCCCATCCTCGAGGAGGAGGAACCCTTCGCGTGTTCCCGTCTCCGTCACCGCCGGATCAGCGCTTCGGGATGGGCTTGCCGGGCGCCTTCGGTGCCGGTGAGAGCGGCACGGCCGGGGCCACCGGTGCAGGAGTCAGAGGCACGGCCGATCTCCCTGTCGCTGGGGCCGGCGCGCCCCGCGTCGGTGCGGGCCGGAACTGTTCATCGAGAACCGATTTTGGCGCGGTTCCGCGAACCGAGAGAATCGACAACAGGAGCGACAGGAAGAGAAAGATTCCGCCGCTCCACCAGCTCGACTTCGTGAGCAGGTTCGCCGCCTGGCGGGTTCCCACGAACGAGTCCGACGATGACGCGGCCCCACCGAAGCTCGCGGCCAGCCCTCCGCCCTTTCCCGACTGAAGAAGGACGGCAGCGATGAGGACGAGCGCGTCCAAAACGAGCAGAACGATGAGAAAGGAGTACATCGGTGTGGGGGCTGGGGAGTTCGCGCTAAGTCCTGAAATCTAGACGAGTTACGAGCACCGGTCAAGTCCGCGCGATGGTCGCCCACGATTCCGCTTCCAGGCTCGCTCCGCCGACGAGGAGGCCGCTCACCTCGGGAGCCGCCAGCAACGCCGCGGCGTTTCCCGCGTTCACGCTCCCCCCGTAGAGGATGGGAATCTTCGCGGCGACTCCCCTCAGGATGGTGCCGAGTGTTTCACGGATCACGCGGTGCACTGCGGTTGCGTCCTCCGGCTTCGCGGTGCGGCCGGTGCCGATCGCCCACACCGGCTCGTAGGCGATCAGCATCGACGCGATCCGCGCCGGCTCGATCGCACCGATGCCGCCGCGGAGCTGGCGCATCACGACGTCGCTGGTCTGCCCCGCCTCTCTCTGCTCGAGCGTCTCTCCCACGCAGAGCATCGGGATGAGACCAGCGCGCACGGCGGCAGCGCACTTCTGTGCGCTCTGCTCATCGGTCTCGCCGAAGACGTGGCGACGCTCGGAGTGGCCCACCAGCACGAGGCGGGCGCCAGCGTCTCTCGCGATCGCGGCTGAATTCTCTCCCGTGAAAGCGCCTTTGTCTTCGCCCCAGATGTTCTGAACGCCGACCAGGATATCGGGGCGGTCCTTGAGCGCATCGACAACCGCCGGCAGTGTGAGCGCAGGGGGAAAAAACATCACGGTGCGATCGGCGCGGCGCGCGTAGTGGACGAGAAAGCTGCGCATGAAAGCGCGGGCGTCGTGGGGGCCCTGGTTCATCTTCCAGTTGGCGGCGAGGATCGGCGTGCGCATGATCACGCCTCGTCCAACGCCACGACCCCGGGAAGCTCGCGGCCCTCGAGAAACTCGAGTGACGCTCCTCCCCCCGTCGACACATGACTCATTCTCGAAGCAAGTCCGAGCTCGGAGACGGCAGCGGCGGAGTCGCCGCCCCCGACGATCGTCACGGCTCCGGTGTCGGTGGCCCGGGCGAGGGCCTCGGCCACCGCGCGCGTGCCGGCGTCGAACGGCGGAGTCTCGAAGACACCCATCGGCCCGTTCCATATGATCGTCCTGGCCCGACCGATCGCCTCGCTGAAGCGCTCGATGCTTCGCGGCCCGATATCGAACATTGCCTCGTCCGATGGAATGGCGTCGCACGAGACTCCGTGAGCGCGGGCGCCCTCTTCGAGTCCGGGCGCGACCAGCGCGTCGTCAGGGAGCATCAGCTTGTCGCCGGCCCGCTCGACGAGGCTTCCCGCCATCGCGACCCGGTCACGCTCGACGAGGGATTTCCCCGTTTGCCTACCCATCGCCTCGAAGAACGTGCAGGCCATGGCACCGCCGATGAGCAGTCGATCCACCCGCGGCAACAGGCGCTCGATGACGTCGATCTTGCCGGAGATCTTGGCTCCTCCGAGAATCGCCACGAATGGGAGTGCCGGCGCGGCGAGAGCGTCTCCGAGATAGCGCAGCTCCCGATCCATCAGTAGACCGGCTACCGCCGGGTGGAGATAACGAGCGACTCCCTCCGTCGATGCGTGAGCGCGGTGCGCCGCGCCAAACGCGTCGTTCACGTACACATCTCCGAGCCCGGCGAGAGCGCGCGCGAGTCGCTCGTCGTTTTTTTCCTCGCCACCGAGGAAGCGAGTGTTCTCCAGCAGCAGCAGCTCTCCCGGCCGTAGCTGCCGCGTGCACACCATGGCCTCGTCGGAATCGGTCGATTCCAGAAATTGCACCGGTCGCGAGATGAGCGTTGCCAGATGACGGGCGACGGGCTCGAGCGAATACTTCGACTCGGGCTTGCCCTTCGGACGCCCCAGATGGGAGAGGAGAATGACTCGGGCACCTCGCCCGGCGAGATACTCGATGGTGGGCAGCGATGCACGGATACGCGTGTCGTCGGTGATCCGCCGGCTCTCGTCCTGGGGGACGTTGAAATCGACGCGGACGAGCGCCCGCTTGTCGCGCAGCTCCGCATCGGAGAGGTCGCGCACCGTCCTTTTCATCCGGTAGGATCCGTGAGCGGATCGCCGGTGCGCGCCCGTTCGAGCCGGGCCCGACGCTCGACCCACGCGCCGCCGATCAGCACCAGCAGACCCACGCCAGCCACCGCGAGACCCCACCGCGACAGCGTCAGCAGATGCTCCCACTGTCGCACCATCGCCCACGGCTTGCCTTCGACAAACGCCGAGTCGCGCAGGGTGCGCATGCCGAGAAAGGACTTTGTGTAAATCGCTCCCCCCGCCAGGAGCAGGAGCAGGCCGAGCGCGTCGATGAGCCGCTCGCGCCGGCGGCGTGGGCTCACAGCCGCTCGCCGACGAAGGCGAGAAGGTCCACGCAACGAGAGGCGTAGCCCCACTCGTTGTCGTACCAGCCGCAGACTTTCACCATCGATCCATCGATCACGTTGGTGGTCCGCGCATCCAGGATGCACGAGTGCGGGTTGCCGATGTAGTCGCTCGACACCAACTCCGCCTCGCTGTAGGCGACGATGCCCTTCAACGGCCCCGCCAGCGACGCCGCACGGAAGGCCGCGTTCACGCCGTCGATCGTCGCCGGCTTCTCGACCTCGACCACCAGGTCGGTGAAGGAGACATCGGGGGTGGGAACCCGGATCGAGATACCATCGATCTTTCCCTTCACTTCCGGGATGACCAGCGACGTCGCCTTGGCGGCGCCGGTGGTCGTCGGGATCATCGAGAGCGCGGCCGCGCGAGCGCGCCGCAGATCGGAGTGTGGAAGATCGAGAATCTGCTGATCGTTCGTATAGCTGTGGACGGTGGTCATGGAGCCATGCCGGAAGCCGAAGGAATCTCGAACGATCTTCACCATCGGGACGAGGCAGTTGGTGGTGCAGGAGGCGTTGGAGATGATGTGATGGCTGGCTGGATCATACTTGCTCTCGTTCACCCCCATGACGACGGTGATGTCCTCTCCCTTGGCCGGAGCGGAGATGATCACTTTGCGCGCTCCTCCGGTGATGTGCCGGCGGGCGTCCTCCGCCTTGGTGAAGCGTCCCGTCGACTCGAGCACGATGTCCACACCGAGAGACTTCCATGGCAGAGCCGACGGGTCCTTCTCCGACAACACGCGAATCTCGTCGCCGTCGATGACGACGGCGCTTCCCACGGCGCGCACTTCGCCCTCGTAGGTTCGATGAACGGAGTCGTACTTGAAGAGGTGCGCCAGCGTCCGGGTGTCGGTCAGGTCGTTGACCGCAACGAAGTCGATGTCGCTCCCCTGCTCTTTGGCCGCGCGCACAACCTGGCGGCCGATGCGTCCAAAGCCATTGATGCCAACCCGAAGAGCCATGATGCAGATCGCTCCAGTCTGTTATGCGCGGTCGCCGGCGGAAGGCGCGCGGCCGAAAGTGACGAAGCTGACGATGCGCGCGCCGGCGTCGAACAGCGTCGACGCACAGGCGCAGATTGTGGCGCCGGTGGTGACGACGTCGTCCACGAGCATGATGTGCGCCCCGCGCAGCCGATCGCGCGACTTCGTGGGCGCGGCGAAAGCGCCCGAAACGTTGCGGCGTCTGTCTTCCGGTGTCAACCGCGTCTGTGTCTCCGTCGTGCGGGCCCGGACGAGAACATCTGCCCAGACCGGCGTGGACCAGCGCGCCGAGAGCGAGCGCGCCAGCAAATCGCTCTGGTTGAAGCCCCGTTCCCGCTCACGGGCGGGTGCCAAAGGAACGGGCACGAGCGCCGTCCGCTCGTCTCTGACGTCCTCCGGCCAGGTCAGCCGCGCCATTCGGTCGGCCATCTCGCCGGCGACGCCTTGCCAGCCCCGGTACTTGAGCGCGTGTACGATCGCCGCGGCGCTGCCGCCGGGAAACCAGAACGCTGATCGCCCCGCGCGAACGAAAGCCGGAAGCGCGTCGCACCAGCGGCAACTCGGTGTGAGCAGCGGATGTCCGCAGCGATCGCACCGGGGAGCGGGGAGCGCGATCGCCCGAGTCCAGCATGCGCCGCATACCAGACCTCGGTAGGAATCGTCGAGGAGCCGGTCACAGGCGCTGCACACCCGCGGCAGCAGCAGGTCGAACAGCGCTTGTCCGGCCTTCAAGGCCCGTGCGGCCATCTCGGGGCTCACGATGGCGACGCCGCTTCGCTGACGGAGTGCCACATCGCGGCGCGCGGCGCCGCGCGACCGAACCAGCGCTCGAAGGAGAGAGCACCCTGCTCGATGAGCATCGGTAACCCGTCACTCGCCTTCAGTCCACGCGCCCGCGCGGCGCGCACGAAGCGAGTTCCTCCCGGGGCGTACGACAGGTCGATCACCGAGACCGTCGAGTGCAGCCGATCGAGGGGCACAACATCTTCACTGGTCGGCGCGTTTTCGCCGACCGCGTTCACAACGAGATGCGCGTCCCGCACCGCCGTCTCGATGTCATCAGCGACCGTCGCCGTGAGCTCGAAGCGCGACACCAGTCGCACCGCGCGAGCCCGGGTTCGGTTGTGAACGCGTACGGCGCAGGATGGCCACCGCTCCATCGCGGCCAGCGCCGCTGCCGCCGCGCCACCGGCCCCGAGGAGCGCGCATCGAAGCCCCTGCGGGACGGTGCCGAGAAGGTCGAGTGCGAGGTACGAAAAGCCATCGACATCGGTGTTGTCGCCCACGAGCCGGCCATCCGCGTCCACCCAGAAGGTGTTGACGGCACCCACGTGCGCGGCGAGCGAGGTGAGCCGATCGCAGAGCGTGGCGACGGACTCCTTGTGCGGCACTGTCACGTTCCCGGCCGCACCGGCGGCGGCGAGATCGCGCAGGACCGAGGCGAGCTCGGGCGGGGGAACGTCGATGGCTTCGTACTCCAGCGGGATGCGCTCGCTCCGGAGCGCGGCGTTCTGGAACAGCGGCGAGAGCGAATGTCGAACGGGATGGCCGAGCAGCACGAGACGAGTCGGCGTGGGGCTCACGACACCCCTGGGCTCCGCTGCGCCGCGAGGCGGTCCAGCGCTCGCCGGATCTCCTCCTCGAGCTGATCGTACGTGTGACGGTATTGGTCCAGGTCGCCGCCGAAGGGATCACCGATCGGATCGGCGCGCGCGCCCCGCGACGCATAGTCGGTGAGCAGATAGCTCTTGCCGCGCCCGCCGAGGGCTTCGAGTCGCTCGAGATGGTGCGGACTCATGGCCAGAAGAAGGTCGTGCTCAGATACCAGCTCGCGCGACAGCGGCCGGGCTCGGTGAGGAGACAGGTCGGTCGATCGCTCCATCCCGACCAGCAGCGCCCCGTCCGATGCCGCCGCTCCCTCCCATGCGGCAGTGCCGGCGCTCTCTGCGTGCACGCCCTGCAGCCCCCGCTCGGCGATCAGGCGGGAGGCGATCGCCTCGGCCATCACGCTACGGCAGGTGTTGCCGGTACACACGAACAGGATCCGCATGGGGCTACACGTCTCCGATCAGGTCGGGCACGCTCTCCCGAAGAATCGCGGACGCGATCGCGCCGGGACGAATGACGCGCGGCCGCCGACCCGTGCAATCTACAACGGTCGACGGGGCGGAAGAGCCAAGCCGCCCGCCGTCGAGGACACGCAGGATGCCGCGGTGGATCGCATCGCCGAACTGATCGACGATCTCGCCCGGTGCGAGCGCGGCCGGCACGCCGGGTCGGTTCGCGCTCGTCGACGTGATCGGATCACCGTAGGCCAACAGCAGCCTCGCGATGGCGGGGTGCGACGTCCACCGGACCGCTACGCCCCCCTCCGGACCGCGCAAAACCTCGGGAAGGCGTTGCTCACCTCCCGGAAGCACGAGGGTGAGCGGGCCGGGCCAGTGGCGCGCAGCAAGCTGCGAGGCTTCGGCCGTGAGCCGCAGATCGAAGCGCGTCACCATGTCACTCGACGCGATCAGGAGGAGAAAGGGTTTGCCGGGAGGCCGTCCCTTCAGCCGCACCAACGTCTGCACGGACTCGTGGTCCACCGCCCCGCCGAATCCGTAGACCGTCTCGGTGGGGTAAGCGAGAACGCGATGACTTGCCAGATGCGCGATCGTGCCGCTGAGCGATGCCTCGATCTCGACATCGGACCAGAACGGCGTGACGAGAGTCCCGGCTCTCATGGCCAACTGCCGGCGAGCGCGTCGGCGCGGGCGAAATCACTCTCCTCGGTGATCTTCAAGGCCGACTCGGTGCCCCGAACCATCACGACCGGAAAGCCCAGCCGCTCGCATAGCGCGGCATCGTCCGTGGCCCGCGCCTCCTGGGCGCGCGCTTCGACATAGGCTCGGACCAGCATGTCTCGCGGAAATCCCTGCGGGGTCTGTGCGCGCCACAGAGGTCCGCGATCAACCGTCGCCGAGATTCTGCCACTCTGATCGACCGCCTTGAGGGTGTCGGCGATCGGCAGTCCGGCTACGGCTCCGACGCCGGTACGCGCCACGGCGATCACCCGCTCTATCGTGGCGGCATCGACCAGCGGCCGGGCGGCGTCGTGTACCAGCACGATCCCGAGATCGGGCGGCAGGTCCTCCAGCCCATTCATCACCGAGTCCCCCCGCTCCTTCCCGCCGACACTGACGAGCAGCCGGTCGGTATCGCACTGAAAGATCCACGGTGGAGGATCGCCCGCGTAGCGCCGCGGAAGGACGCACACCACGAGCGCGACATCGACTCTTTCCTGAAAGCGGTGGATACTGTGCAGGAGCATCGGCTTGCCTGCCACCCACCGAAACTGCTTGAGCTCGCCTCTGTCTCCGCCGCCGGCTCGCGTGGCTCCGCCGGCGGCGACGATCACGACGCCGACATCGGGGGCGGCCCCGCTCATGGAAAGAGCGTGCGGAAGAGGCCGTCGATCGTCGATGCGCCGATGGTCCGAAGGCGGCGACCGCCGCGTCCCGCCTTGGGCACGCTCCGTTCCGCGAGGTAGGCGGTATGGAGGCCCATCCGCTCGGCTTCCCCGAGCCGCCGGTCGGCCTGGGTCACGGGGCGGATCTCGCCTCCCAGGCCGACCTCCCCCAGAAAGAGCGCGTCCGCCGGGAGGGCGCGGTCGTACACGCTCGACGCGAGCGATGCCGCCACCGCCAGATCTCCGGCCGGCTCCTGCACGCGCAGACCGCCGACGACGTTCACGAAGACATCGAGCTGTCCAAGGGACAAGCCGGCTCGTTTGTCGAGGACGGCAAGGAGGAGCGCCAGACGACGGGGATCGTAACCGGTGCATACGCGTTGCGGAGTGCCGAATCCGGCTTTCGCGGCCAGGGCCTGGACTTCCACCAGCAGAGGTCGCGTCCCCTCCATGAGAGCCGTCACCGCGGACCCTGACGCGCCGCCGGATCGGTCGCTGAGAAAGAGGTTCGATGGGTCTTCCACCACCTCGAGGCCGCGCGCCGTCATGCGGAACACACCGATCTCATCGACTCCACCGAAGCGATTCTTGGTGGCGCGCAGCACACGCTGGTCGAGGGTCCCTTCTCCCTCGAAGTAGAGCACCGTATCCACGATGTGCTCGAGCGTCTTCGGTCCGGCGATACCGCCGCCCTTGGTCACGTGACCGATCACGAATACCGCCGTCCCCGACTCCTTCGCGAAGCGCATCAGGCGCGCTGCGCACTCGCGTACCTGACCGACGTTTCCGGGCGCACCCTCCAGATCGGTCGTGAACACGGTCTGGATGGAGTCCACGAACATGACCGCTGGCTCCATCGCGGCACCGGTGGCGAGGATCGTCTCCAGCTGCGTCTCGGCCAGCAGCTCGACGTCGGTGGGCGAGTCGGCCATCCGATCGGCGCGGAGCTTGACCTGCAGTGGCGACTCCTCACCCGAGACGAAAAGGGCTCGGTGCCCTCCAGACTGCAGACGGGCGGCCACCTGGAGAAGAAGCGTGGACTTTCCTATGCCCGGCTCGCCGCCGATGAGCACCATCGATCCGGGAACGATGCCGCCACCGAGCACGAAATCAAGCTCGCGCATTCCGGTTTTCCAGCGACGGTCCTCCGAGCCCTTGATCTGCCCGATCCGCGCGGTGGCGACGGACTTTCCGGCCGATTGCGGGCGCGCCCCCGCGTTCTGTCGGCGCGAGGCGGCGGAGCTGGTGCGGGGCGCGGCCATCTCCTCGACGAGGGTATTCCACTCGCCGCACACGTCGCAGCGGCCGGCCCACTTCGGATGCTCGGCGCCGCAGTAGCTGCACCGGTAGACGGTCTTGGGCTTCGGGCTCAACTCATGTGCTCGGGACGAGGCGCGGCCCACTCTCGTTGGGTGCCGACCGCCCCGTGTAGTTCTCGAACCGCGTATAGGACTTGTGAAAGAACAGGTTCAGGATGCCGGTGGGGCCATTGCGCTGCTTTCCGACGATGATCTCCGCTCGGCCTTCGATGGAGTTGCCGTCCTTGTCGGTCGGCCCGTCGTACTGTTCCTGCCGGTAGATGAAGATCACGACGTCGGCATCCTGCTCGATCGCTCCGGATTCGCGGAGATCCGACAGTTGCGGGCGCTTGTCGGTGCGCTGCTCCGGCGCGCGCGACAGCTGCGATAGCGCGACGACGGGGACCGCGAGCTCTTTGGCCAGCGCCTTGAGCGAGCGCGAGATGTAGCTGATCTCCTGCGTGCGGTTCTCCGAATCGCCAGCCCCCGTGATGAGCTGCAGGTAGTCGATGACGACCATCGAGATTCCGGAGTCGGCCTTGAGCCGACGGGCCAGAGAGCGGATCTCGAGCAGTGACAGACCCGGCGTATCATCGATCCAGATCGGTGCGGACGACAGCACGCCGGCGGCGCGGGCGAGGCGCGTGAAATCCTCGTCGCGGAGCATCGCCTTACGGAGCTTCTGGGCGTCCACCCGCGCTTCGGAGGTCAGCATCCGTTGGACCAGCGACTCTTTACTCATCTCGAGCGAGAAGATCGCAATCGGAGTGTTGTGCTCGATTGCCGCGTGTTGCGCGATGTTGAGGACGAACGCCGTCTTGCCCATCGACGGCCGGGCGGCGACGATCACCAGGTCGGATGCCTGGAAGCCCGATGTCATGCTGTCGAGGTCCGTGAAGCCGCTTGCCACGCCGGTGACCGCCTTCCCACCGCGCTGCAGCTCCTCGATCCGTTCCATCGTCGGCCAGAGCAGCTCTTTGAGGCGGGAGAAACCCTCCTTGCCGCGCTGCTGGTTGATCTCGAAGATCTGCTGCTCGGCGTGATCGAGCAGCTCGGCCGCGGTCTGGCGTGCTTCGAACGCCTCACCGACGATCGCTGTCCCGGCTTCGATGAGCCGGCGAAGAAGTGCCTTCTCGCGTACGATCTTGGCGTGGTACTCGACATTGGCCGCCGTCGGCACGGCATCGACGAGAAAGCTGATGTAGTCCTTGCCGCCGCTCGCGTCGAGCTCTCCACGACGTCCCAGCTCGTCGCCGAGGGTGAGCGGGTCCACCACCTCGCCGCGCTCCGAGAGCGCGACCATCGCCCGAAAGATGCGGCGATGCTGCTCGCGGTAGAACATCGTGTCGTCCACGAACTCGGCGGCGCGCAGAATCGCGTCCTGGTCCAGGAGCATCGCGGCGATCACCGCCTGCTCGGCATCCTCCGAGTAAGGCGGGCGCCGCTCGCTGAACGGGTCACGCGGCGGCGTCATCGAGTATTCGACGGGCAAGCTTGACATCTTCCCAGGTGGGCCGCTTCCAGGCCGGGTTGCGAAGGAGGGCAGCGGGGTGATAGGTGACGATCACCGGAACCCCGTGATACAGATGGATCTGGCCGCGCAGCTTGCCGAGCGCGAGCTTCGTCTCCAGCAGCGCCTGCGCCGCGAAGGTACCGAAAGCGATGATCACCTTCGGCCCAACGAGCTCGATCTGGCGAACGAGGTAGGGCGAGCAGGCGTCCACCTCCTCCGGGCGAGGATTTCGATTGCCCGGCGGACGGTGCTTCAACACGTTCACAATGTAGACCTGCTCCCGCGACAAGTGAATGGCGGAGAGGATCTTGGTCAGGAGCTGCCCCGCGAGCCCCACGAACGGCCGCCCGGTGGCATCCTCCTTCTCGCCCGGTGCCTCGCCGACGCACATGAGCCCCGCTCGGGGATCTCCCTCGCCCGGAACGCCATGCGTAGCCGTCTCGAACAGCGGGCATCGCCGGCAGTCTCTCACGAGAGTCGCGAGCTCATCGAGAGACGTGACGGCGGCAAAGCTGCCGAAGAGCTCCGCCGTGGCGGAGCCGACGACGAGACCAGCCGGCGCGATCCGCGCGATCCCGCGCTCCGCCTCGGGAGGGCGAGGAGGAGGTGAGTCAGCGGGGATCGACGTCTCTGTCTCGCGGGGCGAGGAACGGCGACGCGCAGATGGCGTGGCGCCGGCCGCGGACAGTGTCGAGCGCCAGTCCCCGTCGCCAAGCGTCGGGTCGGGTGAAAGGAAAACGTCGTTGTCGCTCGGTGCGGCGCCGCGAGGAACCTGGATCTCGGGACGCGGCGCGCGACGCCCTTCCCTCCGGCGGGCCGCCCCCGCCGCGCCGATCAGCCGCATGACCTCCTCGACGGTCATGCCGTCGAGGACGAGTTCGCTCTCGCCGAGCTCGCGGCGCTGCTCGAGGTAGCGGCGGAGGAGATCCTCAGCGCTCACGCAGGAGAGCTCCGATCCGGTCGAGAATGATGTCGGCCAGCTCCGTCTTGAGCATGAGAGGCAGCTCCTCGGTCTCACCGCCACGCGTCAGGATCGTCACCCGGTTGGTGTCGACGGACATTCCGGCGCCGGCCTCACTCGCGTCGTTGACGATCACCAGGTCGAGATCCTTCGACGCAAGCTTGGCCCGCCCACTGGCGACGGCATCATCGGTTTCCAGGGCAAACCCCGCAATGACAGCGCCCCGCCGGCGATGCGGAGCGGTCTCGCGGAGAATGTCGGCGGTGTTCGAGAAGGTCATCGTCGGAGCCGTCGATTTCTTGATCTTGGACGGAGCGGGAGCGGCAGCGCGGAAGTCCGCTGGAGCGGCGGCCATGACGAGCACGTCCGCGTCCGGAAGGGCGCGGGCGACGGCGTCACGCATCTGCTCGGTGCTCTCGACCGCCACCACGGTCACACCCGTCGGAGCCGCGATCTCGAGCGGTCCGGCCACGAGAGTCACGTTCGCCCCACGCCGCCACGCTGCCGCGGCCACGGCGGTGCCCATCTTGCCGCTGCTCCTGTTGGAGAGGTAGCGCACCGGATCGAGCGGCTCGCGAGTCGGTCCGGCCGTCACCACCACCTTTCGATCCCGAAGGTCCGGTCGATCCAGCATCCGTCCCACATGCGCGAGAATCGTTTCCGGCTCCGGCATCCGGCCCGGTCCGCTTCCCTCCCCCGCCGCCAGCATCCCGATCTCCGGCTCCAGAAGCCGGTAACCCAGCTCCCGCAGCCGCGACGCGTTCCGCTGCGTCTGAAGATGCGCCCACATCCGATCGTTCATCGCCGGCACGAACAACACCGGGGGCGCTCCATTGGCCGTGCTACCGGTCGCGAGAAGGCAGGCGGTGAGCAGATCGCCGGCCTGGCCTTGTGCCGCACGTGCCATGAGATCGGCGGTCGCAGGCGCGATGACGATCGCCTCGGCCTCGCGCGCCAGTCGGATGTGATCGAGCGCCTGTCCCACTTCGAACATCTCGCAGTGGACCGGGCGCCCGGTGAGAGCCTCGAAGGTGATCGGTCCGACGAACTCCATCGCCGAACGCGTCATCACCACGTCGACCTGCGCGCCCGCCTGCGACAGCAGGCGCGCGAGCCACCCCGACTTGTAGCTCGCTATACCCCCGGAGACGCCGAGAAGAATCCGACGTCCGTCGAACGGGCGCACCCTCCTTCGCTCAGCCGCCGCGGCGGCGCGGCACGACGCGATACTCGAACGCGGCGGTGGTGAGCTCCTCGAGAGCTCGGGTGGTCAGTTTTTTCTCACGCGCGCTGGAGCGATCGCGCGGAAACTCGTTCAGGGCACGCGCATACTTCGCGGCCACGAGGACGCCGAGGTACTTGTTGGCCGCATTCTTCGCGACTTCGATCGGGGTGAAGACTTGCATCGTTCACTCTGCCTTCGATGAGAGGTTCGCTGATCCCGTGATTTCATGCTGCAGGCGCTCGATGATCGAGCGCACGTCGTTCTCCAGATTCTCGAGCCGGTCACGGCGATGGCCTTCCGCGTCGATGATGCGCGACACTCCCTCCACCGCCCGATCGAGCACGTCGTTCACCACGACGTATTGATACGCCGGCACCGCATCCAGCTCCCTCAGAGCGCTGGCCAGCCGCGTCGAGAGCGTCTCGGCGCTCTCCGTCTGACGCGCTCTCAATCGCGCCAGCAACGCATCGCCCGACGGCGGCAACACGAAGATCGATACCGATTGCGGAAAGGCGGATCGGAACTGCGCCGCTCCCTGGACATCGATATCCATCACGACGTGCTTGCCCTGCGCCATCACGCGCTCGACCTCGCTTCGCAGCGTTCCGTAGAGACGGCCGTGGACGGTGGCCGACTCGGCAAACTCCCCCCGCTCGCGACGGGCGGCGAACTCCGCCGGCGTCAGAAAGTGGTAGTCGCGCCCGTCCACCTCGCCCGCGCGCGGTGGCCGCGTCGTGCACGAGACCGAGTAACCGAGATCGGCTCGCTCCGCCAGCAGTCGATGCGTGATCGCCGTCTTCCCTCCTCCCGACGGCGCCGAGAGGATGATCGGAAATCCCCTCACTCGACATTCTCCACCTGTTCTGCGATCCGCTCCAGCTCTTCCTTGGCCGCCACGACGTCGTGTTGCATTGTGGCATCGCGTGCCTTGCTTCCCAGCGTGTTCGTCTCGCGCAGCATCTCCTGCAACAGAAACCCGAGGCGCTTGCCCACCGGCTCGCCTGAGCCCGCATCCAGCGCGTCCCCGAACGCGGCGAGGTGCGAGCGAAATCGATCCACCTCTTCGCTCACATCCAGCTTGTCCGCCAGAAGCGCCAGCTCCTGCGACAACCTTTGTTCGTCCAGCTCCAACCCATCCGCCAGCTCGCGGACCGACCGTCGCAAGCGCGCCCGCTCCACCACCAGCCGTGCCGGCGCGCGCTCTGCCAGGCGCTCCACCGTCCGCCGTACATCCGCGATCCTGTCCCCGAGCAGCGAAGCGAGACGCGATCCCTCTTCCTCCCGCATCGCCATCAGCGCCCTGAGCGCTGCGTTCACGACCGCCACCAGCTCCTCGGCGCTCTGTCCATCCGCCCCGCCCGCCTCATCGAGCGCATCCGGAGCGAGCACATCCGGCATGCGGAGGACGGTCGCGACATCGAGAGTGTCAGCCAGGCCGTGGCGTGCCTGCAGAGACCGAAGATGCTCCACGTATTCGCCGAACCGTCGCTCATTCACCGGCCCGGCCCCTCCGACCGAAGCTGCGTCCGTCGCCGGCCGTTCCACTCGCGCCGAGACCGTGACGTGACCCCTGGCGATGGCGCGGCGCAATGCCTCTCGCACCTCACCTTCGTGTCGCGATAGGGACGACGGCAGCTTGATGCTCGGATTGAAGAAGCGGTGATTCACCGTGCGAAGCTCGACGGTGACCTGTGCGGGTCCCACCCGCCCAGCGGCAGTGCCGAAGCCCGTCATGCTTCGTATCATGAGCAAGCCCGTAAGTTACGGCACCACAACGGCATTGTCAATTCCAGAACTCCCACCTGACGCCGTAGAGCGAGATCTGCTGCCGGGTGAGAAAACCCGGAACCACATCTCCGGGAAAGGGCCGGATGCCCCGGCGAAAGTCGAAAAAGAGCACGGCATCGAGGATGCGAATCTCCAGGCGACTCTCGAAGTCATGCCGGTACGTTGAAAAACGCACGTCGGGGGTCGGATCGTCTGTGCCTTCTCGCCGGAGTGGAAATGCTGTCGGTCGGCGATACTCGTGCGCGACCGACGCCAGAAGACCGAAGTGGCCGCTGGGGAATCGAGTCAGCCATCGCGTCTTCAGGTACAGCTCCTCGCGAGACTGCAGCTGCGGCAGATAGAAATCGCCCCGGTCCCACTTTATCGCGTACGCGTCCACGCCAATGTCCTTCCACAGGAAGCCGCGCGCGCGCCCGATCTGTCCGGTCCCCTTGGCCAGGCTCGCGTCCTGAACGGTGCGCCCGCCAAAGATCCGCAGAGCCGACACCGTTGGTACCGCATCCCGGTCGAGCAGGCCTCCGGTGAGCCAGAGCCCGCCGACCCGCAACCCCGCTTCGACACGGCGTGATAACACGTCCGTCGGTGGGGCCACCGCAGAAAGCAGATGACGACGGCTCACCGCACCTTCGACCGCCACGAAGCTCAGCGGCCTCAACCGGAGGGCAGCGTCCAGCGAGGTGGCGGAATCACTCTGCCGCTCCGCGAACAGGGAGATGGCCAGGAGGGAGCGATCGAAGCTGGCCCGGCCGGACAGTCCCGTCTCCGTCCGTTGCCGTGCTCGCCGGACCCGACCGGTACCGCTGAGGCGAAGTCCCCAACGAGAGAAACCGGCAGCGCCCACGTACTGCGCGTGGGATGTGGAGCTGTCCGGAACCGAGCCGTCGGTTGGGAGCCCGAAGGGGGACGTCGCCCCAGCCCCCCGCGATGTGAAGTCGAGAGTGGCCGCTGTGAGCTGGGCCCATGGGCCCGAGTCGGGATCACCGATGCCGGCGCGCAGGTACGCGTCGGTGCGGGTGGCGTCGAGAGCGGGCACGGTGTCGCTGAAGAGGCCAATCTGGAGATCCCGTCGCCGGGAGGTGCGCAAAAGAAATGCGTCAACGCTCCAGCCGGAGCGCGCGACGCCGAGCCGTCCGAGGAGCGATAGCGCCTCACCCCCGCCGGAAAGCGAGCTCGATGTCCCGAACTGCTGCCCCCCCAGCTGCAACGCGCTTCCGTTGCCGAACCGTTTGCCGAAGTAGCCGCGGTACAGGTTCGTGTTCTCATCGCCGGTGACGACGTCGGTTCGCGAATACGCCGTTGTGCGCTCCACTCGCCAGCTTCGCAGGTAGACGCGCATCTCATCGGCTCCTCTCTCCACTGCCACATCCTCGAGCGTCCACAACTGGATCTCGCCGAGATCGAGAATGCCCCCAGTGCGCGGATCGAGAGCGTCGATCTCCAAGCCGTCGTAGAACACCCGAACGCGGCGCGGATCGCCCAGAAAGGCCGCGTGCATCGGGGTCGCGAGCCATCCCGATCGAAAGATGCTGGCGCCGGGGATGCGAGCGAGCAGATCGGCGAGAGTGAGCGCCCCGCTGGCAAACAAGGCTTCACGATCCCAGCGGTATGGATGACCGATGTCCACCAGCAGCGGAGCCTCGGCGTGCGTGAGCGGCGCCTTCACGGTGTCGGGCTTGAGGAGGAGGGCTGCGGTATCTCGCACGGGCCTCCCCTTGATCGTGTCGAGACGCGCGACGCTATCGCGGCGTGCCGTGGTACTGTCGCGCCGCGTGGTGTCGGGCCGGACCTGGGCGATGGCGCGACCCTGCAAAACGGCCCCGACCAGGAGGCCGAGGCCGATGCGCCGCGCGCACCGTTGCGGGGCGCGGCTCAGTGCGCCCTCCCTCGCACGAACTCGACGAACATTCCCACGGGGATCCCCGTCGGCCCCTTGGGCAGGTGGCCGAGGTCCGTCTCGGAGTACGCCGTGCCCGCGATGTCGAGGTGTACCCACGGATATTCCTCCGTGAACTCCTTGAGAAACATCGCTGCCGAGATCGCCCCGGCGTCCCGCCCGCCCGAGTTCTTGATGTCCGCCACGTCCGACTTGATCAGCTCCTTGTAATCATCCCAGAGCGGCAAAGGCCAGCCAAGCTCACCGGAGCGCTTGCCGGCCGCCAGAACTTCCTGAACCAGATCGTCGTCTGACCCAAACACTCCGGTGGCCGTGTGCCCGAGTGCCACGACGCACGCTCCGGTCAACGTCGCCGCATCGATCACCGCCGCCGGCTTGAAGCGTCGCGCGTACGACAGCACATCGGCCAGCACAAGCCGCCCTTCGGCGTCGGTGTTGATGATCTCGATGTACTTCCCGAGTTGGCTCCGGACCACGTCGCCGGGCTTGACCGCGGTGCCGGAAGGCATGTTGGTGGTGCTGCCCACGAGGCCGACGACGTTCACCGGAAGGTCGAGGCGGCCGATCGCTTCCATGGCGCCGAGCACGCCCGCGGCGCCGCACATATCGAACTTCATGTTCTCCATCCCCTGCGCCGGCTTGATGGAGATGCCGCCGGAATCGAAGCACAGTCCCTTGCCCACGAGCACCACGGGTTTCGCACCCGCCTGTCCGCGGCGCGATTCGAGCGCGATGAGTCTCGGCTCCTGAGGAGTTCCTTGAGCGACGGACAGGAAGGAGCCCATCTTCTCCTCCTCCATTTCCGCCCGTCCCAGCACCGTCACCACCATCCCATGTCGGGCGGCGATCTCCCGTGCTGTCTCGGCGAGATAATCCGGGGTGCACAGATTCCCCGGCATCATCGCGAGACGTCGCGCGAGGTTTATCCCCTCGCCGATTGCTACCCCGCCGCCGAGAGCGGCAGCGGCGGCGCCATTGTCGGCCGTCAGCAAGATGAACTCCGACAGAGCTGGCTTCTCGTCGGCCTCTGGCGGTCGTGACTTGGTCTCGAGGTACTCCCAGGCACCCAGGAACACGCCCACCGTGACAGCCTCGGCGTGAGCGCCGTCGCTCCCGTCCCACCAGGCGAGTGTGGTCGCCCCGAGACGGCGTGCCTGACGTGCCGCGACCGAAGCCGCTCGTCGCAGCGCTCCCGGGAGATCCCTCGCGGAGCCCAGCCCCACCATCAGCACCCGGTGAGGTCCGGACGGGCCCCCACTCAGCGCGAGCACCTCATCCCGATCGCCGCGAAACTCTCGCCGTGCGATCGAGCGCCCGAGCGCCCCGCCGAGGAGAGAGTCGAGCGGGCCCAACGCCTCTCCCGCCAGCGCATCGCGACGCAGCGCGATGGCGAGGAGAGGCACGTCGAGGGACGCGAAGTCGGGAGCGCGAACAGAGACGCGGAGCGGCATCGGGTATCGGAGAAAGGTGGCTGACGGCGGGCGCGCAGCCCCGCCCGCGGAGCTACGCGCGCATCCCGGTGATGATTCCGTCGGCGAACGCGGTTGTCGATACCTCCGAGCTGCCCGGCATCTGCCGGGCGAGATCGTAGGTGACGCGCCGAGACGCGATCGCGTGCTCGATGCCGTGGACGATGAGCGTGCCGGCTTCCGCCCAGCCCAGATGCTCGAGCATCATCACTCCGGACAGGATGACGCTGCACGGATTGATGCGGTCGAGTCCCGCGTACTTGGGAGCAGTCCCGTGGGTCGCCTCGAAGACAGCGAGCCCTTCGCCGACGTTGCCCCCGGGAGCCATTCCCAATCCACCGACCTGCGCGGCCGCCGCATCGGAGAGGTAATCGCCATTCAGATTGGGGGTCGCGATCACCGAATACTCCTCCGGACGCAGGAGAAGCTGCTGGAACATGGCGTCAGCGATACGGTCCTTGATCACCAGAGCATCGGCGCGCGCGCGCGGTCCGCCCTTGCCGAGGTCGGACTCGGTGACGCAGCAATCGCCGAACTTGGCCAGCGCCACTTCGTAGCCCCAGTCGCGGAAGGCGCCCTCGGTGAACTTCATGATGTTGCCCTTGTGGACGAGCGTGAGCGACGTGCGGCAGCTCTTGAGCGCGAATCGAATCGCCATCTCGATCAGGCGCTTCGAACCGAACTCGGACATCGGCTTGATACCGATCGCCGAATGCTCGCGGATGTTCTTCTGAAAGCGATCGCCGATGAAATCGATCAAGGCATCGGCCTCGGGGCTTCCTGCCTTCCACTCGATGCCGGCGTACACATCCTCCGTGTTCTCGCGGAAGATCACGACATCGACCTTCTGAGGCTCCTTCACCGGCGCGCCGACACCCTCGAAATACCGCACCGGCCGGATGCACGCGTAGAGATCGAGCACCTGTCGGAGGGTCACGTTGAGCGACCGGATCCCTCCGCCGACCGGCGTCGTGAGCGGACCCTTGATCGAGACGCGGAATTCCTGTAAGGCCTCGACCGTCTCGGGAGGCAGCCAGTCCTGGAATTGCGTGAATGCCTTTTCGCCGGCGAACACCTCCATCCACGCGATCCGGCGCTCATCGCCGAACGCTTGATGAACCGCGGCGTCGAAGACACGCTGTGCGGCGCGCCAGATGTCGGACCCCGTCCCGTCGCCCTCGATGAACGGGATGATGGGCCGCTTCGGCACTCTCAGCGCTCCATCGGAGAACTCGATGCGCTCGCCGCCGGCCGGCACACGCGCGAAACGGTAGCTCGCCATTCCGCTCGTTGTTCGAGGAACGATCAGTCGCGTGCGCGCGACGTCCGCGCGACGCGGAGGGACATCAGTCGGGCCCGAGCGTTGACGTCACAACCGCTTCGCACATCTGGAAGCGGCGAGGAGTTGCAGATCGGGATTGCCGTCGTCGCCATCACCGACTCGTGAGGATCATCGTGAACGCAAACGCGGCCGCACGCGGCTGTTCGCGCGCGCGCCGGCGTGAAGCGACGAAAGCTACCGGCGGCTCATCCGAGCGGCAAGGCGACGCGCGCCGCTGGATCGCGCGCTCCGTATTCTCGGCCGTTCTGCTTCTGCCCGTTGCATGCAAGCCGGCGCGCTACCTGTTCGGGTGGACTCCATCGCTGGCGCCGGACAGCACCGTGCTCCATGGCGGTGTGGTGCTCGTCGGAGCGGGCGACATCGGCTTCTGTGGTCTCGGCGGCGCGCGCGCGACGGCGATTCTCCTGGATCAGATCCCGGGCGCGGTTTTCACCGCCGGTGACAACGCCTATCCCGACGGCACGCCGAGCGACTTCGCGCGCTGCTATGCACCCTACTGGGGCCGGCACTTCGAGCGCACGCGTCCCACACCCGGCAACCACGAGTATCGCGGTGGTCAGGCACCCGGCTATTTCGGCTATTTCGGCGAGCGGGCCGGTCCGCCCGGGTTGGGATACTACTCCTATGAGCTCGGCGCCTGGCACATCGTCGCCCTCAACAGCAACATCGACGCGGCGCCGGGCTCGGCGCAGGAGCGATGGCTGCGCGGCGATCTGGCCGCACACCCCGCGCTCTGCACTCTGGCGTATTGGCATCATGCGCTATTCAGCTCGAGCGTCGATGGCTCACCGGTCGCGGCGTCACTCTGGCGCGCGCTCGAGGAGGCGGGCGCCGAGATTGTCATCACCGGTCATCACCATGCCTATGAGCGGTTTGCCCCCCAGACCGCGGCCGGCGTGCTCGACACGGCGTATGGCATCCGCGAATTCGTGGTTGGCACCGGAGGCGGAGGGCTCGACTGGTTCGCTCGCCGCCCCGCGGCGAACAGCGAGAGCCGCTACAACGCCAACTACGGCCTCCTCAAGCTGGAGCTGTATCGCGAGTCCTATCGCTGGGTCTTCGTGAGCGTCAACGGACACGTCCGCGATGAGGGCAGAGGACGCTGTCACGACCGGAGGCCGCCAGGCTAGGGGAGGTATTCGGCTGCAAGTCGTCGGGCAACGTAGATGCCCAACCCGGTGGTGACCATGCTGACGAGAAACGCAGTCATGGTTCCCACAAGCGCTCCGAGGTACCATCCCGCGTACCCACCAATGGTCGCGCCGACCAGATCGATGAGTCGCTTCATCGGCGGTCCTGCGTCGGTTCTAGCGGCCGCCGCGAGGAGGCGATGTGTGCGACGCGATCCAGCCGGCGATGATCAGGAAAAGCGCGGCATAGGGGAAGACGCCGATGAACGTGTCGCTCACCGAGTGCGAGTGACGATCCACCGCGACGAAGAACTGAGTGCCCAGCCCGAATGTGATGATGGTGACCACCCAGCCTGCCGCCGAGACGGGCCGGTAGATCCAACCGAGCGGGCGAAACCAGATCTGTGGCATGAGGGGTCCTCGACCAGGTTGACCGGCCTGCCGGCGCCCGGAAGGTCGTTGCTTTAACATTCAAAGTACTTGTCAACAGCCTCGGCGTAAAGGGCTCTCGGTGCTCGTGGCCTCGCACGCGTGCCTCGGGTGGGCGTCGCCCGCGCGTGACGGAGCGCGGCGACGCCGCTTTGTGCCTCATCCCCTCCGAGATCTGATGAGGCGATCGAGCGAGTACGCGCCGGCGCCCGTCAGGCTCAGAACCACCGACGCGGCGCAGAGCAGCAACTCGAACTCGGCTCCCCGCGGCGCGAAGAAGCCGTTCTTGGCCTTCACCATGAGGACCGCCCCCAGCATGTCGATCGCGAGACCGAGCGCGACGAGGGGAGTGAGAAGCCCGGCGATGAGAGCGAGGCCCCCGCCGAATTCGAGAAGCGCGACCGCCGGATCACTGAGGCTGGGGAAAGGGACCCCCATCCGCGCGAACATGCCGGCGGTCCCGGCCAAGCCCATCATGAAGATCTTCTGCGCCCCGTGAGCGGCGAAAATGATTCCGACAATGACGCGGAGAACGAGCAGCCCGATGTCTCCGCGGGTCGTGGTAGGGACGGTCACGGTTGACGTCATGTGAAGACTGTACGGCGGCGGTGCGCGATGTGTTGAAGCGTGAAGGCGCTCCGTTACCGATTCGGCGCCTCGCCGGGTGGGTTGCACACGCCACGCCAACCTCCGTGCCGCCGCGACGAACACTCGGCCCCTCCACTGGGGGTACGTTGCGGCGGCCGCCGGCCTCGTCGTGGTGCCGGCGTGCCAGGGACCTCACGCGCCCGTCGACCCTTTCATGCAAGCCTGGCTAATGATTCCCGATCGCCGTACCATAGGGCCGACGAAGGGACCATCAGCCACTGGAGATCGCAGCATGTCGTCGAAGCGCCAGCTATCGCGAGCGATTTGTGGCGGACAGCGCCCTCGCCGTGGCCAGCGAGCACGGAGGAAGGCCGTCATGATGTTGGTGTTTGCCCTCGGATCGACGGCATCCGCCGATGTGCCGCGTCGCGCCCGGCACAACAACCCGATCTCGACACGTGCGCCAACGGCCCTCGACAGCTTCCCTACCCCTCCGGTATTGCGAAACGAGTCCACGAGGCCCGGCACAGTCGAGGTGACGATCACGGCTCGCCCGGCGCGTCTCTCCTTGATGCCCGGCACGACCTCCCCCGTTTATGCATACAACGGCACCGTTCCGGGTCCGACCCTGGAGGTGCACGAGGGCGATAGGGTCACCGTGCATTTCCGCAACCGCCTTCCCGAGTCCACTAGCATTCACTGGCACGGCCTGCACATTCCCGTAGCGATGGACGGCAGTCCATTCTATCCGGTCAGGCCAGGGGCGACGTACACCTACGCGTTCACCATTCCGTTCGGCACTGCTGGCACGTACTGGTATCATCCGCATCCGGACTTTCGCTCGGGCTTTCAGATTGTCAAAGGCCTCGTCGGCGCGGTCATCGTCCGGCCCCAGCGCGATCCCGTGCCGGCCTCCGTGACCGAGAAGCTACTGATCCTCGTCGACAATCGCTTTGGAGCGGATGGGTCGATCGAATTTCCTGCGCGCCGATCATCGCAGGGTGAGGTGGATGAGGTGAACGGACGGGAGGGCAACGTCCTGTTCGTGAATGGACACGTCATGCCAACGATCTCCATCCGCGGCGGCGAGGTGCAGCGCTGGCGCGTCATCAACGCGTCTGCGGCGCGTGTGTACCGCCTGGCGATACCGGGCCAGACGCTGATACACGTGGGGAACGATGGCGGGTTGTTCGAGCGACCAGTCGAGGTGAAGGAGATCGTGCTCGCGAACTCGGAGCGCGTCGAGGTGTTGGTGCGCGGCACGGGACCACCGGGGAGCCGCGCCACGCTGCAGTCGCTGCCGTACGACCGCTACGTGCCGCAGACACGCCCGACGGACTGGGACGTCGCGCGCGACCTGCTGACGCTGCGATACACCGATGAGGCGCCGTTGGCGCCCGTGTCGATTCCGGACGTGCTGAGACCCATCGCGGCGCTGGATACATCCCGGGCGACGGCCACCCGCGTCATGGCGCTGAGCCAGGGGATGATCAATGGACACCTGATGGACATGATGCATTCCGACGTCATTTCGCGGCTCGGCGCGACGGAGATCTGGCAGATCGAGAATCTGGTGGGCATGGATCACCCCTTCCATCTGCACGGCTTCCAGTTCCAGGTGCTCGACCGCGATGGCATGCCCGAGGCGTTCCGCAGCTGGAAGGACGTGGTGAACGTGCGCAAGCACGAGACGGTGCGCTTCATCGTCCGGTACGACGACTTCCCGGGAAAATGGATGTTCCACTGCCACATCCTGGAGCATGAAGACCACGGGATGATGGGCATTCTCGAAGTTCACTGATCAAGGAGGGGATTCCATGAGTGGGTCGACCAAGACGTACTGGTACCTGGGAGCGGTCATGTCCGGTGTCGCGCTCTCCGGTTACGCGCGCGAGAGCGGGAGGAGTTCCGCGCCCCCGTCCGTGTCGGAGAGACCAGTGTCGCGAGCCCAAGTGCTGCGGGGTCGAGCCCTGGTCGTCAATCATGCCTGTGGAGGCTGTCATGGAGGAGGTGCCGATCCCGCCGCGACGGGCTACCTCGCGGGGATGATGTCCCCCCAGCAAGAGTTTCTCATCGGCCCCTGCGCCACAACTCCCGGTGCACAACCGTGCTTTCACACGCGCGCGAGAAATCTGACGCCCGACAACACGACGGGACTTGGCCGATTCAGCGAGCGCCAGATCTTCAACGCGCTGCGCTACGGGCTGCGTCCCGGTGAAACGCCCGACGTGACAATCACCTCCATCACTCCCGGGCAGGGGAATTTCCCGGCGAATCCAAAGTACCTCGCTCCTCCCATGCCGTGGCCCGAGTGGCGGCACATGAGCGACCGCGAGCTCTCCGACATCGCCGCCTACCTGAAGAACGGCCTCAAGCCGGTGAGCAACAAGGTGCAAGATAGTGAGGGTCCGCCGGACTTCTGGGCGAGCGAGTACACTGTCGCGAAGATCGGCCCCCATCCCGCGAAACCGTTCCCCACGGCGAACGAGCGCGAGCCGTAGACGGTCGGGCGACGGCTCGAGTTGTGGCAATGACAACGGCGCCTCGCGGGGTGGTGCCGTTGTCGTAGACCTGCCAAACCTGTGACTCAAGTTCCGTGCATTCTAGCGCGAGGTGCGCAGACCGCCTCGGCGCGCTCGGACGGCATGAGATGAGGCTGGGCTGCTGGCCACGGAACACCACTGTCGCTTACGGGATGGCTGTTGAACCCGGAGGGGTCGCCGCGACGGGTTCGAGCGCCCGTGATACTGGCAACGCAGGAGCGGGCGCCTGGCGGCCGAGGATGGCCGCCACGGCGAGATCGGCGGTCACGTTCACGGGCGCGCGGAACATGTCCGGGATCGTGTCCACGGCAAGAAGTGTCCCGATCGCCTGAAGCGGTAAGCCGACCGTGGCGAAGATCGGCGCTGCGATCAGGAGCGCGCCGCCTGGCACTCCCGGTACGGCGAAGCTCAGGAGCACCGAGAGGGCCGTGGCCTGCGCCAAGGCGAGCGGAGAGATAGGAACTCCGTACAGCCGCCCCATGAAGAGCATGCCCACCAGCGTGACGACGGGGCCGCAGAGCTTGAACGTCGAGACCGCGAGCGGCAGGCAGAAGCCGGTGACCGCCGGTGGGAGCCCAAGAAGCCGCTCCGCCCCATCGATGAGGGCAGGCAGCGACGCGAGCGACGAGCGGGAGCTGAAGGCCACCGCCTGCGCCGGGGCGGCGGCGCGGGCGAAGCGCCGGAGCGGGAGCTGCCCAGCCGCGACCGCGACGGGGTAAATCGCGAGCAGCAGCACGACGCAGATCGCCGCGACGAGCGCGACGTAGTACGCGAGCGCCCCGGCCGCGGCGGCCCCCGAGGCGCGCGGCGAGCGGGAACGTGAGCGCGAAGACGCCGAGCGGTGCGAGCGCCAGGACCCAGCCAATCAGCACCCGCGTCGCCGCGGCCACGGCCTCGAAGGGACGGACCAGCGCCCGGCGTAACTCGGGCTCGACCCGCATGAGCGCGAGGACGAAGGCGAGTGTGAACACGACGAGTGGGAGCATGGCACCGTCCGCCGCCGCCTTGACCGGGTTCGAGGGCACGAGCCCGACGAGCCACTCGCGCGCCGTCGGGGCTGCGAGGTGCGACGGGCCGGCACCCGCAGCGACGACGCGCAGCGACGCCGTCGTCGCGGCGTCGATCGGGAGCCACGCGAGCAGCGGCGGCGTGATCAGCGCGGTGAGCGCGGCGCTGCAGGAGACGAGGAGGAGGAAGAGCGCCGCCGCCCTGCGTCCGAGCCGCCCGACGAGGCGGGGATCACTCGCCGAGGCCACACCGACGACCAGACTCGAGACCACGAGCGGGACGACCGTCATAAGGATCGCGTTGACCCAGAGCGTGCCCACCGGCTCCGCGAGCGCGGCGAGGGCGAGCAGCGCCGGACTGCGCGCCGCGTAGGCGGCGACGCCCGCCGCGAGTCCGAGGGCGAGTCCAATGGCCACGCGTGCGCTGAGTGACATGGGCATTCCGGCCGAGAGGATGGCGGAAGGGGCGGAGCGACGAGACGCGGCGTGGTGCGGAGGAGCCGGACGTGTGGATCGCAGCGCGCAGCTAGGGCACGTCAGACGACGCCCGTTCACGGGTTAAATGAGAGGAAGGGCGCAGCTGCTTGTCAATGATGATTGAAATTAGACCTTTTCTTGAGTGGAGTGACCTCCTGAGGCGGGACAGGTGAGAGGGTTGGCTTTGACCTAGGCGGCGGGTTGGGTATGCACGGTTTCGAACTCCTCGGGGGGAGGGCGATAGCCGAGTGAGGAGTGCAAGCGCCGTCGATTGTATAGCTCCTCGATGAAATGGGGGAGTCGGCGGATCACGTCATCCACCGTCCCGTACTCTCAAGGATAGATCTCCTCGTACATGAGCGTCTTCATGAAGCTCTCCATCGTGGCATTGTCGTACGGGTTCCCGCGCCGTCCCATGGAGCCTCGGACGCCGTGAAGCGCGAGCTGATCCCGGTAGGCGCGTGACGTGTACTGGGTGAATTCAATCGGTCGTCGCAACAGCCCATCATGGAGGTGAGCGATGACGAAGACAGGAACGCGGAAGTCCAGTCGTTCCACGCGAGCGGTTCTGCGCTCGCCGGGGCGTCCGCCGGTCGGGCGGCGTGAGGACCGCCAATGCTTCTGGGCCGCCATCGCGCGCGG
>JBBSGP010000009.1:0-94959 GCA_038253885.1 Gemmatimonadales bacterium | reverse complement strand
TCGAAGGCGGTGAAACGATTGTCACTTCGGACACGGCACGACGAGCGGTCGTGTCCCCTTGGCAGGAGACGAGTCCGAGAGCGAACGGGACGACGAACAGTATCAGTGGGCGACGATTCATGATGTGCCTCTCTACGGTGCGGGACGGTCGCGCGAGGCTTGCTTTTCCCGGACAACGGTTGGATTGACCGCTGGTCTATCCATCCTGGCTACACGGGAAAGGGAGCTGTTTCGCGACAACCCCAGTCGCCCTGCCGCCGTCTGATGGGCTGTTGTGCCGAAACAACAGGGATCGAGAGTCGGATCGAGGGAACGCGCGGATGTCGCCATCGCGGCCGAGCCGAGCGTCCATACTGGGGATGGCGGAGACCAGCAGAAACGCCACGGGATGCGGCTAACCCTCGGCGGCCAGACGCGCCACGATTGACAGCTGACTATTCGTGGATCTTCTGGCCCTTGGCCATCATGTCCAGGAAAAGCTTCATTCTCTTCTCCCTCGTCTCGCGCTTCTTGGGGCTGCCCAGCCGGTAGGCGATGGCGTAGTGATTCACCCGGTTGAGCGACTCAAAGAACGCGTAGGCTTTCTTGTTCCGCTTGAGGGCGCGGAGAAAGTCATCAGGAATCTGAGCGTGTCGAGGCGACTCGTATGCGTTGGCCCAACGGCCGTCGCTCCGCGCCGCTTCGACGGCAGCGAGGCCGGGAGGCCTCATGCGGCCTTCGATGGACAGTCGGTCGACGTGACCAACATTCATTTTGGACCAACCGCTCCGCGCGAGGCGCGGGGTGAAGCGTTGGATGAACGAGACGTCGTCGTATGAGCGCTTGAGCCCATCGATCCAGCCGAAGCAGAGCGCGACGTCGAGCGCTTCGGCGTAGGTGACCGTCGTCGTGCCGGACGCCTTCTTGTAGATTCGGAGCCAGATGCCGCCAACCCTGTCGTGGTTCTTCCCGAGCCAGGACTCGAATGCTTTCTGGGACTTGAAGGCGATAACCTTGTCTTTGTTGATGTCAGGCACTGCAGTGTCCTCTCGGCTTCCTTGGCGGTGCCATTGTGGGCACCTTCATCGCGTCGTTGGGGACAGCTTGGGTTCCGGTGGTGTCGTGCCTCCATTGGTGCGCTGTGGGGGAATATCCCGAGCGCTGACGAGTATCCAGCGCTCCGGCCGAGAGACGAGCGCAGCCGCGTCGATGTAGGCATGGACCACATGCCAAGCTCGTCCCCCCGCTACGAGCAGTAGAGCGGCAAGGATACTGTGGCAGCCTGTCCCGACAGGAGAGTGACGGTCGTATCCGGCCAGACCAACCCACTCAGCAGCCGCGCGCTCACCACGTGCCGTCCGGCCGACGCTCCGAAGGCGCGCGATCTCGTGTGCTCGCCAGGAACCCTGATGCGGAAGGTATCGGTGCCCACCAGCGCACTGTCGATCAGGAACTGGATCGGGAGTACCGAGCTGCAGAGCGGTGCGTCGAGCACGAAGGTGATGCTCGCCCGGGGGGCCACGGAATTGGTGCATCCGAACGCGACAAGGGCGACAGACGCGATGGTCGACCACAATCGATGAACCGGCGACATCACGTTGCCCCGGGTAAGAGATGCGTGCCGTCACGGGCGGAGCTGGGACGATGACCAGCGTGTCGAATATCCCTCTGCCAATCGGCCCGGGCAAGGTGAAAAACGAGCCGCTTCCGTGCTCCACGGCCGCGCGCATCGTCGCCTGCAGGCGATCGAGCGTCCGGTACCGCTCCAGCCGCTCGATCGTCGATGACATGTGGAATTTCTCCCTCCCGTCTACTAGCTTGACCCGGGTATGACGCGACGCCCGCTCCGCCGCATGACGGCCGTCCTTTCGGGTGCTCTCCTCCTCCAGCTGGTGGTGACGGGGAGCGGCCGCGCGTGCGCGACGTCGGCAATGGCGGCGATGCACGCCGGGGCGGCGGGCGCCTCGTCCATGCCAGGCATGGATGTGCACGGCTCCGCGCGGCATTCCGATCAGGCACAGGCGCCTGACTCCGACCCATCGCCGTGCCAGCTGCCGTGGGCGCCGGCCGGGTGCCAGCCCATGGCCCCATGCTTGCCGACGGCGGTGGCATCGGCGGTACTCCGGCTGAGCTCCCCACACGCCGGAGACTCGCAGGCCGCAGCGCTCGTCGTCGTCGCTCCAGCCTCTCACTCGACCCCACCGGACCCTCCGCCGCCGCGAGCGTAGTCCAACTCATCCACGCACTCGTGAGCCGCGAGGGTATTGCCGAGCACTGATCGGCGGCCCGAGCGGAAACCTCGCGCGTCTCGAACGCTCATACCGGGCGAGGGGCGCGCCGAGTTGGACTCTGAGAGGGATCCATGCACTCCATCCATCCGCGGTCTCGCCTCGTGGCGAGACCGACCGTGTCGCCACTCTACCCGGCGTGGCGCCTCCGCATCTCGCTCGTGCCGATGCTGGCCGTCCTCATGGTCCTCGCCGGCGCGAGCTCATCGCGCCACGCGTGGGCGCAGGAATCCGCGCCACGAGTGGGCGGCCACGCCGCCGATCTCGACTCACTGATTGCTCGCGCGCTCACGGTCAGTCCTGTGATCCGCGCGGCCAACGCGCGCCGCGAGGCGGCACGGGATCGGGTGAATCCCGCTGGTGCTCGACCAGATCCGATGCTCATGGCGGGCGTCCAGAACTTTCCGGTCAGCGACCCCGGCTTCACCGACTTCATGACGATGAAGATGATCGGCGTCAGCCAGACGATTCCGTATCCCGGAAAACTGTCTCTGCGGCGGCAGGCGGCTGCCTTAGACGTCGCCGCATCGGACGCGGCGCGCGAGGTCGTGCGGCGAGAGGTCGTTCGCGACGTGAGACACGCCTACTACGACCTCGCCTTTCTCGGTCGGGCGCTCGAGGTAGCGGAGCGCAGCCAGAAGGTACTGACCGGGCTCGTTGCCGTGACCGAAGCGCGCTACGCCTCCGGCCGCGCGACTCAGGCGGATGTCCTCAAAGCACAGCTCACCTCGGCGCGACTGTCGCAGACCGCGGCGTCACTCGGGGAAGAGCGGCGAGCGACTCTCGCGCGGCTCAATGCGCTTCTGGACCGCGGGAGCGAGCAGCCGGTAGACGCGGCCGCGATCCCCACCGCGATCGCGCGCGCCGCCGTCTCCGCCTCGGCGCTCGAGGTCAGCTTCGTCTCTTCGGGCCTCGGCGCGCGTGCCGCGAGCTCGCCACTGCCGTCGCTTCCGGAGCTGCAACGGCTGGCGACTTTCGAGAGCCCGGCGCTCAAACAACACGAGGCGTTGATCGCCGCGCAGCGATCACGCGTCGAGCTCGCAAGAAGGGATTATCTGCCTGATGTGGACGTGGCAGTCGCTTACGGCCAGCGGAACGGGCGCTCCGACATGATCACCGCGACGGTGTCGCTCCCCCTTCCACTTCACCGGGGACAGAACCAGAGCGATCTCGCGAAAGCGGCCGGGGCCGATCTGGCGGCGCTGGAAGCGGAGCACGACGCCAGCGTTCGCGAGCTCGGCGCCGAGGTCGCGCGACTCGTCTCCGATGCCGAGCGCAATCGGACCCAGCTCGCGCTCTACGTGAAGGCGCTTCTGCCGCAGGGTCGGGCGGCGCTCGCCTCTGTCACCGAGAGCTACGCGGCCGGGAAGATCGAGCTCCCGCAGGTGCTCGAGGACCAGGCGGCGCTCTTCGCTGCCGAGACAGACTACTTTCGCGCTCTCAGCGATTTCGCCAAGAGCGTCGCCGAGCTCGAGCGCGTGGTCGGCAAGGAGATCCTGCCATGATACCCCGCCGCTCGTGGATCGCGCTCGCCAGCCTGTCGGTCACTCTTCTGATCGCCGCTGGATGGGTGATCGCCCGCTCTCGCCGTCACGCGCCCGCCTCCGCCCGCTCGCCGCAGCGCATAGGCGCTGACGCGATGCCCGGCATGGACATGACGGGAAAGGGATCCGTCCGGCTCACCGCCACCCAGCTCCGGCAGCTCGGTGTCACCTTCGACGTGGCGAGCGTGCGCGCTCTCACGAGCGATGCCCGAGCGACCGGCGTCGTCACCTTCGACGAGACCAGAACGACCCAGGTCGCCCTCAAGTTTGGCGGTTTTGCCGAGCGGCTGTACGTCAATGCCACTGGCCAAGCGGTGAGAAAGGGTCAGCCTCTCCTCGAGGTGTACTCGCCGGACTTGATCTCGGCCCAACAGGAGCTGCTCGTCGCCGCGCAGCTGCAGCGCGATGTGGGACCGGGCGGCGTGCCCGACTCCTCCGGCGTGGAGGGGAGCAGCAGTCTCGCCGACGCGACGAAGAGAAGACTCCGGCTGTGGGACGTGTCCGACAATCAGATCGATGACGTGCTGCGCAGCGGACACGTGCGACGGACCATCACACTCTACGTGCCCTCGTCCGGTGTCATCGCCGAGAAGAGGGTGGTGCAGGGGCAGTCGATCGTCGCCGGCGAGCCGCTGTACACGATCGCCGACCTCTCGCAGCTGTGGCTCGAGATCCAGCTCCGTGAAGCCGACGCGGCCATGATCCGGATCGGCACGATCGCCGACGTCGAGCTGGCGGCGGCGCCCGGCCGCACCCTCCGGGGAATCGTCAGCTTCGTCTTCCCGACCGTGGACTCGATGTCCCGAACGGTGCGGGCACGCGTCGTCGTGCCGAATGCAGACCACCTGCTTAAACCGGGAATGTATGCATCCGTCCGGCTGTCAACGCCGGCACGCTCGGCGCTCACGGTCCCGACGTCGGCGGTCCTGCGCACGGGCGAGCGGGATCTCGTCTTCGTGGACATGGGGGCGGGTGAGCTCATGCCGCAGGAAGTGCGGCTCGGACGCACGGGCGGACAATACAGCGAGATCCTGGCCGGTCTCGCTCCGGGACAGCGGGTCGTGACATCGCCGCAGTTCCTGCTCGACTCGGAAGCGAATCTGGGGGAGGTCATGAGCGGCATGATGGCGCAGCCCCACCCAGCGGCACCGCGGAGGTAGCCCCCCATGCTTGCGCGCATCATCGACTGGTCGACACGTCACACACGCGTGGTGGTCCTCGCCAGCGCCTCCCTCGCGGTCGCCGGAACCTGGGCGGTCGTAGGGACGCCGGTGGATGCCATCCCGGACCTGTCGGACGCTCAGGTGATCGTGATGACCGAGTGGCCGGGCCAGGCTCCGCAGAGCGTCGAGGACCAGGTGACGTACCCGCTGGAGACGGAGCTGCTCAAGGTGCCGCACACGAAATTCGTGCGCGGGATGAGCCAGTTCGGGCTCTCGGCCGTGTACATCGTGTTCGAGGACAACACCGATCTCTACTGGGCACGCTCCCGAGTGCTGGAGTACCTGAACGCCATTCGAGGACGGCTCCCCGATGGAGCGCGGACGATGCTCGGGCCCGACGCGACCGGGGTGGGGTGGGTGATGCAGTACATCCTCGGCGACACCACCGGCGCTCTGGATCTCGCCCATCTGCGCAGTCTGCAGGACTGGACGGTGCGACCCGCGCTGACGGCGGTGGCTGGAGTGGCGGAGATCGCGTCGCTGGGCGGATTCGAGAAGCAATACCAGGTGGAGGTCGATCCCGCGAAGCTGTTGGCGTACCGGATCCCGATCGAGCGAGTCACCCAGGCCGTCCGCGCATCGAATGCGGACATGGGCGGACGAACACTCGAGATGGGAGGGATGGAGTACGTCCTCCGCGGACGCGGACGCGTCGAGAGCCTCGATAACATCCGTCATGTCTCGCTCGGTGTCGGTGCCGGCGGATCACCGATCACGGTGGGGGACGTGGCCAACGTCCAGATCGGCCCGGAGATCCGTCGCGGGATCGCCGACCTCGATGGGCGGGGCGAGATCGTGACCGGATGGGTCGTGATGCGCTTCGGCGAGAATCCTCTGGCCGTGATCAGACGAGTGAAGGCGAGGATGGCAGAAATCCAGGCGGCGCTGCCCAGGGGAGTGACGTTCGTCGAGGGCTATGACCGCTCGGGGTTGATCGAGGCGGCGATCCACACGCTACGCGGCAAGCTCCTGGAGGAGTCGCTCATCGTGGCGCTGGTGACGGTGGTGTTCCTCTTCCACACCTCCAGCGCTCTGGTTGCGATCGTCACGCTTCCCCTCGGTGTCCTCATGGCGCTGCTCGTGATGCGCTCTCTCGGTCTCACCGCCAACATCATGAGCCTCGGAGGAGTAGCGATCGCGATCGGCGCGATGATCGATGCGGCGATCGTGATGGTTGAGAACCTTCACAAGCACATCGAGCGCAACGAGCGCGAAGGAGGACAGCGGGGCCACTGGCAGCTCGTCGCTGAATCGGCGAAGGAGGTTGGTCCGGCGCTCTTCATCTCGTTGTTGATCATCACCGTCTCCTTCCTGCCGGTGTTCGCGCTGCAGTCGCAGGAAGGCCGCCTGTTCCGCCCGCTGGCCTGGACGAAAACGCTGGCCATGGCGGCGGCCTCGCTCCTCTCGATCACGCTCGTCCCCGTGTTGATGGGACTGTTCATTCGTGGCCGCGTGAGAGCGGAGGCCGCCAACCCGGTGAACCGGCTTCTCATCAGGATCTATCGGCCTGGCATCGCGCTCGTGCTCCGACACCGTTGGGCAACGATTGTCGGTGCCGTCGTGCTGCTCGCTGCGACCATCCCGGCCTGGAGGCGCCTGGGGAGCGAGTTCATGCCGCCTCTGAACGAAGGGTCGATCATGGACATGCCGAGCCTTCTCCCGGCTGTCGGAACGGCGCAGGCGAAGCGGATCGTGCAGCAGCGCGACGCGGCACTGGCCCGGCTGCCGGAAGTGAAGATGGTGCTGGGAAAGATCGGGCGCGCTGAAACAGCGACCGACATGGCACCGATGTCGATGATCGAGACCATCGCCATTCTCAAGGAGAGGAGCGAATGGCGGCCGGGCGTGACCTACGACTCCCTGGTGTCCGAAGCCAACGCCACCGTCAGGACACCTGGTGTCGCCAATATGTGGTCCATGCCGATCCGGAACCGGCTCGACATGCTGGCCACCGGAATCAAGACTCCCGTCGGCATCAAGATCGTGGGGCCGAGCCCTGACACACTCGATCGCATCGGCAGGCAGATCGAGGGGATTCTTCCGTCGGTCGCCGGGACGAATACCGTGTTCTCGGAGCGCGCGGTCGGTGGCAGGAATCTCGACGTCACGGTGGATCGCGATGCGGCAGCTCGCTATGGCATGTCTGTGGATGACGTGGAGAGCGCCGTTGCGACGGCGGTGGGTGGAATGGAAGCGGGGCAGGTGATCGAAGGGCGCGAGCGCTACTCGGTCCTGGTCCGCTACGCGCGGGAGCTCCGGGACGATCCGAGCAGGCTGGCCGATATCCTCGTCGCCACGCCGGCGGGCGCGCAGGTCGCGCTCGGCCAGCTCGCACGCATCCAGATCGTGAAGGGCGCGACGCTCATCAAGTCCGAGAACGCGAATCTCACGAACATCGTCTATGTGGACGTGCGCGGCCGTGACGTCGGAGGCTACGTAGCGGAAGCCAAGCCGCTCCTCGAGGGCAAGCTCTCTCTCCCAGCAGGATACCGACTCGAGTGGTCCGGGCAGTACGAAGCGATGCAGCGCGCGAGCAGTCGGCTTCGCGTCGTCGTGCCAGTCACCCTCGCGATCATCTTTCTTCTCCTCTACGTCAACTTTCGCAGCGTGCCCGAATGTCTGATCGTGATGCTGTCGCTGCCGTTCGCGCTCGTCGGTGGAGTGTGGCTCGTCTGGGCTCTCGGCTACAACCTCAGTGTTGCGGTAACGATCGGCTTCGTCGCGTTGGCGGGTGTCGCGGCCGAAACGGGCGTCATCATGCTCTTGTATCTCGATCACGCCCACTTCGCGCGCCGTGACGCCGGATTGCTGCACGAGCGTGCCGACGTCGACGCCGCGGTCGAGGAGGGTGCCGTCGGGCGCCTGCGACCCAAGATCATGACGGTGATCGCCATCACGGCGGCTCTCGTGCCGATCCTCTGGAGCGACGGCACCGGGGCCGATGTGATGAAACGCATCGCTGCGCCCATGGTCGGAGGCATGCTCACCAGCTCACTGCTGACACTGGTCGTTATCCCTGCGCTCTACTCCCTGTGGAAGGAGCGGCAGCTGTCATCGACTGCTCGCGCGCCAGCTACGAGATCTGGGATTGCCTAAGCATCAAGGCTTCGGCTGCCAGAGGACAGGAACGGCGTTCGGCAGTCCCGTCGAGCCGGCGAACCTTCCCGTATCGTCGCTGTCGTACACCGCGCCGTAGGGATCGGCGGTGGGAAGGCGTGACCATTTGCCGGGGCCCGGGCGGTAGAAAACCGGATACACCGGCGCCCCGACACCGATCCCGGTGAGCGATCCCGCCATCACACCATCACTATTGATGGTGCGCAGATCGCTGGTGGCGTAGCCAGGTGGCACGGAGACGACCACCGGAAGCGTCGAACCGCCCGGCCACAAAACGCTCACCGCGCCAAGCTCGCCGAAGGCCACACCCGCGACACTGCCGGAGCTGTTCACCTGTCCCAACGCCACGCTCGACGCGGCCGTCGGCAGTGTCAGAAGCTCGTAGTTCCTCGGGCCATACCAGCGAAAGGCCCGCGCTCCCCTCACGATCCCGTTCACAGGATTCAATGCCGTCCCCGCGACGACGCCAATGACGACGGAATTGAAGCGTGCTCCGACGTAGCCATCCGGTTGTGCGTCGGTGAACAGCTGTCCCCCGATCCAGAGCGCCGGCAGCCTGACTCCAGCGACTGTGACCGACCCAGCAATTTTTCCGGCGCCATCGATGCTCGCAGCACCGCTGCTCTGTCCGCCCGGAAGAACCGTCATCTCGCCGTTAACCCACATGGTCGCGTGCGAAACGCCGTTCGCGTCGATCGAGAAGCCAACGGCGACGCCGTCGTCGGAAAGAGCCAGCACATTGGAGCTTCCCTGCGCCGCGATGCTCGGCAGGATTGTCAGCGTGCCGTTCACCCACAGGGCTGCGTGCACCACTGAGGGAACCGCGCACAGGAAGACGTTCCCTCCCACGGTACCGGAATTGTTTACCGCGATGGCACGGCCGCAGTCGTACGTTCCAGTGGGCAGTGCGATTTCCGCATAGTTCGCGATCGGAATGTCGACGACGCTTTGCGTCGATACCGACGTAGGCGTCGGACCCAGCACGTCCGAGGAGCATGCCGCCAGCGACATCGCGGCGATCGCGACCAGAATGCCGCGAGCGCGCGCGGCCTTCTTCTCAACTCGACCGATTGACCGTCCCATGGCGACCCTCTATGAATGCGGTGACTTCGACCAGGTAATCCGAGCGGGGTGCTCGATTAGCGCCTTCTCATAAAGCATCGGCCGGAGCATCGCAGAACTGTAATGCGGATCACCTATTTATTTAAACAAATGTATTCCGGCCAGCGCGTCCATTGCGCGATTTGGAGGTCGACCAGGGGGCGTCCTTGCAGAAAGAGGCCCGACTGTGCGTCGAGCCTCCTTCCGGTCACGTGGCCGGCGAGCGCCTCACAAGGTTCAGCTGTTCGGCTCCCACAGCACCGGCTGCGCGGCGGTCAGACTGAACGTTCCCACCAACTGCCGCCGGTCGTTGAGACCGAACACCGTGCCGAAGCTGTCGTCATTGGGCAGCCGGAACCACAGATTGTGCCCAGTGACATAGACGGCCGGTGCGACGATCGGGTTGAGGCCGGCGGCGGTGAGTGACCCGCCGAGCCAGCCCCAATCGTTGATCGCGCGCAGATCGCTGCTGATGTAGCCATCGGGAAGGGGCACGGTCACCGGTGACGTCGAGCCGCCGGGCCAGTAGACGCTGAAGCTGCCCGTCGCCCCCGTCACGACCCCCACCACCATCTGGAAGTCGTTCACCTGGCCGAGGACGACCGTCGCGCCGCCGGCCGGAAGGTCCAGAAGCTGATACCGGCCCGGGCCGAACCAGCGGAACGCCTGCACACTTCTTACGATACCGCTGATCGGATTGAGCGCCGTGCCCGCCACCACTCCCACGGCAATGGAGTTGAAGCGCGCTCCCACGAATCCCGCGGGCTGCGCGTCGGTGAAGAGCTGGTCGTGCACCCACATCGCGGGAAGGCGGACCCCGGCGAGAGTGATGGATCCGACAATAACGCCGCCCCGAATGTCCGCAGCCGTGCTGCTCTCCCCGCCCGGAAGGGGGATCAGGACGCCGTTCCTCCAGGCAGTCGCGTGGGACGTGCCGTTCGCATCGCTGGCAAAGCCGACTGCTGTTCCGTCGTCGTCCACAGCTAGAACATTCGAGCTGCCGTTCGGTGCGAGCGCGGGAAGCACGACGAGAGCGCGGTTGATCCAGAGCGCGGCGCGGGAGACGAACGTCGGTCCGCAGACGAAGACGTTTCCGCCCACGACGCCGCTGTTATTGATGTCGTTGGCGCGACCACAGCCGAACTCGCCCGTCGGCAGCGGCACTCGAGTGTAATCGGCCACCGGAGCGGTCAGTGCCGCCACTGCTCTGGGGACCTCCGGCGCGGTCGCCGGCGCTGGTCGCGTCAACTCACCTGAGCAGGCGGCCGATAGAATGGCTGCCGTCGAGGCGAGCGCGAGACGGAGTGAGCGGCCAGAGCCGACAGCAGGCGACCGGATCATGCAACATCCTCGGAGATCGTGGGTGAACAGGTGCTCGGGTCCCGGTAGCTACAGCCGTTTATCCGAGGCGTCAAGGCCGGCCGCCGCCGACCCGCCAGAGGCACCGCCAAGCCCGGAATCCGCGTATACTCCCTCGATGCCCGACGCGACAATCTCCTCTCTTTTCCTCGTCTCGTCCGCCGACCGTCCGCCTCTGAGGATCGGCATTCTTCTGGACGACGTTCGGCTGAGCAGAGTCTTCGCGGGCATCATCGAGGACATTCGCGCGTGCAACTTCGCGGCGCTCGAGCTGCTCGTCTTCAACGCCGATGCGGCGGCTTCCACTCCCCGCCCTGAGGCGGCGATGCGGCGTCCCCTTCCGCTCCGCGTGCTCGGCGCCCTCACCGATGCCCGGCGTCGCAAGGAATTGGCCTGGTCTCTCTACAACCGTCTCGATCGGCGTCACTCCGACGCAGACCGCGACCCCATCGAGCCTGTGGACTGCTCGGCCATGCTCGAGGGCATCGATCGGATTCACGTTCGCCCGGTGACGAAGCGATTCGAGCATCGATTCACGGAGCCCGACCTCGATCGGATCCGCGCGGCGCACCTCGATGTCCTCCTGCGCTTCGGCTTCAACATTCTTCGAGGCGGGATACTCGACGTGGCCCGCTACGGCGTCTGGTCCTTTCATCATGGGGACAGCGACCGTTACCGGGGCGGGCCAGCCCATTTCTGGGAGCTGGTCGAGGAGAATCCGATTTCCGGTGTGGTCCTGCAACGCCTGACCGAGGAGCTGGATGCGGGGGTCATCCTGGCCAAGACGCTGTTCGCGACGGAGAGCGGTCTGTCTCTCGCCCGCAATCGCGTTCGCCCGTACTTCGGCTCGACGCATCTGGTGATCCAGAAGCTGCGGGAGCTGCATGAGCGGGGTTGGGAGTATCTGGAGCAGCGTCGCGTGCCATCCGCTCCATACGAAGGCCGGCGGCGGATCTATCGTCGCCCGACCAACTGGGAAGTGATCCGGTGGGCTGGCCCTCGGGTCGCCGCGAAGGCCGCGAGGCGAGCTGCGCGGATGTTGACCGCGCGCCACGAGGTCGAGCACTGGCGGATCGCGATTCGGGTCGAGCATCCCCCTCTCGACAAAGGAACGCCCGACATGTCGGGCTTTCGGTGGATCGAGTCACCCCGCGGTCATTACTACGCCGACCCCTTTCTGGTGGAGCGCGACGGGAGGATCTGGATCTTCTTCGAGGATTTCCTCTACGGCGCGAATCGTGGAGTCATCTCCTGCGCCGAGCTCGGCGCCGACGGCAGCATGGGCCCGCCCGAGGTGGCGCTCGATACGGGCGGCCATCTCTCGTACCCCTATGTCTTCTTCGACGGCGATGTCGCGTACATGATTCCGGAATCAGCGGGGCAGAGGGCCGTCCGACTGTATCGTGCCACTGCCTTTCCGTTTGGATGGGAGCTTCACGCCGAGCTGTACTCGGGCACGGCCGTGGACACATCCGTCTACCGACAATCGAACGTGTGGTGGTTCTTCACGACGCTGCGGGAGCCGCGCGGGCAGGGTACGATGCTCGCGCTCTTCCATGCCGACAGTCTCACCGGTCGCTGGATCCCGCATCCCATGAGCCCAGTCTCTGTGGACATCCGGACGGCGCGCTGCGCCGGCGCAATCGGACGCCGCGGCGATGTCCTCATTCGGCCCAGTCAGGACGGAAGCTGCACATACGGTTTCAGCTTCACCCTCAATGAGATCGTGACGCTCTCACCGAGCGAGTATGAGGAGCGCGCCCTCGTGGCCGTTGGCCCCGGTTGGGACCCCGAGCTCCTGGGCACGCACACCTACAATCGGGTTGGAGGTATCGAAGTGACCGACGGCAAGGTGCGTCGCCGCAGAGCAGACGTGATGTGAGCGCGAGCGCTCGCGGTGTTCAACCTGCGACGCAGCGTCGGGCGCGCCATCGCAGCCCGCCGCGCCGGCCCGGAGCGAGGTCACCTGCCCACGCCGTCTTGCCCTGCGCGGTGACGAGGACGAGCGCGCATTCCTGTCGTGCGAGCACCCGCCCTCCTCGCCCTTGCAGGAGAGCGCGCATGCGGATGAGCACCGGCGGGCCGAGCACGCCCTGATAGTGCGCGTCGAGCGCGATCCGTCCCGTGCCTGGCCCGACGCGTGTGGCCGACGTCGTGAAGGGAAGGGTGCTGCCGTTCTTCTTGTACCAGCGGATCGTGAGTGTGGCGCTGTCGGCAATGGAGCGATGGGAATAATCGATGTCGAGCGTCAACTGCATCCAGGTCGAGCTGCGGATGTGAGCAGTCACCGAATCGGCGCGCGCCTGGATTGCGGCGCCCAGCCCAACCGGCACCGGCAAGGAGGCGGCGGGCGACCAGAGGGTCGCGAGGAGGAGCCCGACGATCGGCTCGACCATCACGACATCGTTGCCTCGTTCCTCAGCGAATGGTGTAGCCGGGATATTCCACGCTGATCGCGAGGCTGCCGTCCGCGGCCCGATGCATGTACATCGCCACCTCGAGCGCGTCGGTATCCGGATTGCGGAACAGAGTGCTCCACCGACCGCCGCTCCTCGCGAAGGATTCGCACTGCCCGCCCGCCCCACCACGTGCGCTGTCGCCCGCCGCAGCGAGTAGCATCTCACGCTTCGGGCGCAAGGTAGGATAGCGCTCGAGCAGCTCTGCCTCCAGCACGCTCCACCGCGCGGCGCACTCACCCCCGCCCGCGTGGACCGGGAAACGGTACAGTCCGGTGACCAGCCGCTCGCTGCCCTTGATCGCCGTGAAGTTGAACACCGCCTCTCCGCGAACACCGCGAACCTTCGCCTGCCGCGACAGAGCGAGCAGTCCCTCGTCCGTGTAGCGACCCCTGTCCGGCGAGCCGACCGCTCGAACGGGAGCGTTCCAGGGTTGCCCTTCGAAGCTGTCCACGACGACGAGGCGCGTTGGGCGCGTCAGCGTCGAGCAGCCGCCAGTGCGCGTCAGCTCGAGAAAGGCCGAGTCGAGGGCTGCTTCCACCTGGAGCCGTTCTCCCTCCTCCAGCGCGATGATTGTCGCTCGCGAATCCCGCAGCACGGCGGCGGGCGCGTCACTCACTCTCGCCAGGCACGCGACCTTCACCGAGCGGCGGTAGCCCAGCACGTATGCCTCACGACCCAGCGACGTGCCCGTCCGGATGCTGGCGATGGAGAGGTCCGGCTTCCGAGCTAGACCTGGAGAGAGGCTGTCGTTCTGGGCCGGCAGCGAAGCGGCGGTGATGGGAATCGCCACGCCGAGCGCGGCCAGGCGGGAGACGAGCGACATCGATGCTCCGGGCGGTAACGAGGGGGGACAAGCGAGGAGCGCGAGCGGAGGGACGTACAGAATTATCGGTCCGCCGTTGATTCGCTGAAAGGTCGGGTGGGATTCGACGCGCCGCAATGAGGCAGGGATACGATATATTACGCGCCGGCCGCTGGCTGTCACGCGGCCGGACACGGCGCGTACAGACGCCCTTCTCAGCTTCCCTCAACGACATATTGGCGGCCGATGCCCCCCCCCCCTCCCACCGACAACCCGAGCACGATTCTCGACGCGCGCGCCATGGATCGCACGCTCAAGCGCATGGCGGACGAGATCGTCGAGCTGACGAACGGGACGGACAATCTGATCGTCGTGGGAATTCAGCGGCGCGGCGTTCAGCTGGCCGACCGCATCGTCGCCGTGATCAACGAGCGGGAAGGAACGTCGCTGCCCCGGGGCGCGTTGGACATCACCCTCTATCGAGATGATCTCCAGACTGTGGGGCCCCGTCCGGTCGTGGGCCCGACGCAGCTCCCGTGGAACCTCGAGGGAAAGCGCGTCGTCATCGTGGACGATGTCCTGTACACCGGCCGCACGGTGCGCGCGGCACTCGACGAGCTCGCCGACTTCGGCCGTCCCGCTCGCATCGCGCTGGCCGTCCTGGTGGACCGGGGCGGCCGCGAGCTGCCGATCCATGCGGACGTCGTCGGGAAAACCGTGCAGGTCGAGCGTCGCGATCGGGTGGACGTTCTCGTGCAGGAGCTCGATGGACGGGACGCTGTCGTGCTGGTGAAGCGGGGCGAGCGCGAGTGACGCTGGCGGGAACCCCACTCGGCAAGGACCTGCTCGGCCTCGAGCCTCTCAGCGCGGAGCAGATCGGGCTCATCCTCGACACCGCCGAGCCGTTCAAGGAGATCAGCGAGCGCGCCATCAAGAAGGTGCCGGCACTCCGTGGCCAGACGATCGTGAATCTCTTCTTCGAGGCCTCGACGCGCACGCGCATCTCGTTCGAGTTCGCCGAGAAGCGCCTGTCGGCGGATACCGTCAACGTCGCGACATCGGCGTCCAGCGTCTCGAAGGGAGAGACGCTGGTGGATACGGCCCGGAACCTCGAGGCGATGCGCATCGACATGGTGGTGATACGTCACGGGGCGTCGGGAGCCGCGCAATTTCTCGCCGAGCGGATCGAGTCGAGCGTCATCAACGCGGGCGACGGGATGCACGAGCACCCGACCCAGGGGCTGCTGGACCTGCTGACCCTCCGCGACCATCTGGGGACGCTCACCGGTCGTCGCGTGTGTCTCGTCGGTGACGTGCTGCACTCGCGCGTGGCGCGCTCCAATTTGTGGGGGCTGAAGAAGATGGGGGCGGAGGTGGGGGTCTGCGGACCCCGATCGCTCCTGCCCAACGCCATCGATGAGCTCGGCGTGAAGGTGTTCCGGCGGGTGGAGGAGGCCATCGAGTGGGCCGAGGCGCTGAACATCCTGCGCTTGCAGCTCGAGCGCATGACGGCTGGCTTCATCCCATCGCTCCGCGAGTACAACCGCGTCTTCGGCGTCACCCGCGAGCGACTCGACCGGGCCGACCACGAGATCCTCATTCTGCATCCCGGTCCGATGAACCGAGGCGTCGAGATCGATTCGGATGTGGCCGATGGCCCCCACAGCGTCATTCTCGAGCAAGTGACGAATGGTGTCGCCGTTCGCATGGCGGTGCTCTATCTGCTGGCGGGTGGCAGGCCGGAGCTCGCCGAGGCCGCCAAGGGCGGTGGAGAGCACTAGGTGGCCACCCTTCTCAGAGGCGGACGACTGGTCGATCCTTCGCGCCGGATGGATGAGACGGGCGATCTGCTGGTAGGCGATGATGGGCGCATCGCGAGAATCGGCGGCAGCGTCGATGCCGGCGCGGCGCGGGTGATCGACTGCGCCGGCGCCATCGTCTCGGCCGGCTTCATCGATGTTCACTGCCATCTCCGCGAGCCGGGGCGGGAGGACGTGGAGACGATCGCGAGCGGCGCTCGCGCCGCGGCGGCGGGCGGCTTCACCGCGGTGTGCGCCATGCCGAACACCGAGCCCGTCACGGATAATCAGGCCGCCGTGGGCTTCGTCATTCGTCAGGGGTTGCGAGCGAATGCCGCCCGCGTCTATCCCATAGGCGCCGTGTCGGTGGGGCAGAAGGGCGAAGCACTGGCCGAGTTCGGCGAGATGGTCGGCGCCGGAGCCGTCGCCGTGAGCGACGACGGCCAGCCCGTGGTCAGTGCGCAGCTCATGCGCACCGCTCTGGAGTACTCCCAGACCTTCGGCATTCCGGTGATCGATCATTGCGAGGAGCGGACGCTGGCGGCCGGCGGCTCGATGAACGAGGGACTCCTCAGCGCTCGGCTGGGGCTTCGCGGGATCCCGGCCGAAGCGGAAGAGGTGATGGTGATCCGAAACATCCTGCTCGCGCGCCGCACCGGAGGCCACGTTCATCTCGCTCACATGAGCACCAGCGGGTCGGTGGAGCTGATTCGGTGGGGCAAGGAGCGCGGAATCAACGTGACAGCCGAAGTGACGCCGCATCACCTGACGCTCACGGAAGACGAAGTGGAAGGATACGACACCCACGCCAAGATGAACCCGCCGCTAAGGCGCGCTGCCGATGTCCAGGCGCTCCGCGAGGCTGTGAGGGACGGGACGATCGATCTGATCGCCACCGACCACGCCCCGCACCACTATGACGCCAAGGAGCGGGAGTTTGCCGACGCGCCCTTCGGGATCGTCGGGCTCGAGACCGCCCTGGCGCTTCTGGTGACGGAGCTGGTGGATCCGGGGATCATCGATTACGCCACGCTGATCGAGCGCATGTCCATCGCACCTGCGCGTGCGTTCGGCTTGGCGGGTGGAACGCTGGCGGTGGGAGACATGGCGGACATCACGGTGTTCGATCCGCGCATCGAGTGGACCGTCGATCCGGCGCGCTTTCTGTCGAAGGGGAGGAATACGCCGTACGCGGGCCGAACGCTGCACGGGCGCGCGCTCTGCACGATCGTCGGGGGACGGGTGGTGCATCACCTCACAGCGTGACATGACAGCTTCACTGAGCGCGCGACGCGAGGTGGTGGATGTGTGTCGGCGTCTCTACGAGCGCGGACTCATCGCGGGTCCGGATGGAAACGTGTCGGTGCGGCTCGATGCGAATCGCGTTCTGGTGACTCCGGCGGGAATGTCGAAGGTGAACGTTCAGGTGGGCGATCTGGTGGAGCTGACGCTCGCGGGCGAGCGGATTCGCGGGGGCCGACATGCATCATCGGAGATCGCCGTCCATCTGCGGATCTATCGGCGGCGGGCGGACGTTCGGGCGGTGGTGCACGCGCATCCTCCTACCGCGACCGGTTTCGCGGTGGCGGGAGAATCGTTCTCGACGTGTGTCTTGCCAGAGGTCATCTTTCAGATGGGATGGGTGCCGCTCGTGCCATACGCCACACCGGGAACGGAGGCGCTTGCCGACCGCTTCGAGCCTTTCCTCGCGGATCACGACGCCTTTCTGATGGCCAACCACGGCGCCGTGACCACCGGCCCATCGTTGTTGATCGCCCACCAGCGCATGGAAAGTTTGGAGCATACGGCCAGAATCCTATGACAGCACGATTGTTAGGGCGCGTTAATGAATTGTCGGCGGGCGATGTCGCCGCGGTGGTGGCGGCTCGTGACCGGGCGGGAGTACCGGGAGCATATCCCGGCTGTCCGTCGCCGTCGCTGAGGCGGAGAGAAGGATGACCAATACCGGAATAGAGAACTCGGAGCAGGCGGTGGCGACGCTCTTCCTCGACCGCCAGCGGTACGAGCAATGGCTGGCGGGGCTGGAAGCGAAAAAATCGGCCACCGCTCCCCACGTCTATGAGCGCGTGCACGCGGACTATACCGCGCGGCTGCAGCGCGTCATCGAGCAGCTGGTGTCTCACACCGCCGTCATCGAGGAGATGGAGAAGGTGCTCGGCGACCGACTCACCTCGCTGGACATCGATGAGGTGAAGCATCGCGACGAGCTGGCGGAGGCCGAGTTGCGTGCGGCTGTCGGCGAGTTCAGTCCCGAGGCGTGCGACGAGCAGATCGATCGGTGTCAGCAGGCGCTGGCCGCCATCAACATGGAGCGCGAGTCCTTGACGGGAGAACTGACGCGGCTGCGCTCGGTCCTCGAGCTCGTCGAGCCGGCGCCCGCCCGCACATCGGGGCCGCAGCCGGCACACGACCGGGAGCCAACCGACGCTGGCACGAACGGGGATCGCGCCGGATCTGCTGGAGCGGGATTCGATGAGCTCGAGTTTCTGAAATCGTTGAGTGGGGCGTCGGACGAGGAGAGCTCGGGCGAAGCCACCACCCGGACGGCAAGGGCGCTCCCCTCGGCCGCCGCACCCCAGCCCGCTCGCATGCCGACGCCGGTGGAGCCACCGCGGGCCGCGCCCCCGATTCCCGAGGTGCGCTCGCGCGAGACGCGCGAATCGGTTCCGGCCTTCCTCAAGGACGTCCCACCGGAGCAGGTGAAGACGCTCAAGTGCCAGGAGTGCGGAACTCTCAACTACCCCACGGAATGGTATTGCGAGCGTTGCGGAGCCGAGCTCGCGGCTCTGTGACTACCTCGCCAGCGCGCTCTTGTTTCGGGCGGCGGTGTTCCGGTGGATCAGATTCTTGCGCGCTGCCCGGTCGAGCAGCTGCACGGCGCGGCGCTTGTCCTCGCCGCTCGCTTCGGAGCTTCTCGCTCTCTTGAGGGCAGTGCGCAGTGCCGAGCGCTGCGCTCGGTTCCGCACGGCCGCGGCGCGGGACTTCCGCATGTTCTTCTTCGCGGACGCGATATTCGGCACGACGGGCTCTCCGGTGACCTGATGCGGGGGGGCGTACGAGCGCGGAAAGCTAGACCGCCACATGGCGGATGTCAAGGCGCCACTTGGCTTTGACTTCACTCCGGAGGGCCGCTACCTTACCCCCGACAACGCCATTTTCTCTTCCGACACGGCCCGTGGACGACACGCACCAGCTCCTTCCAGCCGAGCCCTTCCGCACGCCGAGTCGGTGGGCGCTCTGAGCGCCGGCGCGGGAGCCATGGCGGTCGACCTGCCCTCCAGCTTCGTCGTCGAGCTCGATCATTTCTCCGGGCCCCTCGAGCTCCTGCTCGTGCTCATCCGGGACGAGCAGGTGGACATCGCCGACATCCCGATCGCGCGCATCGCCGAGCAATTCGTGGCTCGGATTCACTCGCTCGGCCTCTCGGAGGCCGCCGAGTACCTGGAGATGGCGGCGCGACTGCTCCGCATCAAGATCCAGATGCTCCTCCCGCGGCCCACCGGCGAGGAGGATTGGGAAGATCCCCGCGCCGAGCTGGTACGCCGCCTGTTGGAGTATCAGCAGATGCGTGAAGTCGTGGATCTCCTGGAGCGATACGGCGAGGAACGGCGCGAGCGCTTTGCGCGCGGCTACCTTCCCCAGGAGCCGGCGCCCGCCGTCGCGCCTCTGGCTCTCTCGCTTCCCGAGCTCCTGTCGGCGGTGGACCGCATCCTCCGTCTGGCGCGTGAGCCGCAGGTTCACGATCTGGTGCCGCGCGCTCTCGATGTGGATGGCGCGATCGATCGGATCCGGCGCGTACTGCTCATGAGGGCGAGCGCGCGCTGGCAGGACGTCGTGGTCCGCGACGCCGCACCGTGGCAGGTGCTCTCGGCGTTGCTGGCCCTGCTGGAGCTGGCCCGGCGGGGCGAGCTCCGGCTCGCCCAGCAGCATCCCTTCGCCTCGGTCGAGATCTCGCGTGACATCGCTGGCGAAGCTGCTTGAGGCGGCGTTGTTCGCCAGCGGCCGCCCGCTGGCGCTGGAGGAGCTCTCCGCCCTCGACGACGATAGCTCCCCGGCCGCGGTCCAGATGGCGCTCGACGAGCTGCGTGGCCACTACGACTCCGAAGGACACGGCGTGGAGCTCGTGGAGATCGGCGGGGGCTGGCAGATCCTGACCCGGCCCGAGTACACCGAGACCATCGAGCGGGCGCAGCTCGCAACGCGTCCGGCTCGCCTCTCATCCGCCGCCCTCGAGACGCTGGCGATCATCGCCTACCGGCAGCCTCTGGGTCGCGGCGAGATCGAGGAGATTCGCGGCGTCTCCGTGGGCGGCATGCTCAAGACGCTGCTCGAGCGCGGGCTGATCGACGTCGTGGGACGCGCCGAGGGAATAGGGCGGCCGCTGCTGTACGGCACGACGTCATTCTTCCTCGAGCAGTTCGCGCTGCGCCATCTCGAGGAGCTGCCGCGAGCCGACGAGCTGGCCATCGCGCTCCGGTCCAGCCCGAAGCCGGCGTGACCGGAGGGGCGATGCGCATCCAGCGCGCGATCGCGCGTGCCGGGATCGCATCGCGCCGCGCCGCCGAGCAGCTCGTGGCCGCGGGACGCGTCACCGTCAACGGAGCGCCGGCGCATGTGGGTCAGGTCGTCTCTCCCGAGCGCGACGCCATCGCCGTGGATGGCGCCCCCATCGGGAAGCCGACGATCACGCGATGGATCGTTCTCAACAAGCCCGCCGGCGTCATGACGACGCGATCCGATCCCCGAGGGCGGCCGACCGTGTTCGAGCTCGTGCCGGCCGTCCCGGGACTGACCTACGTCGGCCGGCTCGACCTGCTCACGGAGGGTGTGCTCCTGTTCACCACCGACGGTGCCGCCGCGCACGCGCTCACCCATCCCAGCCGAGAGATCGAGCGCGAATATGTCGCGACCGTTCGCGGTCCGGCCGTGGACGCGGCGCGCCGTGCGGTGCGGGGAGTGCAGCTCGAGGACGGTCCGCTCACGGCGACCGCGGCCAGCGCCGAGTCGATGGGTGGCGGTCGCTGGGCACTCTCGATCACGATTGCCGAGGGACGCAATCGCGAGATCCGGCGCCTCTGTGCCGAGCTGTCCCTCGACGTGGAACGCCTCGTGCGAATACGGTTCGGGCCCGTGACCCTCGGGACGCTCGAGCCGGGTCGCACGCGCGCGCTTTCCCGTCGAGAGCACACAATCCTCACCTCCCTCACCCTGTCGAACACGGAGCGCTGACCCGTGGATCTGCGCAACGCCACGGTGCTTCTCCTCGGCGGCAGCGGCCTCGTGGGGACCGCGATCGCTCGCCGGATGCTGGCTTTTTCTCCGCGGCGACTGATCGTCACGGGCCTTGCCCGAGAGGAAACGGAAGCAGCGGCGGCGGACATCCGAGCTCACGTGCCGGCCGGAGTATCGGTTGCCATCGATTCGGCATGGGGCAACATCTTCCTTCCCGCCGATCTGGCGCACCGCCCGCGCTCCGAGCTGCTCGGAGACGCGTCGGCGCGCCGCCGGCTCGTCGACGACATCCTGAGTCCGAGCACCCCGTCCGGGCTGCAGCAGCATCTGCTCCATCGCTGGCTGGTACGCGATCGGCCGGATGTCGTCGTCGACTGCGTCAACACCGCGACGGCTCTGGCGTATCAGGACGTGTTCACCAGCTCCGCCCGACTGCTCGCCGCCGCCGAGGCCGGAACGCTCGACACCGAGTCGATCGAGCGGCATGTCCTCACCATCGCGATGCCGCAGCTCATCCGCCACATGGAAGTGCTGGTGGACGGAATGCGCAGCGGCGGGACGCGCGCCTACGTGAAGATCGGCACCAGCGGAACCGGCGGGATGGGCCTCAACATCCCGTACACGCACAGCGAGCAGCGTCCGTCTCGCACGCTGCTGACGAAGTCGGGCGTCGCGGGCGCGCAGAGTCTGTTTCTCTTTCTGCTCGGCCGCACACCGGGGGCGCCCGCGACCATCGAGATCAAGCCGACGGCGGCGATCGCCTGGAAGGAGATCGGCTACGGTGCGATTCGGCGTGGCGGCCGCACCCTGGAGCTGGTCGACTGCGAGACGCCGATCGCCCTCGACCGGGCGTTCGGGTCCGATGCCGCGGGATGGAGCTGCCTCGGCGTGCCTCTGGAGAGCGTCTTCATCAACGTGGGCGAGAACGGTTTCTTCGCGCGCGACGAGTTCGAGACGGTGAGTGCGCTCGGGCAGATGGAGTTGGTCACTCCGGAGGAGATCGCGGACGCTGTCGTGATGGAGCTCCAGGGTCAGGCGACCGGCAAGGACATCGTCGCCGCCCTCGACGGAGCGACCTTCGGCCCGACGTATCGGGGCGGCTTTCTGCGCGCGTGCGCCGTCGACGGCCTCAGGGCGCTGGAGCAGCAACACGGTGTCCGGTCCATCGGCTTCGAGATGCTCGGACCGCCTCGGCTCACCAAGCTTCTGTACGAGGCGCACATCCTGAGCCTGCTTCATCCCACCGTCAGAGCGCTGGCCGGAGCGGCTCCGGCCGAGCTCGCTCGCGATGCCGAGGCATTGCTGCGCCAGCGCGACCCGCAGCTGCGGCGGCAGATTCTGTCGGTCGGACTTCCGATCCTCCTGGCCGACGGCCGATCGGTGCTGCGGGGCAGTGCGGTGGTGGTGCCGCCGGACGGTCGGGGCGCCGACATGGCGTCGCGTGGCTGGGTGGATCTGCGCGCGGGGAACATGGAACAATGGGTGCGGCGTGCCCGGAGCATAGCGAGCGTCCGGAAGGATACCGGAACGGGATCGAGCGCTCGATGGACCGCTGTGAATCCCGACGCTCCGATCGAGCCATCGCGGCTCGCGGTGTGGATCTTCGAGGAGGAGGACGGCGGATTTCGCGTGAAGCGATGATCCGGCGCTGCTTCCCCAAACCTTTTCCGCTTCCTTCGGTATAACGAGCGGGGTCTCTCGGAACGGAGCATCACGTGGCAACTCGCGTAGCGCCGGCGGCCGACGCCGCACTCGTCCATAACATCGTGGAGCAGGTCGGCAGGCGAGTCGTCGGCCAGGATTACATGGTCGAGCGGCTCCTCATCGGCCTGCTCACGGGCGGTCACGTCCTGCTCGAGGGGGTGCCGGGCCTCGCCAAGACGCTCACCGTCAAGACGCTCGCTGAGACGATCTCCACCACCTTCCAGCGCATCCAGTTCACTCCCGACCTGCTACCGGCCGACGTGCTGGGCACGCAGATCTACGATCAGGCGACGGGCCAATTCCGGGTGAAGCGAGGCCCCATCTTCGCCAACATCATCCTGGCCGACGAGATCAATCGCGCACCGGCGAAGGTGCAGGCCGCCCTGCTGGAGGCGATGCAGGAGAAGCAGGTCACGATCGGAGGCACGACCTACGTGCTCGAGGAGCCGTTCCTCGTGCTGGCGACGCAGAACCCGATCGAGCAGGAGGGGACATACACCCTTCCCGAGGCCCAGGTCGACCGTTTCATGCTCAAGCTCCACGTGGGATATCCGACCAAGGCCGAAGAGAAGGAGATCATGCGGCGCATGGCCGGAGGGCAGCCGATCGCCGTCGAGCACGCGGCCACGCCCCAGAGCATTCTGGAGGCCCGTGGGCGGATCGCCGAGCTCTACCTCGACGATCGCATCATGGACTACATCGTCGACATCGTGCACGCCACGCGATCGCCAGCGGAGTCCGGGCTCGGCGATCTCGCTCCGTACATCGAGTACGGAGCGAGCCCGCGCGCGACGATCTTTCTCGCTCAGGGAGCGCGGGCGCACGCCTTCCTGCGCGGCCGCAATTTCGTGACGCCGGATGACGTGAAGGCCATTGCCCCGGACATCCTTCGCCATCGTGTGCTGACGACGTATGAGGCCGAGGCCGAGGAGGTCACGAGCGAAGAGATCGTGCGCCGCGTTCTGGCGAAGATCGAGAGCCCATGACTCCCCGGGCGGCGCGGCCGGTCCCCGTGCCCGAGAGAGCGCGCGACCCACGGCGGTCGCGCGCCAACCGGGGGATCGATGCGGACGAGGGACCGCGCGGCGCGAAGCGCGCCGTGGTCCCGCCCGAGGTGTTGCGGCAGGTCAAGCTGCTGGAGCTGCGCACGCGAGGCCTCGTCAACTCGCTCTTCACCGGTGAGTACCACTCGGTGTTCAAGGGTCAGGGGATGGAGTTCAACGAGGTGCGCGAATACCAGCCGGGCGACGAGGTGCGATCGATCGACTGGAACGTCACCGCGCGCATGCGACAACCCTACGTCAAGCGCTACATCGAGGAGCGCGAGCTCACGGTCATGCTGGCCGTGGATCTCTCCGGATCCGAACGCTTCGGCACGGTGTCCCGCTTCAAGAGCGAGCTGGCGAGCGAGCTGTCGGCCGTTCTGGCCATGTCGGCCATCCGCAACAACGACCGTGTCGGCGCGTTGCTGTTCACCGACGAGCCGGAGAAGATCGTCCCGCCGGGCAAAGGTCGGCGCCACGTGTTGCGACTCATCCGCGACCTCCTCGTCTACGAGCCACGCGGCTGCCGCACCAACATCGCCGGCGCCATCGACTACCTCGTGAAGATGCTGCCGCACCGGTCGATCATCTTCGTGATCTCGGACTTCCTCGATCCGGGCATCGAGCACCCGCTCAAGGTTGCCTCGCAGCACCATGACATCGTGGCGATCACGATCGAGGATCCGCGCGAGCTCACGCTGCCGGACATCGGGTTGGCGCGGTTCGCCGATCCCGAGACGGGGCTGGCGATCGATGTGGATACGAGCAACCGGGGCGTCCGGGAGCATTTCGACGCCCGCGTCCGGCAGGAGCACGACGAGCGGCGACATCTCTTTCGCCGGCTGGGCATCGATGAGATCGCGGTGCGGACCGATCAGAGCTACGTCGAGCCTCTGCTCCGATTCTTTCGCTCGCGCGAGACTCGCGGACGCCGCCGGTCATGATCGCGTTGCTGCTGGCGCTGATGACGCAGGGAGGGGGGCAGTCCGGCGCGATCCCCCCACCTCAGCCACCGGGGCGCGGCGCGCGCCACGCTGGTGTGCAGCTGGGCGTGCTCATCCAACCGGAGACGGTGACGGTCGGCGATCCGTTTGTCGTCACGGTTCGAGTCCGCGCGCCCCGCGGCAGCCAGATCGTCTTTCCGCGCGCGGCCGACAGCGCCTCATCGGTGGAGGCGCTGGATCCACCACTCGTCATCCCGGCGCCGGACAGCACCGTCAGCGAGCAGAGTGCGCGCTACCGCCTCGTCGCCTGGGATACGGGAGTGGTGCGACTGGGTCTGGCCGATGTCGCGATCACGACATCTCCTGGGGTCGGCAGCGCGCTCTCACTGGGCGACGCGCGGGTATTCGTGCGCAGCGTGCTCCCCACAGACAGCGCGGCGCGCGTTCCCAAGGGCGCCCGCGCCATCGCTCCCTCACCGCCGTCCACCTGGCGCTGGTGGCTGATCGCCGCTCTCATCGCGCTGGTGGTCGGCTTGCTCATCTGGCTCTGGCTGCGACGGCGTGCTCGAACCGTTGAGGCGCCACCGGTTGACGCGCTGGAGCAAGCAGAGCGGGAATTCGCTCGCATCGATGCGCTCCAGCTCCTGGAGGCGGGCGAGCGCGGGCGTTACGTCGCTCTCAATGTCGACGTTCTTCGCGACTACCTCGCTGCTCGTCTGCCGCGGGCCGAACGCTCGTTCACCAGCAACGAGCTGCTGCTCGCGCTGCGCGATGAGCATCGCGTGCCGATCGATCGTCTCGCGCCAACGCTCGCGGAGACCGATCTGATCAAGTTCGCCCGCCGCGCTGTCGCGGCAGATCGGGCGCGCGCACTGGTACTCGAGGCGCGCCACACCGTTCGCGATGTGGAGCGCGCCGTCGCTGCTCCTCCCGAATCGCCGGCCGCGAGGGAGGCCGCATGAGCATGCTGTCACACATCGAGATCGGGTCGCCCGGCGTCCTGCTCCTGTTGTTGCTCCTGCCTGCCTGGTGGCTGTGGCGACGGCGTCGTCGCCCGAGCGCGATCGTCTTCTCGCGCGCGGATGTGCTCGCGGCCGGGCCGCGCGCCGGGAGGGGAATCGCGCGGCTCCTCTTTGTCATGCGCAATCTTCTGCTCGGTGGATGCGTCCTCGCGCTCGCTCGGCCGCGCTCGGGTGCGCGGGCGGAGAACGTCATCAGCGAGGGGATCAACATCGTCGTCGCCATCGATCTGTCGAGCTCCATGCTGTCCGAGGACTTCCAGCCGCAGAATCGACTGGAAGTCGCGAAGCAGCGGCTGAAGCAGTTCATCGTCGGCCGGCACACCGACCGGATCGGGCTCGTCGCCTTCGCTGGGGAGGCGCTCACACAGGTCCCACTGACCACCGACTATCCCGTCCTCGACGCCGCGGTGGACAATCTCCAGGCGGGTCAGCTAGAGGACGGAACCGCCATCGGCACGGCCATCGCGACGGCGGCCAACCGACTGCGCGACGCGCCGGGACGCTCTCGCGTCATGATCCTGATGACCGATGGAGTCAACAACCGGGGCTCCATCGATCCGCGCACCGCCGCGCAGGCCGCCGGAGCAGTCGGAATCAAGATCTACGCGATCGGCGTGGGCACCCAGGGCATGGCGCCCGTACCAGTCGGTCGCGGGTTGATGGGGCTGCGCTACGAGTACCGCCCGGTGGAGATCGACGAGAAGCTGCTCGCCGATGTCGCGGCCGGCACGGGCGGGCGGTATTTCCGCGCTGTCGATGGCGCCGCGCTGCAGCGCATCTACGAGCAGATCGACCGGTTGGAGCGCGCTCCGGTTCGAACCAGAACCTACGTGCGTTACACCGAGCTGTATCGTTGGCCGCTCGGCGTCGGGCTAGTCGCGTTCATGCTCGAGATGCTGCTTCTCGCCTGGCGGGCTCCCCTCCCGTGAGATCGCCGCCGTGACCGGCCTGCCCTTCGTGGATGTGCCCGCCGCGTTGATCGCGACGCCGCTGCTCGCGCTGCTGGCCGTCGGCCTCGTCCTGATCGCGGTGCGGCGGCGCGCCGGCCGTCTCGAGAGGCTCGGCAGCCGGAACATCGTCGCGCGGCTCATCCCCCCCGCGTCGTCGCGCCCATCCTGGTGGCGCGCGGCGCTGCTCGGCCCCGCGACGGTCTGCGGTGGAATCGCGTTCGCGGGTCCACGCTGGGGAAGCGAGATGACGGTGGTCACCGGCAGCGGTGCCGATGTGGTGCTGGCGCTCGACGCCTCGCTGTCCATGCTGGCGACCGATGAGCGTCCCAATCGTCTTGAAAGGATGAAGGAGGAAGCGCAGCGCTTTCTCTCGAATGCCGGCAGCGACCGCATCGGACTCATCGCCTTCGCGGGGAGGAGCTACATCCTGACGCCACTCACCGTCGATCGCGGAGCTCTCGACCTCTTTCTCGACAACCTGGATCCCTCGGTCGTCGGCCAGGCCGGCAGCTCCCTGGCCCGGACGATTCGCCAGGGCACCGATCTCCTCGCGTCGACGCGAGGCGGAGGGGACCGCGCCCTCGTCGTGATGAGCGATGGCGAGTCCTTCGAGCCGCAACAGGACGTGGAGGCGGCAGCCGCGAAGGCGGCGGAAGCGGGTGTCACCCTGATCACAGTCGGCTTCGGGACCGTGCAGGGCAGCACAATCCCGCTGCGGACGCTGCAGGGATCCACCCTCAAGCGCGATGAGAACGGCAACATCGTGGTGACCCGGGCCAGCCCGACGATGCTGGAGGCGGCGGCCCGCGCGGCCAAAGGACAGTTCATCGATGCCGGCGCGACGGACAAGGCGGCGCGAGTTCGGCAAGCCCTGACGTCGCTCCGGCGCGTGAAGCGGCAAGCAGAGAGCGGGCGCGACCGGCAACCCCGTTTCCAGCTCTTTCTCATTCCAGCCATCCTGCTCATCCTCCTCGATACGCTGCTGGCGGAACGGCGCGGGCGTCGGCGTCGCGCGCCTGCCGCCGCCGCCGTGGCCGCGACCGTGCTCCTGATGCTCATCGTGCCGAGCGTCGCGCGCGCCGACGACGCCGCCGATGGAGACCGCCTCTACCGCGCGGGCCGGTACCGTGACGCGGCGGACGCCTATCGCCGCGCGGTGCAGGGGGGCGATAAGTCGCCGCGCGTCCTGTACAACCTCGGAACCGCTCTCCTCGCGTCCGGCCGCGCTGACGATGCCATCACCGCCCTCCAGCAGGCGTCGGACGTGCGCGATCCGGAGCTTCGCTTTCGCGCCCTGTTCAATCTGGGTCTCGTCTATCTGCGCCGTGGCCTCGGCGCGCAGGGCGATGCGGCCGATCAATCCCTGTCGTCGGCGGCCGACGCGTACCGGCGCGCCCTCCGCGTGCGTCCGACGGCGCTCGATGCGAAGTGGAACTACGAGCTCGCCCATCGGCAGACGAAGAGCGGCGGGGGAGGCGGCGGAGGAGGGGGAGGCGAGCAGCAACCATCGCCACAGCAGAGCCCGTCAGCGCCGCGCCCGCAATCGGGCAGCCTCGATCGCCGGCAGGCCGAGCAGCTCCTGAGCAGCGCTGCCCGCGAGGAGAGAGACGCGCAGGCGCGCAAGCAGAAGCAGAATCAGCCGGACCGGCCGCCGGGCGGGAAGGACTGGTGATTCTCACCGCCCTCGCGATCTTCGCGCAGCTTCAGATCTCGGTGACGGCCACGGACACGATCGCCCTGACCGGATTCGCGGACGTGCGCGTTCGTGTCCACGCTCCCAACATGAGGGAGCTCAAGCTCAGCCCGCCAAGCTTCCGCCCTTTCTCGCTGGCGCGCGCAACGGGTGCCGAGAAGCGTGAGGTGGACGCGCGCGGGCGCCCTCAGCTGCTCGCGGAATACCACTACATTCTCGCGCCGACGCGAGAAGGGAGCTTCGTCATCCCTCCCTTCTCGGTGCGCTGGGGATCGCAGCGAGCGGTCGCCCAGGCTCTGCGCATCACTGTCCGCCGCGACCCGCACGGGGGACCTGCTCCTCCGGTTGTGGTCACGCGCGCGCCGATCGACACCGCCATCCTGGTGAACTTCCACGCCATGGCCGTGCCGGAAACCGTCTACGTCGGACAGCAGTCGACGTATCAACTGGGTGTCTTCCTCGAACGAAACGTCCGCGATCGCCTGCGGCGCATGGAAGCGATAGCGCCCGACATTCGCGGACTCATGTCGTACGATGCGCCCGCACCCGCATCCGGATTTCCAGCGCGAGCGATGGGCACGCATCGGTACGAGGCAACCGTCTACCAGCGTCCCGTCTTCCCTGTCGCGGCCGGCGTTTTCCATATCCCTCCGGCGCGGCTGGTGTATGCCATGCCTCTCTCCTACAGCTTCTTCAGCCGCGAGGAGAGCGTCGAGCTTCAGAGCGACAGCGTGCCGATCGTCGCCATCGACCCGCCGGTGTCGTCCCGTCCTTCCGACTACACGGGAGCGGTCGGCACATTGAGGGCGGAGGCCCGCCTCGACACCGCGGCCGCTCGCGTCGGAGACCCACTGCCGCTCTCCGTTCGCATCGTCGGCACCGGCAACGTGAAGCTTTTCCCTCGTCCCGCGCTCCAGATTCCGTGGGCCACCGCAGTGCCGTCCTCCGAGCGGGTCGAGCTCGATCAGGACGCGCTCCTCGTTCGCGGAATCAAGGAGTTTCGGTGGGTGCTCACGCCGCTGGTGGCTGGGCGCCTCCTGTTGCCGCCGGTCCGCTACGTGTACTTCGATCCCGAGCGGCGCGAGTACGCGACGGCCCAGACACAACCGGAGTCGCTCACCGTAACTCCGGGAGTGCTCGCACGGCTCGATACCGCGAGAGCGGAGCGCGCGCCGCGGTTGGCGCTTCGGACCGCCTTCCGGGGTGAGCTCGGGCGTCCCGTGTATGGAACGAGGCCCTTCTGGCTGGTGCTCAGCCTCGCACCGTTTCCAGCGCTTCTTCTCGGACTCAGGCAACGACCACGCCGGGAGTCCGCAGGGCGCTGGGCCCGGCACCTTCGTGCCGTCGCCCGCGCCGGACAGGAGCGCGACGATCTGCGACGCGTGCGTCGCGCCTTCGTGAACGCGGTTGCCGAACGGTTGACGGTGCCTCCTGTCATGATCGCGGAGCCCGGCGCGCTCGTGCGTGCCGCGCGGCGGGCCGGCGCGACCGCCGCCACGGCGGAGAGGGCAGCCGAGCTTCTCATCGCTCTCAACGAGTCGGCGTTCGGTCCGGCCGATCGGCCCTCGGATGGTCGCGCCGGAGACGGCGCCGCGCGTCGGGCGCTGAAGGTCTACCGCGCCATCGACCGCGAGTGCGTCTCGCTGCTCGGGGAGTGGTCGCGGATGCCGCTGCTGGTGCTGTTCGCTCTCGGCGCTCTCGGACTCTCGGTCGCCGCCGCCGATGTTCCGTCGGAGAATGCGCTGCGCTTCGATCGAGGTGTGGCGGCGTACGCGAACGGCCGCTCGGCCGACGCTGCGCGCGAGTTCGCGGCCCTCTCCGAGCGGGCGCCGCGAGCTCCGGACGTGTGGGCGAATCTCGGCACGGCGTCGTGGGAGCAGTCGGACACCGCACGCGCGGTGCTCGGCTGGCAGAAGGCTCTGCGGCTGGAGCCGCTGGCGGCCGACGTGCGCGAGCGGCTGCAGCTCGTGCCGTCCGAGGGAGCCGATGCCGGCGGGGTTCCCCCCCTCCCGGCACTGCCCGTCGCGCTAGCAGCCGCGATGCTCTGGCTCGTCGGATGGGTGATGTTGGCCTGGCGCACTCTCCGGCGCCGTCCGGGGCTGCTCACCCTCTCGGGAGGACTGATGGTGGCCGCGCTGCTGGCGGCGGGCGCGGCGGCATCGGTGGAACGGACCCTCGCCGCGTCCGATCTCGCGGTGATGTCGGTTTCCGCTCCGCTGCGAGCCGATCCGCAGCTCGCCGCCGATCGCGGAGTGACACTTCGCGTGGGCGCGGTGACTCACGTGGATCAACGGGTGGGTGAATGGGCGCACGTGACGGCGGGGGAGCGGGAAGGATGGGTCGAATCATCGTTGCTCCTGCCGCTGGGGGCGCCGGCCGGATAACTTGGCGCATGCCCCCCCCGCGCATTGCCGTGCTCCCCAGTGCCGTGGTCGACCAGATCGCCGCTGGCGAGGTCGTGGAGCGGCCGGCATCGGTGGTGAAGGAGCTGGTGGAGAACGCGCTCGATGCCGGCGCGACAGCAGTCGACGTCGACGTCGAGGAAGGGGGACGGGCGCGAATCCGGGTCGCCGATGACGGCGCGGGCATGATGAAGGCGGACGCGCTCCTCGCCATCCTTCGGCACGCCACGTCGAAGATCCGGGAGGCCGGCGATCTCGTCGGCATCGACAGCTTCGGTTTTCGTGGCGAGGCTCTTCCGGCGATCGCCTCGGTCAGCGAGCTCGAGCTCGAGACGGCAGCAGCCGACGGCGCGGGCGTTCGGATCCGCGTGACGGCCGGCGAGGTCACCGAAACCGCCGATGCGGCGCGGCGCCGGGGCACGACCGTCAGCGTCTCCCGGCTGTTCTTCAACTCCCCTCAGCGCCTGCGCTTTCTTCGTTCGGCGCGCGGCGAGTGGCGGGCCATCGTGGATGTGCTGACCGCGATCGGCCTCACCCGGCGAGACGTTCGGATCACGGCGTCGCACGATGGGCGACAGGTGCTCGCGCTGCCCGCGGCATCGACGCTTCGCGCCCGGGTCGGAGCCCTCTGGGGTGGTGCCGCGGCTGAGCGGTTGGTGGAGCTCGATGACGTACGGGGACCGGTCCACATCTCGGGGCTCATCGAGCGTCCCGGGGATGTCGGGACGGTGGGCCGCCGCGTCTTCGTGAGCGTGAATGGCCGCGCCATCCGCGACGCCGGTCTCCTGCGGGCCGCGGAAGCAGGCTATCGGTCGACAATTCCCGCCGGGAGCCGGCCCTCGCTCCTGCTCGAGCTGGTGATTCCCGCCGACATGGTGGACGTGAACGTGCATCCGGCCAAGGCCGAAGTACGCTTTCGTGAGCGCTGGCCACTCGAGCGAGCCATCGAGAGCGCCGTTCGTCGCGCCCTCGGGACGACGGACAGCGCGGTGTCGATGGCGCCACGGTGGATCACCTCGGTCGCGGCGACGCTCTCGCCACCGGTCGACGTCGAGGCCTTGCGTCCCTCCGTCCAGCTCGAGCCCGTGGGCGGGCTGGCGCTCGCCGGCGCGCGCATCGCCTCGAGCGCCGCCCCGATCGACGGCGAGACGGACGAGGTGATCGAGGTACCACCATTGCTCCAGCTCCATCGCACCTATCTGATGTTCGAGCATGACGAGGGTGTGGTGCTGATCGACCAGCATTCGGCGCACGAGCGAGTGCTGTTCGAGCGATTCATGGCGGTGCTGGAGGGCGGGGCATCGCCGTCACAGCGGCTGCTCTTTCCGCTGACGTTGCATCTCGGACCGGCGGAGGGAGACGCGTTCGAGTCACACCGCGAGGCGCTGGAGCGCCTCGGGTTCGAGATCGAGGGATTTGGCGGCCACACCCTGATCGTCAGCGCCGTGCCGATGCCGCATCCGAGGTTCGATGCGCCGCGCTGTCTGCGGGAAACTCTCGACGCGCTGACCGGCGACCGGGATCCGGGGACGGCGCCCCGTCACGAGCACCTCGCGGCGACGCTCGCCTGCAAAGCCGCGATCAAGGGTGGCGAGCTACTCTCACAAGCCGAGATGCGGGCGCTGTTCCTCTCGCTGGCTCGCACGACGCTTCCTTCCCACGACGTGCACGGCCGCTCGACGATCGTGAGGCTGCCCTGGGAAGAAGTGGAGCGCCGCTTTGGGAGACGATAGGCTGCGCGTGATCTGTGGCCCGACCGCCGCCGGCAAATCATCGCTCGCGCTGGCGCTCGCACAGCGGTTCGGCGCGACGATTCTCAGCGCCGACTCGCGCCAGATCTACCGCGGCTTCGACATCGGCACCGCCAAACCGACAGCCGGCGAGCGCGCGTGCGTGCCGCATCGAGGCATCGATCTCATCGACCCGGTGCAGCGCTGGTCGGCAGCGGCCTGGGCGGATGCCGCGGAGGACTGGATCGCCGAAGCGCGCGCCGCTCGGCGCACAGCGGTGGTCGTCGGCGGAACGGGATTCTACGTCCGGGCTCTCACCCAGCCTCTGTTCACCGAGCCGCCTCTGGATCCGGAGCGGCGGCGGCAGCTCGAGGACGAGCTTGCTGCGTGCCCCACCGACGAGCTGCGCGCGCGCTGCCAGCGGCTCGATCCCGAGCGTGCGTCGCTTGGCCGTGCGCAGTTGCTGCGCGCCATCACAGTCGCCGCGCTCACCGGGACGGCGCTCTCGGAGTGGCATCGTCGCGCCGCGCGGCCGGCGAGAGCGCACGCCCGGTTTCTCGTTGTGGACCCGGGCACTCGACTCCGCGAGCGTATCGGCGAGCGCGTAGGCTCCATGCTGGCGGCCGGATGGGAGAACGAGGTGATCGGCCTCCTGACCCGCGTGCCGGACGATGCTCCGGCCTGGAACGGCACCGGGTACCGGGTCGTTCGTGACCTCGTGCGTGGAACGGTGTCACGGGACGAAGCGATCACGAGGATCATCATCGACACCCGGCAGTACGCAAAGCGCCAGCGGACATGGGTTCGGCATCAGCTGCCGCTGGCCGACGTGACGCTTCTCGACCCGACGGCCGCGAGGGCGCACGAGCGAGCGTGCGATTGGTGGGTGAGCGGGGAGCGTGCGGCATGAAGATCGGAATCACCTGCTACCCCACGTACGGTGGCTCGGGCGCTGTCGCGACCGAGCTGGGCATCGCGCTGGCGGCGCTCGGACACTCGATTCACTTCATCACGTACCAGCAGCCGTTCCGCCTGCCGTCGTTTCTGCCGCGCGTCTGGTTTCACGAAGTCGACGTCGTGCGCTATCCGCTGTTCGAGTATCCCCCGTACGATCTGGCGCTGGCAGTGCGGATGCACGAGGTCGTGAAGACGCATCAACTCGACATCCTGCACGCGCATTACGCCATCCCTCACGCCACCAGCGCCTGGATCGCGCGCGAGATGCTCCAGGACAGTGGATCGGATGTGCAGATCATCACCACCCTTCACGGGACGGACATCACGCTCATCGGTCAGGACCCGTCCTTCCAACCGATCACCAAGTTCTCCATCGAGCGCTCCGACGGGCTCACGGCCGTCTCGCGCTACCTGCAGCAGGAGACGTACAAGGCGTTTGGCTGCGACAGCTGCGCCGTCGATGTGATCCACAACTTCATCGATCCGACCGTCTACGACCGCACGAGATGGCCACCGAGCCTGCGTGAGCAGTTCGGCGACGGACGCCGGGTGCTGATGCACGTGTCGAACTTCCGGCCAGTGAAGCGGGTTAGGGATGTGGTCCAGATCTTCGCGCGCGTGCGGAAGGAGATTCCGAGCGTCCTGGTGATGGTGGGCGATGGGCCGGAACGCGTGAACGCCGAGGCGGAGGCACGCTCACTCGGCGTGCATGACTCGACGTTCTTTCTCGGCAAGCTCGATGCTGTCGCGCCTCTGCTCAGCTGCGCCGATCTCTTCCTGCTCCCGAGCCAGCTCGAGTCGTTCGGTCTGAGCGCGCTCGAGGCGCTGGCCTGCGGCGTTCCCGTCGTGGCGTCCAACGCGGGCGGGCTTCCCGAGCTGGTTGTCGAAGGCGTGACGGGTGCACTCTGTCCCGTGGGCGATGTCGAAGGAATGGCCGAGGCGGCGCTCACGATCCTGCGCGACCCGGCACGATGGAAGAACGTGAGCGACGCGGCCGCGGCCGACGCGCGCTCGCGGTTCGCGCAGAAGGACATCGTGGCCCAGTACGAGGCCTACTACGCGCGCGTTCTCGGTGACTGACCGCTCGCGTTTTTTCGCGGTGCTCGATCTGGTGCGCTGGCGCAATGCCGCCGTCGCCGCGCTCGGTGTGATGTTTGGCGCGTGGTGGGGTGGGGAAGGAAGCCTCGTGAGCCCTGGGCCCGCCCTGCTCGCGTCGCTGGCCGCCATCGCCTTCACCGCGTGTGCGAACGCCTGGAACGATGCGGCGGACGTGGAGATCGATCGCATCGCCCATCCCAACCGTCCTCTGCCACGTGGCGAGCTGGATGCGGCCGTGGCTCGACGCATCGCCGCCGGCGCGGCGCTCGTGGGGCTGGCGGCGGCGTTCGCCGCGCGGCCGGTTCTGGGATGGATCAGCGTGCCGGTCGTCGCCCTGATGATCGCCTACAGTCCGCTGCTCAAGAGTCGCGGTCTGGTGGGGAACCTCACCGTCGCCGTCCTGGCATCGCTCCCGTTCCTGTACGGCGCGTGGGTCTCCGATGCACCGCGCGCGGGGGTCATGCTCATCCTGATCGCGACGCCTCTGCATCTCGCGCGCGAGATCGCCAAGGATCTGGAAGATGCAGCCGCCGATGCCGCCGTCCGACGCACCCTTCCCATGATCGTCGGCTCCCGGCGAGCGGGGCAGATTGTCATCGGGGCTCTCGTCGCGTTCGGGGCGCTCCTGCTGCCGCTCGTGGCGGCGCGTCCTCTCCTCGCTCTCGCGCTCACGCCAGCCCTCGTGCTCTGCGGCATGGCGGCTCGCGCCATCGTGCGCGGCACGCGCGGCAGCCCCGGACTGCTCAAGGTGGCCATGCTCTGCGTGATGGCAGCGTTCGTGGTGGCGCGCCCATGACGCGGAGCGCGGACTCGCCTCCGGGCCACCGGAGATGACGCTCGTCCAGGCGCTCGTCCTCGGCATTCTACAGGGCCTCGCCGAGTTCCTGCCCATCAGTAGCTCGGCGCATCTGGCCCTCGCGCCATGGGCGCTCGGATGGCCCGAGCCCGGTCTGTCCTTCGACGTCGCGTTGCACTTCGGCACTCTGCTCGCCGTTCTCATCTATTTCCGATCGGAGTGGGCGCGACTGGCGGTTGCCGCGCTGCAGATCGTGCGCAGTCGCCGGGCCGAGACGGTCGAACAGCGGCGCGCGCTCTATCTCGTCGTCGCCAGCATACCGGGCGGGCTCGCCGGCCTCGCCCTCGATCGGTACGCCGAGCAGGCGTTCCGCGACCCGAGACTCATCGCCACCATGCTCATCGTGATGGGCATCGTCCTCTGGTTGGTCGATCGTGCTCGCGACAGCTCGCGTCCACTCGCGGATATGCGCTGGCGAGACGCGTTGGCAATCGGCTTCGCGCAGGTTCTTGCCCTCATCCCGGGAGTGTCGCGCTCGGGATCCACAATCACGGCGGGCCGGGCGGTGCGATTCGACCGGGCGGGCGCCGCGACGTTCAGCTTCCTGATGAGCATGCCGATCATTGCCGCCGCCTCCATCCTGAAGCTGCCGCATCTTCTGCGCGGCGGAGAACTCGGTGGCGCGCTCGCCGTTGGGGTGGCCGCCTCCGCGCTCAGCGGATGGCTCGCCATTGGAGTGCTGATGCGGTACGTCACGCGACACAGCTACGGGGTGTTCGCGGTGTACCGTGTCCTCGTGGGCGTCGCCGTGATCGTGCTGGCGATCCACCGTGGCTGAGCCGTCGCGCTACGACGGATGGTCGGCCGCCGATCTGGAGACGCGACTGGGATTGCCGCTCGTGACGATCGAAACGGTCGTGACGTCGACCCAGGATGTGGCGAACCACCTCGCCGCCACTGGGGCTCCGGCTGGCACCCTGGTGATCGCCGAGGAGCAGACCGCAGGGCGTGGTCGGGCCGGCCGTGCCTGGCGCTCGGAGCCGGGAGCCGGCATCTGGCTCACGCTGCTCGAGCGCGGAGTGGGCGTCGAGGCGCTCGGCGTCCTCTCGTTGAGGCTCGGGTTGCGAGCGGCACGCGTTCTGGATCGCTTCGCGCCCTCCCCGATCCGCCTCAAGTGGCCGAACGATCTCTTCGTCGGCACCGGAAAGCTCGGTGGTATTCTGGTCGAGACACGGTGGAGCGGTTCCGTCGTGGAGTGGGTCAGCATCGGCCTCGGTGTCAACGTGAGACTGCCGGCCGCGATGCCCGAGGGGGGGGCCGCGGCACTCTCTGACGGCGCCGATCGCGTGACGGTGCTGGAAGAGCTGATGCCAGTGCTCCGCGCGGCGGCCCAGGCTCGCGGGCCATTGCGCGAGAGCGAGCTCCGGGAGTGGCGTGAGCGCGATCTGGCGGAGGGGCGCCGGAGCGCGACGCCGATCCGTGGCGTCGTGAGAGGGATAGATGCATCGGGCGCGCTCATGATCGACGGGCCGCAGGGGCCGGCTCTCGCGACAGCCGGCTCGCTCGTCTTCGAGGAGGAGCTGACGTGATCATCGTGTTCGACGTCGGAAACACCGAGACCACCATCGGGCTGTTCGAGGGGGCGGAGCTCCGCGCTCACTGGCGGGTGATGTCCGAGGTGGCGCGGACGCCGGACGAATTTGGCTTACTGCTCGCCGGACTTCTCGCCGCCTCCGACTCGACGTCGGGTGCGGTGCATGGTGCGGCGATCGGCTCCGTCGTGCCCCCCATCACGGGCCCCCTGGCCGAGGCCTGCACGGAGTGGCTGGGCTGCGATCCGATCATCGTGGACGGGAGCAGCCCGCTCCCGATCCGGCTGGATGTGGACGAGCCCCTGACCGTCGGCGCCGACCGGATCCTCAACACTCTGGCGGCGAGCCGTCTGTACCGGAGCGACACCATCGTCGTGGATCTCGGCACGGCCACCACCTACGATTGCATCACGGAAAACGGCATCTTCTTTGGCGGGATCATCGCGCCAGGCGTCCGCACCTCGGCAGAAACGCTGATCCGCCGAACGTCCAAGCTCCCGGCGACGGAGCTGCAACCGCCCGAACGCGCGATCGGCCGGCGGACGGAGGAGTGCATCCGTGCCGGCGTGATGCTCGGAGCGGCGGATGCCATCGACGGCCTGGTGCGCCGCATCCGACGAGAGTGGCCCACACCGCGTACACCTCGTGTGGTTGCCACCGGCGGTCTGGCGGAGGTCATCGCCCCCCTCTGCACCGAGCTCGACAGCGTCGATCCTTTCCTGACGCTGCACGGGTTGCAGCTCGCGCACGAGCTGCTGGCGGTGTAGCTCGCGCACTGCCGATCCGGCGGACTCGTCCCATCGGGATGTCGAATGACTGTCACACAACGCCGCTAACTCGTTCCGGTTTGCTGAGTTGGCTGGAACGGCTCATGCATGTTGTGAGCCTTGATGGCACGCCAGGGCCGCGATTATTTTCTGTTTAGCACTCGCGCCGACCGAGTGCTAACAGCTATATTCCATTCACTGAAGCATTGAACCAATAACGGAGGGCAGGAACTCATGGCCACTAAGACCTCGGCCGCGGTGAAGATCAATCCGCTGGCTGATCGTGTCGTGGTAAAGGCGCTCGAGGACACCGAGCAGATGCGCGGCGGGCTCTACATCCCGGATACCGCCAAGGAGAAGCCGCAGCAGGGAGAGATCATCGCCGTCGGTCCCGGCCGCTTCGAGAAAGACAAGCGCGTTCCGATGGATGTCAAGGTGGGCGACAAGGTGCTGTACGGGAAATACAGCGGCACCGAGGTCACCCTCGACAACGAGCAGTATCTGATCCTCCGCGAGTCCGATGTGCTCGCGGTGCTTCCCCGCTAGCTCCGAAGCGGCAGATCGCGCGGCGACGGGTGGCATGCCCGCCCGACAGCTCGCGCTGACGACATTCACTTACCATTCAGGACTCTACACATGGCTGCCAAGGAACTCCATTTCAACGTCGATGCGCGCGCGGCTCTCAAGCGCGGTGTCGATCAGCTGGCCGAAGCGGTGAAGGTCACGCTCGGCCCGAAGGGACGCAACGTCGTCATCGATAAGAAGTTCGGCGCGCCGACGGTCACCAAGGACGGCGTGACGGTCGCGAAGGAGATCGAGCTCAGCGATCCGATCGAGAACATGGGCGCGCAGATGGTGAAGGAAGTCGCGACCAAGACGTCGGACCTCGCCGGCGACGGAACCACCACCGCCACCGTGCTGGCCCAGGCGATCTTCCGCGAAGGGCTCAAGAACGTCACCTCCGGTGTCAACCCGATGGCGCTCAAGCGCGGAATCGACCGCGCCGTGTCGACGGTCGTCGAGGAGCTCAAGCGCATGTCCGTGCCGACCGCGGGCCGCAAGGAGATCGCCCAGATCGGTAGCATATCGGCCAACAACGATGCCGAGATCGGCGGGTTGATCGCCGATGCGATGGAGAAGGTCGGGAAGGATGGCGTGATCACCGTCGAGGAGGCCCGTGGCCTCGAGACGACGCTGGAGACCGTGGACGGCATGCAGTTCGACCGCGGGTACCTCTCGCCGTATTTCGTCACCGACCCGGAAAAGATGGAGTCGGTGCTGGAGGATGCGTACATCCTCATCCACGACAAGAAGATCTCCTCGATGAAGGATCTCCTTCCGATCCTCGAGAAGGTCGCGCAGATGGGCAAGCCGATGCTGATCATCGCCGAGGATGTCGAAGGGGAGGCATTGGCCACGCTCGTCGTCAACAAGCTTCGCGGCACGCTGCGCATCTGCGCCGTGAAGGCCCCGGGCTTCGGCGATCGCCGCAAGGCGATGCTGCAGGACGTCGCGGTTCTCACCGGCGGCCAGGTCATCAGCGAGGAAGTGGGCTTCAAGCTCGAGAACGCGGTGGTGAATGATCTCGGACGCGCCAAGCGCATCGTCGTGGACAAGGACAACACCACGATCATCGACGGCAGCGGCACCGAGGACAACATCCAGGGTCGCATCAAGGAGCTCAAGTCGACGATCGAGAAGTCGACCTCCGACTACGACAAGGAGAAGCTCCAGGAGCGTCTGGCCAAGCTCTCCGGGGGCGTGGCGGTGATCAACGTCGGCGCCGCGACCGAGAGCGAGATGAAGGAGAAGAAGGCGCGCGTCGAAGATGCGCTGCATGCGACTCGCGCGGCGGTGGAAGAGGGCATCGTCCCCGGCGGCGGCGTGGCGTTCCTGCGGTCGCAGCGCGCGCTGAAGGCGCTCAAGCTGCAGGATCACGAGGAGCAGCTCGGCGTCGACATCGTTCGCAAGGCGATCGAGGAGCCGATCCGGATGATCGTGCAGAACGCCGGCGGCGAGGGTTCGATCGTCGTCGAGAAGGTGCGCGCCAACAAGGATGACAAGTACGGCTACAACGCGCTCACCGACACGTACGAGGATCTCGTCGCGGCCGGTGTCATCGACCCGACCAAGGTGGCTCGTACGGCGCTGCAGAACGCCGCGTCGATCGCTGGCCTCCTCCTCACCACGGAAGCGATCGTGGTCGAGAAGAAGGAAGACAAGCCATCGATGCCGTCCGGCGGCCCCGGCGGTGGTGGCATGGGCGGGATGTACTAGGCCTACCGCGCGGTCGCGGTAGGGTAGGGAAGGCGGGGACCCGGCAACGGGTCCCCGCTTTGCTTTTCCGTTGCGCTTCGCGGACGCTTCTAGAGTCCGAGCGACAGTTGCGCCGCGCGCGTCTCCCGCAGGGCCAGCGCGCGAAAGGGCCCGATCGGTATCTCCTGCGCGGAGGCATGAAGACCGCCCCGGAAGGGAGTGATCGCCAGCGCGGCCCCGACCGCGGCCGCCGCGAGCCCCGGCTGGTTGCACCGATCACTCAGATGGGCCAGGACGATGTGCGACAATGCGCGATGCGCGCAGCCCCGCGCGAGCCCAGCCGCCGCCCGGTTGCTGAGATGCCCGAGCCGTCCCCCGATCCGATGCACGACCGACGGAGGGTATGGTCCTGCGCGCAACATGCCGTCGTCGTGATTCGCCTCGAGCACCAGCAGGTCGAGATCGGCCAATGTCCGGCGCAGCGCCTCTCCAACGTGACCGAGGTCGTACACCACCGCCGCGCGGACGCCGCTCCCCCGTGCCGTGGCGACGATCGCGATCGGCTCGACGGCGTCATGCGGCACCGGTACCGCGTCCAGACAGATGGTGTCGAGCACCAGCACCCCGTCCGGCGGGATCGCGATGGCGCCGGCAGCGACGAGCTCGGGGCACGCGGTCAGAGTACCGGCGCTGGCATGGACCGTCCATCCCCACCGCCGGGCGGCGGCGCACGCTCCGCGCACGTGGTCCGTGTGCTCATGCGTGACGACCAGATCCTCGATCGACTCGCCGGGCACGCCGACTGCGCCGAGGCGAGCTTCCAGGTCGCGGACGGCGAATCCGGCGTCGACGAGCACGCGCGATCCCTCGGCCTCGAACAGGACCGCATTGCCGCGACTCCCGCTCCCGAGCACCCACATCCTCATCCGCTGCTCCGTCGTCCGCGCTCGTGGGCGGCTGCGAGTGCGCGCCGCGTGCGCTCTCCGAGGGTGAGCTGTCGCCGGGCCATCGCGCGCTCGGCCGTCTCGAGGAACTTGTCGAGGCGGTACGGCGCGAGCGATGCTCCCTCTCCCCAGGAGAAGGGCGCGACGTACTTCGGTGGCATCTGGCTGCCGTAGAGATTCGACCCCGCTCCGATGACGCTCCCCGTCGTGAGCCGCATGCCGATTCCGGTCTTCACGTGATCGCCGATCAGGCTCCCGAGCTTGATCGTGCCGCTGTCGCGCATGCCAGCCGGTGTCCACATCGATACGGTGCCGTACGTGTTCTTGAGGTTGCTGGTGATGGTTCCGGCGCCGAGGTTGACCCACCGGCCCAGGTAGGAGTGTCCCACGAAGCCGTCGTGCGACTTGTTCGCCTGTCCGAGGATCACTGACTCACTCAGCTCGCCACGCACCGTGCACCCTTCGCCGATCGAGCATCCCGCCACGCGATCGCCGAGCACGCTCGTGCCGCCCGCGATCGCGCAGGGACCGACCAGCCGCGTGAACGAGCGTACCACCGCGCCGGCGCGCACCAGCACCGGTCCGCCGCTGCAGTCGAAAACGACGTGAGGCTCGACGGTCGCACCCTGCTCGACGTACACGGGGTGCGACCCGATGTGGATGGCCTGATGCGGTGGCGCAACCGTCAGCGTCGGACCGATCGCGGCGATGTCAGCCTGGAGCTGGCCGATGAGCTCGGTCACCAGCTGCCACACCTCGCCCAGCCACCGTCCCGGAACCTCCACCAGCCGCGTGCCCGATGCAGTCAGGCTGTCCAGCGAGGTGCCGCCATCATCAAAGTCGGCTATCGGGACGGGCCGCGAGACTCTGACCGCCGCGACCGCTCCCTCGCATATCCAGACGTCCGCCACGCGGCTGGTCCATCCCAGCGGGACGACGCAGCGCGCGTTCGCGATGATCGCCCCGGCGGGCACGCTCTCACCGACAGACGGCGGCGCTCCCGCCTCCTCGAAGTCCGCGAGGTGGGGCGCCGCCACCGTGCCGGCGGCGGGCGTCGCCAGCGCTCGCTCCCACCGTTCGCGCAGCAGCGTGGTTCCGGCCCGCAGCTCGGCCACCGGACGCGTGAGGGCGAAAGGCTCGAACGTCCGCGCGCGCGCGTCGTCATAGAGGTAGAGGGCCGTCACCCGCGCTCTCCCCCCATCATCCGCCCCCCCTCGCGCAGCTCGGCCGGCAGCGCATCGAGCAATGTCTTGAGATCGGCCGCGCGCTCGCGCGTCGTGACGAGCGTGAGCCCCTGGCTCGCGACCACGACCAGGTCGGTGACACCGTAGAGCACCACTTTCGTGCCCGACGCGCTCGCGAACACAACGTTATCACGGGACTCCACGAGAACGGCCCCGCCCGACGCCGCGTTCCCGTCCGCGTCCCGCTCGCGCACCCGATGCAGTGCCGCCCAGGTGCCGACGTCGTCCCAACCGAAATCGCCCGGTAACACCAGCACGCGCTCGCTTCTCTCGAGCACACCATGATCCACCGAGATGGGCCGGACCTCGGCAAAGAACCGCGTCAGATCACGATCCCGGCCGGTGGCGTGGATGGCGAGGGCCTCCGCCACTTCCGGGGTACGGGCCCGGATCTCATCCAGCAGATCGATCGCGCGCCACACGAAGATCCCGGAATTCCACAGGTAGCCATCGCGCACCATTCGCTCGGCGCTCGTCCGATCTGGCTTCTCCACGAAGCGCGCCACGCGACGCGCGACGCCGTCGCCGGCGAGGAGAGCGCCTGGCTCGATGTAGCCAAACCCCGGGTCCGGTCGGCTCGGCACGACTCCGACCGTAACCAGGCTCCGCTCCCGCTCGGCTACATTGGCAGCCCGCGACAGCGTGCCCCGGAATGCCGCTGGGTCAGCGATCGCCCAGTCGGCGTGGACGCAGAGCATCACCGATTCCGGCGTATCGCGGAGCGCGACTTCGCTGGCGGCCCAGGCCAGAGCCGCGGCGGTTCCGGCTGGACGGGGCTCCGCGATGATGTTTGCTCGCGGCACGGAGGGGAGGAGTCGCGCCACCGCGTCGGCCAGCGTCGCGTTGGTGAGGATGAGCGTCTGCTCGGGTGCCACCAGCGGAGCGAAGCGCTCCACCGTCTCGGAGAGCAACGGTTCATCTCCGATCAGTGGCAGAAGCTGTTTGGGTCGCTGCGGAGTGCTGACCGGCCAGAAGCGTGAGCCCACGCCACCGGCGAGCACTACCGCCCAGCGGGTCACCGGCCCTCCGCGTCCGTCTCCTCTGACGCGACACCGGCGAGCTCCGCCGCGCGGGCGTACAGCTTCTTCGGGCTGAACGGCTTGGTCAGGAACTCGCTGGCGCCGATCTCCATCGCTTTCCGGTGGTGCTGCTCCTGGCCAGCTGCTGTCAGGATGATGCACGGCAGGTCTGCCCAGCGCGGATCACTCCGCATCGCGCGCAGGACGTCCAGTCCGCTCATCCGCGGCATCATCAGGTCCAGCAGCACCAGAACGATGCCGGGCTCCCGCTCCAGAATCTCGAGCGCCTCCTGGCCATCGTAGGCAAGCGTCACCCGGAAGGGTCCCTGCTCGAGCTTCATCTTGATGATGCGGCCGATGTGCGGCTCATCGTCGGCGACCAGAACGTGCAGTCTATCCATGTGCTCGGAATGAAGCTCCGGAGGAAAAGCCGGTGCGGGCGTGGGCATGAGAGATGGTGTCGCTCGGAGAGTCAGATGAGGGATGCGATGTGCGCGTGATTGCGTCGCAGCTCGAACAGCAACGGGCCGAGCTGAGCCGTCTGCTGAACGAGCACCAGCAGCATCGCATCGTCCGTCAGCACGGAAACGATCGCCAGGCCATCCCGGTATTCCAGGATTCCGGTCACCAGCGCGCCACGGCCGCTCTGCGCGCCAAACTCATCGGCCGCCGAGACGATTCCCGGCACCAGCGCGGCCACGCTCTCCGCATCGAGCTGAGGCGCGGATTGGCTGTCGATCAGCAGACCATCGCGGCCGAGGAGCACGACCGCCTCGACACCTTCACGCCGGCGCAGCTCGCCGACGAGATCGCGGATGGTGGGCAAACACGCTCCGATGGCTCGGGTTCAGCGAAGCTAGAAAGCGTCCGAAGCGAAGTCAAGCGACCGCAATCGCTTGAAGTCTCCCTCACGCAGCGGTATTCTTCGCGCCCGACCCTGCGCCCCGCCGTCCCTCACGCCACGTCATGACGTCGAGACTTTTTCTCCTGCTCGCCGGCGTCGCGGCCGCGATGGCCTGTGGCAATCCGACCGGGGTGAAGGCCAACTTCATCGTCGTCGAGGACACGCTCACGGTGTACGCGCTTCGCGACACCTCGCTCAGCCGGCCAGTGGCGGTGAACAGCGACTCGAGCCACCGGCCGGTGGCCGTACGCTTCGAGACCGGCTCCAACGCCACCGTCGTCTTCGACCTTGCGCCGGGCGGCGCTGGGGTGGTTCTCTACCCGCCCAACCTGCTGAGTCCGGTGGGGCGAACCGGGCTTCAGAGAAGCGCACTCTCCTTCGAGGCGATCACCAAGGCGCCGGAGAACGGATATGTGGACAGTGTGAGCGTCACCGCGCAGGTTGGCGACGTCGTGCTGGTGCGCAGCCAGCACGTGAACTGCGCCCTCGAGGTGAATCCCTACATCTACTCCAAGCTCCAGATCCTGGCGATCGATGCGGCCGCGCGCACGATCCGGTTGCGCATGCGCGTGGACCCCGACTGCGGCTTCCGCTCTTTCCTGCCCGGCGTTCCGACGTCCTGACGTGCACGACCTCAAGCTGCTGCGCGAGAATCTCGACGCGCTGCGCGAGGGCATGCGGCGGCGCGGCGCCCTGGGCGTGCTCGGATCCTCCATCGATCGCGCCGAGGCGCTCGACCGTCAGCGGCGCCAGGTGATTCAGGCGGTGGAGGCGCTCAAGGCACGACGCAACGCCGCCAGCCAGCAAGTCGCGCAGAAGCGCAAGGCCGGCGAGAACGCGGATCAACTGATCGCCGAGGCGCGCGCGGTCGGCGACGAGATCGCCCGTCTGGACATCGACTTGGGCGCCATCGAGCTCGAGCTGGAAAGCCTGCTCCTCGAGCTGCCCAACATTCCGCTCGCCAACGTACCCGAGGGGGGCGAGGACGCGAATGTCATCGTCCGCAGCTGGGGACAGCCGCGGCCAGTGGACGGAGTCGCTCCGCACTGGGAGGTGGGAGAGCGGCTCGGGATCCTCGACCTCGCGCGCGGCGCCAAGCTCATGGGCTCCGGCTTCATCGTCTTCCGCGCCCTGGGTGCCCGGCTCGTGCGCGCTCTCATGTCGTACATGATCGATCTGCAGATCCGTGAGCACGGCTACGAGGAAGTGTGGGTCCCGTTCGTCGCGAGTCGAGCGACAATGACCGGGACGGGACAGCTCCCGAAGTTCGAAGAGGACATGTACCGGCTCCGCGACGACGATGGGTATCTCATCCCCACCGCCGAGGTTCCCGTCACCAACCTCTACCGAGACGAGACACTCGACGCATCGATCCTGCCCAAGGGATTCGTCGCCTACACTCCGTGTTTTCGCCGTGAGGCCGGCGCCCACGGAAAGGACACGCGCGGTCTCATCCGCGTCCATCAGTTCGACAAGGTCGAGCTCGTTCGCTACGCGACTCCGGAGAGTTCGGCCGAGGAGCTCGAGACGCTCACCGGGCATGCCGAAGCGGCGCTGCGTGGCCTGGCCCTCCCCTACCGGGTGAAGCTCCTCGCCGCCGGAGATACCGGATTCGCGAGCGCCAAGACATACGATCTCGAGGTCTGGGCGCCGGGTGTCGGCAAGTGGCTGGAGGTCTCATCGGCCAGTGTGTTCACCGATTTTCAGGCGCGACGCGCGAACATCCGGTACCGTCCCGCGCCCGGCGAGAAGCCGCGGTTGATTCACACGCTCAATGCCTCGGCGCTCGCTTTCCCGCGCACCATCATCGCCATCCTGGAGCACCACCAGCGTCCGGATGGCAGCGTGACCGTGCCCGAAGCGCTCCGGCCGTATCTCGGCACGGACAGACTCGGCTGACGGATGCGCCGTGGCGCACCCGTGATCGCGCTGGGGATGGCGGTGGCTTTCGTTCTGGGCTCCTACATCGTCTACACCCAGCGAGTGGTCCGCGAGCTGCGCGCCGACGCCGCCCGGAACGGGCGCATGTACGCCCGGGTCTTCCGCGCCCTGAGCGACACCAGCCAGGACGCCGGCAATGCCGCTCTGCTCGATCTCTCCTCGCACATCCGCGAGCTGGGCGTGCCCGTGATCGTGACCGACGCCGAGGGGCGCCCGACAGCCGCCGCCAACCTGCCTTTCGACGCGCCGCTCACCGATCCACGCGTCCGGGCCTACGTGACGGAGCTCGACCGGCACAATGCGCCCGTCCCGGAGGAGGAGGTCGGCACTGTTCACTATGGCGACAGCCGGCTCGTCACCAGCATGCGCGTCATTCCCGCCCTCGAAGCCGTCCTCCTCGCCCTCGTCCTCGGCGCGTCCTTTCTATTGCTTCGCACGTACAGCCGCGCCGATCAGGAGCGGGTCTGGGCGGGGATGGCCCGTGAGTCGGCGCACCAGCTCGCGACGCCGCTGTCCAGCCTGAGCGGATGGATAGCATTGCTGCAGGAGGGCAGCGAGGAGCCCATCGTCGCCACCGCGGTGACGCACATGCAGGCCGATCTCGACCGGCTCGAGCGGGTCGCGCACCGCTTCGAGCGCATCGGGCGGCCGGCGCGTCACGACGACGTCGACGTCCGGGCCCTGGCGGAGGGTATCGTCCGCTACTTCGCGGCGCGCGTTCCGACGCTCGCGCATCGCGTCGCCGTTCAGGGAGAGTTCGGTGACGGACCTCTCATGGTACAGGGAGATCCCGTCCTCCTCGAATGGGCTCTCGAGGCACTGGTGAAGAACGCCGTGGATGCGCTGGCCGGGCGCGGGGGACGCGTTGTCGTATCGGCGCACCGGCTGGATCACGGGCGGGTTCGTCTGCGCGTCGCCGATGACGGGCCGGGAATCCCACGCGAGCTCCGCGCCCGCATCTTCGATGCCGGCTTCTCCACCAAGGAAGCCGGATGGGGCATCGGCCTGTCGCTCGCGCGCCGGATCATCGAGGAAGCACACCGCGGGACGCTGACGCTGGCACCCACCGACCGGGGCGCCACCTTCGACGTTATACTTCCGGGATGAGTGCGCCGCACGCCACCACCGAGATCGCCGCCGATGTCGGCCGGGTTGCGCACCTCAATCCCGTGCAGCGCGAAGCGGTCGAACATTTCGAGGGTCCGCTCCTCATCCTCGCCGGTGCCGGCTCCGGGAAGACGCGGGTCCTGACGTCGCGCATCGCGTGGCTCATCGAACAGCAGGGGGTGGATCCGGCGCACATCCTCGCGGTGACCTTCACCAACAAGGCCGCGGGAGAGATGCGGGAGCGGGTCGCGCGCGCGCTGGGGGAGACGCCCGCCGGGATGTGGATCGGCACCTTTCACTCCATCGGCGCGCGCATGTTGCGGCGAGAGGCCCCAGCCGTCGGACGCACCGCCGCGTTCACCATCTACGACGAGGACGACACGCTCTCCGTCATGCGTCGGGTGATGGACCGGCTGCGGATCTCGACCAAGCAGTGGAGTCCGCGGATCATGCGAGCGGCCATCTCCGATGCCAAGAACGGTCTCGTCGGTCCCGAGGAATACGCTGCGCTGGCGATGGACCCGATGAGCAAAGCGGCGGCGCAGCTCTATGCTCCGTTCGATGCAGCGCTGCGCGAGGCGAACGCGGTGGACTTCGACGATCTCCTCGTGCTGCCGGTGCGAGTGCTCCTGGATCGTCCGGATCGGCTCGCCGACTACCGCGCCCGGTTCCAGTTCATCCTGGTGGACGAGTACCAGGACACCAACCGGGCCCAATACAAGCTCGTCACCCTGCTCGGCGGCGAGCACGGGAACGTCTGCGTCGTCGGTGACGACGATCAATCGATCTACGGATGGCGGGGCGCCGACATCCGGAACATTCTCGACTTCGAGAAGGATTTTCCGGCCGCGAGGGTGGTCCGCCTCGAGGACAATTATCGCTCCACACCGCAGGTTCTCGATCTGGCGAACGTCGTCATCAGCGCCAACGTCGGGCGGAGGGGTAAGACGCTGCGTCCTACCCGTCAGGGTGGGGAGCGGGTGACGGTCACCGGCTGCCTCGATGAGCGCGATGAGTCCGAGTGGCTGGCCGAGGAGATCGCCGGCAGGCGATCGGCCCAACCCGAGTTGACGCTGCGCGACATCGCGGTCCTCTACCGGACGAACTCGCAGAGCCGCGCGCTGGAGGAATCGCTGCGCCGGCACGGCCTGCCGTATCGCATCATCGGAGCAGTGCGGTTCTACGACCGGCGCGAGATCCGCGACCTGATGAGCTATCTCAAGCTCATCGCCAACCCCGCCGACGACCAGGCTTTCCTGCGTGCCATCGGGGTGCCCCGCCGCGGGCTGGGCGAGGCGACACTCGAGCAGCTCGGCGACGTCGCGCGAGCGGCCGGGATGTCGCTGCTCGATGTCGCCTCCCGGCCGGAGCGGTTGGAGTCGCTCCGTTCCGCAGCACGCCAGGCGCTGGCTGATTTCTCCTCGCTCGTGCATCGCTATCGCGCCCGCGCCGTCGAGCTGTCGGTGGACGAGCTGCTCCGCGATCTGGTCGAGGAGATCGGGTACGCCGCTGATCTTCGGAAGGAGCCAGACGGTGCTGACCGACTCGACAACGTCCGCGAGCTCATCGCCGGCGCCGAAGAGACGGTCGCCGACGAAGGGGGTGAGCTCGGCCTCACACCGCTCGACCACTTCCTGCAGAGGGCATCGCTGATCGCGGACATCGACCGCGACGACCCGGCCGCGGATGCCGTGCTGCTCATGACACTCCACAACGCGAAAGGGCTCGAGTTTCCGGTCGTCTTCATCACCGGCCTCGAAGAGGGGCTCTTTCCGCTGAGCCGCGCCCACGACGAGCCGGAGTTGCTCGAGGAGGAGCGCCGTCTCTTCTACGTCGGGATCACACGGGCCGAGCGAAAGCTCTATCTGACCCATGCGCGCAGCCGGCGGCGCAACGGTGAGACGATGCCGTCCATTCCGTCCAGCTTCCTGGCGACCGTGCCACCGGGCATGCTCGAGGAGCGCGCGACGCTGCGGCTTCGCGCAACCGGCCGCGGGGTGATGCCCCAGTCGCCGTCCGCGCGACGACCCGGCCGGCCGGTGACCCGCTCCGGTTTCGCCTCCGATCCCGATGAGGACGCATCGCAGGATGCACCACGCTTCGTGAAAGGCGAGCGGGTGCGACACGCCCGGTTCGGGTCCGGCACGGTCGTCGAGCTCGGAGGCACAGGGCGCGACCTGAAGGTGACGGTCGACTTCGACGACGAGAGCATCGGTCGCAAGCGGCTCGTTGTCGCGTATGCCGGTCTGCAGCGCGGATTCGAGTGATGGCGGTCCATCGCGAGGACGTCGTGCACATCGCGTCTCTGGCGCGACTGGCGCTGCCGGAGGATCAGATTCCACAGCTCGTCGCTCAGCTGAACGGCATCCTCGGACACATGGATGTCCTGTCGGCGGTCAAGACCGAAGGTGTGTCGCTGGCCGCGGGGGTGGGGGATGCCCCCTGTCCACTGAGGGACGATGGCGGACTGCCGCTCCCGTTGCTGCGATCTCGCGACGAGTTCGCGCCCCGGATGCAGGATGGCTTCTTCCTGGTCCCGCGACTGGACACTCACGGGGATCCGGAGGAGGCGTGAGCGTCGAGCGAGAGGTCGGCCGTGCGTTCGCGAGAATGGATGCCGTGGGCGCGGGTGCTGACCATCTCAATATCGTGCTGTGGAGCGATCGCGAGCGCACGCTCAAGCTCCTCCGCGACGAGACGCCCGGCCGAGCGCTCGATCCCGCTGGCCCCCTCGCCAGCGCGGCGATCGCGGTGAAGGACAACATCGCCACGCTCGATCTCCCGACGACCTGCGGCTCGCGTATCCTGGAAGGCTACGTCAGCCCCTACGAGGCGACAGCGGTGCGGCGGCTGCGCGAGGCCGGCGCGGTGGTCATCGCCAAGACCAACTGCGACGAGTTCGGGATGGGATCCTCCACCGAGCACAGCGCGTATGGCCCGGCGCGCAATCCACTGGACACGACGCGCGTGCCCGGCGGCTCCTCCGGCGGATCTGCCGCTGTCGTTGCCGCCGGCATCGCGAGGGCCGCCCTCGGCTCGGAGACCGGCGGATCGGTGCGGCAGCCCGCGTCTTTCTGCGGTGTGGTCGGTGTGAAGCCGACCTACGGCCGCGTGAGCCGGTACGGTCTCGTCGCTTTCGCCTCCTCGCTGGATCAGATCGGAGTGTTCGGCGCCAGCGTGGCAGACGCGGCTGGCGTACTCGAGGTGATCGCCGGAGCGGACCCGCTCGACTCGACGGCGGCCGAGAACCAGGTGCCGCGCTATCGCGACTCCGCCCCCCAGGGCGGCAGCGCGAGCCAGCCGCTGGCCGGCATGGTGGTGGGGAAGCCGGCTGAATACTTCCCGCCCGCGCTCGACCGTCGCATTCGTGCCCGCTGCGACGCGGCGCTCGATCGCTTTCGGGCCCTCGGTGCCGAGGTGCGCGACATCTCGCTGGCGCACACCGACCTCGCCATTCCGGTCTACTACATCATCGCGCCCGCTGAAGCCTCGTCGAACCTCGCCCGCTTCGATGGCGTGCGGTACGGGCTGCGGCTCGAAGGGGACGGGCTCCGCGCCATGTACGAAGCCACCCGCACGCGAGGGTTCGGCGCCGAGGTGACGCGTCGCATCCTCCTTGGGACGTACGTGCTGTCCGCGGGATACTACGACGCCTACTACCGGAAAGCTCAGGCGGTCCGCACGTTGATCGCCCAGGATTTTCGAACGGCGTTCGCGTCCGGAGTGGACGTCATCTTCACACCGACAGCGCCGACGACGGCCTTCGAGCTTGGCGCCAAGACCAGCGATCCGTACGCCATGTACCTGAACGACATCTTCACCGCCACGGCCAATCTCGCCGGCGTGCCGGCCATGTCGCTGCCGATCGGCCGCGTCGACGGGCTTCCGGTGGGTGGCCAGATCATCGCGCCCCACTTCGAGGAGGACGTGATGTTCCGGGCCGCGTTCGCGCTCGAGCGGTCCCTCGGCGAGGAGGCGCATCGGTGAGCGCCCCGACGCGCGCGCCCGACGAGGCGCTCGGCACTCGCTACGAGATGGTCGTCGGGCTCGAGGTGCACGTCCAGCTCCGGACGCGCACCAAGGCCTTCTGCAGTTGCTCCGCGGCGTACGGCGCACCTCCGAATGCCAACACATGCCCGGTGTGCCTGGCGCTTCCCGGCACGCTGCCGGTGCTCAACCATCAGGCGGTCCTGCTCGCCGTTCGCGCGGCGCGCTCTCTCGGCTGCACCGTCCACCCGATTTCAGTGTTCGCTCGCAAGAACTATTTCTATCCGGACCTGCCGAAGGGATACCAGATCTCGCAGTACGATCAGCCGCTGGCCACCGGTGGGTGCATCGTCATCGGCGAGCGCGCTGATGAGACTCCGATCTCGGTTCGCATCACCCGCGTGCACATGGAGGAGGATGCGGGCAAATCGATCCACGACCGCTATCGCGGGATGACGGCGATCGACCTCAACCGCGCCGGTGTTCCCCTCATCGAGGTCGTGAGCGAGCCCGACATGCGCTCGGCGGTGGAAGCCGGCGCCTATCTGCGCGTTCTCCGGCAGCTGCTCGAATACGCGGACGTCAGCGACGTCAGCATGGAGGAGGGGAGCCTTCGAGTTGACGCGAACATCTCCATCCGCGAGCGCGGCGAGACGCGACTGGGCACGAAGACGGAGGTGAAGAACATGAACTCCTTCACCGGCGTCGAGCGCGCGCTGGAAGCCGAGTTCCGCCGCCAATCCGCGCTGCTCGAGCGCGGGCAAGCGGTCGTGCAACAGACGCTGTTGTGGGACGCTGCGCGGGGAGACGTCCGGCCGAGCCGAACAAAGGAGGGAAGCCATGACTACCGGTACTTTCCCGAGCCGGACCTTCCGCCTCTGGTGCTCACGGCGGAGTGGATCGCGCACCAGGAGAAGTCGCTGCCCGAGCTACCGGCCGGCAAGCGCCAGCGCTTCGCCTCGACTTACCAGCTGAGCGCCTATGACATCGAGCTCCTCACCGCCAGTCCGCGGCTCGCCGACTACTTCGAGAGCGTGGCGAGCGCTCACGGGGATGCCAAGGCGGCGGCGAACTGGGTGATGGGAGAGGTGCTGAAGGAAGTGAAGTCCCTCGGGATCGGCATCCGGGAGTTTCGGATCCGCCCGCAGGACCTCGCGAGGCTCCTCGATCTGGTGCGCGACGACCTGGTCAGCCATTCCGCGGCGAAGAGGATCTTTGCCATCATGTCCCGGACCGGCGATCGTCCGGAGCAGGTGGCCGAGCGCGAGGGACTCTTGCAGGTCGGCGATCGCGACCAGCTCGCGCGCTGGGTGGACGAAGTGCTCGCCGAGAATCCGACCGAGGCAGCCCGCTTTCGCGCCGGCGAGACAAAGCTCCTCGGCGTGCTTGTCGGTCTGGTGATGAAGAGATCGCGGGGCAGCGCCGATCCGCGGCGTGTGAATCAGCTGCTCTCGGAGCGCTCCGGCGCGTAGATCGGCTCGGCCAGCGACGCCGCGAAGTTGAGCGAAGTGGGGGGAAGGGAGAAGTGACGCGCCGCTTCTTCGGCGATGCGATAATCGAGACCGCTCCGGCGCGCTTCTCGCCGCGTGCGGGTGGCAAGCCCCAGCGCCTCAATCCCCGACGGATCGAGCGCGAACGGCTCCGACTCGTGGACCCGTCGAAGCAGGTCGATCACGTACTCGTACGACCGCTCGAGGTATCGACCCACCTCCGGGTCGGTGAGATCCCACCGGCTATTCTCGGCCGCGAGCTGGAAGATCTTCTGCCACGACTCGTTGTCGAGCACGTACACCATGCCGCGAAAGATCCGCCGGTTCGTGGACGTGCTGAAGATCGTCGGGCTGAGGATACGGTCGAGATGGCCATCGGCACGGCCGTGGTCGCGGAGAATGACCTCACGCGCCCGGCTGCTGACTCCCTGTCCGAGGTGGGTCTCGAAGCGGCTCTCCCAGTAGCTGTGCCCGAGACCGCTGGTACGGGAGGCGATCAGCAGGTAGCGGGGAACGAACCAGTTGTGCGCGACCGTGTCGGCCGCCAGATGGGCCAGATACCCGAGGCTGAAGGCGCGCAGGGGGTCGTCGTCGGCGCGCTCCAGGATTTCCAGGCCGACGTTCCAGGAGTGGCAGTGCCGGCCGGCCGGGGCGTATTTCTTGGCGATGCTCGTGTCGGCCGCGATCGAGCCGTAGAGGAAATCCAGGGGAAAGGCGGCCAGCAGCTCGGCGACCCGCGGTGGCAGGAGCGAGAGGGAGCGCAGCACCGCCTCGCCGAGAAAGATGTGCGTTCCCGGCGTCCAGGCATGGGCGACCGACGGCAATAGCACGATGGCGACGAGCGCGGCCGCGACGGCGGCCGCGCCCTGGATGACGCGCATGCCGGCCCGACGCCGAATTAGATGCCGAGGCGCTTGCGCTGCCGGCGCATCGCCTTGCGCAGGTCGTTGATCTCGCGCGTCACGGCGTCGTTGATCGTCTCGCGTGCCGACTCGAGGTACTCGCCGACGTTGTCGGCGATCTCCTCGCGCGGAACGCGGTCCCACAGAGCGCCGGCCCGGTCGCTCACCCATCCCGCTCCCTCGCCCGCCTGGCGTCCGGCCCACCGGGCCCCCCGACCGCCGTATCGGCCGGCGAGCGACGCCCCGCTGCCGGCCGCTGACATCAGCCCGCGAATCGGACGTCCTTTCGGTCCGGTGCGGATAAGCAGCGCGACGCCGGCGCCCACCGCCAGGCCGAGCAGCATGGCGGTGAGCAGATCGTACTCATCACGTGGTTCATCCAGCCCTTGGGCGCGGGCGGATGCGCGGGCCCGGCTCGCGGTCTGAGGGCGGGAGCGTGCGGTCGTACCCATCGTCGGTCTCCTCGTCTTCGAGATCGGGGTCGAGCCCCGATGGCGTGGTCACCCCTTCCTGGAACACCGTCGCGCCGACCCGTACTCCGCGAAGCGTCGACGCCGTGGACACGAAAGTGTCCTCCGCTTCCTCCTGCACGACCCGCAACAGCGCGTTGAACTCCCGCACGCGCTTCTCGGAGATGGCGAGCGCCTCGTTCAGCCGCTCGTTCGCGCTCTGGATCGTGAGGTGCACCTGCTGCATGTCCGTACGAACAGCCGTGGAGATGTAATCGATATTGTCGGCGATCGCGCTCGCGTGGCGCGTGATCGGCTGGATATCCGCCTGGATCGCCTTGAGAAGCTCGTTCACCTTGTTGTAGCTCTTCCGGAAGTTCCACGCCGCCGGCACCAGGAACGCGGTGAGGATGAGAAGCGCGAGCGACACCAGCCCGCTCGCCACTCCCGTCACCTTGCCGAACCACCCTGGATCAGGGTTCACCTGCCGTATGAGCACGGTGTCGCGAGCGGCCGCGCTCAACGCCTGGACCCACGGAATGACCTGCCACAGCCCAGCCATCATGCGTCTGATCGGGTCAAAGGTGTCGCCCCGCGAGCCGGTCCGGTCCAGACCCGGAGCGAGTGCAAGGTGAGGGCCACGCGGCAGCCTCGTGGCACGCGCCGGCCGCTACGCTTCCGATTCGAGCTCCGGCGCGAGGCCCACGACACGCGACACCGGAACCGTGAAGACGATACCTGCACCGGGAGATCGGAGATCGCCGCACACTTCCTGGATCATCGCGACCGCCGCTTCCACCTTCTCGTCCTCCACCACGCTGAACAGCGTCTGATTGTTGGGGCGCGATCTCTGACTCAGCGAGCGGACTCCAGCAAAGATCGGCACATCGTGGCTCAGCAGCCGTCCCATCCCTTCGCTGTTCACAACCGTCGCGCCCGTCACTCCGAGTTCCACGAAGCCCGACAGCACGTGATCCACGAACTCGTCGTGGTTGATCACCGCGACCAGAAGCTGCATGTAGGCCGATGTACCTTGTCATGACGAGAGTGTCAAGCGACGGAGGACGTCGCGACACCCTCCCGCGCTTGACTTCCGAGCGCGGCACGGCATCCTTCGCGCCCATGCCGCCACGTCGCCCATGAGCGCGCTACAGTTCATCGTCGAGGGTGGTCACCGCCTCTCCGGCTCCGTCCGACCCTCTGGAAACAAGAACGCGGCGCTTCCGATCGTCGCCGCCACGCTCCTCACCGATGAGCTGGTGACGCTCACCAACGTCCCGCGCATCCGCGATGTCGAAACCCTGGTGGAGCTGATCGGCTCGCTGGGCGTCGAGATCGAGTGGAGCGCGCGGAACGCCCTCAGCGTCCGCGCCCGCACGGTACGTCCGGCCGCCCTCGACCCGAAGCTCTGCGCCCGGATCCGGGCATCGATTCTCCTCGCCGGTCCGCTGCTCGCGCGCTGTGGCGAGGTCACGCTGCCGCCGCCGGGCGGAGACGTCATCGGGAGACGTCGCGTGGACACGCACTTCCTCGCGCTGGAGCAGCTCGGTGCGACCTGCGACGTGACCGACGCCTACCGGCTGAGCGCGCGCCGGCTCGTCGGAGCCGACGTCTTTCTCGACGAGCCGAGCGTGACCGCCACCGAGAACGTCCTCATGGCGGCGGCGCTGGCGGACGGGACGACGCACCTGCGCAACGCCGCCAGCGAGCCCCACGTCCAGGATCTCGCCAACTTCCTGGTCGCGATGGGCGCGTCCATCGAAGGAATCGGCACCAACGCTCTCACCATCACGGGCACGCGATCGCTTCACGGCGCCGCCCACGAGATCGGTCCCGACCATATCGAGGTCGCGTCGTTCATCGGTCTCGCGGCGGTCACCGGCTCCGAGATCCGCATCGAGCGCGCGGGAGTCGAGCACCTCCGCTCGACGCTCATGGGCTTCGAGCGACTGGGCGTAGTAAGTCGTATCGAGGGCGCCGACCTTGTCATCCCGGCGGATCAATCCCGGGAGATCCGCAGCGACCTCGGAGGGCACGTGCCCAAGCTGGAGGACCAACCCTGGCCCGCCTTCCCGGCGGACGCGATGTCGATCGCCATCGTAACCGCCACGCAGTGCAGCGGACTGATCCTCATGCACGAGAAGATGTTCGAGTCGCGCATGTTTTTCGTCGACAAGCTCATCGGCATGGGAGCCAGGATCGTGCTCTGCGATCCGCACCGCGCCCTTGTCGCCGGTCCGTCCAACCTTCGCGCCGCGACCGTGGAATCGCCGGACATCCGCGCCGGCATGGCCATGCTCCTCGCCGCGTGCTGCGCCACCGGGACGAGCACGATCAACAACGTCGGTCAGATCGAGCGCGGGTACGAGCGAATCGAAGAGCGATTGCGGGCGCTCGGTGCACACGTGGAGCGCGTGGCCGAAAGACGGGCCGGGTGAGCTCGCCACTCCTCGCGGGCGTCGAGACGATCGACGACTTCGCGACCTTCGGCATTCACGCCTTCACGACAACCCGCGGCAACGGAAGCTTCGGCACCGCCACGCGAGATCCCGTCTGCGAGGTCATGGAGCGCTGGAGCCAACTGCGCGACGCGCTGGCGGCCTTCGGTCCTCGCCTCGCGACCGCGCAGCAGGTGCACGGAAGCCGCGTCATTCGTCACGGCAGCGGATGGGCCGGATGGCTTCGCGCCCCCCACGCCGACGGGCACGCGGCCGCCGACCGAGGGACAGCCATGGCCGTGACGGTGGCAGACTGCGTGCCGATCTTCCTCGCCCATCCGTCGGGCGCAGCAGCGCTCCTCCACTCCGGTTGGCGGGGTACTGCTGCCCGCATCATCGACGAGGGTGTGCGCGCCCTCGAGGAGGACGGCCTCTCGGCCGACGAGTTGTCCCTTCACCTCGGTCCGGCCATATGCGGCCGCTGCTACGAGGTGAGTCCGGAGGTCTACCAGGCTCTCACGGGCCGCACCGTCGGCCGGCCGACGACGGTGGACCTTCGCGCCCTGATCGCCGAGCGCGCCCAGGCGCTCGGCGTGCGGCGCATCGCGACCAGTCCTTTCTGCACGCGGTGCCACAATCATCGCTTCTTCTCTCATCGGGCGGGCGACGAGGGCCGACAGCTGGCCGTCATGGTGGCCGCCGAGTAGCTGATCGCGCGCCGCGGCTCGGCTTGACTCTCTCTCTCGGCGCATCTAGATTTCATCCTGTGCTCCGGGTGTGGTGCTTGGAGCGTGAATGTGGGGGAAGTTTGCCCCACATTTTTTTGTTCCTGTGGCCGTGTGATCTCACATGAACGACGCGCTGGAACAGATTGCGGCTGCGGAACTTGAGCGATTGGGCTTCGATCTCGTCGAGTGGCGGGTCGGGGGCACGAAGGCGCGACCGCTGGTGCAGGTGCGTCTCGACCGGCGGGATGGGAGCGCGGTCACCGTTGATGACTGTGCCTCGGCGTCCCGGGCGATCGAGGCGCGGCTCGATGTCGAGCGGCCGGTGGGAGAGCGTTACGTACTGGAGGTGTCGTCGCCCGGCGTCGAGCGGCCGTTGCGGAAAGTCGCCGACTGGCGCCGCTTCGTCGGTCGCCTCGCGACGATGACGAGTGCAGCGATCGGCGGACGAGGTGAGGTGGAGATTCTCGGAGTGGAGGGGCAGGCGGGGGCCGAGCGGATCGCCGTGCGCGCCGCCGACGGACGTGAGATGAGCGTGGCGCTGGCCGACGTGAAGGACGCCCGGCTGGCCTTTCACTGGTAGAGCACGACACGGGAGCATTCGATGGTCAGTTCGGGCGACATCCTCAACGCGATTCGCGAGATCACCAACACGAAGCAGCTCGATCGCGCGGAGCTCCACAGCCTGCTCCAGGACGGCATCTTCGCCGCGCTGGCGAAGAAGTATGGGCCGACGGTGCAGGCCGAGGTGGACATCGATGAAGGACGCGGTGACATCCGCATCGTCCGGCTGCGGACGGTGGTGGCCGAGGTGGCGGACGCCAGCCGCGAGATCACCGTCGAAGACGCGCGCTTCTACGATGAGGGCTTCGAGGTCGGTGACGTCCTCGAGGATGAGGTGCCGTTCGAGGAGTTCGGGCGCACGGCCGCCCAGGCCGCGAAGCAGCGAATCATCCAGCGCGTCCGCGAGCGCGAACGCTCGCGCATCCGCGACGAGTTCGCGGGTCGCGTCGGTGATCTGCTGTCGGGCGAGGTCCAGCAGATCGAGCGGGGGAAGCTGGTCGTGATGCTCAACAAGTTTCGCGAGGCGGAGGCCATCATCCCGTATCGCGATCAGAACCATCGCGAGCACTTTCATCAGGGTGAGCCGATCCGAGCGGTGCTGAAGCGCGTCGAGGAGACGCCCAAGGGGCCACGTCTGATTCTGAGTCGCGCCGACGGACTCTTCGTCCAGGCCCTGTTCAAGCTCGAGGTTCCGGAGATCCAGCAGAACATCGTCGAGATCCGCGCGCACGCGCGCGAGGTGGGGAGCAGAACCAAGATCGCGGTCTTCTCTCGTGATGACTCGATCGATCCTGTGGGTGCCTGCGTCGGCCTCAAGGGGTCACGTGTCCAGGCTGTCGTGAACGAGCTCGGCGGCGAGCGGATCGACATCGTTCCCTGGTCAAACGACCCGGAGCGTTTCGCGAAGCTGGCGCTGGCGCCGGCGCGCGTCGCCCGCGTTTTCTCCGATCCGATCTCCAAGACGATTCAGGCCGTGGTGGATGAGGACCAGCTCTCGTTGGCGATCGGCCGCAACGGGCAGAACGTCCGATTGGCGTCCGAGCTCACCGGCTGGAAGATCGACCTCTACTCCAGTCGCGAGTGGCTGGAGCGCGGCGGCGACACGCCGCTGTTCGCACCGCTGCCCGAAGAGCAGGAGGCGGCCGACGTGAAGCTGTCGGAGATCGAGGGGCTGGGACCGGCGACGGTCGCGGTGCTCGAGGACGCCGGGTACAAGACTCTGAATGACATCATCGACCTCGATCGCGATGACTTTCTTCGATTGCCCGGTATCGCGCCGGAAGAGGCCGATCGCATCATGGGAATGATCGACGAGCTCACGGAAGAGGGCGGTGCCGATGAATCGCCGCCGTCCGCGGGCGGAGCGGCGGATCCCGCTGCCGATTGACGGCGGGCTGCTCGAGCAGAAGCTGCTCGGACTCATCGGGCTGGGGCTGCGGGGTGGCTTGGTCGTGGTCGGCGCGGAGCATGTTCGCGCTGCGGCGAGGAAGGGAAAGTTGCAGCTGGTGGTCGTGGCGCCGGATGCGTCGCAGAATAGCTTGAACAAGGTGGTCCCGCTGCTGGAAGCGAGGCGGGTCCGCATCATTCGGGGACCTGCCGCGGCATCGCTGGGCGGCGCGGTGGGAAGGGAATCGACGGCGGCCGTGGGCATACTCGATCGAAAGTTGGCGGACGGGATCCGCCGGCTGACCGAGGGCGGCGGCGGTGCTCCATAGGAGGAGTGTTTGAGCAAGCTTCGTGTGCACGACCTGGCCGGCGAGTTCGGCATTTCCAGCGACGAGCTGATGAACATGCTCCGCTCGATGGATGTGCCGGTGCGCAATCATCTGAGCCAGCTGACCGACGATCAGGTATCGCGTCTTCGCGCGCGCTGGGAGCGCGAAAAGAGGGCTCGGGCCGACAAGCCCGACACCACGGCGCGGCGCCGTCGGGGCGCCGCCGCGCCGGCCGCGCCGCCCGCGGCGCCCGCCAGCGCCGCGCCGGCCTCTCCCGAATCGCCGGCGAAGAGTCCGCCAAAGCCGCGGCGCAAGGCAGCTGTCGTTGCCGCGCCGCCGCCGCCGGTGGCCGAGCCGGCCGCCCCCCAACGTCGCCGGCGGAAGGCCGCCGACGTCGCCGCTGCCGCCGCTGAAGAGGCGGCCGCGAATGAGATCGCCGCGGTGCAGGCCGCCGCCCACGCTGCCGAGTTGGAAGCTGCCGCGCCTGCGGCCGTCGACGAGCTGGAGGTTTCCGCCGGCCGCGCGCACGGCGGCGCTGCTCTTCCCCGCGATGGTGGCGACCTGTTTCCGCCCTCCGACATCCGTCGCGGCATCGGCCCCCTCGACCGCCCCACGCCGGCGCGACCGCGGCCGATCGACAGCGACGCGCCGCGCCACGACAGCCCCGACGAGCGTTCGCATCAGGAAGGGTACCGGCCGGCTGCCGCTTCGTCCGCGCCCGCCGATTCACGGGCCGGCTCGGCTCGCTCCGCTCCGCCTGCGCCCGACTGGCAGAGACCCCGTCCGGTCGTGCCCGGTCCACCGCGTCCGCGGCCGATCGCGTCGGGATCCCCGTTCACCCAGCCTCGCCCCGTGGCATCGGCCGCCCCGGGCGGAGGTGGGGGCGCCGCCACGAACCTGCCCGGTCGTCGGGACGACAAGCGCGGCGGAAAGCGGAAGAAGGGGAAGCGCGGGAGCGTCGATCAGGAAGCGGTGACCGCGAACATCTCACGCACCATGGCGACTCTGGCTGGCCCGGCGCCGCGCCGGGGTGCGAGCCGCCGCGCTGAAGACGGCTCGTACCGCGAAGAGATGGAGGCGCAGCGCGCCGCCGCCGCGGAGCGGGAGCGCAAGACCGTCCGCGTCAACGAATTCATCACCGTCAGCGAGCTGGCCGAGATCCTCAAGATCCCGGCAACGCAGATCGTCGCCTTCGCGCTCAAGAACCTCGGCTTCATGATCACCATCAACCAGCGCATGGCGTTCGATCAGATCGAGCTCATCGCCGGGGAGTTCGGATTCCAGGCCGTGCGCGAAGCCGAGTACGCGGCCGAGACGACGGAGATCGAGAAGGACGCTGCCGAGGACCTGCGCCCCCGGCCGCCGGTCGTCACCATCATGGGTCACGTCGACCACGGGAAGACCTCTCTTCTGGACTACATCCGGAAGGCGAACGTGGTTGCCGGGGAGGCGGGCGGGATCACGCAGCACATCGGCGCCTACCACGTGAAGCTGCCGAGCGGGAAGGCGATCACCTTCCTCGACACGCCGGGCCACGAGGCGTTCACGGCCATGCGGGCCCGCGGCGCCCAGGTCACGGACATCGTCGTGCTGGTGGTCGCGGCCGATGACCAGGTCATGCCGCAGACGGTGGAGGCCATCTCGCACGCCCGGAATGCCGGCGTGCCGATGGTTGTCGCGATCAATAAGATCGATCTCCCGTCCGCCAACGTGCAGAAGGTCAAGCAGGAGCTGCTGCAGCAGTCGGTTGTCCTGGAGGAATTCGGCGGCAACGTGCTGGCGACCGAGATCTCGGCAAAGAAGGGGACGAACGTCGAGGTGCTTCTCGATCAGATCCTTCTGCAGGCGGAGATCCTCGATCTCAAGGCGAACCCCGACAAGCGGGCGAGCGGGGCGGTCGTCGAGGCCCAGCGTGACCCGGGCAAGGGGCCCATGGCCACCGTCCTCATCCAGAGCGGCACGCTCCACGTCGGCGAGGACTTCATCTGCGGGATGTATTCCGGCCGCGTGCGGGCGCTCTTCGATGAACGCGGGAAGACGGTCACCTCCGCCGGACCGGCCATCCCGGTTCAGGTCCTCGGCATCGAGGATGTGCCGACGGTGGGCGATCAGCTGCTGGTCGTCGAGGAGGCGTCGGCGTCGCGCGAGATCGCCCAGCGCCGCCAGCGCCTGGACCGCGAGGCGAAGAGCCGCCGGACGTCGCGGACGGGCGTGGTGACGCTCGAGGACTTCATGTCCAGGGCGGCATCGGGGCAGAAGGGCACCCTCAACCTCGTCATCAAGGCCGACCAGGGTGGTCCGGCGGAAGCCCTCGCCGATGCACTGCAACAGCTGTCGAACGCCGAGGTCCAGGTGGACGTGATCCATCGTGGTGTCGGCGCGATCACCGAGACCGACGTCCTGCTCGCCCGCACGTCGGGGGCCATCATCATCGGCTTCCACGTTCGGCCCGACAACAACGCCCGTGCCGCCGCCGAGCGCGAGGGTGTGGAGATCAAGCTGTACCGGATCATCTACGAGGCGGTCAGCGACGTTCGCGCCGCTCTCGAGGGATTGCTGCGCCCCGAGGAGAGGGAGGTCATCGTCGGGGAGGCCCAGGTGCGCGAGCTGTTCAAGGTCCCGAAGATCGGCGTCATCGCCGGGTGTGCCGTGCGCAGCGGCGTGATCAGCCGCCAGAACAGGGCGCGCGTGGTTCGCGACGGCGTCGAGGTCTACAACGGAACGATCAGCTCGCTGCGCCGCTTCAAGGACGATGTTCGCGAGGTGCGCGAAGGCTTCGAGTGCGGCATCGGAATCGAGAACTTCAACGACATCAAGGTCGGCGATCTGATCGAGTGCTACAAGACAGAAGAGGTAGCGAGGACGCTGGCGTAGGCGCGATGCCGACCGAGATCATTCAATGCCTCGTGACAATCGACGTTCCGAACGGGTGGCCGAGCGAATTCGCGAGGAAGCGGCGACGTTCCTGACCGATGGCGTCAAGGATCCGCGCGTCACCGCGTTCATCACGGTCACCGGCGTGGACATCACGCCGGACATGCGCCACGCCAAGATCTTCGTCAGCCTCCTCGGCGACGACCAGACGAAGAGCGCATCGTTCGAGGGACTGCAGAGCGTCACCGGACAGTTGCGAACCCGTCTCGCCAAGACGCTGCGGCTGCGCTTCGCACCCGAGATCGAGTTCCGCGTGGACCAGAGCGTCGAGCGCGCCGGACGCATCGAGTCCCTCCTCGCCCAGATCCGCGATAGCCAGCCGCCCGAGCTTCCCGCGGCTGCCTCCCGTGACGCCGATCCTCCCGACGTCGAGGGCCAATCCGATTGACGGTGTGCTGCTCGTGGACAAGCCGGCCGGCGTCTCCTCGCACGACGTCGTACTGGTCGCTCGGCGCGCACTCGAAGAGCGCCGCGTAGGCCACGCCGGCACGCTCGATCCGTTCGCGACCGGGCTTCTCGTGCTGCTGACCGGCCGGGCCACGCGCTTGCTTCCCTACATCGATGGCGAGCCCAAAGTCTACGACGCGACGGTGCGATTCGGCGACGAGACCGACACCGATGACCTCTCGGGTGCCGTGATTCGTTCCGCTCCGCCGCCGGCGGAGAGCATCGCGCGCGCGCACGTGGGGGAATTGACCGGCGACCTTCTGCAGCGGCCGCCCGCGTACTCGGCCAAGCGCGTCGGGAGAGGGGGGCGCCGGGCCTACCACGCCGCACGCGCCGGCGAGGAGCTCGATCTCTCCCCGGTTCGGGTCCGGGTGCACGAGTGGCGCGTGCATCGCTGGCGCGAGGTCGAGGGATCGCGCGCCGAGATGGAGGTCACGATCGTCTGCGCTGGCGGAACGTACGTTCGCGCTCTCGCACGGGACCTCGGTCGGCTCGCCGGCAGCGCCGCGCACCTGTCCGCACTCCGACGAGTGCGAAGCGGGCGCTTCTCGGTCGATGAGGCGACACCGCTCGAGACACTCCGGACGGGCGGAGTCGAGCCACGTCCGGCAATGGATGCGCTGGGAGGGATGCCGGTTCAGACGCTCGACACCGCCGAGGCGCGCCGAATCGAGCGGGGGTTGACGATCGCCGTTGGCGTGGAGGGAGAGCGGGCAGCGCTGGTCACGGAGGCGGGTGCGCTGCTGGCCGTCGCTGTGCGCCAGGGCGGACAGTGGCAGCCCCGCGTCGTGCTGCACGATGACTGACCGCTTCGCCGGGTGGGAGGACTCGGGATTGCCGCCGCGATCGCCGGGCACGGTGGTGACCGTCGGAACGTTCGACGGCGTGCATCGCGGGCACCGCGATGTGCTGCAGCGGATCGCCGATCGCGCCGACGCGCTGCAGCTCGACAGCGTCCTCGTCACGTTCGATCCCCATCCCCTCGCGATCGTGAATCCGAAGGCATCTCCGCCGCTCCTGACTCTGAGCGAGGAGAAGATCGAGATCGTGGCCGAGAGCGGCATTCACTACATGGCGGTTGTGCCCTTCACCCGGGCGCTCGCACGGTACGGAGCGGCGCAGTTCGTGGACGAGGTGCTGCGACGGCGCTTTCACATGCGCCACCTTGTGATCGGTCACGATCACGGGTTCGGGCGTGGGCGGGAAGGAGACGTCGAGGTGCTGCACGCGCTCGGCCGCGACCGGGGATTCGGTGTCGAGGTCGTGGAGGCGGTGACCGCGCCGGACGGCCGGCCGCTGTCTTCCACCTTCATCCGGCGAGCGGTGGCCGGCGGCGATCTGGTCCGTGCCGCGGCCGCGCTCGGTCGCCCCTACTCGGTGTCGGGCGCCGTTCGTCAGGGAGACAGGCGGGGTCAGCTCCTCGGCTTTCCCACGATCAATCTGGGGGCGCCGCCAGAGCAAAAGCTTCTGCCGCCGGCTGGGGTATATGCCGTACGGACCCAGACGCGGGCCGGGGCGTTCGGCGGGATGATGAACCTTGGCGCACGTCCGACGTTCGGCGATCCTGACGTCACGCTGGAGGTGCACCTGTTCGACACGACGGCGGAGTTGTATGGCTCGCGCGTCCGCGTTGACTTCGTCGCGCGGTTGCGCGACACCCAGCGGTTCTCCGGCGTGGATGCGCTGGTGGCCCAGCTGCGTGTCGACGCCGAGTCCGCCCGGCGCGCGTTGACATTGAGCCGAGGCGCTCCCTAACTTTGATGGCTGTCTTCACCTCCAATCTCCGCACGTCGGCATGTCCAACATTCGATATCGCGTCATCCTGATCGCGGTGCTGGTGCTCGCCTCCCTCGCCGCCCTGTATCCACGTACCGTGCGGATGCGGGACCGCGATCCGCGCACGGGCGTCTTCACCGAGCGCGTCGAGAAGCGCGTCCCGCTCAAGCGCGGACTGGACCTGCAGGGCGGAATGCACCTCGCGCTCGAGGTGGACGAATCGAAGGGCGTCGTCCAGAACAAGTCCGAAGCATTGGACCGGGCGCTCAAGGTCGTGCGCACACGCGTCGACGAGTTTGGCGTCTCCGAGCCGAACGTCCAGAAGGTCGGAACGGAGCGCATCATCGTCGAGCTGCCGGGCATCGACGATCCGGAGCGGGCCCGCGGGGTGGTCGAGCGGTCCGCTTTCCTGCAGTTTCAGATGACCGACAAGACCAACGCGCTCGACAAGGCGCTGTCCCGCATCGATGCCGCGGTGAAGGGAAGGAGCGCCGGTGCGACGCTCGCCTCCCGTCCGCCCGGCGCCCCGATTGCCGGGGGAGACACGGCCAAGAGAGCGAGTGCCATCTCCGGACTGTTCGCCGCCGCCGACAGCGGGCCTCGCGCGAAGGGGGACAGCGCCAAGAAGGATTCGATCGCCTCCGACACCAGCCTCCTCACCGGGTCGCGCACCGGCGCCTTCTCGAAGCTGCTTCAACCGGGCGGCATGCCCGGTCAGTTCACGGTCGCCAAGAGCGACGTGCCGACGCTCGAGCAATACATCTCGTACCCTGAAGTGCAGGCAGCGCTGCCCCCGGGCAAGGCCATCAAGTGGGGCGTCGATGAGACGGCGCCCGATGGGCGGCAGCTTCCGTATCGCTCGCTCTATGTCGTCGACGCGCGACCGATCATCACCGGCGAGTACCTCACGGATGCGAAGCCCAGCACCGACCCGATCGAAGGGAACGTCGTCATCTTCACGCTGAACAACGAGGGCGGGCGCCGCTTCAAGTCGGAGACCGGCAAGAACGTTGGCAACAACATGGCGATCGTGCTCGATGATCGCGTGATGGGAACACCGCCGGTGATCCAGACGGCCATCGGGACGCACGGCCAGATCACCATGCGCGGCCGGCCTCTCCAGGACGTTCAGGACCTCGCGCTCACTCTGCGCGCGGGGGCGCTGCCCGTTCCGCTCAAGGTGGTCGAGGTCCATTCCATCGGCGCGAGCCTCGGAGCCGATTCCATCCGCGATGGAATGCACGCCGGCGTCCTCGGCGTGGCGCTGGTGATCCTGATCATGATCGGGTACTACCGATTCTCGGGCGTTCTCGCCGTCTCGGCGTTGCTGCTGTACGTGCTCTTCACCCTGGCGATGCTGGCCGGGTTCGACGCCGTCCTGACGCTGCCGGGACTGGCCGGACTGGTGCTGTCGGTGGCGATCGCCGTCGATGCCAACGTCCTCATCTTCGAGCGGATCCGCGAGGAGCTGGATCACGGCAAGACCGTCCGGGTCGCCATCGACGAGGGCTTCCGGCATGCCATGAGCGCCATCGTCGACTCCAACGTCTCGACACTGCTCACCGCCGCGGTGCTGTACGAGTTCGGCACTGGGCCGGTGAAGGGATTCGCGGTCACGCTCATCGCCGGCATCGCGGCCTCGATGGTGAGCGCGATCTTCGTCGTCCGCACCTTCTTCCTCCTGTGGCTCCAGCGCTCGCGCGGGGCCCAGACGCTGAGCATCTGATGCTGCGCATCCTGCACGGGACAAAGATCGACTTCATCCGGCTGTGGAAGATCACCACCGTGGTGACGCTACTGTTCATCATCCCGGGGATCACCTGGCTGGCCGCGAGACCGTTCAAGTACAGCATCGAGTTCACGGGTGGCACGCTGATGCAGGTCAGCTTCCCCCGGAAGCCGGATGCCGCCGAGCTGAGAGCTGCTCTCGACAAGGCCGGGGTTCGCGGCGCCGAGCTGCAAACCTTCGGCTCGGATACCGAATACGTCATCCGCGCGCAGAACCGGGAGTCGGTCGCGCTGCAGCAGCGCGGCGCCGCGTCGGTGGCGGTGCTGATCTCATCCGCGCTCCGCTCTCGGTATGGCGCCAACGGATTCAAGGTCGGCCGCACCGAGGCCGTCGGACCCAAGGTGGGACAGGAGCTCCGACAGAAGGCCCTCTACGCCATCCTCGCATCGTTCCTGATCACTCTCATCTATCTCGCCTGGCGCTTCGAGTGGCGATTCGGCGTGGCCGCCATCGTGGCGACGGCGCACGACATCCTCGCGACCCTCGCCTTCATCAAGTACACAAACCTCGAGATCTCCCTGATCGTCGTCGGAGCCGTGCTGACGATGATCGGATACTCCCTCAACGACACGATCATCATCTTCGATCGGGTCCGCGAGAACATCCGCAAGAAGCGGAAGGAGTCGCTGTACGACACGCTGAACCGGTCGGTGAACGAGACGCTACCGCGCTCCGTACTCACCCACGCCACCGCCCTCGCGACCCTCCTCGCGCTCACCTTGCTCGGCGGGGAGGTCATCCGTCCATTTGCCGTGGTGATGCTCTTCGGGGTGTTCACCGGCACCTTCAGCTCGATCTACGTGGCGGCGCCTGTCCTGCTCTGGATCGAGACTCGCTGGCCGCGGCGCGTCGGTGATGTGAGTGGAGCGGGAGCACGGCCCGCTCCGGGTCGTGAACCGGATCGGTCGCGCCCACCCCGCCAGACACAGCCTGCGCCGACGCGCTGACGACGTTCCCTTTCATCGACAGCCACGCCCACCTCGCCGATCCGGCCTTCGACCCGGATCGGGAGGACGTGGTCGCGCGCGCGCGGTCGAGCGGCGCCGTCGCCGTCATCTGCATCGGTGAATCGCTGTTGGCCGCGGAGCTGTCGGCCGCGCTGGCGACGCGCCACTCCGGCTTTCTCTTCTGGACCGCCGGCATCCATCCCCACGACGCGGCCCCGTTCGACCCCGAGCGCGACCTTCCGGTCGTGCGCGATCACGTCCGGCGTGGGGCTGTCGCCGTGGGGGAGTGCGGCCTCGACTACCATTACGACAACGCGCCCCGCTCCTCTCAGCGTGCGGCCTTCTCCGCGCAGCTTGTGCTCGCTGGCGAGCTGGGGGTGCCGGCGGTCGTGCACAGTCGCGATGCCGAGCCGGACACCATGGCGCTCCTCGAGGAAACGTCGCGGACCGGCACCAGAGGTGTGATGCACTGCTTCACCGGCAGCCATGCGCTGGCCCGAGCCGCGCTCGACGCGGGCTGGTACATCTCCTTCAGCGGGATCGTCACCTTCCGGAGCTGGACGGACGAGGCGCTGTTGCGGCTGGTTCCTGACGAGAGGCTGCTCGCCGAATCCGATGCCCCCTATCTCGCCCCGGTGCCGAACCGCGGCCGTCGCAACGAGCCCGCCTGGGTGCCGCGCACAGTGGATCGGCTCGCTGCCGCACGGGGTGTGAGCGCGGCACTGCTCGGCGAGCACGTACGCGCCAACGCCGCTGCGCTCTTCGGACTGGCGGGTCGTGCCGCGGGGCGCTATTAGCTTCGGTCTGTCCGCACCCGGCACCGCCCGCATCCCCCTCCGCACTCGCACCGGACCACGCGTGTCATCCGTTCCCTCCGATATCGAGATCGCGCAGAGGGCGCGACTGCGCCCGATCGTGGACGTCGCTGCCGACCTCGGTCTCGTCCCCGACGAGCTCGATCTGTACGGGAAGCACAAGGCGAAGATCGCGCTCGACGTGGCGCTGCGTCCATCGCGCGGGCGGCTCGTCGTCGTCACCGGCATCAACCCCACGGCGGCGGGAGAGGGGAAGAGCACGACTCTCGTCGGGGTCACCCAGTCGCTGAGGCGGCTCGGTACCAATGCGGCTCTGTGCATGCGCGAGCCCAGTCTCGGGCCGGTGTTCGGAGTGAAGGGCGGTGCCGCCGGCGGCGGCTTCGCGCAGGTCGTCCCGATGGAGGACATCAACCTCCATTTCACCGGTGACTTCCACGCCATCTCGAGTGCGCACGCATTACTCGCGGCCATGCTCGACAACCACCTCAACCACGGAAACGACCTCGGCATCGATCCGCGGCGCATCACCTGGCCGCGCACCATCGACATGAACGACCGCGCCCTGCGCGACATCGTCATTGGGCTGGGCGGGGTGGCCAACGGTGTGGTGCGGGAGGAGCGATTCGTCATCATTCCCGCCAGCGAGGTCATGGCCATCGTTGCTCTGGCCACGAGCCGCGAGGACCTTCAGCGGCGGCTCGGCCGCATCATCGTTGGTGCGACGGCCGGCGCGAAGCGCAAGCCGATTCGGGCGGCGGACCTCAAAGCCGCGGGAGCCATGGGGCTGCTTCTCAAGGACGCCATCCGTCCGAACCTCGTACAGACTCTGGAGGGCGGGCCGGCCTTCGTGCACGCGGGGCCATTCGGAAATATCGCGCACGGATGCAACAGCATCCTCGCCACCAAGACGGCGCTCGCGCTCGCGGACGTGGTGCTGACCGAAGCCGGGTTCGGCTCGGACCTCGGCGCCGAGAAGTTCTTCGACATCAAGTGCCGCTTTGGCGGACTGAACCCCGAGGTCGCCGTTCTCGTGGCGACCGTGAGGGCTCTCAAGCTCAACGGAGGCGCCGACAAGAAGTCGCTGGCATCCGAGGACCTCGGGGCTCTCGAGCGCGGACTGCCCAATCTGGCGCTCCACATCGACAACGTGCGGCAATTCGGCGTGCCGGTCATCGTCGCCATGAACCGGTTCACCAGCGACAGTGACCGCGAGCTCGAGATGGTAATGGGCTTCGCGCGCTGCTGTGGCGCCCGGGTGGCGCTGAACGAGGTGTGGGAGAAAGGAGGGGAAGGAGGGCTCGATCTCGCCCGAGAGATACTGGACGAGCTCGCCCGCGGAGGCTCGCGCTTCGCACCCATCTACGACGCGAGCCGGCCGATCCGTGAGAAGATCGATACAATCGTGCGAAAGGTGTACGGCGGCGACGGAGCGGACTACGCGCCCAAAGCCGACCGGGCGATCGACTACATCGAATCGATCGGTCTCGGCGACACGCCCATCTGCATGGCCAAGACGCAGTACTCGCTCACCGATGATCCGTCGCGGCTGGGGCGGCCTACCGGCTTCCGCATCACGATCAACGATGTGTATCCCCTCGCCGGCGCCGGCTTCGTGGTCGCGCAGGCGGGAGACATCATGACAATGCCGGGACTTCCGCGAGAGCCGGCAGCCGAGCGTATGTCCGTCGACACGGATGGCACAATCGTCGGACTCTCCTGATCGTGCCGAGCTGTCCTCCTCTTCCGGAGCGCGTGTGAGCCTCAGAAACATCTCCACGGACAAGGCGCCGAAGGCGATCGGACCGTACTCTCAGGCCATCGTCGCGAACGGCTTTCTCTTTTCCGCCGGCCAGATCCCGCTCGATCCATCCTCAGGTCAGATGATGGATGGCGGCATCGTGCAGCAGACCGAGCGGGTTCTCGCGAATCTCTCCGCCGTGCTCGCGGCCGCCGGAGCGATGTGGGGCGATGTGGTGAAGACCACCGTCTATCTGGTCGACCTCGCCGATTTTCCGACGATGAACGAGATCTACGGAAAGACGCTGGGCGATGCGCGTCCGGCGCGCTCCACGGTGCAGGTTGCGGCGCTGCCGCGTGGTGCGCTGGTGGAGATCGATGTCGTTGCGCGCGTGGCTGGCTGAGCGCGCGGGAGGATCCATGAGCGGCGACAGAAACAACACCCGGGAACAGCTCTTTCGGCTGACAGCTTTCGCCCGCTGCGCCGGTTGAGCGTCCAAGATGGGTCCGGGAGACCTGTCGCGCGTGCTCGCGCCACTTCCCCTGGGCGCCGATCCCCGCCTTCTCGTCGGTCGCGAGACCTTCGATGACGCGGGGGTGTTCCTGCTGTCCGACGATCTCGCTCTGGTCCAGACGGTGGACTTTTTCGCGCCGATCGTGGACGATCCCTACGAGTTCGGGCAGATCGCCGCCGCGAATGCGCTGTCGGACGTCTATGCGATGGGCGGCGAGCCTCTGACCGCACTGAGCATCGTCGGCTTCCCGGGCGGTGGCGAACCGCCGCTCGAAGTCCTCACCGAGATCCTGCGCGGCGGTCAGGACAAGGTTCATGAAGCAGGCGCCGTGATCGCCGGCGGCCACACCGTGATCGACAGCGAGATCAAGTATGGGCTCGCGGTCACCGGCCGAGCGGACCCGCGCCGGCTGCTCACCAACGCGGCCGCCCGAGAGGGCGATCACCTGATCCTGACGAAGCCCCTCGGCACCGGTCTGCTCGCGACCGCGGCCAAACAGGGTGAGTTGCCCGAGCCGGACCGCTGGGCGATGATCCGGAGCATGAGCACGCTCAACGCAACGGCGAGCCGTGCCGCTCTCGAGGTCGGCGTCCGCTGCGCCACCGACATCACCGGGTTCGGACTGTTGGGTCATGGGTCGCACATCGCTCGAGCCAGCCACGCGACGCTTCACATCCATGTCTCGGCCGTGCCGATTCTTCCGGGCGCTCGCGCCGCGGCCGTGCGCGGAGTGCGCACCGGCGGTGCGGAGCGGAATACCGAGTACCTCGAGGAGCGGGTGGATTGGGGCGCGACCGACGATGTCGAGCGAGCGCTGCTGGTCGACCCGCAGACTTCCGGCGGGTTGCTCGTCGCCGTCCCATCGGCCGAGGTGCAGCGTTATCTTTCGCTCGTCCCCGGCGCAATCGAGATCGGTGTCGTGGGCGCGCGGGCAACGCACGATATCGTTCTTCTGTGACGGATGGGGGCGGATGGGGCCTGGTGGCTTCCCCAGTCTTCAAAACTGGTGTGACCTGACTTCGTCGGGTCGGGTGGGTTCGATTCCCACACGTTCCCGCCAATCGCGCCGCGTCGCGATCCTGTTCGCCGGACTTCTGCTCGGCGCGCACCGGCTGGCGGCCCAACTGCCCGACGGCGCGCCCGCGGGAGTTCGAAGAGTGGCTCCTGTCGTGCCACTCGACAGCGCATCCGGACCACCGGTATCTCCCCGGAGCGCCTTTCTTCGCTCCCTTGCCTTGCCGGGTCTGGGTCAGCTCGCGCTCGGGCGCCCCCGTATCGCCACCGCTTTCGGTCTGATCGAAGCGGCCTCGCTCTTCATGACGGTGAAGAGCCGCCACAATCTCGGCGTGGCCAAGCGGATGGGCATCGACAGCATCGTCGTGGGCGTGGACAGCAGCGTGATACCGCCCCGACTGATCAAGGCGGCATCGCCGTGGGTGCCGATCGTGCACAGCCGCCGGCAGCAGGTGGAGGACTGGACGGCGCTCCTCATCTTCAACCACTTCATCTCGGGCGCCGAGGCATTCGTGTCGGCACACCTCTGGGATCTGCCGGCGCACGTCTCACTCGTGCCCTCTCCACGCGGTCTCACCCTGGCGGCGAGCACCGTGTGGTGACGGCGGGCGCGGCGGGGAAGGGCACGACGGCGCCTATCGGGGTCTTCGACTCCGGCATCGGCGGACTGACGGTCGTTCGCGAGATCATGCGGCAGCTTCCCACCGAACGCATCATCTACTTCGGTGACACGGCGCGCGTGCCGTACGGGCCGAAGAGTCCCGACACGGTACGCCGCTACAGCCGAGAGATTGCCGACTTTCTGACGGCCGAAGGAGTGAAGGCGATCGTCGTGGCGTGCAATACCGCGACCGCCCATGCCCTACCGGAACTCCAGGCGCGCGAGAGTGTTCCCGTGCTCGGCGTGGTGGAGCCTGGCGCCCGCGCGGCCGTCAGTGCGAGTACGACCGGCCGCATCGGCGTCATCGGGACGGCCGGGACCATCGCATCAGGCGCGTACGAACGCGCGATCCGGACCCTGCTGCCTGATGCGCACATTGTCGTTCGTGCCTGTCCGCTGCTCGTCCCGCTCGTGGAGGAGGGCTGGCTCGATACAGAGGCGACTCGCCTCATCGCGCGCGAGTACCTGGAGCCACTCTCCCGCGAGGCGGTGGATGCCCTCGTGCTGGGGTGCACGCACTATCCCCTCCTCAAGGGAGTTCTCTCCGAGACGATCGGCATCGCCGTTCAGCTCATCGACAGCGCACGCGAAACGGCTGCCGAGACCGCTCGCGTTCTCGACGCGCGCGGATTGCGAGCGTCGCTGGAAGGTCGAGGGGCGCATCGCTTCATCGCCTCCGACGCTCCCGACCAGTTCTTACGTCTGGGCCAGCGGTTCCTCGGGTCGGCGATCGATCGCGTGGAGAAGATCACCCTCGGGTGATCCGCTCCAGCTCCGCAGCTCGATCCTGTCCGGTCGCACCAGCAGAAACGCCGGGGCGTCGAGCCACGAACCAGGGTTTGCATACACGCCATGCTCTCCGCGCTCGAGCGTGGCGCGATGCGAGTGACCAAAGATGACGAGCTCGGTCTCGGGGTTCTCGGCGAGCCGCTGATGGGCGATGCGGCGAAGTCCCTCGCCTTCGTCAGCTGGTTGGTGCGCTCGGCTCACTCTGGAGCTGCCTCGGGCCAACCGCGTGCCCCAGTCGGGGTGCATGAGGCGAAAAGCCGCGACTGAGAACCGATGCCGGAGCACGCGCCGGAGCATCCGGTACCTTCGATCGGCCGCGGGCCGCAGCCCGTCGCCATGCTCCACGTGCGCTCGCCATCCGCCCAGGATTCCATCCCACTCGCCGAGATGAAACGACAGCCCGACGTCCTTCCTCAGGACGTCGCCGCCCCAGCAATCGTGGTTTCCTCCGATCATGACAACCTCGACACCCCCGTCGCGCAGCTCTGCCAGGGCACCGAGGGTGCGAAAATTTCCGCGCGGCACGACCGAGCGCCACTCGAACCAGAAGTCGAAAAGGTCGCCGTTGATGAGGAGTGATTCCGCGCGCCCGTGCAGATGCCGCAGGAAGGCCGCGACCTGCCGCTCCAGTGCGACCGAGTCGAGGCCCAGATGCGTATCCGAGATCACGTAGCACGGCGGTGAGAGCATGCGCACATTCTAGCCGCGTCCATCGCTCTTTACAAACGAACCGGGAGCATCCATTCTAGCGCTTGGTGCTACCACTTATGGAGGAAGAATGCCCCAGAACGCGCTCGGGCTGATCGAGACAAAGGGACTCGTCGGAGCCATCGAGGCGGCCGACGCGATGGTGAAGGCGGCGAATGTCCGGCTCGTCGGCAAAGAGAAAGTTGGCGGCGGGTACGTCACGGTGATGGTGCGAGGCGATGTCGGCGCGGTGAAGGCGGCGACCGACGCCGGAGCGGCAGCCGCGGAGCGCGTCGGAGAGCTGGTGAGCGTTCACGTCATTCCCCGCCCCCACAACGATCTCGATCTGATCATCCCCGCCGGACCGCCGGATAACGGTTGAGATGACGTGGAGTGCTCGGGCCCTCGGCCTGGTCGAGACGAAGGGGCTCGTCGGTGCCATCGAGGCGGCCGATGCCGGACTGAAAGCGGCGGACGTGGATCTGCTCGGGCAGGAGCGAGCGGACGCCGGACTCGTCACCGTGATGTTCGGCGGCGACGTGGCCGCAGTGCGATCGGCGGTGGACGCCGGATCTGCGGCCGCCAAGCGCGTGGGTCAGCTGGTCTCGAGTCACGTGATCCCCAGACCACATGCCCAGCTCGACCGGATCGAGGGAGACGAGGACGAGCAAGGGGGAGGATCCGCTCGCAGCACCGGCTCCGTCGGGGGTCCGCCCTTCGATGTCGAGCGTCTGACCGAAGCGAAGGTGGTCGACCTGCGCGCGATGGCGCGGCGCATCCCCAACTTCCCGATCAAGGGACGTGAGATCGCGCGCGCCGGGCGCGAGGAGCTTCTCGACGCCTTCCGCGCCCTGAACGCATAGTCGCGGGCGCCGACTCGCGTGGACGCGGATCTCCGGAGCATCCAGGAAGCGCGCGACTTGGTTGCCCGCGCCGCCGCGGCCCAGTCCGCGTTTGCGCGTGCGTCGCAGGAGCAGGTGGATGCCGTCGTCCGTGCCGTCGGGAGTGCCTGTTCCCGCAATGCCGAGCGCCTGGCGCGGCTGGCAGTCGATGAGACCGCCATGGGCGTCTACGAGCACAAGATCATCAAGAACCGCTTCTCGTCGGAGATCCTGCTCGATTACATCCTCCCCCTCAGGACGGTGGGCATCCTGCGCGAGGATCGGGAGCGCCGGGTGCAGGAGCTGGCGGTGCCGATGGGCGTCGTGGCCGCAATCATCCCGACCACGAATCCGACATCGACCGCGATCTACAAGGGACTCATCGCGATCAAGGCCCGCAACGCGATCGTGATGTCGCCGCATCCGCGTGCGGTACGCTGCACGGTGGAGAGCGCGAAGGTCATGGACGAGGCCGCCACCGCCGCCGGCGCTCCCGCGGGTCTCATCCTCTGCATGACGACGCCGACGCTCGACGGAACGCTGGCGCTCATGCGACACAAGCAGACGGCAATCATTCTGGCGACCGGCGGCAGCGATATGGTGCGGAGCGCCTACACCTCCGGAAAGCCGGCGTACGGTGTCGGTCCCGGCAACGTGCCCGCCATCATCGAGCGGACGGCACGGATCGACAAAGCGGTGGCGGACATCGTCGATGGTAAGACGTTCGACGCCGGCGTCCTCTGCTCGGCCGAGAACTCGTGCATCTGTGATGCCCCCGTCGAGCAGCGGGTGCGCGAGCGCTTTCGGGCGGAGCGGGGGCATTTCTGCTCGCCCGAGGAGAAGCGCGCCCTCGAGCGGGTGATGATCCCTCCTTCGGGGAAGGGGATCAATCCCGAGATCGTCGGCAAGCAGCCGCAGCAAATCGCGACGCTCGCCGGCTTCTCCATTGCCCCCGACGCCAAGCTGCTGATCGTGGATCTGAAGAAGACCGGCCGCGAGGATCCGCTGAGTCGCGAGAAGCTCTCCCCTGTTCTGGGCTTCTTCGTCGAGGATGGGTGGGAGCGCTGCTGCCAGCGTGCCATCGAGCAGCTCCGTTATGGCGGAATCGGTCACTCGCTCGGTCTCCACTGCGAGGACTCCCACGTGATCCAGCAGTTCTTTCTCGAGAAGCCGGCGTTTCGCATCGTCGTCAACAGCAATACGTCCATCGGAGCGGTCGGCTATACCACCGGCTTCGCGCCGGCGATGACTCTCGGACCGGGCGCGTGGGGAGGCAGCAGCACGTCCGACAACGTGACGCCGTTGCATCTGATCAACATCAAGCGGCTCGGTTATGAGATCCGGAGGTACGAGGATCCGCTCCGTCGCGACGGCCGATCTGTCTACGCGGATCGATCAGCGCCTGGGAGACCGATCGAGCGAGCGGACGGCCCCCTCCCGGCACCGCTGGCGGCGGCCGAGGTGCAGCGCATCGTCGACGATTTCCTGCGCGATGTCCGCGCGCAACGCAGTTGACCGAGAACGAGCTGGACCGGCTGGCGGCGATGATCGCGCAGTCGCTTCTCGCGCGGCGGGATCCTTCCGCGCCGCGCGGCGCACCGTGGCTTTCCACTCCGGTGCGTCCCGAGCCGTCTGTTCGGGGCGGCGAGGCACCGCTCTGGAGCGGGGCGGCGCTCGACTTGGGCGACGTGGCGCCCGGCAGCGCTGGCGGCGCGCCCAGGCGGCGGGTTGCGACGGGCGAGCTGACCATCGCCGTCAGAGCCGCGGCCGCCGGGCGCGGCGCACCGCGCGAGATCGGACCGCACGGACGGGTGACGCATGAGGGGCGCCTTCGCGGGCGCGGCGCCCCAGCGATCGAGGTGAAGGTCGGAGTCTCCAACCACCACCTCCACCTTTCGGCATCGCATTTCAAGCTGCTCTTCGGCACCGACGCTCCCACGGTCGACCGGCCACTCGCGCAGCCGGGACAGTTCGCGGCCGCCGAATCCGTGAGCGTCACCGGGCCATCCGGCCGCATCGAGAGTGTGCGCGTCGTTGGACCGGCGCGCGGCGATACACAACTCGAGTTGTCGCTCTCGGACTGTCGCCGTCTCGGAATATCGGCTCCGGTCTTGGCGTCGGGATCGCTTACCGACTCTGTGGGTGGTGTGGCACTCGGCGGGCCAGCCGGATCGGTGGCGCTCGAGCGCGGGGTCATCGTCGCCGCCCGCCATCTGCACCTCTCCGCCACCGACGCGACGCGCTGGGGGCTGCGGGATGGCGACACGCTCGACGTCCGATGCGGCACTGACGCCCGCGCCCTCACCTTGCACGGGGTTCTCGTCCGCTCCGGTCCGACCCACGCGACCGAGCTACATCTCGATGCCGACGAAGCGCTGGCGGCCGGCGTGCGCAGCGGCGATGTCGCGACCATTCTGACGTGGCACAGCGCGCCGGCTCGTCGTCGCACGCTCGTGACCGAGCGCGATGTTCTGGCATTGGCTCGTGCCGGACAGACCGTCCCGGCCGGCGCGATTCTGACCCCGAGCGCACGGGACCGCGCGGGTGCGCTCGGTATCCTGCCCCCTGCCTCACGGCCGTGACTGCTACCCCCCCGCCCCACATCGTCGAGCTGCGCGTCCGCTACGGCGAGACCGACAGGATGGGCGTCGCCTATCATCCCAACTATCTTGTCTGGTGCGAGCTGGGGCGCACCGAGCACATCCGCTCGCTCGGCAGCAGCTACCGTGACATCGAGCGTTCCGGCATCTTGCTGACGGTGGCGGAAGCGAGCGTTCGCTACCGTGCACCGGCTCGGTACGACGATCGGATCCGCGTCGAGACCCTGCTCACCGATGTCGGATCCCGCTCGCTGACCTTCGACTACGTGCTGCTGAATGCCGACAGTGGAGAGCGACTCGCCACCGCACGGACCCTGCTCGTCTCTACCGATGCAGGTGGGCGCGTTCGAGTCATGCCGGCCGAGCTGCGCGCGACTCTGGCGCGGGCCGCGGAAGGCCGCGCGTAGCACCCTCCTGATCCTTGGCGCTGCGGGCTGCGCGACCTCGGGCGTCGCGCCTGCCGGCGCGGCCGCCCCACGCGCGGTGTCAGCCGGTAGGAATCTCGATGATGCGGCGCGGTCGGACTATGCGCGACTGCTCCAGATGGTGGACGCTCGACGCGTGGACAGCACGGCGCTGGTGCACGCGATGGCGCCGGGATCGCCGGCACCCCTCCGCGCCCGAGGCGCCCTTGCCATCGGACAGCTTCGGGCTCGCGCGCTCGCCGCCACGGCCCGCGCGCTCCTTCTGGATCAGGATAGCACGGTCGCCGCCAACGCGGCGTACTCTCTCGGTCTCTTGCGCGATACCGCGTCGGTACCCGATCTGGGCGAGGTCGCGGGTCGGCTCGTCCCCGCTTCCGCGGATGCGGCATGGGCGCTTGGTCAGATCGGGGCGCCCGCCCGCGCCACGGTCGAGCGGCTTCTCGCCGCTTATCCTTCGCTCACGATCAGTGATCGGCCGCGCGGCAACGCCGTCGCCGGAGCTCTGCTCCTCGCCGCGTCCAAGCTGCGACCTGTTCCGGTGCAAGTGGTCACACGCTTTCTGCGGGATCCGGATGAATCCGTCCGGTGGCGGGCCGCTTATGCGGTCGCGCGGCCTGGAGCCGCCGCCGGCGTCCGCGCCCTGCTGGACCTCCAGAAGGACCCGGAGCCGCAGGTGCGATCCCAGGTTGCGGCTGCTCTCAGGCGCGCGGCTGCCGGTGATTCCCTCCGCGATCTGGCGCTCGCCGCGCTCGAGGTGCTCGTCCACGACACCGATGCGCATACACGAGTGAACGCGGTGCGCTCCCTTGCCTCCTTTGGTGGTGCGGTCGTTCGGAAGGACGTCCTCGCCGCAGCCCACGATCGCGACGCCAACGTCCGGGTCACGGCGGCGCAGAGTCTGGCGCTGGTGCTCGACAGCTCGAGGGCCGGCTGGCTCTCGGCGTGGGACGCCGACAGCGCGTACATATTCCGGCGCAGCGTTCTCTCGTCGGCCGTTGGGGCGGGAGTGCTCCTGCCCGCCGCCGACTCGACGGACACGGGAAGCTGGGTACGCTCGGCCGATTGGCGGCGGCGTCTGGCCGTTGCCGACGCGTCGAAGTCGGCCCGTCGCGCGCAACGCATGGCCCAGCTCTCCGAACCGTGGGTGAGCGATCCCGATCCGCGGGTTCGTGTGGCCGCTTACGAGTCGCTGGCCGCACTGGCCGATAGCGCCGGCTACGAAGCGATGCGCGGCGTGCTGCTTCGCGCCGCGGTTGCGGATTCGGATTTGTACGTTCGTGCCACTGCCATCGGCGCGCTCGAGCGCCGAGCGTCGGCGAGCGAGGCATCGCGCATCATGGAGGCATACCGCGTCGCCCAGCGCGATTCTCTCCCGGACGCGCGCATCGCCTCGGTGAAGTGGCTGGCGACGGCGTGGCGCCGCGACAGTACCAGTTTTCCGGACTCGGTGCGGGGAAGAGTGGCGACCTTGATTCCGCCAGCGGAGCCACTGGTCGCGCTCGAAGCGGCGGGCGTCACGCTGTTCTCGCGCTGGCCGACACCGGCCGGAACCACCCGCGAGCTGTCGTGGTATGAGGATCGGGTTCGTGCGCTCGTGCTTCCCGCGCTGTCCGGCCGCCTCCCGCGCGCCGAGATCCTCACCGAGCGTGGCACCATCACCCTCGAGCTGTTCGCGCTGGATGCCCCGATCACGGTGGACAACTTCATGACCCTCGCCCGCTCGGGCTATTACCAGGGTGTGCGCTTCCACCGCGTGGTGCCGAACTTCGTTGCCCAGGACGGCGACCGGCGCGGAGATGGCAATGGCGGACCGCCGTACACAATCCGGGACGAGCTCAATCGCCGGCGTTATGATCGCGGCGCCGTCGGGATGGCCCTCAACGGTCCCGACAGCGGAGGCAGCCAGTACTTCCTCACCCTGTCGCCACAACCGCATCTCGACGGCGGCTACACCGTTTTCGCCCGTGTCTCCGCCGGCTTGGACGTCATGGACGCATTGGTCCAGGGCGATCGCATTTCCACGATCCGCGTTCCATGAGAGCGAGACGTCTCGCACTGCTCGCGATCGTCACCCTCGCGGCGAGCCGGAGTGCTCCGGCGCAGCTCCAGTACTTCGGCCAGAACAAGATTCAGTATCACGACTTCGACTGGCACATGCTCAAGGGCGATCACGTCGACGTCTATTACTATCCGGCCGAAGAGGAGATCGGACGGATGGCCCTCGCCTACGCCGAGCAGAGCTATGACACACTCGAGCGCCGCCTCGGGCATCATGTCACCCGTCGGATCCCGCTGATCATCTACGCTTCGCATTACGACTTCCAGCAGACCAACGTCCTCCCCTTCGTGCCACCCGAGGGAATCCTCGGTGTCACCGAATACCTCAAGCGCCGCGTGACAATCCCCTTCCGCGGCAGCTACTCCGAGTTCCGCCACACCCTCAGGCACGAGCTGGTGCATGTCTTCCAGCTGTCGATCGAGACCCAGCAGTTCGCCCTCTACCCTCGGGGCCACCAGCCCAACGTCCCGCTCTGGTGGAGCGAGGGATTGGCGGAGTACCTCTCGTCGCCGCAGGACTCGCGCGATCAGATGATCGTGCGCGATCTGGCGCTGAGCTCGCGCATGCCGACGATCGGGCAGCTCAACCTGACGTTCAGCCCCATCGTGTATCCGCTCGGCGGCGAGCTGCACCACTTTCTCGCCGAGCGCTACGGCGAGTGGCGTATCGGCCTTCTGTATCAGACCCTCTGGAAATACGGCACGTTCGACGACGCGATGAGGGGCGTGTACGGCCGCAGCGTCGAGCGCCTCAGCGACGAGTGGCTCGAGGCGCTGCGCCAGCGATTCTATCCGACGGTCATCGAGCGCCAGCCGATCGGGCTCGCCGGGGTGAAGATCGCTCCGCTCGCTCTCAAGCCGCTGGTCGTTCCGCGCGCCGACTCAGGGTCGGACGTTGTCTATCTCTCCCCGTTCAGCGGCTACACCAACATCTATCGCAAACCGCTGGATGAGCGTGCCCGGCCTCGTGTGGTGGTGGCTGGCGAGCGGAGCCCCGAGTTCGAGTCGCTGCACGAGTTCTCCTCGCGTCTGGACTCACGCAATGGAATTCTCGTCTTCGGGAGCAAGTTCGGCGATCGTGACGCGCTCTTCTTCTACGACATGGGCCGTGACCGGGTGATCGGCCGGTACCAGTTCGACGGCATCGTCTCCGTGCTGAGCCCGGCCTGGTCTCCCGATGGGGGCCGCATCGCGTTCAGCGGTCTTGCCGAGAGCGGTGTGTCGGACATCTACGTCTTTGAAATGGCCAGCCACCAACTGACGCACGTCACCACGGATCGGTTCGAGGATCTCGACCCCAGTTGGCTGCCGGGCGGGCGTAGCATCGTCTTTTCCTCCGACCGCGCCTCCGGGGGCGCCGACGGCGCGCTGAATCTGTACCGGGCGGAGCTCGGCACGGGCGCGATCGCGCCGATCACCGCCGGAAACTGGCGTGACGAATCGCCGCGATGGGACCCCCAACGACAACGCGTCTACTTCACGAGCGACCGGGATGGGACGTTCGCCCTGTACTCCTCGGACACTCTCGGGAATGGCAGTCGCGAGACCAGCATCGAGGGTGGGGTTTTCGATCCCGCGCCGGTGCCGAACGATTCCCGCGTCGTCGTGACCGGCTTCAGCAAGCTCGATTGGTCGCTCTACGTGCTCCAACCGGACAGTGTCGCGCGCCGCCGCACCTTTGCCCGGGCGGCTTTCGACAGCACGCGGTGGACGTGGTCGGAGCTCGCGGACGCGCGCGCGACTCAGGCCAGGGCGCTCCGCTATCATCGCCGGTACACGCTCGATTTCGCGGCCGGACAGGCGACGAGTGTTCCGAGCATCGGTGGCGTGCAGGGCGCCGATCTGTACTTCAGCGACCTGCTGGGAGATCACATCATCTCGGCGAGCCTGGCGTCCTATCAGCTCGGTGCCTCCAGCGATTTCCTCAGCAACCTGAACGGCAGCGTCTTCTACCTGAACCAGCAGCGGCGAATCAATTGGGGGATCGGCGCCTTTCGGGTCGCCGGCACATTCGTGGAGAGCGATCTGGTCGAGCTGTACAACGAAACCAGCTATGGCGTCTTTGGGGCGATCCGGTACCCGTTGTCGAGGTTCACGCGGATCGAGGGAAACGTCAGCCTCGAGCACTCCGATCGTTTCGACTTCGCCAACGTTCTCGTGCAGGGGCCGCTTCATCGTGTGGGAGTGCTCTCGGGAAACTTCGTCAGCCTGGTCGGCGACAACACCCTGTGGCTGAGCACCGGACCGATCGACGGAATGCGCTACAACCTCACCGGGGGAGTGGTCAGCGACATCACGCACGGTGCCTTCGAGAACTGGTACAGCCAGCTGGATGTGCGGCGGTACTACCGCACGTCACTCCACGCCGCTATTGCGCTCCGTGGGTACGCCTATGTCTCGGAGGGCATCCGTCCCCGAGTCACCCAGATCGCGGGCTCGTGGGCGCTCCGCGGGTATCCCCGCTACGAGGTGACCGGCACTCACGCCTGGCTCTTCAACTCGGAGTACCGTTTTCCGCTCGCGAACTATGTCACGTTCGGCTTCCCGTTCGGAGCCATCAGCTTTCCGCAGCTTCAGGGAGCGGTGTTCGCCGATCTGGCGCAGGCGTGGAACGCAGGTGCGTATGACCACCGGGCGCTCGGATCCGCTGGCGTCGGTCTGCGGATGCCATTGATTCCCGGCTTTGTGTTGCGGTTCGACGCGGGCCGCCGCTTCTCCTTTCGCGGCAATGACTCCAACCCGGACGTGCGCGAGTACTACAGCAAGCGGTTCGTGGACTTCTTCATCGGCTACGACTATTGATGCGTCTCGCCGCCGGCGGCGCGCTTCACGCTGTTCTCCTCGGCGCGCTCATCCTGTCGGGAAGCGTGTCATGTACGCCCAAGGCTCCGCCACTCAGAGGAAGCGTCGCCCCGCTGACTCTCAGGCTGCCGCGCGATGAGCTGGCTCAGGGGCATCGAAAGGTGGTTTTCACCTGGCACTACACCGATCCGGACTTCGATCTGCGAGGGGATGGAGCGGCCCGTATCTCCGCTCCGGACAGCGTTCGACTGGATTTCTTCCTGCCCAACGGGCTCGGGGGGCGGGCGGTGGTCATCGGGAACAACCTGCGGGCACCGGGAATGGCCATGATGAAGGGGCTGGTGCCGCCGCCGCCCCTCCTCTGGGGGGCTCTTGGAGGGCTGCATCTCGGCGCGCTCCGAGACACCGTCTTGCGCGTTGACGCGGACACCCTACGTGCCGACATTGGAACCGATCCCCGCTGGCGCGCCGTCTGGGTCACCGGGCGGTTGCGATCACTGGAGCTCATCGAGGGGGGCCGCATCGAGCAGCGCGTCACGAGAGCCGCGACGGACACCGTTCACTTCTCCGACCTTCGTGCCCGTCGCACGCTCGAGCTGATCATCACCCGCACCGAGAGCGTGGAGGGATTTGACGAGTCGATCTGGCGGTAGATCCCAGCCGGCACTCCTGAGTGTGCTGCTGGCTCTCGCCGGCGGATGCCTTCCGTACGGTTTTGCCGGCGGCGGGCTGCCCTCGCACATTCACACCGTAGCGGTTCTCCCCTTCGACAACGAGACCGCCGCCCCCGCACTGCAGCGCGAGCTTCACGAGCGCATGCGGCGCGAGGTCGAGGGCCGGTTGGGTCTGCGCGCCGCGTCGGAGAGCCGCGCCGATGCCGTCGTTCGCGGACGCATCCTGCGCTATGAGCCCGACATTCCGTCGGCGTACAGCTCCGATCCTCGCGTGACCACCGCCGCCCGCCGCCGACTGCAGATCACGGTGGACGTGGAGATCGTGGATCAGACGTCGGGACGCGTGCTCTGGCAGCGCAAGAGCCTGACCGCCGACGGCGAGTACAGCGAGCGCGGCGAGGATGATGGCCGGCGACAGGCGCTCGACAAGATTGTGAGCGATGTGATTGCGGGAGCGCAGTCGCAGTGGTAACGCCGCGTCGAGAAGGTAGGACGCGACTCGGATGCCTGTTCATGCTCCTCATCCTCTCGGTCATCATCTACTTCGGCGTCGATGTGGCGCAACCGTACATGCGCTACTATCGGTTCCGCGATTCGATGGCGCAGGAGGCGCGATTCGCGGATCATCTCACCGATTCGAAGATCGTCGCGAATCTCCGGGCGCAGGCGGATTCCCTCGGGCTGCCGCCCGGAGCCCAGGCGCTGTCGGTTCGCCGCACCACGGCCGGAATAGAGATCTCCAGCAGCTGGACGGAGACGGTGGCGCTCGCCGGATACACACGCGAGCTCCCGTTTCGCGCCCACGTCCAGAGGACCTTCTGACCGTCCGCCAGCCGGCGACCAAGGTGATGTCATGGAGTGAGGCCGCAACGTGGCGCGAGGGCATGGGCGGACCGATCGTCTTCGCCAATGGCGTCTTCGATCTCCTGCATCCGGGGCACGTGGATCTGCTCACTGCCGCAAGGTCGGAGGGAAACGCGCTGATCGTCGGGGTCAATAGCGACGCATCGGTGCGGCGGCTCAAAGGACCGACGCGGCCCATTCGTGGTGAGGCCGAACGCGCCTACCTTCTGGCCGCACTCGAGGCGGTGGACGTCGTGGTGCTGTTCGCCGAGGATACTCCTGTGGAGCTCGTGCGCCATCTGAAGCCCGATGTCCTGGTCAAAGGGGGCGACTATACCCCGAGCACCGTCGTGGGACGCGCGGAGGTCGAATCCTGGGGCGGGCGCGTCGCCATCGTGCCGCTCACTCCCGGACACTCGACGACCGACATCATCGCGAGGCTCCGTGTCTGAGCGCGCGGGCTCCCAGCCCCCCACGTCACGCGCCGGCCGCGCGGCCGGCTCGCTGCGCGACGTCCGCATCGAGCGCGGTGCCGCTTCCTTCGCTGAGGGTTCTTGCGCGATCTCTTTCGGATTGACCCGTGTGCTCTGCACGGCCAGCGTCGAGGAGGGCGTCCCGGGATGGCGGCGCGGACGCGGAGAGGGTTGGCTGACGGCGGAGTACGCCATGCTTCCGCGCGCTACGCACACTCGAACCCAGCGTGAGCGCGGCCAGTTGGGTGGGCGGACCCAGGAGATCCAGCGCCTCATCGGTCGCAGCCTCCGGGCGATGCTGGATGACTTTCACTTTGGTGAGTTCACCGTGCGCGTGGACTGCGACGTTCTGCAGGCCGATGGCGGGACGCGGACGGCGTCGGTCACGGGCGCATGTGTGGCGGTGGTCGATGCTTTCGACTGGTTGGTACGAAGCGGAAAGATCACCCGCTCCCCCGTCAAGCGGCGGGTGGCGGCGGTGAGCGTGGGAGTGATCGACGGGGAGCCGCGTCTGGATCTGGAGTACTCGGAGGACGTTCGCGCGGCGGTCGACATGAACGTTGTCATGACCAGTGAGCGAGGATTTGTCGAAGTGCAGGGAACCGGCGAACATGGCACGTTCGACCGGCCCTCGCTCGACCGGTTGCTGGCGTTGGCCGAGTCCGGCATTGACCGTCTCCTCGAGGTCCAGCGACTCGCCCTCGACGGCTGAGTGGAGGCGTCCATTGTGCTCGCCACCCGCAGCGAGGGAAAGCTGCGAGAGCTCAGGCCGCTGCTCGAGGAAGCCGGCTACCGAGTGATCGATCTGCGCGACGCCGGGATCACCGAGAGCGACGCCGAGAGCGGCATCGAGTCGCATGACACCTTCCAGGCGAACGCGGAAGCGAAAGCGCATTATTTCTACGCGTTGTTCGCCGGCTCCCACCCGACCATCGCCGACGACTCGGGACTCGAGGTGGAAGCGCTGGGCGGGCATCCGGGCGTGCGGAGTAAGCGCTGGAGCGGTCGCGGCGATCTGTCGGGTCAGGCGCTCGATGACGCGAACAACGCCAAGCTGCTGCGCGAGCTCGCGCCCCGCGCGAACCGGAGTGCCCGTTACGTCTGCGCCGCAGCCTACGTCGACGCGGATCGATCCTTCTCGTGCGAGGGCTTTGTCCGCGGACGAATGGTGATGGAGCCGCGAGGGCGAGGGGGATTCGGCTACGATCCGTACTTCGAGTGCGCCGAGCTCGGGCTCACCTTTGGCGAAGCGAGCCGCGAGGACAAGGAGAGAGTCAGCCACCGTGGCCGCGCCTTTCGCGCGCTGCTGAGCGTGTTGCGCGGCGCGCGGATGTGAGTCACCACGACGGGGATTCTTGGTTGACAGGAGGGGCGTCGTCGTTAGGTTACACCTGCTTGCGGGGCGTAGCGTAGCCTGGTATCGCGCCTGCTTTGGGAGCAGGAGGTCACCGGTTCAAATCCGGTCGCCCCGACCTTGGCAGGCCCCGCACGGAGAGAGCTCGAGGCCGTGCAGAGAGAAGCGCCAGTAGCTCAGGTGGATAGAGCAACAGCCTTCTAAGCTGTGGGTCGGAGGTTCGAGTCCTCCCTGGCGCGTGTAGGTGCTCCGAGCGCCCTTAGCTCAATTGGCAGAGCAAGTGACTCTTAATCACTAGGTTGCAGGTTCGATTCCTGCAGGGCGCATCCATACCTAACCCATTGGGATAAGACACAGTAGGCGGCCTCATCTGGCAACGGATTGGGGCCGCTTTGCCTTGCGACTGTGGGAGAAACCGTGGGACCTCGACAGAAAATCGCGAAGTTCCTGGGCATCCGCTTCGAGAAAGGTCTGCACATCCACGAGCTCATACGAGTCGAGGAGATCCCGTGCATCGTGACCCATGTACAGCCGACGCCGGGTCCGGGCGACGCCAGCCTCCTCCATCCAGTGCGCGAAAGTACGCCGGAGATCGTAGGGAGTGAGGGCTCTGTCACTCACCTCGGCCAAGGCCTCGCGGAAGGCGCGGTAGGTGATAGCGGGTTGCCGGATCGGCCATAGGCCTGTCAGCGTCACGAAACGGTCCCGGCCCGCTCGTGGTTCCGTGAATGCGAACACGATCGTACTGAAGCTCCCATCGTCCCCAATACTCGCCGGGACCCATATCGGTTTCACCATGCCGCTCACAATCGCGGCCGGCTCCTCGGCGAGCTGGGGCCAGGAGCGAAGTCAGTGCGGCAGGGATCTGCGGTGCGCGCCGACGCCGCGCCAGCGACCACTTTGAAGAAAAACTGCTAAGGCTGTGGTCGAGGCGAGCATCACGAGTGCGAGAACGAGTCTCATCTGAGTTACGTCGACGGCTGCCAGAGTTCAATCTTAGAGCCTTCGGGATCGTCGATCCAGGCGAAGCGGCCGTAGTCGTGGTCTTCGCGCTTGGGATCGATGGCCACTCCCGCGGCGGTGAGCTTGGCGAGGTAGGCGTCGAGATCGTCCACGATGTAGTTGATCATGAACGGGCCGCCGTAATAACTGCTTTCCGCGGGGAAGATGCTCCAGACGGTCAAGCGTTTGGTTTCGGGATCTTCGGCGTCGCGCCAGGGGAGCATGGCGCCTTCGGGTCCGTTGCCGATGCCCATTTTTTCCTGGTACCAGGCGCGGACGGTTTCATGGTTTTGCGCTTTGAAGAAGATGCCTCCAATGCCTAGGATTTTGCCTGGGGTCGTGTCGCTCATAAGGATAGTTCTCCGTTAGTGGTAGATTCCGCCCTTCGGGCGGGCATTTTCGGGGCATGCGCGTCTGCCGATCGATTTGGTTTGACAAGAGCGCAAGAAGGACCTCGCGCTCTCGCCTGCATCGTCTCGATGAGCCCGCCCGGCTAACCCTCGGCATGGTTGCATCCCTGCAGAGCCCGCTTCCGTTTCACCCGGCAAGATCATTGTAAGCCTGAAAGACGACATTTGACCATGCCGCCCGCTGGCGGCGCAACTGCCGCTTCAGGCGCGCCTCTTCCGCGACCGCAACCGGCAGCGTGGTCGGACTCTCGATTGGAGGGGGCTGGCTCTTGTTCGCGCTCGTGGCGCAGGGAAGAGACATCTTTCGCTTCGACACATTTGGCGACGAGTCGTTCTGGACCGACACCCTTCGCTTGCACGAGGTGATTCAGAGCGGCGTCGACCCGACCACGGCGCTGTCGGTCGGGCTCAAGGTGGACACGGATTCGCTGCCTCCCGCCGTCGTGCAGGGAATCCAGAATGGTACGATCAGCCTCAAGTCACCCGCCACGACGGTGGCGCTGCTGAAATTGAATGCCGTCGTCGGGGTCAGAGGAACCGTGCAGACGGTGAGCGGCAAGGACACGCTCACCCGTGTTGGCATCACGTGCGCGTTGTGTCATTCGACCGTCGACAACTCCTTTGCGCGGGGAATCGGAAAGCGGCTGGATGGCTGGCCCAATCGCGACACCTCGACGTTGGCGCGATCATCGCGCTCTCCCCAGTGCCGCCGGCGAGCGCCAGGGCGGTCTACGGCTCGTGGGGAAAGGGGAAGTACGACCCCCGGTTCAACTTCGATGGGAAGAACGGGCCGCAGGTCATCCCGCCGGCCTACGGCCTTCTCGGGATCCGCAGGATCACCGCCACCGGCGATGGCAGCGACGTCGCGTACTGGAATCGCTACGTCGGCGTGACCCAGATGCACGGACATGGATCGCTCGCCGAGCCGCGAACCGGCGTGAACGTGCAGAACCCGCCCGATCTCATTTCATCCCAGCTCCCGGCGCTTCAGGCGTACCAACTCAGCCTGCAGGCACCACCCCCGCCCGCGGGGAGCTTCGACGCAGCGGCTGCCGCGCGCGGCCGCGACGTCTTTGTTGGGGTGGCAGGGTGCGCGACGTGCCACTCTGGGTCGCTGTTCACGGACGCCAATGACCGTCTGCATTCGCCCGCCGAGGTGGTGAGCGAGCCCGAGCCGAACGGCGCGCCGAGCTACGCGTCCCGCGGTGCCCAGCAAGATGTATCGGACCGCGCCGCTACGCGGCCTCTGGCAGCACCCGCCCTATTTTCACAACGGCACCGCGCCGACACTTGCCGCGGTTGTGCAGCAATACGCCGCGAAAACCGGGCTGAATCTCACGCCACAGCAGAAGGCGGACCTCGTACAGTACTTGAAGTCGCTGTAGCGCGCTAACCGCAGATCTCGGCCGGACTCGTTCGGGCCGGGGAAAAATGGACTTCTTCGCCGCCCTCCAATCCATGCTGTCGAGCGCGGCTGTCATCCCGTGACAAGCCGTGGTGCCGGAGAATTTCAGATCTCCGGCACCACTGCTATTGCCGTCCCGGCTCTGTACCGTGCAGTCCGTGGGCATCATACTACAACGACGCCCCGGTCCACTCGGCACGAAGGAGCATACAAGGTGACCAGCCCAGCCCTGTCGTTCACCGAATGCGAGCAACTCCACGCCGGGTTGGCGGTCAGCGACATTCCGACCGCCGTTGAATTCTACGTCAGGAAGCTCGGCTTTCACGAGGAATTCACTTGGGGCGGCGAGCCGCCCACGTTCGCCGGCGTGAACCTTGGCAATGTGCAGATCTTCCTGCAGAAAGGCAGGCCTACTCCCAGCTCCGAGTCGAGCGCGGTCTATTTCGTCGTCGGCGATGCCGATCAGCTGTACGAATTCCACCGGGCCAATGGGGTCGACATCGCGGTGGTGATCGACGACCGGGAATACGGCATCCGCGACTACACCGTGCGCGATCTGTATGGGTACTGCCTGACATTTGGACACCACCTGCTCAATGCCGGTCCGCCTCTCCGAATCGAACGGGTGCCCGTGGCGGTTCGCCTGGAAAAACGTCTCGCGGCGCTCCTCCAGGATCTCGCTGACCACAAACGCATGAGTGTCGACAGCTGTCTCGAGGAGATGCTGCTGCATACCAATGACGGCGTCGGGCCGCACACGAAAACGACTTTACGCTACATCAAAGAGCTGAAGAAGAAGCACGGCATCGATTACGATAGCCACGCTAGCTATCGGTTTGTCGAGGACTGAATGCCGGTCCAGAGCCCAGCCCACGCCGGCTGCCCCGCACCGATGTAACGCTCCGGCGCGGACGGGAACTTTCCTCATCGTGGAGAAGCGCGTAGGCCGCGGGCCGATGGTGCGCGCTTCGACGCCCACGCTCGACTCGGGAATGGTCCACCGCAACAGTGCACCGGAGACAGTCGCATGAGATACGCATTAGTTGTGTCGGCCGCGGTCACACTCGTTGCGGCACACGCCGCCGCGCAAAGGCCTGGTGATGTGCCGATCGGAGCGATCACGCGAACGCCTACGCCTCCGATGCCCGCGATCTCGTATGGAGCTCCGCAGCCCCACATTCTCGCCCGCCCGGCCAAGCTGGAGCGGTCGCACGCTCGACAGGTGAGCGCGCAGATCGGCGGGAGGAACGCCACGGCCAGCATCCTCCATCTGCGCGGACTCGACGGCATCGAGAACGCCCCCGGCCTCAACGACGGAGCGAGACGCCTGCTCGAGATGCACATCAGAACGCTCGCGGCTGGGGAACCCAACCATTATCTCGTCAATACCCAGCTGGCCGAGGAGTGGATCAAGGCGCACCCCGTGCCGCCCGACATCAAGCCGGCGGACAAGAAGAGCAGCAGTCATTCGGGGTGCAAGGCGTTCTCGATGCATTGCGCGGGAGAAGCGGCCAAACACGCCGAAGATCAGGGGTCCAAGGAGTGGGAGAAGCTGCGCGAGGCGGCGACCGCCGACTGGAAGCACGCCGGCAAGGAGCTCACCCGCGACTGGCGCATGGCGGAAGACTGTTTTGCCGATAACACCCTGACGCTCGCGGACATCCCCGTGAAATTCTCGACGAGCCCCGAGCTGAACGTGAAGCTCGAGACCAAGTCGAAGAGCGGCTCGGCATCCGGTGCCCTCCAAGGTGCTGTCAGTCTTGGCTTCCCGATCGAATCCGACTTCACGGCCCAGCTCGATCTGTTCTACATCCCATGTCTTCCGTTCGTGATCCGGCCCAGGGAGATCTCCGGCAACGGGGTCATGACGGTCGGAGAGCGGCTCAAGGCGAGCGTGCAGGCCAGCGGAAAATTCGATAAGACGTTCGACATCCCACCCGGCGGCCAGGGGGTCAAGATACCCGTCCAGATGATCCCGATCGTGATCGGAGGCGTGCCGGTCGCAGAGCTCGACGTCAGTGTGTACATCGATGGCACCGTCGAGGTGGGCGGAGAGGGGAGGGCGGAAGGACACTTCCAGCTCGACAATCCGCACAAGGCCCAGTTCACCTTCAACTGCAGTGGAGGCGGATGCGGATCGCGGTCGCAGAGCATACCTGATCCGACGACGATGACCGAAGGCGCCGAGATCAAGGGCGATGTCTTCGTGAAACCCGCTGTCTACACGGCGCTTCAGCTGGACTTCGATTGGGATGCGCTCAGCGCGCGGGTGGGTCCTCAACCGTATCTGCTCGGCATCGCCTCGGGCTGCGCCGAGGGATCAGCCACCCAGACAATCGGTGGAGGATCCAGCAGCGAGGAGAATCATGTTCTGGCGGCGGATATCGACTGGGGAGTGGAGCTCCGGGCGGAGGCGCTCATAGGCGGTGAGGTGGTTGGCAAGCCCTTCGTTCACTCTGTGACCGGCAACAAGCATCTCTGGTTCCGCGATCTCGCACCTGGAGGATCGAATGCGCTCGTGGCGCGCGTCGATGCGCCTGCCCAGGTGTCGGTGGGAAAGCCGGCTGCGTACAAGTTCAAGATGCCGTCCTGCTACCCCTACTCCAATCCGGTGAGGTATCGCGTGACGTGGACCGGGAATGCCACCCCCGCGGCGAACTCCAAGTGCCAGTGGCAGACCGGTCAGGGCGCCTGCACCTTCGACCCGACCAAGGAGTCGGCCATCAGCCTGATCTGGCCCGCGGCTGGCAGCTATGCGCTCACCGTGGTGCCGGTGAGCGACGACCATGACAACCGGCAACGTCTGTTCCTCCCGGCTCCCAAACCGACTCAGTTGGCGGTCACCGTCAAGCCCTGAGAGGGCGGCTCAGGCGGATCGTGTCTTCCGATGCACAGAGGGCCGCCGATTCGGCGGCCCTCTGTCATTCACCCCCCTGGGCGGGCTCTTTCCGTGCGGGAGAGCGCGGCCGCGTCGCTCAGGCTGCGTACTTGCGCGCCAGCGGCCCGGCGATCGGCACCTGCCACTCCCGCCCCTGGAACGCTGTCCACATCAGATAGATCCAGAGCAGAAACGAGACGCCCGCCACTCCGAGCGATAGCAGGATCCCGATGATCCACCCGATGACGGGCACCATCGCCAGAATGCCGGCAAGAATGCTGAGCACGACACTCACCGCGATGAGCAGAAGTCCGACGGTGATGGACTGCATGGCGTGGAAGCGAACGAACCGATTTTCTTTTTCGAGAAGGAGGAAAACAATTCCCGTGATCGGGCCGAGCACGTAGGCCAGAGCGCCAGCAACGTTCGGGGCCAACCCGGTGCTGCTGCTGCCTGTCGTAGTGGGCGGTGGGGTCGTCATCCTTCTCCTCCGAGTGGGGGCTCCGGATCGCGCTGCCGCGAGCGTCCGAGCATGAGCCGCGGCGGCGTCAGCGGTTACGGGTCAGAGTATACGGTGCCCATGTAGCGCGAGTCAACGCGAGTGCCGCCCTGTCAGGGATTGGTGGTGACGGAGCGCACGGAAGCGCCCGACTATGATTATGTTATAGGGTGTGCAGTCGGCGGACGTCTCCTCGGTTGGCCGCCGGCGTGAGTCGTCCCGAATTCGGCGAGGTAATCGGCCCGTGGACGTTCACACCAATTGCCCTCTCGCGACGACGATCGCGGCCCGGCTGCGCGACGCGCGCACGCCCCTGACGGCGCGATGGCTGGAGCGCATCGCCGATCGGGTGAGCATCGAGCCCAATCGCATCTTCCCGACGGAAGAGCTCCTCGACCACGTCCCCCTGCTCCTCCTCGGCATCGCCGATTACCTGGAGGACCCGGCCAACATCGTCTCGGCGGACGACGCGGTCGTGGCCAAGGCGCGTGAGCTCGGAGCCCTGCGCTACTCGCAGGGATTCGACGAATACGAGATCATGAAGGAGTACGAGATCTTCGGCAGCATCCTGTTCGCCTTCATCGAAGGGATCGTGGATGACATCGATGAGCCGTGCAGCCGGAGCGAGCTGTTGGCGTGCACTCGGCGCCTCTTCCACGCCATCACGCTGATCCAGCAGGCGACCGCGACCCAGTACCTCCAGCTGATGCACGAGAAGCTGAAGGAGCGCGAGCAGCGGCTGCAAGCTTTCAACCGGAGCCTCGCCCACGAATTTCGCAACCGGGTCGGCGCGGCTCAGGGGGCCGGGCAGCTGCTCCAGCTCGGCGGGCTGGCGGAGTCGAAGCGTCAGGAGCTCGCCAACGTGGTGGTGCGGAGCACGAACGAGATGATCGTGGTGCTCGAGAATCTCCTCGAGCTTTCCCGCGTCGGCGCGGCCGACGTGGCACCGCAGCGTCACGTCTCGCTGGCGGACGCCGCGGCGGAGGCTGTGAGGCAGCTTCGCGGTCTGGCAGAATCCGCGCGCGTGGACGTCAGCATCACTCCGGATTTACCGAACTGCGAGGTGAATGCGGCGGCGGTGGAGCTCTGTCTGACCAACCTGCTCTCCAACGCCATCAAGTACGCGGACCCTGCGAAGGCCGAGCGCCGGGTGGAGATCCACTGGCACGAGAGCAACTCGCCGAGCGACCCGGTGCTGCGTGAAGTGGCGGTCGAGGTGCGTGACAACGGCTTGGGCGTGGCAGAAGAAGCGCGACGCCGACTGTTCGAGCGCTTCTACCGCTCACCCGATGTGACGGAGACGGGAGTCGCGGGAACGGGACTCGGCCTGAGCATCGTGCGGGAGACCGCGGAGTCGATGGGAGGACGGGTCTACGCGGAGTTTCCGTCGGAGGGATCGGTGTTCGGCTTTGTCCTCCCGTGTGCCCGTGCCAACGGGGCGGACTAGCAGGGACGCCGACCTCGCCGCGCGACCTGGATTTCGACCCTCAGCGAACGGCCCGAAGAGTGCACGTACGATGGAGAGCGGGAATCAGGGGTGGGGGGAGCTCCGATTTCCGGCAGCGGTTGAAGTGGATTCAGTCGATCGGATGTGAGGAGCGCACAGTGAACTCACGCGAGTTCGTGGACGAGACATTTTTCCCCGGCCCCCGGGTGCACTCGACGCAGGATGTCGCGGCGCCACTCTTGGCCGGTCTCTCGCCTCGCGAGCTGGCTCGGCGCGTGACCGAGCGGCTTGTCCCGGGCGAGAAAGTTGTGTGCGTCCGGTATCCGAAGGCCGATCTGCTGCCGCTCCACGGCGTGATGCAGCGGGTGGAAGTCGTGTTCGCTGGAGTGGCGTTGTCGGACGCGGTGTCGGAAGGGGAGCGCGCCACTATTCTGCGGCGGTTGGGGAAGAGCATCGCGGTCGCGATCTACGATCATTATCAGGAGCGGCGCGAGCAGCTCGCTTAGGAGCGGCCTCGAGTGGGCGCGGGTGGATGTGGCGCGGTGGGGTCGCGCCCCTTGAACAGGGTGCCGGAAGTGGTTAAGCTTGAGACCCTTCCCCGAACGCGGCAGTCGGAGGAGTTTCGTTCGGTCCGTGGAGAGGAATGCGGTGTGAGGGTGCCGCGAAAGAAGCGGTTAACACCTTGACACTCGGGTCCGATTCAGATACAATGGAAGGCTATCGCTGACTGTTTTTGAGTCACGCCACGCGGGTGCTGCGCGAGCGGCACCACGAGCTATTTGACAATCGATGTGAGAGACAGGTTGTGCGAGGCGAACTCGCTGATCTCGGTCCTGTTCGGGGGTCGAGGGAGAGTTCAGACCTGAACAATTTGTGTGATTCCGGACGTGGAGCCAGACTTCACGTCTGGTGGACCGCGTTCGGAGAGCTAGTCGAATGATCTGTATCATTGGAGAGTTTGATCCTGGCTCAGGACGAACGCTGGCGGCGTGCTTAACACATGCAAGTCAAGGGGGCTCCGCAAGGAGCAACCGGCGAACGGGTGCGTAACACGTGAGCGACCGACCCTTACGGATGGGGGATAGCCAGCCCAACGGCTGGGTAATACCGCATACGCTTCTTCTGGGGCATCCCGGGGGAAGGAAAGCGCTCGAGGCAACTCGAGCGCGTCCGAGGACGGGCTCGCGGCCTATCAGCTAGTTGGTGGGGTGATGGCTCACCAAGGCGACGACGGGTAGCTGGTCTGAGAGGATGGCCAGCCACATTGGGACTGAGAAACGGCCCAGACTCCTACGGGAGGCAGCAGTGGGGAATCTTGCGCAATGGCCGAAAGGCTGACGCAGCGACGCCGCGTGTGGGAGGACGCCCTTCGGGGTGTAAACCACTGTTGCCCGGGACGAATCCAGGAGTTCACTCCTGTTGACGGTACCGGGTGAGGAAGCACCGGCTAACTCCGTGCCAGCAGCCGCGGTAATACGGAGGGTGCGAGCGTTGTCCGGAATCACTGGGCGTAAAGGGCGCGTAGGCGGCTCTTGCAAGGCTGTGGTGAAAGTCCGGGGCTCAACCCCGGATCGGCCGTGGCGACTGCGGGGCTGGAGCACTGTAGAGGCAGGTGGAATTCCGGGTGTAGCGGTGGAATGCGTAGAGATCCGGAAGAACACCCGTGGCGAAGGCGGCCTGCTGGGCAGTGGCTGACGCTGAGGCGCGACAGCGTGGGGAGCAAACAGGATTAGATACCCTGGTAGTCCACGCCGTAAACGATGGGCACTAGGTGCTTGGGGGAGCGACCC
>JBBSGP010000008.1:0-98721 GCA_038253885.1 Gemmatimonadales bacterium | reverse complement strand
GAAGCCGCGGCCCTCCCCGTCGTAGGGCGGGATGTTGAGGTTCTGCACGATGTTGTTCGAGATATCGACGCGCTGCATCGGGATACCGACGGCATACTGGAGGCCGATGAGGTTGAAGCCGGCGCCGACGTTGCGGATGAGGTTGAGCCGGAAGGTCACGTCCTGGGTGACCGTCCAGGGGGCGCGGCCAGATTGGGAGAGCGTCTTCATCACCACGGCAAAGCCTTCCTGCCCGCTCACCCAGCAATTCTCCATCACGTTCCCTTCGACCAAGACGCGCTGCGCGTTCTTCAGCTCAAAAAGGTTCTTGACCGGATAGACGCCCTTCCAGGCGAGGGGCTTGTAGAAGTGGTTGCGCCGGATCTCGATGTCGGAAGGCACGAGATTCGGAATGGACGGATCGGCGCCGCCAAAGATGATGTTCTCACCCGTGGCCTCGAGATAATTGTTCACGATCTTGAACGGGCCAGGCCCGTTCCACGTCGCGATTGCCTGCGCCTCCTGCTCCGAGCTGTGACACTCCGACAGATACGAGTCCACAATCGCCGATCTGACGCTGTTGAGCGCCAGGCACCGGGACAGGTTCACGAAGCTGGCGCCGTGGAGGTAGAGGCGATCGAGGATGATGTCGGACGGCAGCTCCGCGACGGTGCTTTCGCTTCCTTGGCCGAGGCAGACCAGGCCATACGAATAGCCGAGGAAAGAAGTCGTGGTGATCTCCAGCCCAACGATCTGATAGCGGGCCGCGCCGGCGCCGGCGCTGAGGGCACAGGTGCTGTTGGGCGACACGATCCTGGCCATCGTTCCCGCGTCTCGCGGCGTCACGCGCACGCCCTGCGGCGGCAAGCTCGCCGACGCGGAGGTGCGGATGGTGATCCAGCCACCATCCGAGCGTGCCGGGAGTGAAAAATTGCCCGTGAAGGTGGCGCCAGCCTGAAGCACGACGACATCTCCTGACCGGGCCGAAGCGAGCGCGGCTTGCAGGTTGTCGCCGGAGTTCACCGCGATCGTGCGCGCGGTAGGAGCGATGGAGCGAGTGTCGACGTAGGATCGCGGAAGCTCGACTGACGAGCCGGCGATCGGAGGAGTCGCGGGGGGGGCGGCTGGGTCGAGGGGAACAGACGCGGCCACGACGCTCACGGATGCCGTCGCTTCTCGCCCACAGCTATAGGCGGTGAGCAGCGCATTGCCGACAGCAAGGGCTTTCACGAGGCCGCCATTCGAGACGGTGGCGACCTGTGGGGCCGAGCTCGACCAGGTAACGCTCGCCGGTCCGCAATGATCATTCAGCGCATGGAAGGGAGGGGCCAGCGTAAAGCTGTCACCAGGTGCGAGGGTGAGCGATTCGACAGTGGAGGTGGAGAGTTGCGGCTTCGACGTGGATGCGACCGTGAGGGGATCGGTCGAGTCGGAGCAGCCGGCGACGATCAGGGCGACGAGGGTCGCGAGTCGAGTCGTGGTGCGTGATGCTGCCATTCTGTGCTCCAGGTGCGTCCCATGGGGGCCCCCGAGCCTCCGGGTGCGCCCCGCGACGGGGGCCCTGGAGGCTGTGGCGCGGACGGACTTCTCTCGAGGAGGCCCGTCCGAATCGGGTGTGGAGAGGGGGACGCTTTCGACGTGGGAAGGGGAGCCGGCGCGGAGCCGGTCTCGCAAGCCTCGCCACAGTGGTGGGCCTCAAGTATTGCCGCAAGTGATTCCGGTCACATCGGCTCAAGCCTGACTGATCGTCCAGTCAATCATGGCGGACCAACTCGAACGAAGGGCGACGTCAGGGCGCGTCCACGTAGATCGTCCGACCGGTCGGCCTGACATACCGCGTATCCAGAAGGATCCTCGGCAGTTCCGCTGTGCTCGGCGCCGATGACGGCGGCGGAGGGGGTGCTGGTGGCGGAGTCGGCGGCGGCTGCGGCGTCGGAGAAGTGGGTGGGGGTGCGGGCGCATTCACCGTGATCCCCACCACGCCGCTCTGGCCGCCGGCAGTCGCGGTGATGCTCGCCGTCCCCGCGCCAACCGCGGTCACGAGACCGCCTGCCGAGACGGTTGCCACGCGACTGTCCGAGCTGCTCCACGAAACCGGCTGCGACGCCGGGTCGCCCCGGACGTCGCGCACGGCCGCCGAGAGCTGGACAGTCTGACCCGTTGTCAGCGTGCTGGCGGAAGGGGACGCGGTCACAGAGCCGACAGGAACCGGTTGCACGTCCACAATCGCGGAGCTGCTCAGTCCCTGCACGGTGGCCGTGATCGTCGCCGTACCGCGCGTGAGCGCGGTCACCAGGCCGCTTGACGAAACGGTCGCAATGAGGTTGTCGGAGCTCGTCCACGCGATCGCCAATCCGGTCATCGGGTTCCCATTCACATCCCGAATGGAGCTGGTGAGCTGGACCGGTACCCGCGGAAAGGGAGACGAGAGCGCTGGTGTGAGGACGATGCTGCCGATCGGCGCGGCCCGCACATCAATGGTGGCACTGGCGCTCTGTCCCTGTACGCTCGCTGTCACTGTTGCCGTGCCGGTCGCTATCGCCGTGACGACACCGCTGGAGGACACCGTCGCCACGGAGATGTTGCTGGAGCTCCAGGTGACCGGAAAGCCCGTGACGGGACTGCCCCGCGAGTCGAGAACGGCCGCGCTGAGCTGTACCGTCTGACCGATCACCGGTGAGCTATTGGCCGGAGAGACCGACATGGAGCTCGGTGCGACGGGCTGCACGGAGATGACGGTGGCGGCGTTCTTTCCTTCCACGATGGCGACGATCGTCGCACTTCCCGGTGCCAGCGCTGTCACAATACCGGAGCTGGAGACAGTCGCGACACCGGTGTTGGAGCTCGACCAGAAGACGGAGCGACCGGTGATCGCGCCGCCGCGGGCGTCGATCGAGGTCACCGTGAGCTGGGTGGTCTGGCCGACGCGGAGAGATGCCGTCAGAGGTGCGACGGCGACCGACGCCACGGGAGGCGGAATGACGGTGACACCGATGGTTGTCGTCTTCCCTTCGCTCTCGGCGATGATGCGGGCGCTGCCCGGCGCGCGAGCCAGCGCGACGCCACTCTGAGAGACGACGACGACGGACGTGTCCGAGCTGGACCAGGTCACCGGGAGATCAGCGATCGCCACGCCTCTGGCGTCGACCGGAACCGCGTCGAGGGCGAGGGTCGACCCGGTGGTCAACGTCACGCTGCCTGGAAACGGTCTCACCGCCGCCACCGCGATCTCCTGCACGGGGCCGGTGAGCTTGTCGGTGCTGTATCCGCATCCCGACCAGAGCAGCGCGATCAAGGTGGATGTCGCGAACGCGACGATACGAGCCAGGCGCCGCATGGGTGCTCCTCGAAAAACCGTTCGGCGGCTCGACTGGCGTGGCACGTCGGACACACGTGCGGTAGCCTCGTAGCTTTCCGTCCCCGACTTTCGGCGGGTTTGGCATTTTCCCGGCTCTCCAGGAGAGCGCGAGCATGAGCTTCTGCCGGGTTGGCGGCTTGGTGCGCTCCCCGGACCTGTCAGTGGGACGCGCGAGAGGAGGAGACGGTCACGTCTCCGCCGCGCGGAACCCCTCTTTCAGCGGACGACGATCTGCTTGCCGCTGGACGCCGCCGGCTTGGTGTCGAGAAAGACTCGCGGAAGCGTCGGGCCGCCAGGGCGTGAGCCCCGCCGCGCGAGGGAAGCGCGAGCCGTGTCGGGGCGAAGATCGGCCGCGCTATCGGGCTCCGGGGCGCGGGAGGACGCACGGGTGAGCGCTCGATCGTGCGACGCGGCCTTGCAGCTGGCGGCGACGATCAGCGTCACCGCCGCGGCGCCGCGAAGGGCTCGCACGACTCGCGGCCGTGCCAGACGTCGCCGCATCACACCGCCATCTGGCGATCATCGCCGCCATGCGTGATGCGGTCACGCGGCACGGCGTCTGGCATCCAGTCGTCACTCGCCGAGCTGCGTGACAGAGCGCCCTCCTCGAGTGCGGCGATCCAGAGCTCGAGCACGAGAAGCCTCCAGAGCAGAAAGCTGTGATCGCGCCGGCCAGCAAGGTGCTCGGCGGCGAGCCGGCGCACCGCTGCGAGATCGAGCCATTCGTAGAGCGAGTTCTTCGGCGCGAGGAGCCCTTCTACCCGGTGGCGGAGCTCCCGGCGGAACCAGCGCACGAGCGGCACACCGAATCCCTGCTTGCGTTTCTGGAGAGAACGGGGAGGCACGAGCCCTTCGATGGCGCGGCGCAGGATCCACTTGCCGGTGCCATCCCTGAGCTTGAGCGCGCCGGGCAGCGACGCGGCGAACTCCACCAGGCGGTGATCGAGCAGTGGCACCCGGGTCTCGAGCGAGACAGCCATGCTGGTGCGGTCGACCTTGGTCAGGATGTCTCCCGGCAAATACGTCAGCATGTCCACAATGGACATCTGCGTCGTGAAGTCCCGAGAGCCCGCCTCGTCGAACGGCCGCGCCAGCATGCCGTCGAGATCACCAGCACGGCGGGCGATCTCCATGCGGGCGGCTCCTCCCTCGCGCACCTCGAGTGCCGATGCCACCGTCGCGGCATACCGTCCGCGCCTCGTGCGGCCCAGGTCCAAAAGGCGATTGCGTCCCGGGGTGCCGAAAGGCAGCCAACCGGCCACGCCGCGGAGCGCGCGCCGGCCCCCCTGCGGAAGCTCGACGCGGTCGAGGAGCTCGGCGTAGCGGGTGTAGCCGCTGAAGAGCTCATCTCCGCCATCGCCGGAGAGCGCCACCGTGACCTGCTGGCGAGCGAGCTTGGACACGAGAAAGGTCGGAAGCGCCGACGGGTCCGCAAAGGGCTCGTCGAAGCATCGAATCACGTGCGCAATCCACTCATCGACATCGGGGCGCACGATCAGCTCGGTGTGTTGTGTCCCGAGCTCGCGGGCGACAAACGCCGCGTCGGGGGCCTCGTTGAACTCCTGCTCGTCGAAGCCGATCGAGAAGGTCTGGACAGGCCGATCCATCTCCCTCGCCATGAGCGCGACCACCGTCGAGGAGTCCACGCCACCCGAGAGAAAGGCGCCGAGAGGAACCTCCGACTCGAGGTGGCTGGCGACGGCGTCGCGCAGAAGCTGCTGCAGCGTCCGCACCGCTGTGTGCTCATCAAGACCCCGCGCCTCCTCGCACACCGGCGTCCAGTAGCGCTCTATCCGGACGCCGCCCGCCGCCGTCCACGCGAGCGTGTGCCCCGGTGGCAGCTTGCGCGCAGCCTGGAAGATGCAGAGCGGATCCGGGACGTAACCGAAGGCGAGGTACTGGGCCACCGCATCGGCGTCGATGGCGCGCGGAAAATGGGGTAGCGCGAGCAGCGATCGCAGCTCCGATGCGAACGCCAGTCCGTCGGGCGTATTCCAGTAGTACAGCGGCTTGATCCCCACACGATCGCGCGCGAGCAGGAGTCGCTCCTGTCTCGCATCCCAGATGGCGAAGGCGAACATACCGTTGAGCTCACGGACGAGGCTGTCGCCCCTGTCCTCGTAAAGATGGACGAGAGCTTCGGTGTCGCAATGGCTGCGAAAGTGATGGCCGGCGCGCTCGAGATCGCGCTGCAGATTGCGGTGGTTGTAGATCTCCCCGTTGAAAACGACCTGCACTGCGCCATCTTCATTTCCGATCGGCTGCCGCCCGCCGGCGACATCAATGATGCTCAGGCGACGCATCCCGAGCGCGACACCTGGACCCACGAAGTGTCCCTCATCGTCAGGTCCGCGATGCCGGATGGCGGCGCACATGCGCGCGAGCGTCGCATCACCCGTCTCGAGGCCTCCGGGATGGCCGACGACACCCGCGATCCCGCACATCAGCCTCGTCCCCCGTCGGGAGAGCCGCCCGAGATGCTCACGGCGTGCGCCACATTCTCATCGCTGTCGGGCCGGTGGCTGCCGGGCTTCGCCATGACGGTGCGCAGATAGCGCGCCCAGGTCCTGATGGATCCGGCCTGCCGGAGAACCTTGCGGCCCATGGTGTCCGGTGATGCGGGAGACTCTCCGACGATCTTGAAGCGCTCGATCAGAAATTGCCACGGCCGAACGGACCCGTGACTGTGTCTGCGGGGGCTCATCCCGATCTCCCAGACCCGGTAGCGCACCGATGCCGAGGGACAGATGAACTCGCCCGGCAGCAAGTGATGGGAATAGTGCGTCTCCAGCCGGTCGAGCAGGAATGCCGAGCGGTCGGGCCGAAGTGCTGTCAACACGCTCGTTGGGACATCGATGCCGGACAGCTTCCGCGCCAGGCGCAAGGGCCAGTAGCACGCCGTCGCGCCGCGGCTCTCGCGGGCGAGCGTCGTGAAGGCGTCCCAGTCGAACGGCCGGGCGGTGATGGCCGCGATGTCCCGAAAGGTGCGCCACGATCCTTCCTCCTCGAGGATATGCGACCACCCGAGGTGCAGGCAGGTGTGCAGAAGCTGAAGCGCCGGTGGCAGCACGTACACTTGCTGTCCCCAGAGCACGACTGGGAGACCACCTCGCTCGAAGTCGTCGAGAGGGATCCGGAATGGATGCCCTGGCGGAAAGAGCGCGGTGTGCAGCTCCAGTGAGACTCCGGTTCCGCGAGAATCACGCAGGGGGCGAAGATGGTGATATGTCCCATAAACCTCATCGAGTGAATCAGGCCCTTCCGAACGCCAACCTTTGCTGGTGAGGAGGGCGCGCGCACGATGGGCCTGCTCGGCGTGCAGCAGGAGGTCAATGTCCGACATGGGACGCGATGCGAAGTCCGGGTATACCGTGCTGGCCACAGCCGCGCCTTTCAGGAGCATCATCGGAATTCCTTCGGCGCCGAGGGCCGCGATGACGTCCTTCAACCGCGCTTCAATCTGACGAACGCGAAAATCCCCCACCATCGCGAGCTGACGAAGCCCGGCGCTCGTGTCGGACATCTGAGCCGGCTCCACCTCGCACAGCCGCCGCCAGAGCACCGGCGCCGCGTTCTCCCAATCCGCCAACCAGCCGAGTCGGGGCCAGTCGATGCCGGCCTCGAGCAACGATGCGATCTCGGGATCGTTGTCCTCGCCGCCAGCGCTCAACAGCAGGAGCCGCGCTTCGGGCGAGAGCGAGAGGGGCGCCGACGAAATTCCCATGTCAGTATGGCGCCAGCGTGCCGCTGCGACATGCAGAGCGCAGCGAGCGTGACGTGGCGAACGATCCGCGCACGAGTGAACCGACCACGAAGCCGAGCAGGATTGTGACATCCGGCGCGACCGCGGCCAGAGGCACGCCTTCGAGTAGTGACCGGCGCAGCGCCCGCAACCCGTACGTGAGAGGGATCACCACCGAAAGGCTCTGCACCCAGGAGGGAATGACCGTCGTCGGATAGTACACACCTCCGAGCAGGGCGGACGCCGTGAGAATGCCGGGAATCGAGGGCCACTCGTGCGGAACGCGACGACCAGCGCCGCACTGAGCATGCCCAGGCCAAGATAGGCGAGCACGATCAGGAACAGAATGGCGCCCGAGACCGCCGAGTGCTGCCAGCTCACCCGCGCTCCGAGCGACAGCACCATCGCCGCCCGATCCGCTCCACCCGGGATATCGAGATCGAGTCTTCTCCAGCCATCCTGCGGCTCCTCTCTGTGCACACCGAAGACGACCCTTTGATTCATAAGGATCGTCACGGCCAGAGCTTCCTCGGCGTTATGAGTCGCCAGGAGCGCCGCGGTGGCGTTGGCGGCCATCGCCATCCCGCTCACATCGTTACCGGAGACGCTGTCTCGGGCGAGGCCGGGCGCTTGTGCCACGATGCCAGCTGCGCCGCCGCCTCATCGACGCGCTCCAGATCACGAACGATCTCGAGGCGGTAGACGGGCACCGCCCTGGCGACCGAGATCGCGCCGCGCATCAGCGCGGGCGCCTCCGACGCTCCGAGCACCGTTCCGAGCTTGAGATGGGCGAGCACCGTGAGCGCCGCCGGAAGCGCGCCGAGCGAAGAGCGCTGCACGGCCGCGGAGCCTGGCAGGCGGGACTGGGGAGAGAGCAGATAGAGCGCCTCCAGCGGCACGTGTCGCTGCTCGAGCTGATCCTCGAGCAGGTCGGTGATGTGATGCTTGGTGGCGAAGGAAGCCGTACCCTGTTCGGATGGGCGCTCACCGCGCTGCCACTGGCCCGCGGAATCGGAGAACAGGCGGATACTGTGAACGCCGGGCCAGATCGCGGGCAATGACCCAGGATCCACGACGACTGTGTCATCGGTGACGAGCTTCGCCCCGCCGCGCGTGAGCGCCAGAGCGAGAGTCGATTTGCCATGAAACGGCGGTGCCAGAAAGGCGACGGCGGCTCCGTGAAGCGCGACGGCACTTCCGTGAAGACAGAGGAGACCGGCGGCGTGCAAGGCAGTCGCGAACACGCGACCGATCACGCAATCCCGCACGTCGTCCAAACGCGCGCCCGGCTCGGGACTCCAGACGATCTCGCGACCGGCGGCGTGGACGTCGAAGGTGCCGGTATCGCTGTAGTGCAGCCGAAACCCATCGCGAGAGCGTGACACGCGAAGCCAAACTGTCGAGTCGACCTCGTGCTCTCCGACGAACTCGGCGTCCGCGAGCTCGGGACGGCGCGGGGCGACACGCAACGTCCAATCCGCCGTCGGGCACGCGCAGAGGCGCAGCTGCGGGAAGGGAATGTCTGATGCCAGACAACCGCCGTAGATCGCGTAGCGTGGCACGGCTGTACCTACTCCTCGTCGCGGCTCGGATCCGCCCGATAGCAGCGCTCGTCGCCGCACGGGGACCAAGCTGTGAAGGGGTATCCCATGGGGCAACTAGCCAGCGCGGGCGACAGCGCTTGCGCGCGGCCGTGGCCGACGCGCCAACCTCTCGCGGGCGCGGAGCCAGAGCTCCGTCTGGAAGGTCGAGAAGAACTCGGTTCCGACAGTGTTGTCCCCCGATTGGCGATAGCTGTTCCACGCCTCGCGCAGCGTCGCCGCGTTCACGATGCCGATCTGCGCGAGGAGCGGATCCCTGAGGACATCCTCGAACCACTGGGGAGGATGCCGCCGCATCCACAGATCGAAATAGCCGCTGGTCAGTCCCATCCTCGATGTGCGGGGAGCGGTCACGCTCTCGGGGAGCAAGCCGCTGACCGATCGGCGCAAGAGTCGCTTGCTCTCACGTCCCGAGATCCGCTCCTCGATCGGACGCGGAGCAGCCAGATTCACGATGCGCCGATCGAATAGGGGGAGCCGCACGTGGAGGCCCTCTTCCGTGCAGACGCGATGGACGGGCGCCCGAAGCGCCCCGAAGGCGGGGTGGGTCAAGGACAGATGCGCCTGCTGGACGGCCAGCGGCGCCCGCTCGAGACGCGGGGTGAACGCACGCTCCGTGGCCTCGAGCCGAAGGTCGTTCACGAAGCCCGAGCGCATCCAGGACGGGGTTCGAAAGTCGTAGGGATAGGGGATGGGGCGCCCGCGGAACGCGTCGATGGCCTTTCTGACAACTCCCGGAATCGCCGGAATGACGGCGCGCTCGACAAGGTAGCGCCAACCATTCGCTCTGAGCTGCGCACTCGATTCGCGGGCGAGCGCCAACCATCGGCCGCTCCTGAAGAGATCGGCCAGGTACAGATCGGTGGCGGCGAACAGCTCGTCGCCGCCGATGCCCTGCAGAGCGACCCGCGATCCCTCGGCTCGGCTCGCGCGCGCCAACGCTCGCTGCCACAGCTCGAAAGGGTGCGCGACGACGTCATCGCGAGCAGCCGCGCGCGACTGATCATCGGCGAACATCGGCACCTCGGCGCTCTGAACCCACCGCACCGGCTGCGTCCAGAAATCCGCCACGAGCCGGATCGCCGTGTCCTCGCGCCCCACGTCGCCCTCCGGATACGACATCGACACCGCGCCCAGCCGCCGCCCGTCGCCGCTCCGCTTCAGCGAGTGCTGGCCGGCGCCGTAGATCGCTGTCGAGTCGTACCCACCGCTCAACCAGACGCTCGCGGGGGCGGAGCGCGGGATGCGCTCCTCCACGGCGCGGAGGAGGAGCTCTCGCAGCTCGCCGGCAGCCTGCTCGAACGATTGACCGCGATCCGTCCCGGTCTCGGGCGGATCCCAGTGACGCCACGAGCGCGTCCCAACGGTGGGCTGCCAATCGAGGCTGTATCCAGCGACCAGGGAGTAGACGTCCCGGTAGCAGCTGCGGTGGCTCGCGGCGAAGAGGCGCGCCACGGCATTCCCGATCGTGACCCAGTCGAGCTCCACCGGACAACGTGGGCTCGCGATCACTCCGCCGATCGTCGTGGCGGCGAGGAACGTTCTACCGAGTGTCGCGTAGTGGAGCGATCGCAGCCCGACGAAATCGCGTGCGCAGAGTACCCGGCGTGCGATGCGGTCCCAGAGGATGAAAGCGAAATCTCCTTCGAGCCGGGTACAGCATCTGTCTCCCCACGCATCGTACGCGGCGAGAATGAGCTCGCTCGTCGAGTCGCCGGTGGGGCGGACGCCGCATGACCTCAGCGCTCGCTGGAGATCGGCCCGATAGTAGAGAGAAGCGTCGGCCGCGACGGCGATTCGGTCCGTGACGGCGATGGCGGTCGGACCGCCGAAGCAGGGGTGAGTTTCCCACTCGTGTCGCGCCACGGCGAGCAGGACGCCGGCGTCGCGCCAGATATCGATCCGCTCCGCTCCCAGACGGTGCATAGCCGCGAGAGACCGATGGATCTCTGCGTCGGTGGCGGGCGGAGAATCGGCGGAAAAGAGGGCGAGAATAGCGGTCAGAGACGGTCCACGAGCTGAACGTCGGCCAGATGCGCGAAGGTGCCGACGTGCTCGACGGTGTCGCCGAGAACCTGGGGGCCGTATTCCACCCAGGCGTGCGCCGCCAAGTCGGTTCCATTCCGTCGGACGCCGATCCGGATTCTGCTGCCGGCAATCCCGCGGCGCTCGAGGATGCGCTGAAGCGCCACGGCGCGCACCAGGCAGAGAGGTCGAAAGATTCCGTGCGTGGCGGCGCGGCTCACGGCCCGGGCCAACCGGGGTGCGGCCGGATCCCCTTCGGCGAGCGTCGCGCGTCGGGGCGGAGCGGCGGGGCGGGCCCCGTCCAGCAACTGGCCGACCGGACGGGTCCACACGAGCGCTTGAGCCGCGATGAGCGCCGCTTGGGCCTGCACCAGCTCCACCCAGTCTGTGAAAGAGAGGGAGGCCAGCTTACGCGCTACCTGTCGCACTCCGCGGCTCATCGATCTCCTCTCCCCTTCCGGCGGGAGCTATCACCAGACCGTTCGCGAGAAGATCTCGCAGCAACTCCTCGACGTCCAGGCGGATGGTGTCGGCAGGGACATCGGGATATTCGCGCGATATCGCGTCGCAGATGTCCTCGACCGTACGGCGTGCCGGCGGCAGCAGGGCCCAGACCTTCGCGCCGACGTCGCTCAGACCGAAGTACACTTCGGTCGCGGTGGCGAATAGGACCGCCCCATCGTTCAGCGCTCCGAAGATCACGTCCGGATGGGGTGCTGGCAGCGGGGTCTCGCGTCTCACGTCCAGCATCTCTCCATCTCGAGTCGGATCATCGGTTGGGCTTCGGGCGCCCTGACGGCCTTTCGACCCGGTCGGCGCCGACAAGGCGAATCGTGGGCGACGAGCACGGCAAGACCAGTACCCCTTACCCATCGCGAGGTGTCCTGGCAGCGACGTGCTGCAGGATGGTAAGCCGATACGGTCCCACCTCACGGCGGCGCGGTACCGCCAGCCGGCTGAGGTGCCAAAGTGTGGCACCGAGCAAACATTACTGCGGCATCCCCGCGGCGTCTAGCAGCGACCGGAAGGCCAGCGTCGATCAGCCGCCGCGGGGGCGCGGTGGGACTGGTCGCCGACACCCCGCTGGGGGCCCTGACCGGCTCACCGCTTGCGTGACGGACGACCGTTACGAACGGAGCACCCGCTCGGCGTTTGTTGACCCGTCATCCCACCCGATCGTGAAACCACGCGGACGCTCCCGAAGCGGACATGTCTTCACCGTGAACGTGGAAGATCATTTCCACGACCGCGTTCTCGGGCGGGCCGTGGACACGACGCAGTGGGAGTCCTTTCCGAGCCGGGTCGAGCACAACGTCGACCTGGTGCTGGGCCTGCTCGAGCGCCGACATACCTCGGCGACGCTGTTCGTCATGGACTGGGTGGGCGAGCGGTATCCGTCGCTGGTGCACCGCATCGCCAACGCGGGGCACGAGATCGGTCTCCTCGGCCGGCCGCACGCTCCGGGCGGTGAGCCCGACGAGAAGGGGTTCCGACAGGAGATCAGGACGGCCAAGGCTCTCCTGGAAGACCTCTCGGGTCACGAGGTCGTGGGGTATCGCGCTGCCGTTCCGTCGCCGACGGCTTACGAGACGTGGGGCGTGAACGCGCTGCTCGAGGAAGGCTTTCTCTACGATTCGAGCCTGTCAGCCGCTTCTGCGGACCCGAGCGAGCCGGGGTCCGGGACGCCGACCGTGCCCCATTACGTGGACGGTTCCGACGGGATGCTCGTCCGCTTCCCCCTGCCGTCCACGCGGTGGTGGGCGTTTCGTTTTCCGACGGCGGGCGGGGAGTACTTTCGCACAATGCCCTTCTCGATCACGCGAGCCGCCTTCCAGGAGTGCTCTCGCAGCGGTGTCCCCGGGATCTTCCACCTGCGAAGCTGGGAGGTGGACCCCGTGCCGCCGCACTACGGCGAACCGGTCATGGCCCGACTCCGCCACCGGCGAGGCTGCACCACGGTGCTCGGCAAGCTCGAGCTGCTGCTAGCCGAGTTTCGGTTCACCTCCTGCGCGAGGGTCCTCGACGACAGCGCACCGGCCGCAACCGGCCGAGCCACGTCACCGACCGCCGGGCCGCTTCCCCGCGCCGGTCGCTGACTCGAGATGCGCGTCGGTCTCGTCCACGTTCACAGCGATTACTCGCGCGATGGGCACGACAGCCTGGAGCGACTGCGCGATATCGCCCTGGAGCGGAAGATCTCGTTCCTCGCCCTCACCGACCATGCCGAGGACTTCGAGACCGAGCTCTTCGACGAGTATCGCGGACATTGCGCCTCGCTCTCCGATGAGCGTGTGCGACTGATCCCGGGGCTCGAGTTTCGGTTCCGCAAGAATGCGGGGCTTCACCTTCTCGCGCTCGACCTGAAGCGCTACAGCCGACCCCGCACGCCCGAAGCGTTCATCGCCGAGATGTCTGGTGCCGCGGGAATGACGCTCGTGGCGCACCCGGTGCTTGCCGACTACTGCATTCCCGCCGCGGTCGCGGAGCGAATCGACGGGGTCGAGGTCTGGAACGCATCGTACGACTCGTCGCTCGTCCCCGATCCGCGCGCGATTCGATTGCTCCACTCTCTGCGGGAACGCCGGCCGACGGTTGTGGGCATCGCGGGCGCCGATCAGCACGACGCGAGTCAGGATGCGGGAACCCGCGTCATCCTCGACAAGGAGAGCGCCGACCCGGTGGAGGATCTGGTCGGCGGCCGGTTCACCAACGTCGGGCGGACGATGCGCTTCGGCTCGCAGGTCTCCCTCACGTCGGGTCGCCTTCGTACGATAGAGGCCGCGCGTTGGACAGTCGATCGGGTCGGCCGGACACGCCGGTGGTTGGTGGGCGCGAGCCGGCGGATGGTCATCCAATGCGTCTCGCCGCCGCCCTCCTCGCGCTCCTGATCCCGCCGCTCCTCGTCGCCGTCATCGACCGGCATCTCCGCCGCGTCCGATGATCGCGGGGCACATCGGCTTCGCTCTGGGCGCGACGCGCATCCGGGCGTCGCCTGCGCTCATCGTCCTGCTCGGCGCGTCGATGGCACCGGACCTGGCGGAGGGACTACTTCGGATAGCGGGAGCGAGCTACCAGACCGCCACCATGAGCTCGCATTCCATCCCAGCCGTGGCCGGCCTGGTCGCGCTGCTGGCGGGACTCCCGATGGCTCGCGGGCAAGGGCGTGCCGCACTGCTCATCGCCGGTCTCGTGGGAGCGCATCTGATGGCGGACTACCTCACGGGACTCAAGCCCACCTGGCCCGGGGGTCCGGAGATCGGGCTGAGGCTCTACCACCACCCGGCGGTGGATTTCCTGCTCGAGGGGAGCATCGTGCTCGGCGGCTGGTTGCTCTACCGCAACTCCCTCGGCCCGCGAGCGCGCGCCTCACTTCTGACCGTGATCATGCTGATGATGCTCATCGCGGAGCAGGCGGCCTTTGACAGCCTCGATCGATTCAAGCCGGCGCTGCATCGGCTTGTGGATCCGTATTGGCCGTAATGCGAGGCTACCAGGCGCCGCGCTTGAAGATCATCACCGGTACGGTCTTCAACATGATCTTGAGATCCTCGGCCAGCGACTGGCGCTCGAGGTACTCGAGATCGTAGCGCACCTTGGTGCGCACATCTTCGATCGTGGAATCGTAGCTGTGATTCACCTGAGCCCAGCCGGTGAGACCGGGCTTGGCCCGCTGGCGGAGCGGATACCCGGTGATGTCATTGCGAAGCTTCAGGAAGATGCTCGGCCGCTCGGGACGAGGCCCGACGATGTTCATCTCCCCCTTCAGCACGTTCACGAGCTGCGGAAGCTCGTCCAGGCGAAACTGCCGCAGGAATCGCCCGATCGGGAGGACGCGAGGGTCATCCCGCGTTGCCCAAATCGCGCCCGTGTTCCGTTCGGCGTCGATGCCCATCGAGCGGAACTTGTAGATGGTGAATGTCCGCCCGCCGAGATCCTGCCGGCGCCGGTCGAATACCGCCCGCGTACGGCACCGGCGCCGGTCGATCCCGACGCGTGGCTGCATGTACAGGATCGGCCCGGGCGAGCTGAGCTTCACCGCGATCGCGATGAGCACGAGCAGCGGCGCCAGTGCCACGAGCGCTATCGACGCGAGGACAATATTGAGCGCCCGGTTGACGATCTCGGAGCGCCGTCTCGGCACGATGTCGGGAACCGTGTCCCGAACGAGCTCGAGCGGAGTGTCGCGCTCCCACTCGGTGTCGGTGACCAAGCCACGATCCCCGATCGTTCCGAGGCCGCGAGAGGTCTTCTCACGCCAGCGCGTGGCCGGCTCGATCGAGACATCGATCGAGATCGCGGCATCGGTCTCGGGCCTCAGGGGCGCGACGGGTCTCCTGCGCACCTTCGGACTCGGCCCTTCCGGATGGAAGGGACGCTCCACCGGCTCTCGATGCAGCTCGGTGTTTCGGACCAGCTCGGCGTCAGCGTCGTGCGGCATATAGAAGCAGCAATGCAGCTCCGGTCAGGACTGAAAGGATCTGGGCGATATTCTGAAAGCTTCGCGAGGCTTTCTGGCCGACCACGATCTCGTCGCCGGCGCGAAGGTTGAGCTGGTCGAGCGTCTGGCCGGACGTGATGGCGCGACGGACGACCGACGATGTGACGATGACCTTCGAGTCGCGTCGAACGACGGTCTTGTCCATGTTCGCGTCCGCGCCCGGACCTCCGGCGAGCATGATGACGTCGCTGATCAGGATATCCGCCGGCACGGAATAGTATCCCGGCTTGGCAATATTTCCTCCGACGAACAGCCGCAACAGGGCGGTGGACTGGACCGCCGGATTCTTTCTGAAGCGCGCGACCTGGGCAGTGAGGTACGGCCGAAGCTCCGAGCGCAGCACGCCGCGGAGGGGAATCTCATCCAGACCGGGCAGCAGGACCTTGACGCCGGACCGCACGGTGAACGTGTCAGTGGGCATCGTCTCGCCCTCGATGCGGACCACGATCCGGTCACCGACGCGGAAGTCCCCTTCTTGCAGGCGCTCGCGAAGTTGTCGCGCTTCGTTTTCCTTGGAGCGCCGCAGATCGGGGGCGGTCTCGGGCGCGGCGGCAATGCGCTCGGCGTCGGCGATCCGGCGAGTGATATCGGCGCGCGTCGCGTCCACAACGCTGGCCGCACTCAAGGCAGAATCCTGAGCCGGGAGCGTATCGGGTGTGCCGAGGGCCAGCGTCAGAAGCACTGGGAAGACAAGGCGTAGGCAGCCGACGGGGGATCGAGCGGACGGCAGGGGGTTCATCGCCAGCACTACTATGCACTCCCCGTGCTACGGACCCGTCGAAGTCGCAACTCCTTGGCTCTCATGTGACTCCCATCCCTACGCCGTACCCGGACAGCGCGTATTCACGGAGTTAATGTGTGGCAGGGGAGCCACAGTTCCAGGCTTGTCTTCGACATCGCGAGGCGCACCATGAGCGCACGGGGGGCGAGTTGACGTTCCGACATGTCTGCCTTTCATTAGAGTTAAGCGAGAGTTAGGCGCCGTGCTCAAGCGGCGGCTCGGCCGCGAGCGATCGCGGCATGATCCGCGCTCTAGACGCGGCTCGTCGTTATCGAACCCTGGTTGGCCCGAGTAGTTCCCAGCGTCGCTCCTCCGCTCACAGCGGTAAAGAACATGTCCGTTTCCGCCCTGTCAACGTCGCCCGCTCTCGCCCTGATCGCCCTGGAGCAAGAGTGGTCCGCGCGCTCGCTGGAGAGCGTGCTGGGTCCCGGCGGCTATGCGGTGCTGCGCGCGCATTCCGGGCAGCAGGCGCTGGAGCTGGCCAGCACGGCGCGCCCTGACATCGTGATCATCGATGCCCGTCTTCCCGACATGACAGGTCTCGAGGTCTGCCGGAAGCTCCAGGAGGACGCGTTCTGGAACCCGCACACGCCGGTCGTCATCACAACCTCCGGATCCGGTGAGCGCGAGCAGCGGCTCGCGGCTTTTCGGGAGGGCGCGTGGGAGTTCGTGGCTCAGCCGCTCGACGGCGAGGCGTTGCTCCTCAAGCTCGGCACGTACATGCGCTCGAAGCGCGAGTTCGACCGGATGCGCTCCGAGTGCCTGCTCGACCCCACCACGGGGCTTTATACGATCCAGGGGTTGGCGCGACGAGCGCACGAGATCGGGGCGGCGGCCTTTCGCCGTCACGACGCGCTGGCTTGCGTGGCTTTCAGCCCCATGGTGGATGACATGCCGGCCGAGCGTCTGTCCACGAAGCTCATGAGCTCGACCACCGAGCAGCTAGGGGTGTTTGCCAGTAGCGCCGGCCGGGCGTCGGACGTGATCGGTCATCTCGGCCACGCCGAGTTCGCGATCATCGCGCCAGCCACGACGGCAGCGGGTGCATTGCGGCTGGCGGAGCGGCTGCGTGACGCAATCGGCGCGACGCTCCTCCGCTCCGGCGAGCAGGAGTACCGGCTGAGCATCAAGGCGGGCTATTGCGCGGTGCCGGATTTCTCGCACTCCTCGATCGACGCGGTCGAGATCCTGCTTCGTGCGGCGAAAGCGCTGCGGCATCTGCGATTCGAGGGGACCGGAGAGATCAAGGCGTTCGACGAGCTCGCGATCGCCTGACCGGCCAGCTATCTGGCCACGGGAATGCGTGCCGGCAGCGCCTCCTCCTCCTCCGTCGTGTAGTAGCCGCCCAGATACGAGTAATGCCTGTACATGCCATCCGCGTGGATGTCGTTGAGCACCGCTCCGAGCACGCGCGTCGGTAGCCGTTCCAGAAGCTGCAGCTTGGCTTCCGCCATGTGCCGGTCGGTGGATCCCGTTCTGAGAACGACCAGGACGTTGCCTGTCGCCACCGAGAGCGCAAACGGGTCGATACCGGCTCCCAGTGGTGGGCTATCCACCAGGATCACATCGTACCTCTCTCTGACCTGAGCGAGAAGCTTCGGGAGCTCCGGCGAGGCGAGCAGCTCCGGACCGTGATGGCGGCGGATGCCCGACGGCAGCACGGTGAGATTCTTGTGGGTGCTGCTCGGACGCAGAATCTCATCGGTCGTCGCCATCCCCAGCAGATAGTCGAGGAGTCCGGGCCGGCGCGTGATCCCGAACACCGAATGGAGCGTTCCCAGTCGTGTGTCGCCATCGATCAAGAGCGTCCGATGACCGGCCTCGACGAACGACAGGGCGAGGTTAGACGCGACGGTCGTCTTGCCATCTCCCATGCCGGGGCTGGTCACGGTCAGAACCATTGGCCGCGCACCGTGGCAGGCATTGCTCACCTGCATGCGGATGGTCCGGAAGGCCTCGATGATCTGAGATGCCTCCTCGGGGCTCGTGAACTCCTCGCCCTTCTTCATTGTGGGAATGGCGCCGAGGATCTCGAGCCCCAGGTCAGCGGTCGCCTGCTCGGGATAGCGGAACCGGTGATCGAGGCGATCCGCCCCGATCGCGATGGCGCTGCCGAGCAACAGGCTTCCGGCAAAGGCGAACAGGATGATGAAGGGTGCGCGGTTCTTCGACGGCAGCTGCGATGTCGCGGCCCGATCGAGCACGTTCACATCGGGGGTGGCGCTCTGCCATGCGAGCTTCACCGCCTGGTCTCTCGATTCCAGAGCGCTGTAGAGATTCTCCGCGATTCCCATCTCGCGGCGCAACCGGGCCTCCTCGATACTCCGAGTCGGGATGTTGCGGAGATTCTGCTGCTGACCGGCGACGCGACGGCCGAGCTCCGACTGACGGCGAGTGAGCCGGTCCACAGCAGTTCGGGCGAGCTGGGGAATGGTCTGCTGCTGGAGCGCGTTCACCTGTACGACGGCGTCCCGTACCCCTTTGTACTCGTCGGTGTAGACCTGGCGCATTGTGGCCAGCTTGGCCTGTGCCGAGGAGAGATCGGAGAGGGCGGCCTTGAGCTCGGGAACGGCCTCGAGGACAGACGGAAGGCCGTAGAGGCCGGTGACCAGCCCGGGACCTTGCGGCGACTCAGCGAGCAGGCGCGAGAGCGATTCGCGCTCGCTCTGAGCGCGATCGAGCTCGACGCGCTGGCCGAAGTAGTCGGAGAACAACGGGTCCGTTGCCGAAGCCGGCCCGTCGGTCGGCTCCGTGATGGCGCGAACGCGAAACGACTGCAGCGCAGCCTCGGACTTCTTGAGCTGGACGGAGGCGATGTTCTTCTGCTGATCGAGGATCTCCGCGAGAGCAGTGAGATTCCGGCGCTTCACCTCGGACGCGGTCGCGACCAGCTCCTCCAACCAGATATTGAGGATGCGCACTGCCCACGGACCATCGGGTCCGGTGAGCGAGAGGCGGATGAAGTTGCTCTTCTCGGGAACGGCGGAGGGCACCAGCGAGCCGACGAGCCCCACAGCCACCTGTCGCGGCGAGGCAACCGAAAAATCGATCTTCCGGTTCGGACCGAGCGAGCCGGGCCGAGGAGCCCAGCGGAAGCCCAGCGAGCGGCCGATGGAGTCCCCGACGGCGCCTTTGTCCAGCACCACCCCGTCGGCATTGGTGAGCACGTAGGCGTTTCCTGTCGCGTCAGTCTTGAGCACGAACGGGCCCGTGCGCACTGCCGGCGTGGGACGGAAGCCAACGAGAGCCGTCGAATCGGACGGAAGCTTGGGCGAGACGTAGAGGTGCAGCCTCTCGACCACCCGATCCACGACCGCGAAGCTGGTCATCAGCTCGAGATAATCCGTCGGGGCGAGCATCTCGACGGCGCGCACCGTTCCACGGTCCCCATCTTCGACGCCGGCACTTCCTCCTCCGATCCAGAGCGCTGCGCGGGCCTCGTACAGGGGGGTGACGAACCGAGTGGCGGTCACGCCGGCGAGCGTGCCGAGAACGACGAGGATGAGGATCGGCCACTTGTAGCGCTTGATCGCGGCCCAGTAGCGCGAGACAGGCATCCCGCCCTCGTCTGGCCCGGCGGCATTGGGGGACCAGGTGGATGGGGTCGCCGGCGTCGCGACGGCGGGCTCGAGTGGGCGGTTGAGCGGAGCGAGGGGAGCGGACACGGACAGGGGCAGAGGTGGGGTGGACTAGCGAGGATCGGAGGGATCGCGTTGCGTTGGACAGCGCTCACGGGCGCTCTGAGCCCCCTGCAACATCAAGCCCAGCGAGAGACCGCGCAAGCTAATGGGCGATCGCCACATACGCCACTAATTGGGGCGCGGAAGCAACACTCCCGTTGTCCCATGCCTACAAAAATGTGTTGACGGATTGCATCATCACTATTACACTGCCCTAACCTCGTGACCAGGGTCACACAAAAAATGCGTTACCCTGTGTTTCAGCATCCCTCGTTGATCGCGTCGACGGCCCCGCTTCCTAGCGGCGATGTCCACCGTCACACAACTTTCGTCCCCCCAAGCAGGCCGGAGGAGTTACCCGTGACCACGTCCATCGAGCGCGCCGAGCGCTCAGAGCTGGAGGAGCCGATGGGCCTCCCGCTGAGCGACCAGGCGTCGCTCGCCAGCGACCTCAAGTCTTCGGTTCGCATCCTGATCGTGGATGACGACCGCACTCTGCGTGAGGGCTGCGCGAGTGTGCTTCAGCACGAAGGGTACAATGTCACCGTCGCCGGCCGCGGCGAAGAGGCGCTCGATGTCGTCAAGCGCCGGCGCTTCGATATTATGCTGGTGGACTTGTTCATGTCCAGCGTCTCCGGGATGGACATCACGACGGCGGCGCTGGCAGCCCACAAGAACATCATCGTCATCCTGATGACCGGGAACCCGAGTGTCGCGTCGAGCATCGAAGCGTTGCGCGCGGGCGCCTGGGACTATCTCCCGAAGCCGTTCTCCGGAACGCATCTGCAGGTGCTGGTCGGCCGGGCGGCTCATGCCGTGCTCGCGGCGCGCGCCCCGAAGGACACCGCGCACACGTTGCAGAAGCAGACAGCCCACGGCGACTCCCTGATGATGCTCGGTGTCTCTCCGGCGTTTCGCCAGGCCGTCGACATGGCGCTGCGGGTGGCCGCCACCAGCGCGCCGGTCATGATCAGCGGCGAGAGCGGCACCGGCAAAGAGCTCATCGCCCAGCTCATCCATCAACACAGCCGCCGCGCCGGGAAGGCGCTCGTGCCGATCAACTGCGCCGCCCTGCCCGAACCACTCCTCGAGTCCGAGCTCTTCGGCCATCGCAAGGGCTCCTTCACGGGTGCGGACCGCGACAAGCCGGGCCTCCTCGAGATCGCGCACGAAGGCACGCTCTTCCTGGACGAGCTCACCGACATGCCGCTCGCGATCCAGGCCAAGCTCCTCCGCGTCATCCAGGATGGTGTGATCCGACGCGTCGGCAGCGAGCAGTCGGATGCGGTGGTCAACGTCCGCTTCATCTCGGCGACCAACCGTGACCCCCAGGAGGCGATGCGCACCGGGATATTGCGCGACGATCTCTACTATCGTCTCCGGGTCGTGCCGATCCAGCTCCCGCCGCTCCGCAAGCGCGTGGAGGACATTCCGCTGCTGGCGAACCATTTCCTCACCGAATACTGGCGCCGCCATCGCCAGCCCAACGAGACGCTGCCGACGCTGTCGAAAGGGGCGCTGGACCTGCTCTGCATGCGTCCCTGGCGTGGAAACGTGCGCGAGCTACAGAACGTGATCGAGCATCTGGCCGTGCTGGCGATGCCCGGAACCCCGATCCGCGCGGACGAGATTCCGCTGATCGCGGAGACCGCGAGCGCGAACGCGATGGGTGAGCTCGTCACCGGGGTGATGGAGATGGCGTACCACGAGGCCAAGGATCGCTTGCTGACCCAGTTCGAGCAGGAGTATCTTCGCAACCTGCTCGGCCGTGCCGGGGGAAACATGTCGAAGGCGGCCCGGCTGGCACGGATCGATCGCACAACGCTCTATCGCCTGTGGGAGAAGCACAGCGGCCGTCGCGCCGATGAGGCGCCCGACCCGGCGGTGGATTCGCTGGTGACCGACGACGCCACGGCCCTCCCGCGCCGGGTGTCGCCGTCGGGTGGCACCCTGGGGGCGGACGGAGGATTCCATCCTGGCATGCAGGCCGACTGATCCATGAGGGCTGACCGCCATCGGGTCGTTCCGCGCGTCCGCGATGCCACCGAGCTCGCCGAACGTGGCATCGCGTACGCCGTGTGGGCCGGCGTGGAGCGTGCCGCTACACAGGTCACCCTCGAGGTGCAGCGCACGCTGCGCGATGACAGCGGTGCCGACGTCCGCGCGAACGTCGAGCTGCTGGTGGACGGCGTCTGGCAAGCTCTGGCGGGAGACGTGCCGAGCGTCCCTGACATCAATTCGCCGGTGTCCCTCCGCCGCCTGCTCGGCTCCCTTCGCACCGCCTTCCTGCGCCAGCCCCTCCTCGTCCAGGATGCGGCGATGGCGGTGCAGGGGATGCGGGTGGTGCGGGGGATCGAGGAGGTGCAGCACGTTCTGGATCGCGACGAGGCACAGCGCTTCATCGCCGGCCGATCGGGCCCGGAAGCGCTCGAGCTCATCGTCGAGGTCGCGCACGACATGCGCTCTCCCCTGAGCGCCGTTCTGCTGCTCGTGGACACGATGCGCAAGGGACGGAGCGGAGCCATCACCACCGTGCAGGAGCGGCAGCTCGGCCTCGTCTACGGTGCCGCCTTTGGTCTCAGCTCTCTGGTGAGCAACCTCATCGAAGCGGCGCGCGAAGGGGAAGGAGTGAAGGAGCGCGAGCCGATCACCTTCTCCGTCTCGGGGATCCTGCAATCGGTGCGCGAGATCGTTCAGCCGATCACCGAGGAGAAAGGTCTGCGGATGCAGCTCGTCTCGCCCGAGCTCGACTGGCGCGACGGGTATCCCGCGGCGCTGTCTCGCGTTCTGCTCAACCTCGTCACCAATGCGCTCGCATCCACCGACGAAGGGGTGGTCGAGTTGAGCGCCCGCCAGCTGTCGCTCACCCGTCTCGAGTTCTCGGTGCGAGACACGGGCCCGGGGATCGCGCCCGAGTTGCGCGATGCTCTCTTTCGCGCGTTCCGCAGCGGCTCGCTGGGCCAGGTCCGATTCTCGAGCTCGGGCCTCGGACTCTCCATCTGTCAGAAGCTCGTGCACGCCATGCAGAGTGAGCTCCGGGTGGAGACACCGGAGGGAGGCGGCAGCCGCTTCTCCTTCGAAGTCGAGCTGCCGCTCGCCGTTCGGCTGTAGCACGCCGCGCCCGCGCCGCTGTCGCCGCGGCCGGCCATTGGTATCATTGGGCGATGCCCCGGTCGATCCTCGTCGAGGCCTGCATCGACTCGGTCGCTTCCGCCCTCGCCGCCGAGCGCGGCGGCGCCGGTCGTCTGGAGCTGTGCGCCGGTCTGGCCGATGGCGGCACGACTCCGAGCGCGGGCATGATCTCCGCCGTGAAAGCGCGCGTCACGCTCCCACTGTGCTGGGCCAGACGCTCGAGAAGATCCATCTCGCCAAGCCGTTCGTTCTGCGCACGGTCTCACCTCCCATCGAGGCCGCCGAGCACCAGCGCGTGATCTCGCTCTCCCGGCTCGGAAAGAGGATCGTGATCGGCCTCGACGGCGATCTGTATCTACTGCTGCACCTGATGATCGCCGGTCGATTGCGGTGGCGGGAGCCTGGCGCCAAGCTCCCGGGAAAGATCACCCTCGCGACCTTTCATTTTCCGACCGGCGTGCTGGCCTTCACCGAGGCGGGATCGACGCGCCGCGCGTCGCTCCATCTCGTGGCGGGCTCGGCTGCGCTCGCAGCCTTCGATCGCGGCGGGCTCGAGCCGCTCGAGGCCACGCTATCCGAGTTCGCCAACCGTCTGCATGCCGAGAACCACACGCTCAAGCGATCACTTACAGATCCCCGTCTCTTCAGCGGAATCGGCAACGCGTATTCGGACGAGATCCTTCATCGCGCCAGACTTTCCCCGACCGCGCACAGCCAACGTCTGGGGACGGAAGAAGTGGCGCGACTCTACCACGCGACCAGGGAGACGTTGTGCGACTGGATCGCGCGCACCCGCGCCGAGACCGGCGATGCATTCCCGGAGACGGTGACGGCATTTCGCGACGGGATGGCGGTGCACGGCCGGTTCGGCGAGCCATGTCCTGACTGCGGGTCACGGGTGCAGCGCATCGTCCACGCGTCCAACGAGACGAACTACTGCGCCCGCTGCCAGACGGGGGGAAAGCTGCTGGCGGACCGGGCACTGTCCCGCCTGCTCCGGAAGGATTGGCCGCGCTCGATCGACGATATCGAGTAGGTGCAGGCCCCCACACAGGGCTGACGGGTGGCAGCGGTCTGCGACGTGACGAGTGCTACCTTGCAAGCGCCCGAACGGCGTCGAATCTTGATGGTGGGCCATCGGCGCGCCGAGTCAGGGTCGGGGCAGAGTCAGGAATCATGAGCGACGGTACAGAAGCGATGATTACACCCGTCGCGGGCTTCATGCCGCGATTTCCCCACGGCGCAGCACGGCGGCACTCGCGGGTCCGATCTCACCGCGGAGGTTCAGCTGCGTTCGGAAGCAGGAAACCCCAACCAGGAGGTTTCTTATGTCGCTCAGTACTCCAGCGTTTGATCCGATCAAGTACAAGGCTACGACGCGTGAACAATGGCAGGCTGCGGCCGAGGCGTGGGATCGCTGGGGACCGACGCTCCATGAATGGTTGGGCAAGGCGACGGACCTTATGCTGGACATGTCGGGCGTCGGCCCAGGTCATAATGTCCTCGACGTTGCCGCCGGCGCTGGCGAACAAACAATTGTGATCGCACGGCGTGTGGGCCCGACGGGTTCGGTATTGGCAACCGATATTTCCCCCAGCATCCTCGATTTCGCCCAAAAAGCTGCAGTCCGGGCCGGGCTGAAAAACGTGAAAACGAGGGTGATGGACGGCGAGAACCTGGAACTGCCCGACGACTCGTTCGACGCGGTCCTATCGCGCGTCGGTTTGATCTACTTCCCCGACCAGCACAAAGCGCTCGCGGGGATGAAGCGCGTACTGAAGCCCGGCGGCAGGGTTGGTGCAATCACCTATTCGACGCCGGAGAACAATAAGTTTTTCTCTGTTCCTGTTTCGATCATTCGACGGCGCGCGCAGCTGCCACCGCCCCTCCCCGGCCAGCCCGGGCCATTCAGCTTGGGCGCTCCGGGTGTTCTCGAGGCTGCCTATGAGAAGGCGGGCTTCGGCGATGTCCAGGTCCGTCTGGTGCCGTCACCGTTGCGCCTGCCTTCCGCCGCGGAGTGTGTTCGATTCGAGCAGGAATCGTTTGGAGCCCTCCACCAGATGTTGGTGGGCGTCCCCCAGGCCGAACGGCAATCGGTATGGGAAGAGATTGCCCGGGAACTGAAACAATTCGACAGGTCTGACGGATTTGTCGGACCATGCGAGATGGTTGTCGCGATCGGGGTGAAGTGACGGATACGACCTTGCTTCAGGCTGTTGGCGCGGTATAGAAGTCGGTGGAGCATCCCTTCACGGTTGCGGTTACGCTCGCTGCGAAGGTGCCAGCACCACGAGCGCGAGCCGCAACACCTCCCCCACCGACCAGGCCTGGAAGGGACAACCCCTCGGTGCGTGCGGAAAATCGCCGTCGGCGATCTCGAAGAGGTGCCCCAGTCCCGCCTCTCCCACGTGTGAGAGGAGGGGAGCGAGAAACCGTCGCCGTGCCTCGCTCTTGGTCTGCTCGGTGACGCCACGTACCCGCACCCACGCTTCCACGAACGGCCCCATCAACCACGGCCAGACGGTTCCCTGGTGATAGGCAGCATCGCGCTCCGCGGCGGCGCCGCGGTAGCACCCGACATATCCTGGCTCTCGCGGCGCCAGAGTGCGCAGGCCCACCGGTGTGAGCAGATGCGCTTCCACAGCATCCACGAGGCGGCGTGCGCGCACGCGATCGATGACCGGGAACGGAAGACCGCCCACGGCGAGAATCTGATTGGGACGAAGGCGAGGATCCACCGCGCCGGGCCGGTGATCCACGTCCACCACATCGTAGAGACATCCTCGCGCTTCATTCCAGAATCGGAGACCGAACGATCGGCGCGCGCGAGCCAGCGGCTCGCCCCAGCGCGCCGAGTGATCGCTGCCGATGCGCAGGGCGTTGAGCCAGAGCGCCTGCACTTCCACCGGCTTTCCGATGCGCGGCGTCACCTCCCGTCCGTCGGCGCGAGCATCCATCCACGTGAGCTGGGTGCCCGGCTCTCCGGCGGCGAGCAGGCCGTCGCTGTCGGCCCGGATGCCGAACCGGGTGCCGCGCGCGTATCCCGAGAGGATGTCGTCGGCCGCCTGCCGGAGGAGCATCCGCTCCGTCGCGCCGAGCAGATCGCGGCCACCGCCGGGCATCGCGTCGACAGCCCGGATGAGCTCCCAGGTGGCGACGATGAACCACAGCGACGCATCGACGGAGTTGTACTCCGCCTTCTGGTCATGCTCGGGAAAGAAGTTCGGAAGCATGCCGTCGGAGAGGTGCCGGGCCCACTCCACGAGGATTCTTCTCGCGTCATCGGGCCGGCCGCTGGCTAGACAGAGTCCCCGGACCGCAATGAAGCTGTCGCGCCCCCAGTCGGCGAACCACGGATAGCCGGCCACGATTGTCGTGCCTCGTCCTCGACGAACGATGTACGCGTCGGCGGCGCGGTGCAGTGCCGACGGAAAGACGGCCCGCCGCGCGCGCTCGCGCCCTCGGATGCGCCCCAGCACCACCGACGCTTCACCGGCGAGCGTGTCCGAGCGCGTGGCCTCAGTGGCCTCAGTGGCATCGGCGGCAACGAGGATCAGCGCCGCCTCCAATGCGCCGAGATCCCAGGTAAAGGCTCCGGGCGACGCGAGGTCCTCGATGTGATCGAGCCCGCGCGCGCGCTCCTCATCATACTGGAAGCCGCGATACCAGATCGGCGCGTGGGAATAAGCACCGCTCGTGAGGGCGGTCACCGACGGCAGCCCGGCGTACGGATGCCAGCACACCCGGCCGGGCAGGATCGAGGCATCGAAGCGAAAGGTGTCGTTCTCCCGATGAAGCGCGTGCGGATCGCGCCCCGAGAGCAGAGGACGCACGCCGAGCGAGACGCCGGGACGTGGCTCGCTCAGGCGCCAGGCCAACGCGGCCACCGGCGCACCAAGAGGCACCACCAGCTCCTGCTCGATGTCGAATCCATGCTCGTCGAGCCTCCAGCGCCACGTCGGCCACGGAGATGTGGTGAAGGAAACGAGCCGTGTCGCGCCGTCGGGATGGGTGACGTCGGGCGCGTAGCGCTGGGTGCTGATGGCGATCCGGCCGGTGGGAGTGTCCACCCAGGCCTCGATGCCGTTGACGAGCAGCACCCGTCCGGTGGGAGGAGTGGTGGAGGCGAGGAGGAGCGCGTGGTAGCGGCGCGTGCGCACCCCGCCCACGGTTCCCGACGCGAAGCCGCCCAGGCCGTCGGCCTCGAGCCATTCAGCGCCGAGCTTCACCCGTCATCCCGGCCACCGAGCGCGAGCGAATGCCGTCTCGGAGTGCCATCGCGAGCTCGCACGACGTCCTCGATGCAGCGGACCGCGAGCGCGGTCCAGCCCGTCTGATGGCTCGCTCCGATGCCGCGGCCGTCATCGCCGTCAAAGTACTCGTGAAAGAGCACCAGCTCACGCCAGTGTGGATCGTCGGCGTAGCGTCGCTCGCTACCGTGGCAGGGGCGCCGGCCCTGGGCATCGGGTAGAAAGAGCGAAGCCAACCGGGTGCCGAGATCGCGCGCCACTTCCGCCAGCGTCAGGAACGTGCCCGATCCGGTGGGGCATTCCACGCGGAAGTCATCTCCGTAGAAGTGGTGATAACGCTCCAGCGCCTCGATCAGCAGGTAGTTGAGCGGAAACCACACCGGACCGCGCCAGTTGGAGTTTCCGCCGAACACACCGGTGCCCGCTTCACCCGGCACGTACTCGACCCGGTATTCCTGCTCCTCCGCCCTGAGCACGTACGGGTGGTCGAGATGAACGCGGGAGAGGGAGCGGATGCCGTGGGGCGAGAGAAACTCGCGCTCGTCGAGGACGTAACGGAGCACCCGCTCCAGCCGCTCCCGCGACGGGATCGCGAGCAAGCGGTGAAGGTGGGAGCCCTCTCCCCGACGGCTCAGCGTATCGATGTTGCCGGCGAGATCCTTCCGGTTGTCGAGGAACCAGTGGAGCCGCTTCGCGAATCCGGGGAGTCTCTCGATGCGCGCCTCCTCGAGAATCTCGCCGGCGAAGAGAGGGATGATGCCGACCATCGAGCGGATGCGCAGCGGGAAGGTGCTGTTCTCCACGTGGAGCTGGTCGTAGTAGAAGCCGTCCGTCTCATCCCACAGGCCGGTGCCGCCGAGCGTGTTGATGGCGTCGGTGATCGCCACGAAGTGCTCGAAGAACTTGGAGGCGATGTCCTCGTACGAGCGATCGTGTCCCGCAAGCTCGAGCGCCATCGAGAGCATGGTCGAGCAGTAGAAGGCCATCCACGCCGTGCCGTCGGCCTGCTCCAGATGCCCTCCGGTCGGGAGGGGCTTCGAGCGGTCGAAGACGCCGATGTTGTCGAGCCCGAGAAAGCCGCCGGCGAAGAGATGGTTTCCCTCGAGGTCCTTCCGGTTCACCCACCAGGTGAAGTTGACGACGAGCTTGTGGAAGGCCCGCTGGAGAAAGATGATGTCGCGTTGGCCGCGAGGCGCCGTGGTCTTGTAGACGCGCCAGCAGGCCCAGGCGTGCACCGGGGGATTGACGTCTCCCAGGGCGAACTCGTACGCCGGCATCTGGCCGTTGGGGTGGGTGTACCACTCGCGCAACAGCAGAAGGAGCTGCTGCTTGGCGAAGTCCGCGTCGATGTCACAGAAGGGGATGACGTGAAACGCGAGATCCCAGGCGGCGTACCACGGATACTCCCACGAGTCCGGCATGGAGATGACGTCGCGGTTGAAGAGATGCGGCCAATCGGCGTTCCGGCCGGTCCACCGCGAGGCCGGGGGCGGCGGGTAGGCCGGATCCCCTTCCAGCCACTGTCGCACCACGTAGTGATAGAACTGCTTGGACCAGAGCAGACCGGCGTAGCCCTGTCGGGACACGCGCCGCTCTTCCGCGGTTGCGCCGGTCGGGATGCGGGCGGCGTAGAACGCATCGGCATCGGCGCGGCGCTTGAGCATCGTGTGGTCGAAGGCTGGTCCGAACGAGGTGGATGACCAGCTTGTCTCGGATCGCAGCCGCAGGCGCACCACGATCTCCCCGTGCGGCGGGACGGTGAGCCGATAGCGCGCGCCGGCCTTCGTGCCGTGCCGCTCCGGATTGACCGCGTCCGACCGTCCGTGGACGACGTAGTCGTGGAAGGCGTCCTTCACGTACGGAGACGCGTTCTCCGATCCGAATAGTCGAGTGAAGTTCGTCTCGTTCTCGGTGAAGAGCAGCTCCGGCACCGGCTGACCTGATGCCGCTTCGGCCTCGAGGCGTAGCCGGCCGAGCGACTCATGCTCGGCCATCATCGCCGGATGTTCTGCGGACACGTCGCTGATACGCGGCTTTGCCCAATAGCCGTCGCCGCGGCGGCCCCCCGACCACGTGTTCCGGTACCAGAGGGTGGGAAGCAGGTCGATGGTGGCGGCGTCGGCCGCTCGATTCGCGACCCGCAGGCGAATGAGGATGTCGTCCGGCGCCGCCTTCGCGTACTCCACCAGAATATCGAAGTAGCGATCTCCGTCGAAGATCCCGCTGTCCGCGAGCTCGAACTCCCGGTCGCGCCGCGTCCGGATCCGGTTCTCGTCCACCAGTCTCGCGTACGGGAACTCGGCCTGCGGGTACTTGTAGAGCGCCCGCATGTACGAGTGCGTGGGTGTGGAGTCGAGGAAGTAGTAGCACTCCTTCACGTCCTCGCCGTGATTGCCCTCGGGTCCCGTCAGCCCGAAGAGCCGCTCCTTGAGGATCGGGTCGCGGCCGTTCCAGAGCGCGATGGCGAAACAGAGCCGGCACTCGCGGTCGCAGATGCCGAGGAGCCCATCCTCGCCCCACCGGTAGGCGCGACTGCGGGCGTGGTCGTGCGGGAAATATTCCCAGCAGCGTCCGTCCGCCGAATAGTCCTCGCGCACGGTCCCCCACTGTCGGTCGGAGAGGTACGGGCCCCAGCGTTTCCAGTTACTGGTGCGCTGGGCGTCCTCGTCGAGTCGGACGCTCTCGGGATCGGGCACGGTCGAAACTCTCCTCTGGCTGAGGCGGCAGCCCATCCTGGCGCCGGACCCGGGGATATAGCGAGCGCTCAGCGATGCCGGCAACCATTGACGTGTCGGGGGCTGTCGTAGCAGTGTGCAGGATCGAAGGCGACGTGGTCGCCGAGCTCGAGTTCCACCTCGAGATGGGAGTGCGCGAGCTCATGGCTGGTGGGATGACCGAGGATGAAGCGCGTCGCGAAGCGCATCGCCAGTTCGGTGACCTGCAGCGCACCAGAGAGGGATTGGCGCATCGCCGACTGACCCGCCGGCGCGGCTAGCGCGCGATCCAGTAGCTCGCTTTGATGGCGAAGATGTTGTCCGGCCGCGTGGAGATGAGCGCACGATAGTCGCGCCGGGGATCGAAGTTGCCAAAGGCTTCGGGCTGGTCGCGCTGTTGCTGCCACACCAGATAGAGCGTCGAGCCCGGACGGTACTCCCAGCGCAGAACCGCGTTGCCGCGCAGCGACCGGGTGTTGAAGTCGAGATTGGGAAGGCCGGCCAGCGTGTACGGACGGAAGTCGAAGGTCCGCGGCTTCGTGAGCTCGCGCGTCGCCCGGAAGTGTCCCGATGCGACGAGAGGCTGGGCGAAGAGCTGGAAGGACAGGCGCGGAGTGAAGGTCCAGTCCACCCGGGTGACGATGCCGAACTCGCGATAGTCGAGCGGCGCGAAAACGTACCGGTAACCGTAGGTATCGACGGCCTGCTCATCCCGCACACGGGTGATGAACTGGGACAGCGAGTGCTGGGTGACGTACTGGGGACCGAGGCCGAAGGTGAAGGTCCGGGTGATCTGCACCCGGAGATCGGTGCTCAGCACGGTGCTGTGCTGGTGGGCCTCGTCGTTGGTGACGCGCAGAGTGGTGGTGGACAGATAGCGGTTGCGCTGGTCGGTGAAGTACTGGATCTGTCCGGTCGTCCCGTTCGGCTGACGGGTGGTCGGCCCCCCTCTCGTCAGCCGGTCGTCGTAGGAGCCGACGTTGTAATCGCCGCGCAGGAAGATCCCCGAGAAGTTCCTGAACATTCCCTGGAAGATCGCCGCGTAGTTGTTGAAGGTCAGGTCGCCATCGCTGTTCCAGCTCTGGTTGGTGAATGGCGCGATGACGTAGTTGCGGAAGATCAGGCCGGGCTTGTTCTCCTGATACGCGATATCGGTGGAGAAGGCGCGGCGGTCGGCGGACTGCTGGAAACCCAGATCGTTCGATTCGAAGCCGGGGCTGGTGTGCTGATACGCGACGTTGCCCAGCCAGTGCAGCCCGGACGCCTTGATCAGCGCGAGCTGGCCCGCGATGCCGTCGAGCGCGGTGCGGGTCGGGTCGTAGCGGAGTGATCTGGCATCGGGCCGCTGGTAGTAGCGCGCGCTGGACCTCTGGGTGCGCGCGATCGCGCTATCGCTGCCGGCCACGTGACTGCCGGCCAGGGAGGCGTCGAGCAGCCAGCGCTGGCCTGACCACGCGTGATTGAGATCGACCCCCGCGACGTACGCCTTGGATCGCAGTGACGTGGCGAGCACGCTGTCACCCAGGTCGCGATTCACCGCGGTCACGAGCCCGCCGACAACGGTGTTGCCCGTCCGCATCTCTTTGCGCACGCGTCCCAGGAAGTAGTTCGTGAGGGGCTCGACCGCGGTGCGGCGTGCCGTGTCGGCGTTGTCGATGAATCGGGCCTCCTGCTTCGTCGTCACGGCTTCCAGGAGTGCGGTGGACCAGCCCCCGCCCGTCTTTCCGGTGAGCTTTCCCGCGGCCGCGATCGTCGCCTGCTCCGGCGTATCGACGTAGTTGAATCCCGACACACCGTCGAGCTGTCGCTGCGGCTGTCGGCCGATGCGGCGAGAGAAAAAGAGGTTCGGCGTGCTGCCACTGTTGAAAGTGCGTAGCTGGCCGAAGCTGTACAGCTCGCGTCCTTCGACGAAGAAGGGGCGCTTCTCCGGGAAGAATGTCTCGAACGCCGACAGGTTGACGACCGCCGGGTCGACCTCCACCTGCCCGAAGTCGGGGTTGACGGTACCGTTCAGTGTGAAGTTGCTCGTGACCCGAAGCTTGAGGTCGGCACCCGCGTTGCCGAAGTAGTCGTGGCGGCTGCGGAAGGGGTCGAGTGGAGAGACGTCCAGATACTTGGCGCGCGTCGTGACGTACGGCACCAGCTCGATCCGGCTCGGTGCCGGCAGCTCACCGATCCCGATGAGATGACCGTAGCGCTGTACTCCTTCATGTTCCGTCTTGGGCGTGTAGGCGAAGAGATCGCGCTCCTGCTTGTTCCAACTGTAGCGCTCGAACTGGATGCCCCACGTCGGATCCGTCGTCCGGTTGTAGGGAAGCTGCGAGAGGGGGATACGGATCTCGGCGCTCCAGCCTGCGGTGTCGGACGACACGGCGGCATCCCAGACCGCATCCCAGGAGAGGTCGAGCCGCTGGCCGTTGTTGCTCGCGACCGCGTCGCGGAGGGCGCCACCGGCGGTCACGCGAAAGTAGTACGAGCTGAGATGGTCGTGGCGCGAATCGAAGCTCACCGCGAAGATGTCGCCATCCACAGATTCGTCGTGCCGCGCGAGCCGGGGCCGGATGTTCGCGGGATCATCCAGCATCCGGGCGCCGATGTAGACGGCATCATCCCCGATGAGCACGCGCACCTCGGTCCGCTTGCTCGGCGCCGCCCCATCCACCGGGTCGGTCTGCGTGAACGTCGTCGCCGGCGTCGCGGCAGCCCACACCGCCTCGTCGAGATGACCATCGAGATGGATGCTGCCGGTCAATCGCGCCGCGCGAACATCCGGGGCCGCTGCGTGATCGTATGGCGCGCTCCCCCGCGAGGACGATGGCGGCGCCTGTTGCGCGATCAGACGCGTCGCCAGGAGCGCGCAGAGCAGCGCGGCACTTCGATGCATGTGGACGGAGCCGAAAGGAAGGGTAGGCAGGGTTGACGCGGAGTTGGACAGCCGCAGGACGGAAAGGGTTGCGACGCGGTTTCACCCTGTCGCTTCGTCTCTCCTCGTCACGGCCTCGCTGCCGCACCCGGTATGTCGGAGGGACCGCGACGCCGCAGCACAGTGAGCGAGTACGGCGGCAGAACTGTCGCTTCTTCACCGGCATCTCGCAGCACGCGGTGCTCGGGTGGCAGCGACCTCACAGGGTGCCCGTCCTCGCCCATCGCTTTCCAGGCGTACTGGATGCCGGAGTACTGGAAGACATCCATCCGGCCACCGGAGGATTGAAGGGACCGGCCAACGGCATCCTGGAAGCGAAGGCGCACCGCCCAGCTGCGCACCGGATCCTTGTTGATGAGCATCACCGACCACGCTCTGTCGGGGCGGGCGACAGCGTATGCCGTCACCAGAGGCTCGCCGGCGCCGTTCCTGACGTCCGAGGTCGCATCGTAGAGGCGATGAACTCCCCCGCCCGGCTGCGACCATTCCTGAGAGAGCAACCGCGCCGCGTAGAAGGCCGGCAGACGCTGCGTACCGCCCTCCGGTTCCGCCAGCAGCATCGAGTTGTTTCCCCATCCAGCACAGCCGGGTTCGCGGTCCAGATGATGGGGCTCGTAACCGTACAGAAAAGCGGCGTCCCCACCCAGGGTCAGGAACTGGCCGACGATCTCGGCGTTCAGGAGGGCGGCCGGGATCTCCACCTCGGCGCGACCGGCGAACGCCGAGTATCCGTACTCCGAGATCACCCAGGGGATATCTCGGGAGAGTCCGTCGCGATCGAGGCGGCGGACGACCGCGCGCAGCATCGCCGGTGCGCGCGCGAGCTGGGGCGCCGAGGGAGCGCAGACGTCGTCGAAGGGATACCACTCGAACGAGAAGAAGCCGAAATCACCCGTGCGCCTTCGCTCGCGGAGGTAGCCCAGGAAGCGGCTCAACCACGAGGGACGCTCGGATTCTCTCGGCCACGCCATCACATCGACTTCCGGACTCTGGAATACCGGGCCACCCAAGCGCAGCGTGGGATCGACGGCGTGAAGAGCGTCCGCGAACCGGAGATAGAGCGCGGCATAATCCTCCGGTGCCGCGAACTGCCCATCGGGCTCTTCTCCCATCTCCACGCCGCGGATGAGGTATCCTCGCCGGCCCAGCCAGCGTACCGCGGCGGCGGCGTTGTCCGGGGTGTCGTAGAGCACTCCCACGGGGAGGAGCACCGGAAGACTGTTCGTCAGGCCGCTTCCCCAGATGAGATCGAACCCCGGTTGCTGTATTCGCGGGTCCAGATCGCCGGCGCGGTGCCACGGGTCGGTCGAGGAGACGTAGATCGTCGTCTGGGCGCGGGCACTGCGCCCGTGTCTCATGACGTCGTGAAGGGTGCTCCGGCCCCCGAGCGTGCCCGCGAAGATCTCGCGGAGGGCATAGCCCGCGCTGTCACGTGGATCGCTCGTACGCGGCAACGCCGTGCCCGAGCTCTCCAACATACGGATACGAAGGAAACGCATACTCACGGGTGCGGCGGTGAGGCGGAGCGTGGTGTCGCCGCCGCCCCCGTGCTCCACGCGTCCGGCGGGGAATGTCAACCAGGTGCCCGGCGCCGGATTGTCACTGTACAGCTCGTCGCTTCCGCGCCAGTACTGCACCTCGTATCGCGTGGCGTAGGGATGCGCCCACTGGAGCCGGAGCGCGGTGAGCCCTGTCCTGGTCCCGAGATCGATCACCACTTGTTGGGGATGCCGGGCGTTGTCTTCGGCGGTGAAACGCCGGTCGAGGTACGGATTGCTCTTCCAGAACGTGGCGGTGTCGCCATCGTCGAGGCGTGAGTAACCGTCATTGTTGGCCTGATCGATCGTGCTGCCGCGGCGCGGAAGACGATAACCGTAGGTCATCCGAATGGAGTCATCGCCGCTCTCATCCGAGATCCAGTATCCCTGCCGGTGGGTCGGGTCGGACCACCGACCTCGCTGGTTCCAGTGCCAGGCTTCGATGCCGAGCTCCGTCCGGAGGCGGTAGGTGAGTGAGCGCAAGCCGGCGGAGCGCATCTCCCGCACTGCTCGAGGAGAAGAGACCGAATGCGCGTCGTCACTGTCCTCTCCATCGACGGCGGCACCCAGGGCGTGCTCGGGCACGAAGACATTCCGCGGCCGGCCGGGCGTCACCGTGATGACGACGGTACCTTCCCCGGGCGCGGACTCATCCCGCGACTGGGTTCCAAGGGTGAGGGCGGCGAGGGCGGCGAACGTGACGGGGACGGCCGCGCCGCCCACCCGCCGAACGCCCCCGCTCACCGATGGCCCCAGGCGTCGAGAAGGTCCTTGGCGATCCCGCCCTCCGCGGCTTCGAGATCGAGGAAGCTGCCGCGATTCTGGTTGGTGAACACGGAGACGATGATCGGGCCCGCATCGGAATAGATGATGCCGGCATCGTTGCCGATGATCGGCGGCCAGTCGCCGGTCTTGTGGCCGACGGAGGCGCGGAAGCGGATCTGCTGGGGCAGGCGCGACGTGTAGAATTGCCGCCGGAGAATCCGCAGCATCTCGTCGGTGGACGCCTTGCCGGCCAGCTGGCCCTGCTGGAGCTGCTCCAGCAGCCGGGAGATCTCGCGAGCGGTGGTGCGGCCGAACCACCGGGTGGAGTCGGCGACGTACCGGAAGCTGCGGGCTCGCGCTCCGCTGTCGCTCGGTGAGCCCTTCTCGTAGACCTCGCGATCGGTCAGCGAATGATAGGCGGGATCGAGCACCTCCCACTGACCTCGAAAGAGTTGCCCGATCGGCATCCGGAGCCGGGTTTCGCGATAGCCGAGCGAGTCGAGGAGGCGATTCACACGCTCGAGGCCCACCCGCGTGATCAGGATATCGGTCGCTGTGTTGTCACTGGTGATGATCATCTGCATCACCAGATCGCGGAGCGTGGGCTCAAGTCCGGTGGCAAAGGTCTGGAGAAGACCTGTGCCGCGACGGAGATCCTCGGGACGGATCGTGTAGCGCTGATCGAGATCGAGCTTCCCTGACTCCGCATCCCGGAACGCCAGCACCATCACCGGGATCTTGATCACGCTGACCGTGTTCACGGGCTCGTCGGCGCGAAGGCCGATCTCGCGGCCGCTGGCCAGATGCTTGGCGTACAGCGTGCTCTGTGCGTCGAGCGCGCCGAGACGGGCGCGGACGGAGGCAGCGAGTTCGGCTGCCGAAGTCGACAGGGAGAGATTCGACGGCGACGGTGGCATCGAGGACTGCGCTGTCGTGCGCGCGCAGGCGGCGGAGCAGAGCGCGAGGAGTGGCGCAACGCGTATCAGTCGCATGGCACATCGGTCTCCCGAGAGAAGGCGAGCGAGGCGGGAATCTAGCGCTGCATCGAACCGGACGGCGATGCTCGACGGGTGACCGCTTTCGCGCAGTCCGTCCCACTACCGGTCAGCCGGCACTCTGATCCAGGTCGACGTCCGATGGGCCAAAGCGCTTGCCCACCGCGAGTTGTGCGATTCCGCGGGTCGGGCACGCTCCTTCCCTATAGGAGGAGAGCAACCCGACGGCCCGATTGCGGGTCCCATACAACACGATCATGCCTTCATCCTCAGCGATTTCCCTCATCAGCGGGCAACACGAGATCCCTCCGGAGCTCGCGGCGGGGATCGAGCGCGAGCGGGTCGCTCGTGAGCTCGGGTCGCAGTACCAGGTCGTGCGCGAGCTCGGGCGGGGCGGAATGGGTGTCGTGTTTCTGGCGCGCGATCTGGCGCTGCACCGGCTGATCGCCATCAAGGTGCTCCGTCACGAGCTGATGCGCGTGCCCGAGCATCGTGAGCGCTTTCTGCGGGAGGCTCGCACGACGGCGCGACTCGACCATCCGAGCATCGTCTCGATCTTTGCGTTCGGCGAGACACGCAGCCTGCTGTATTTCGTGATGCCCTACATTCACGGCGAGTCACTCTCCGCCCGCATCCAGCGTGACGGGCGGCTGGGGTGGGAGGACACGGCGAGTGTGATCGCCTCCCTCGCGCTGGCGCTGGATCATGCTCACCGCGAGGGGGTGGTCCATCGCGACCTCAAGGCGGAGAACATCCTGGTCGGTGGGGGGGGCGAGAGCGAGATGGCGGTCCTGACCGATTTCGGGGTGTCGACCCTGCGCTCGCTGGATCCGAGCCCGGCGGACGCGAAACGCGCCTTCGGAACGCCGCAGTACATGTCGCCGGAGCAGGCCGCGGGGGAGCTGGACGTGGACGGCCGCAGCGATCTCTACGCGCTGGGTGTGCTGGCCTACCTGATGTTGACCGGCGAGATGCCGTTCGACGGACAGAGCTTCACCGCGATTGCGGCGAAGCATCTGACGCAGACTCCGGTGGCGATCGATGCGCTCGCTCCGGAGACGCCGGAGTGGCTGGTCGAGGTCATCAGTCGCTGTCTGGCGAAGGATCGCATGGCGCGGTGGAGGCGAGGTCGGGATCTGCACGCGGCGATCATGTCGCGGGGATCGCGGCGCGCGCGCGGGGGCCCGGGCCGGAGCTGGGCGTGGATCGGGCGGGCGTTGCGCGCTCTTCTTCGGGGCTCGGGCGTGGCGCTCCGCGTCGCCTAGGTCCCGGTGAGCTGCTGCCGGACGCGTGAGATCTCACTGTCCGTGGGAGGATGGTCCGCGTAGACGTACGCCACCAGCGCCCCGTCCACGGTCACGGGAAAGCGATGGTAGAGCCGCTCGGCGAACTCCTCGATTGCCGGATCGGGGTGAAACTCCGGCACGGCAATGCTCTCGCGGTCGGGCAGGGTCGATCGCGGGGAGGGAGCCAGCAGCTCGACCAGGGTGTCGTCCGCCCTCAGCATCCAGGTTCGGGGCATGGAGCACAAAGATAGTCGTGCCGGATGCACAGCGGGCGCGCGTCCTCGAAGCGCGCCCGTGCTCCAGTGCGACCGTCGCGGATTCCCGCTCGTCAGGCGACTCCGCGATTGGCATCGCGGGATCGGCCGCGGCGCGCTCTCGCGATCGTCATCTCGATCTCCACCGCGTCGGCGGACGGGTGCAGCGGCAGCTCCAGCTGCGCACCGCGGGCCTCGTCCTCGGGCTCCTCGATCACCAGCTGCGCCGTCTGATGATAGAAGTGGAGTGTCTGGATGGGAGCGATCATGCTGTCGGGCTGGGCGCGCAGGATCGCCATGATCTCCTCGCGGACGCGGCGCGGCAGGACACGCGAGAGCGCGTGCCGCTGGAGGCGGCGGATCTCCGGCAAGTTGCGCTCGAGGAGCGCCAGACAGAGCGAGTCCAGGTACGCGAGCATGAGCCCCCGGTGCAAATATTCTTTTTTAACCTATTGCTCTTAATAACCGGGCGCAATGGCAATAGACGGAATGTCGTACCGGCCCATGCAGACAGGGCCGGAGGGCCATTCACCCAATAATCTCTACGAGCGACTATTATGGCAGTCTTTCGGTCGCGGGCGTCCGGATCAGTCGGCGAGCTCGAGGGGCGCCGGATCCGTGCGGTCGAACACCGAGCCCAGCCATCGCACCAGCAGCCAGACCTCGACCGAAACCCCGCCCAGCGCGGCCGCGGCCCCCCCCAGAACCGCCCAGGCGCCCAACAGCGACGCGAGCACTATCGTCACTCCGCCGCCGAGCAGAAGGGGCACCAGCCAGGCCAGGAGAAGGAGGAAGATGGTGGCGATCGAGGTCAGCATCGTCTGACCCATCGCCTCGATGCCTCCACCTGTGGCTCCGAGCCGGATCCACCCGGGAAACAGCAGCGCCGCGGCGTTCTGGATCGTGAGAGCCACCGCGTTGATGGCCGGCAGGACGACCAGAGCGAGCACCAGCCAGATCGAGCGGGTACGCACTCCGACCGGCAGGTGGGCCGCGCCGAAGCTGCTGGCAAAGGCGAGCAGCAACAGGGGCAGCTCCAGCGCGCTCAGCGTGATCGTGGACGCGGCGATCTGCGCGCCGACCATCTTCGTGCCGCTGAGCGGGTAGGAGCGCAGCAGATCGAGCTTCCGCATGTCCTGCCGCAGATCGTTGCGCACCCACAGGGGTCCAAGCATCACGAACACGGCCACTGTCAAGAGAGCGATCATGGAGACGATCGGCACTCCCGAGCCCGCCCCGGAGGAGATCGTGCTCGCCACGCCGTACAGGACGACGGCACCGACGACCACCAGAATCAATGTCATCCGCCGGATGCCCCGAGTGACCGAGAGCAGGTTCTTCCAGACGATCGCGTACGCCGGCTCGCCGATGGGTGCGAGCGGGAACAGCGCCGGCGAGGTGCGACCGCCAGAGGACCGGAGCACAGGGGTGCGCCGCTCGCGCCGGGCGGAGAGGGCCTGGGCCCGACGCGCCGACGCTTCGGCTGCCGCTTCCTCGAATGCCGCATCGGTGCGCACTACCCACACGTAGTGCGCAAGCATCACGATGACCGCGGGCACGATGAGCCAGAGCCAGCGGGCGGCCGCATCCTGGCCGCCGCCGGCCAGGATGGCCGGCCCCTCGATTGCCGGTGCGACGACGAGTCGGAACGGGTAGAGCAACGCGTGCGGGAGGGGCGCGTCGAGCGCGCTCCTCACTCCCGCCATCGCATCTCCTTCCGCGGCGTATCGTCGCAGAGTGGGAATCCCCGCGACGACGCTCCCGGCCAGTGCCACCACCACGGCACCGGCGAGGGCGAGCGGCAGCGCGCTTCGACGCAGACCTGAGCGACCGTGCTCGGTCGCGCTCGATCGCACGAGCGATGCGCCGATCCGGTGAAGTGAGATGGTGGACAGGAGCGTCCAGAGCCCGAGCGCGCGGGGAAGCGCCGCGAGACCCCGCTCACCCCCGCGACCGAGGAGGACGATCCAGACGACGGTGCTGAGGAGCACCTGGATCTGGGCGCGGAGCAGCTTGTACTGGATCAGGCTGCGACGGCTCAGAGGTCCCGGAAAAAGGAACTGCACTTCGGCGGGAGTGAACGCCAGCGCGTGACGATCCGTGCCGACCAGCCACCAGCTTGCAATGAGGAGGGCGAGGCCCAGCGCCATGACCAGCGAGAGCATCGGAGCGCTGTGCGCCGATATGATCATCGACCGGCCGCCGCTTCCCGGACGCCAGAAGAGCGACCAGAAGTACAGCAGCCCGATCGCCATCACCAGGGCGTACCGCGGCTGCCGGAAGCGGGAGATCTGCCGCTTGACACGGTTGGTGATCGAGCGCGACGCCAGGTACCAGAAAGCACCGATCACGCCGCGCCGCCCGTTCCCGTGGAGGTGAGGGCGAGAAAGACCTCTTCGAGGCCACGGCCGGCGAGCTGAGGCCGATCGGCGATGATTTCGCTCATCCCGCCGAGTGCCACCAGGCGGCCGCTCTGGATGATGAGAATCCGTGTGCAGAGCTCCTCGACCAGATGCAGCAGATGAGAGCTGAGGATCACGGCCGTCCCTCTGCTAGCGCGTTCGGAGATCGTCGCTTTCATGCGCCGGATACCGACCGGATCGAGACCGGTCAGCGGCTCGTCGAGGAGCAGAGCCCTGGGGCGATGCAACAGGCCGCACGCGATCGCCAGCTTCTGCTTCATCCCTCGTGAGAGCTCGCTCGGAAGCGCGTTCCGCTTGCCGGTGAGCTCGAGCTCATCGAGAAGGGGATCGATCTCGGTCATCGCATCCGCCACACCGTAGAGCCTGCCGATGAATCGCAGATGCTCATCGACAGTCAGATAATCGAACAGCTGCGGCTCATCGGGCACGAACGCGAGCTCCTGCTTCGCTCGCCGCGGATCCCGCGCCATGTCATGACCGGCGATGCGGATCGTGCCGCTGCCGGGCGTGATGATCCCCGCAAGACTGCGGAGCGTTGTGGTCTTTCCCGCACCGTTCGGCCCCACGAGCCCGAGCACCTCACCCGCCTCGACGCGAAAGGAGAGCTGGCTCACCGCCGCCAGCTCTCCGTAGTATTTCGTGAGCGCGTCGACCGCGATCACTGGCTCAGATGCCGTCACCCGCCTCCTCATCTCCGAGATGAGCGCGATCGCCGCTCTTCTGTCCGGATCGCTCGACCGACTCACGCTCGTTCGAGCTGGTGCGCGGCTCGCCACCACGGCCCCCGTACCCGCTCTCGTGCTCCTCCGTACGGCCTTCCATCGGCTCCGAGCCCATCGCCGACGACGATTGCGGCTCCTCGCCGGAGCGGTTCGACGCTCCGCCAGAGGTGCTGGAGCGCTGGCCGCTGCCGCTTCCCGCCTCCTTTATTCCTCGCGCCCCCTCGGCTCCGGCTCCCGTCCCGGGCGAGTCGGTGCTCTTCTTCTCATCCGCCATGATATCCTCCTGGTGAAAATCGCCGCGGCGGGTCATTCCCGTCCGCACGACGTCCGGATCATCCCGGTGGTCGGCGCACCGAAGTGCATATGTCGTGCACAGTGTAGCGACCGAGGCCGGCAGTCGCTTTCGACGCGTCGACCTCACATATTAGCCCGCTCCCGCCGCCGTGCCTGCCAGCGCATTCCGATTCTGTCGATGCGTGCCGGCCACGCGGCTCGTCACCACCGAGCTCGTCGGACCGCATGCCTTCACGACCGTGACCAACGCTCCCCCTCCCGACGCCTCGGCGTCGCAGCGGCCCAGCGGCCGTCAGCCGGCCGTGACGGGCAGCCACGCGGCGGTGCGCGGTGGGGGGGGGGGCCGGGAGACGCGGCAGCGACACGCCCTCTCACCCGATCTGCAGGATTTCCTCCTCAACCTCGCCGTGGCGCTGCAGCGCCACGCCATCTATCCGCGAGGTCATCCGCAGCTGATCGCGGCCGTCGAGACGCTGATCCGTCCGCTCAGCGCGATCCTGTCGACACGCGAGACCCTAGCCCTCGGGATTGCGCGCGACCAGCTCGTGATCGAGGGGATCGCGACCGATCCCGCCAACGGCGTGCTTCGGGAGATGGCGCAGCGATTTCACCGACACCATCTCGGCGCGATGCGCCTCATGCCCGGGATCACGCGGGAGGAGTTGAGCGATCTGCTACTCGCTCTCGCTGTCGATCCGGTGGTCGCGGAGAAGCAGCTCGTTCCGATCAAGGTGCAGCTGGAGCGATGGCCGCACGCTCGTCTGTACACGTTGCTCTTCGAGCGACTCGAGATCCTGAGCCCCGACGCCGATCAGGGTTTGATCGCGGCCCGCGGGATGAGGGTGTGGGGAGCGCTGGCGCGGGTCGCGCTCACGATCGATCAGAGCGACGAAGAGGCCGATGTGCTCGAGCCGGGCTCAGTGGCCGACGCGATCGAGCGACGATCGACCGATTCGGCGTTCATGCGCAGCGTCATGGGCACTTTCCTCGCTGCCGGTGAGGAGCTGGCCGCGTCAGGGGGGGGGGGAGCGCAGACCTCGCTGCGCCAGCAGGTGAGCCAGATGATCCGTGCCATCAGGCCGGAAACGCTGAAGAGACTGCTCGGCATGGGTGGGGATGCCGAGCAGCGCCGCAAGCTGGTGCTGGATGCGACGCACGGTCTGGCGGTGGACGCGGTGATGACCCTGCTGAACGCGGCCGCCGAAGCGTCGAATCACACGATCTCGCACTCGCTGCTGCGACTCTTTGGCAAGCTGGCCCTCCAGGCGGAGCAGGGGGGCGTGATGCTCCGTGCCGGCTCCGACATGGCGCTCCGAGAGAGGGTGCAGCAGCTGGCCGAAGGGTGGGCGATGGAGGAGCTGACCCCGCAAAACTACCGTCAGGCCCTGGACCGCATGTCGCGCTTGCGACTGTTCGCGTTGATGCAGGAGCGCGAGCATCCCTGCGAGCCGAAGCGACTGCTGATGACGGGTATCGAGACGGACACGCTCGGACCGGCCGTCTGGCGCGCCGTGCACGACATGGAGACGCAGCGCGACATCGCGGCCCTGCTGGACACTGTCGTCCGCGCGCCCGAGAACAACGCGGTCGCGCAATCGCTCTGGGAGCACGTCGGAACGAAGGACAACATCCGCGAGCTGCTGCGTGACGAGCAGCTGGATTTCGACCTTCTCGAGCGCGTGGTCAGCCGCATGGGTGTGGAGGTTGTCGATCTCCTGCTGTCGGCTCTCGAGCTCGCCGACTCCCGCACTGCCCGGCGGAAGATGATGGATCTCCTCGCCAGCTTCGGGGATTCGATCGCCCCCGCCATCGCGGCGCGGATCACGCCCGAGCGTCCCTGGTACGTGCAGCGCAACCTGCTGGCGCTGCTCAATCTCATGACGCGGCCCCCGGACGGCTTCAACCCCCTCCGGCATCTGGCTCATCGGGATGCGCGCGTACGACGAGAAGCCCTGAAGCTCATGCTGCGGACGCCGGGCTTCCGGGAGCCGGGCATCATCACCGGCGTCACCGACAGCGATGAGCGGATCTCGCAGATGGCGCTCCTGGCCGCGCTCGAATCCTGTCCACGCGCGGCCGTGCCGCAGATCATGAGCCTGGTGGAGGACAGGAAGCTCCCGGCCCTTCACCGCACCATCGGCATCAGGGCCATCGCCGGCGCGGCGGGAGCATCGACGCTCGACTGGCTGCTGGGGCTGGTGCTGGTGCGGAAAGGGAGATGGCTGCTTGCGCGCACGCGGCTCAGCGCGAAGTCGCCCGAGATGCTGGCGGCGCTCACCGCGTTGGCCGCCCGGTGGCCGGACGATCGCCGCGCCCGCGAGGCTCTCATGATGGCGCGATCCTCGGGCGATCTTCAGATACAGCAGGCAGCGGATGCCAAACTGGCTGCCGAGATGCCGAGTGACGATCTGTCGCGGAAAGGTGCATGAGCGATCCCATCCGCTTCCTGAACGCCATCGGCCAGGCGCTGTCGGCGAGCTCGCTGTACGCCGAGGGTCACCCGGCGCGCCAGCGCGCGGCCACGTCGGCCTATGAGCGACTGCACGAGCTTCAGCGCGTGAACTCGCGTCCAAGCTTCTCGTTCCTGGATCACGATGTCATCTACAAGAAATTGATGCTTCGGGACCTGCGGGACTGGGAGTGGGGACTGCGGCTCGTCGGCGCCGGCATCGAGAGATTGGAATTCGGCGAGCATGTTCCGCGTGTCGAGTTCGACAATTTCCTCACCGACGTTCTGCAGAGGCTGGTGTCGGGAGCGGCCGGTGACAACCCGGAGCGCGCGACGAACCATCCGAGCATTCGCTTCGGCGCCATCGGCGTGCGCGGAGACGGGGGCGGAGTGGGGGGGGGGGGAGGAAAGGCGGCGGCGGACGGGGATTCTCAGGGTGAGCCCGTGTCGCCATCGCTGCTCGAGGAGAGTGATTCCATCCAGACCATCTATCGGAAGATCGAGAGCGGGGAGGATCTCGATGCGAGCGAAGCCGAGAGCGTCGTCGCATCTCTCTCGGTCGCCATGCACGGCGATAGCGAGATCGTGATGCCGCTGCTGCAGCTCAAGGAGTTCGATCAGTACACGACGACGCACTCGATCAACGTCTCGGTGCTGGCGATGGCGTTGTCCGAGTTCGTGGGAGTCGGCGCGTCCGACGTCCGGGCCATCGGAGTGGCCGGCCTGCTGCACGACATCGGGATGACGCGTGTTCCGATGGAGATCGTCACCAAGGAAGGGCCACCCAGCGAGGCCGAGTGGGTGCTCCTCCGACAGCATCCGATTTCCGGGGCCCGCATGATCCTGGCGAGCGACCCACAGCTGGACCTCGCGGCGGTGGTTGCCTACGAGCATCACATCCTGCTGAACGGTGGTGGCTACCCGGTGCTGCACTACCCGCGCGAGTGCCATTACGCCTCGCGTCTCGTGCAGGTGTGCGCGGTCTACGACGCGTTGCGGACGCGCCGCTACCATCGCGAGGCGCTTCCGTCGGAGAACGCGCTGCGGTACGTGGAGGATCGCGCGGGTAAGGATTTCGATCCCGACGTGGCCCGCTCCTTCACCACCATGATGCGGCAGTGGGATCGTCAGATCGCGGTCGTGGACACGAACACGCCGATCCGCCTGTCGCGGGCGACGCCTCGCAGCCTCGCCGCCATCGAGCCCGACTCGGAGCGCGTCTCCGGCACCTCAGGGTACGCCGGCAGCTTCTAACGGGGCGGAACTGCCTCTCCCGCCGGCCCAGCCCCCCGATTCGGGGATCCCGGCACTCGCTTGGTCGGCAATCGCGTAACCTCTGCGCGGCTCAGTGGTCTGTAATTGGATGGACCCTGCATGCACGGCCTCATGTCGACCGTGAGAGATTCCCACCTGTCTGCGCTTCCCGATTCATCGCTCCTGCAAGCGGATGGCGCCCCCCTCGTCGGGAGCGCCGGCTCGGGCGCGCCAGTCGGCGCGGCGCTGTCGGGCGAGGTGGCCGATTTCCTGGTCGAGCTCACGACCGCGGTCCAGAATTACACGATCTTTCCGGATGGCCATCCCCTCGCGCCCGCGGCGGCGTTCGGGCTGATGCGCCGGCTGGAGGCACTGCTCGTGGAGCAGCCCCTGGTCTCGTTTCGCGTCGCTCCCAGCCAGCTGCTGCTCGAGGGCGGTGCCACCGATCCGCAGAGTCTGGTGCTGCGGCAGTTCGCCCAGAAGCTGCACCGGCGAGGAATCGGCGCGGTGAAGTTTCTCCGCGGCGTCGAGCCGGCGGAGGTGACCGATGCACTGCGCTCGATCGCTCGCGACTTCGCCCGCCCCGGGCCGGCGACGCTCGAAGGAGAGCAACAGCCTCTCCGGATGCGGTGGCCGCACGTGCAGCTCTTCCCGCTGTACTACGAGCAGAGGGATCTGCTGGACTCCACCGAGATCCCCGACGCAGAGTGGCAGGAATGGGCGAATCGTCTCTGGCTGGGACTGGCGCGGGTGGCGCTGGCCGGAGATCTGTTGAACGTCAACGCCTCCATGGACCCGGTGATCATGGCCAAGGCGATCGATTCGACGCGGGCCGCCGCCTACGACCGGGAGATCGTCAGCTATCTCATGCAGCTGTTCTCCGAGATCCGCACCAAGGGCGGAGCCGAGGCGACGGCGCTCCAGCACCGTCTGTCACAGATGGTGGATGCGCTGACGCCAGCCACCCGAGGGAGGCTGCTGGAGATGGACGGTAACGCCGATCGCAGGAAGGCGTTCCTGTCGGAATCGTCGCAGCTTCTGGCGGTGGATACGTTGATCAGCATGCTGCGCGCCGGCGCCCGCGCGTCGGAGCAGAGCTTGTCGACAGCCTCCCTGACCCTGCTGTCGAAGCTCGCTGCTCACAGCCGCCAGGGCTCGGAGATGACGCGCGCGCTCTCCGAGGCCGCGCTCAGGGAGAGCGTGCGAGGCCTCGTCGCGGGTTGGAGAACGACCGGTGATGAAATCGCCGGTGAGGGCGAGCCGCAGCTCCCCGGTGCGCGGGCATCCGTCGAGAGCATCGTCGACCGCCGCGACAACGGCTGCGAGCCGGAGCGCGTGATCCAGATGAGTCTCGAGATCGGAGTCCACGGCGTGGCCGCCGAGGAAGCGATCCAGAAGCTGGTGCGCGGAGGGAAGATCGCCTTCCTGCTCGATGCCCTCGATGCGACGCCGGATGCGTCGGAGTTCGGCGATGCGCTGCGGGCGCGGCTGAGCACCGAGGAAACGCTGAGGATGGTGCTCCGCAGCGCGCCGCTCGACGTCCGCGCGATGGTTCGCATCGTGCCCTGGGTGGGGCTGGTGTCGGTGCCCCCACTGCTCGATGCGCTGGAGGCGGCGAAGGAGCGGACCACCCGATGGAAGCTACTCGACGCCGTGGCGCAGTTCGGGTCCGCCATCGGGCCCATCCTCGTGTCGCGGCTGGACGGGGGCCCCTGGTTCATGCAACGCAACCTGCTCCTTCTCATCGGCAAGCTGCCGGCGTGGCCCGACGGCTTCACGCCATCCCCGTTTCTCGCGCACCCCGATGAGCGCGTACGCCGGGAGGCGCTCAAGCTGTTGCTTCGGAACCCGATCACGCGCGCGCGCGCAATCGTTCAGGGGCTGGCCGATTCGGACGATCGCATGATGCGACTCGGTCTGTCGGCAGCGACCGAGGAAGGAGAATGTCCGGAGGAGGCGGTGCCACGACTCGTCTCCATGGTGACGTCGGCCGACACCCCGATCGACGTCCAGCTGCAGGCGATTCGAGGCCTGGCCACATCGCGCGCTCCGGCAGCGGTCGGCTGTCTCCTGGATCTGTGCGCGCCGGACCGCCAGTGGTGGTTCGGGCGCCGGGGCCTTCCCCCGTGCTCGCCCCAGCTCCTGGCCGCGCTCTCCGGGTTGGCGCTGCACGCCCGCTCCGACCCGAGGGTGACCGAGCTGATCGAGCTTGCCGCCTCGCACTCCGACCCCGAGGTCCGGGCGGCGGTCAACCGACCGGGCACCGAGTCGTGAGCATCGAGTCGGATTTTCTCATCTCGTTCGCTCATGCCATCACGGCGGTGGTTCTCTACGGCGAGGATCATCCGGCGCGCGCGCGAGCCATCGATGTCGCCTTCGAGCATCTCTCCGACCTCCAGGGCCGGGAGCGGGTGACCGACTTTTCCTTCTTCGGCGATGACATCCTGCTTCGCGACCGCCCGATCCCGGAGATGAAGGGATGGCCATGGGGAACCCGGCTGGCCAAGGTCGGAATGCAGCGGCTCGAGTTCCACGACATCGTGGAGCGGGAAGAGTTCGCGGCGTTTCTCGGAGAGGTTCTTGCCCGCCTGTCAGCGCAGACCGAGCCGGATGGGGCGGAGCCCGTTCGCTTTCCGAACATCCGCTTCGGCGCCGTGGGTATTCGCGGAGCCGGCTGGGATGGCAAGAGAGAGGAGACGGCATCGACGCATTACTCGATCGTCGAGGAGCAGGATGCGGTCGAATGGGTGATGAGCGAAGTGAGCGTGGGACATCCGGCGCCGCTCGCCGAAGCGGAGGCGATCGTCCGCTCGCTCTCGGTGGCGCTGCAGAGCGACGACACGTTCGTGGTGCCGCTTCTCCGGCTGCGGTCGGTGCAGGGCTATGCCGCAACCCATGCCATGAACGTGTCGCTGCTGACAATGAAGCTGGCCAGCTCTCTCCAGATGCGGGCCGCGGAGGTTCACGGCTGCGGGCTCGCGGCGCTGCTCCATGACCTGGGCATGGCGCGAATCCCGACGGACATCCTCAGCCGGCGTGGGGCCCTCAGCGAGGCCGAACGCGTTCTCATCCAGCGACACCCTGTCGAAGGGGCGCGACTGATCCTCGCCGGCAACCGGCAGCTGGAAGTGGCCGCCGCCGCGGCGTATGAGCATCACCTTCGTCCGGATGGCAGCGGATACCCAGCGCTCCGGTTCCGCCGTCCCGCGCACCTCGTGAGCCGGATGGTGCGCGTGTGTGATGTCTACGATGCGCTGCGCACGAATTCGTCGTTTCGGGTCTCCTGGGGGCCCGAGCAGGTGCTGGACTACCTGGAGCGAAAGTCGGGCACGGAGTTCGACGCCGACGTCACGCGATCGTTCGTCACCATGATGCGCGGGTACGCGCGCGACGGCTCGTCACGGGCTCCACATTGGCCGCCGGACCCCCTCGGGATACCGGACGCCGTCGTGGAAAGCTCGCTCGCCGACCATTCAGTCCTTGTCGATTCCAGCGACCTCTCCGTCGCCGGCGCGACACTGCCGACGTGACGCGCCCTCCCCGGACGATACCGTGACCCAACCGACTTCCGTGAATCGGTTCGACAGCCTCGACGATCCCGAGACGCTGCGTGTTCTCGTTCGGAACCTGCAGGAGGGGATCTACATCTCAAATGCCCGCGGCGAGATACTCGACGCGAATCCCGCATTGCTGGAGATGTTCGGTGTCACGTCGCTCGAGGAGCTGCGGTCGCACTCCGCTGAGGATCTGCTCGTGGACCCCGAGCGGCGCGCCCAGGAGCTGGAGCTGCTGAATCGCGATGGCGCGATCCGCGAATTCGAGCTCCGGATCCGGCGGATGGATGGCGGAACGCGAACGGTGCTCGACACCACGTACGCGACTCGTGATCCCGTCACGGGAGAGATGTTCTATCACGGCATCCTGATCGACATCACGGCGCGCAAGGCGCTGGAGAACCGGCTGCGGGAGCAGAGCCTGCGCGATCCCCTCACCGGATGCTACAACCGACGGCACCTCACCGAGCTCGAGCGCTCCATCGTCGATCTCGAAGTGAACAGCTGGGGATGCATCTTCATCGACATCGATCACTTCAAGCAGTACAACGACCGGCACGGCCATCAGGCCGGTGATCTGGTGTTGGTGAAGATGGGACATTTCCTCATGGGTCAGGTGCGGGCCGAGGAAGCGGTGGTGCGATTGGGAGGCGACGAATTCGCGATCCTGTTGGTGGGGGCCGACGATGAGCGCACGGCCCGCATCGCCACCCGCCTGCAGATCGCGGCACTCCGCCGCGCTCCGGTTGCTTTCTCTCTCGGATTCGCGGTGCGCGAGAATGGCGAGGCGTTCGAGCGCACGCTCAATCGCGCTGACCACAATCTCCTGGCCGTCCGCGTGATCGAGCGGAGCCCAGAAGTCGATCGCAGGGGAGAGGAGTAGAAGCAGTCAGGGTGGGCTGGCGCGGTCCCGGGTGGACCGGTGTGCAAGGCTCCGCGTCCGTGGCGTCTCCATTCAGACCCGAGTGGAGACCTCATGCGCACCACGACCCTGGCCATCGCCCTGTTGCTCGCTCTGCCCGCCATCCCGACACACCTACACGGGCAGGGAATCATCGTCCCCCGGTGTGGTCCGATCCCGGACTGCCGCCTGCCCCAACCCTGCCTGCGTTGTCCGGCATTCGATGCCGCCGTCGTGCGCACAGCGAGCGAGGTGCGCATCGAGCTGTCCGACCGCGTGCTCCGCTACGAGGTGGAGGAGACGTTCGTCAATCGGGGTGGGCGGCTCGGCGAGGCGGATTACATCTTCCCGCTTCCAACCGGCGCTGCCTTTCAGGATCTGAAGCTTTCCATCAACGGAGAGCTCGTGGCCGGAGAAACGATGAGCGCCGATCGGGCGCGACAGATCTACGAGGAGATCGTGCGCCGGCAGCGTGACCCGGCGCTGGTGGAATGGATGGGGAGCGGCATGCTCCGGACTCGTATCTTCCCGATCGCGCCCGGTGAGGAGAAGCGCGTCGTTGTGCGCTTCCAGATTGTCGCACGCCGCGAGGGCGACGCACTGCGGGTGGACTACGCTCGCGGAGCGTCGCCCCTACCCGACCGGGTGCAACGGGAAGGGCGCACGTCCTTCACGCTCACCTACGCCAGCGGCGACGGCTGGGGTGACCCGTATTCGCCGACCCATGCACTGGACGTGCACGACGCGGACGGCCGCCGGCACGTCGTGGCCCGCGGCGACGGAAGGGAGGTGACGGTGCTGCTCCCGCTCCGCCACGCCACCAGCGCCTCGGTGAGTGTGCTCACGCATGCCGACGGGTCGAACGAGGGCTTCGCTCTGGTCACGCTCGCGCCGCCGGCAGCCCTGCCTCGGGCGACGCCGCGCGATGTCACCTTCGTTCTGGATGTCTCCGGCTCGATGAGTGGAAAGAAGATGGAGCAGGCGCGCGCCGCCGGCCGGCAGCTGCTGCGTACCCTGGCTCCCCGCGACCGCTTCCGGATGATCGATTTCTCCACCGACGTTCGCAGCTTACGCGACGGCTTTCTGGCAGCGACAAGCGACAATGTGCGCGACGCGGAAAAATATCTCGACGACCTCGAGGCAACGGGATCGACGAACATCTCGGGAGCGCTCGAGGAGGCGATGCGTCCCCGCGAGGAGCCGGGCCGAATGGCCCTCGTGCTGTTCGTCACCGATGGCGAGCCGACTGTCGGCGAGCGCCGTGCCGAGGTGATCGCTCAACGGGCCGCAGATCTGCGCGGCACCCGCCGCGTCTTCACTTTCGGGCTCGGCTCGGACGTGAACGTGCCGCTGCTCGAGCAGCTCGCGCTCCAGGGACGGGGCACCGCCCACTTCGTGCGACCCCAGGAAGATGTCGAGCGGGTCGTGTCGTTGGTCGCCGCCCGGCTGACCAACCCAGTGGTGACCGACGTGCGGCTCAGCGTGGACGGCGTGCGTCTGTCGAAGGTGCTTCCGAGCGGGGCCATCGACATCTTCGCGGGACAGGATCTGGTGCTGCTGGCACGCTACGCCGGCAGCGGACCGGCGCAGCTGCGAGTCGATGGGCAGACGGCCGCGGGACCGGTGTCGTGGAGCAGCCGGGCCGACTTTCCCGAGCGCGAGCGCGGAAATCCTTTCATTCCGCGCCTGTGGGCCACGCAGCGGATCGGGTGGCTCAGCGCCGAGAAGCGAAAGTCCGGCGGGTCCAGCGAGCTGGACCAGGAGATTCGGGAGCTCGGCGAACGCTATGGCATCCCGACCGAGTTCTCCTCATATCTCGTGCAGGAGCCGGGCGTGATCGCCGACGGCAGGCTGCCGCGCCCGATGGGGATGGGCGCGATGAACGGCGCCGCGCCAGCCGCCCTCAAGGCGCGCTTCGAGGCGGCGAAGGTCGCCACCGCGCAGCGTGCTGCGGTCACGCTGGCATCCGGCGATTCGACGATGGCCGACGCGTTGAGGGAGAGGCGAAGTGATGGCTCGGTGGGCGGCATCCGTCGTGTCGGCGACCGCCTCTTTCTGCTCCGCGATGGCGTGTGGACGGACAGCCGAAAGCGCGACGGGCTGCGCACGATTGGCGTGAGAGCCTATTCCGCCGCGTACTTCCAGCTGCTGCAGCTTCTACCGGAGCTGGGCCCCGCCCTGGCACTGGGAGAGCGCGTGATGGTCGCCGGCCGATCGGTGGCCGTTGTGGTGGGCCCCGATGGAATGGAGACGCTGTCGGCCGGCGATCTCGGCTCGATCCGCAGCGCGTGGTGATGCCGTGAACGACGTCGAGCGACTCTTTCGAACGTATCACGACACTCTCGTCCGTTATCTGACGCGGCGTTTGGGCGACCGCGACTGGGCGGAAGAAGTGGCGCAGGAGACGTTCGTTCGGGCGCTCCGGCAGGAGGAGATCACAAATGAGCGCGCGTGGCTGTTCACGGTGGCGAACAATCTCATCAGGGACGAAGCGCGCCGGGATTCGCGCCGACGACGCCAGCTCGTGCTGTTGCGCCAGGAGGCGGAGGCGGAGGCGGGCGCGGAGGAGATCAGCGCCCTCGAGCGGGCGCAGGAGACCGCGCTCGCGCGCAAAGCTATCGAGGCGCTCGCCGAGCGCGACCGGCTTGCCCTCCTGATGCGAGAGGAAGGGCTGGACTACACGGAGATCGCCGAGTCCCTCGGGCTGTCGGTGGGCTCGATCGGCACGACGTTGGCGCGCGCACGCAAGCGATTGGTCGAGTCGTACGAAGCGCTCCAGGGCAACGACCGCAGGAGAGGTGGCCATGCAACATCCTGAAGAGGGGACGCTCCACGCCTGGCTCGATGGGGCGCTCGACGCGGCTGACGCGGCACGCGTCGACGAGCACGTTGCCTCGTGTGCCGTCTGCTCCGCAGCCGTCGCGGACGCGCGCGGATTCATCGCCGCGTCGTCCCGAATTCTCTCGGCGCTCGACGACGTGCCGGCCGGAGTCATCCCGCTCGCACCTTCACCGGCGCTCGCCCGTGCCCCGGTGCTGGCGAGCGGCCCCTCCCGCACTCCGGCGCGTCGCAGCCGTCTCGGACGGATGGCCTATGCCCGTGCGGCGGCAGTGGTGGCCTTTCTCGCCGCCGGGACGGTCGCGATCGCGAGGGTCAGCAGCCTGGAGCGGCAGCGCGCCTCCACGCCATCCGCCGGACGACTCGCCAGCGCTGGCCCGCCCGTTGCCCCTCGCGTGGCGACTCAGCCCGCAGACGTCTCGGCCAAGATGGCGACGGGCACCGGCAACGGGGTCTCCTCCGTTCCGGCCGCGCCGCCGGTTGCGGCGCCGGCGCCCCCACCACGGGGCACACGCTCCGAGCGCCAGAGGGTCGCGCTCGCACGGCAGGAGAACGCCGTCGCCCCCGTCCCGTCGGCGCTGTCGGATGCCGCCAAGAGCAGCACGGCGCCGAGCGTTCTCGCTCAGAGTGCCGCTGTCGCTCAACCAGCAACGTCTCCCGCGACGATCGGGCGTATCCGCTCCGGTGTCGCGGCCGGCGGTGCGCCCGTCGCCGCTCGGCTTCGCGCCGACGAGATCGGCGCGCCGGCGATGGCAGCTCCGCTCCTCCGGTCGCGTCGAAGCGACACCGAGAGGGTGGTCAGAGTCGCGGAGCGAACGCTGGAGGGAGTGCCGGCGGCCGATGACCCGCAAGTGCTCAGCGAGCCGTCCGTTGGCGCGCCGAGCCGGCTCATCCGCCGCCGGCGCTTCGAGCTCCGTCCGGGTGTCGTGATCACTCTCGAGACGGAGAGCGCCACCGCGCCTCCACTGAAAAGCGCACCGTCGATGCAGCGTGAACGGGTATCCGATGAGGTGGCCGCCGACTCCATGGTGAGCGGAGGCGGGGTGGTCAGAGTGATTCGCTGGATAGACGAAGCAGGCGTGCGCATCACGCTGTCCGGTCCGGTGAGCCGCGACGAGCTCCTCGCGCTCAGGAAGAAGGTGCGCTGACGTCTGTGGGCTCACCCGCGGCCTCATCGTCGGCGCTCCGGATGGCCTTCATCACCGTGCCACCCGCGCAGAGCGCGCCGAGCAGGATGTAGAGATAGAAGGTGTAGAAGCGCCACCAGATCAACGTCGCGGTGAAGATCCGCGGCGCGATCACTCCTCCCAGTACCTGTCGAAACGCCACCTCGATGAGTCCGCCGCCGCCCGGGACCGGTGTGACGACGCCGCCGTAGAACAGCGCCAGCGGCCAGACGACGAGAGGGGCCAGAGCTGTCGATCCGGGAAAGCCGTAGACGAGGATCGGAAGCACCGCCAGCCGCATCACCACGTGCAGGATCGACATTCCCAGCGCCGCACACGCGTATCCGGGTCGCAGGTCGCGGAGCGCCAGGACACTGACACGCAGCTGGAAGAGAGCCCTCTGTACCGCCTCCCAGCGGCGGCCGCGCAGACCGATTCGCGCGGCCCACCCGGGTGGCGCGGCCCGTGCCCCTCGGCGCGACAGAACGAGTGCCATCAGGGCGGCCCCAGTCACGACCAGCGCGTAGCCACCCACCAGGCCGATCAACCCCCCGAGCATCCGGCGTGCGCCGTGCACCAGGAAGAGCAATGCCGCGCCAACCACGAAAAGAGAAATCACCTCGAGGAACAGCTCGGCAAAGAGCAGCATCAGGACGCTGGCCACCGGCGCGCCGGTCTCCGACAGGATGAGAAAGCGAGCCGGCTCGGCCCCTGAGCGAGCGGGCGTGATCGCCGCGCCGAAGTCTCCTCCCAGCACGGTGCGCGCTGACGCTTCCAGCGAGAGACGGATGCGGAGCGCCGCCGCGCTGAGCGAGATCTTAGACGCGCGCGCGCCGATCTCGAGCGCCACCGCGAGCAGAGCGAGCAGATGAGTCCCGATCGGGAGGCGGACGGGAGAGCGCTGCTCGGGCCAGGTGGTGAGGATGACGTACAGAGAGACGCCGATGGTCGCCGCGAAGGAGAGAGCGACGATCGGCCACCGGCGCCGGGGGTGGGTCACAGCGCGTCAGGACCGGTGGTCTTTGATCGTCCGGTGCTCACCGGCGCCGCATCCACTCCGCGGCCGGCAGGCGCGACGGCCCCGGATACGGAGTGGAGTCACCCTTTACCAGCCGCCACAAGATCCGGTTGAAGCGGTTGTCTTCGACGCGGTCCGCCGCCCTGAGGTCCAGTGCACCGTCCACATCACGCCAGGCCGATCGCCGCGGGTTGCGCTCCGTGAGCGACACCGCGGGCGTGAGCGCCGTGTACGGCGCGAGCTTCGGCGTTGACGCAAAGGCATCACGGAGTGGCCGGCCATGCAGATCGAATTGAGATAGCGACCCCAGATGCAGAATCTCGGCGATCGTGGCGATCACGTCGGTCGTGTTGGCGAAGCGGTGCAGCACGCCGCCGCGCGCGTACGGCGAGATGACGAGGAGCGGCGATCGGTGTGAGTCCACATGATCGGGACCATTCTGAGCATCGTCCTCGAGCACGAAGACCACGCTGCTCTTCCAGAAGGGCGACCGGGAGAGCGCTTCGATCATCCGGCCGAGTGCGAGATCGTTGTCCGCCATGTAGGCGCGCGGCGTCGGCTTGCCGGCCGTCCCTCCAGAGGTGTGATCGTTCGGGAGGTGGATGATCTCGAGCGCCGGCATGCCCTTGTCTCCAGAGAGCGCGAACCGCTCCAGATCGGCGATCCACAGGTCGGCGCGATGCTGGTCCGGGATGTCCATGTCGAAGGGCGGGAAGTCGGGGTGCGTGTGGTCGATCAGCGCGGTCTTCAGGCCGCGATAATGGCGGCCCGCGAGGGTGTCGCCCGGGATCTCGCGCACGAACTCGCCGTAGTTGCGATAGCTGATGCCGGCACGTTGCGCGAGGTCCCAGAGGTAGCCGGCTGAAGGCTCATTCACGTCCTCCCCCTCGGCCGGGATCGAGTCGCGATTCTCGCCTTCGTAATCGTAGCTTCGGCCCCGCGATGAATAGTTGGACGGGACTGTCTTCTCGACGTAGTCCGCGGCATAGGCGCCCGTGCTCCAGGGATGCCCGTCGGCGCTCACTTCGGCGTTGACGAAAAAGCGATCGAAGAGGCCGAAGCGCTCGGCGAGAGCATGATGGTTCGGGGCGATGGCGCGCGGGAAGAAAACCAGGGAGGGATCGCCATCGGCGCCGGGCAGATCGCCGAAGAGCTGGTCGTACGTCCGGTTCTCCTTGATGATGTACACCACGTGCTCGAAGGGCGGATATGCGGCTGCCGCAGCGGGGACGGAGCGGTCCCATCCGTTGGCGGTGGCGACCCGCCGTGACCAGGAGTCCAACATCGCGGTGGAGGGGTACGCCGGCAGGAGGGCGAGGGTGCCGCTCGTCTGCCCGAGCGTATAATCGTGGGAGCCACGAGGGGTCGGTGATCCCGGCTGCGGCTGCGCCGTGTTGGGCGCGGCGCCATGGCCCTTCCCGGCCACGACCACGAGCGAGTCGCCGTGCAGGAGAAGCGCGGTCGGGTACCAATCCACTGGGATGCGGCCGACCAGCCGCGCGCCACCACTGTCGGCGGCGTCGCTCTCGGTCAGGGAGAAAAGCGCCACGGCGTTGTTGTCGGCTTCGGCTACGAAAAGGCGCTTACCATCGGGGGAGAGAGCGAGAGCGTTCGGAGTGCTGCCTTCTCGTGCGCCCGGCGGCGCATCCTCGATGGTGCCGATCACCCGGCGCGCCCGCGTATCGATGATCGAGATCCGATCGGACGTCGCCAGGGCCGCGTACAGGCGAGAGCCGTCGGCACTCACCGCGAGCGCCGAGGGATGCCGACCTGCGTCGATTCGTCCGGCCGATACCAGCGTTCCATCCCCTCCCGCGGCGGGCGTGAACTCCGAGATGGTGTGTCCTCCCCACGCGGAGACGAACACCCGACCGTCCGCGGTGACGGCCACGCCATAGGGATAACGCTCGGTGCCGAAGCGACCTGTCACCTGACCCGAGGCCAGCTCCACGACCGCCAGCGAGTCGAACAGATTCTCCGCGACATAGAGCATCTTCCCATCGGGAGAAAGGGCCAGGCCAGCCGGATAGCTCCGGCCGGACTGCTTCGGCAGCCGGGAAGCGAGCACGATGCTATCGTGGAGCGAGGCGTGGTCGCCGCTCCAGTCGTACCGGTATACCACGTCGCGGTCGCCGCCCGAGGCGTACAGCCTCGAGCCGTCCGGCGACCAGACGATCCCCAGAAAGGCAGCCGGTTGTCTGAGAGTCTGCACGACGCGGTGCGATGCGAGGTCCACCACCTGCACGCCCTGCTCTCGCCACCCGCTGAGGAGCACGGCGGCGAACCTGCCATCAGGCGAGGCGACCACGCCAAGGGGCATCGAGCCGAGATCGCTGGACGCGACCGCAGGGTCGAGCAGTGCTCCGGTGGGAAGTCGGCGGGAAGGATCGGTGGAGAGTTGCTCCGCCGGCTGGGGGGGCCGGCATCCGAGCGCGAGCGCCGACAACAGGCTCACTCCGGCGAACGCGAATCCACTCCAGGAACGGCGACGGGGTTGCGTGGGGGGGCGAGTCATGAGAGTCCCGTCTGTGGGGAGGCTGACGTCGGCAGGCGGCGAGAGAATCAGGCTGGCCCTGCCGCTAGCGGGCCGGAATCGACCAGAGCTCCACGCGGTCATCCTGGAATCGCGGGAGCGCGATGCGCTGTCTTCTCGTGTCGATGCCGATATCGGCTGGGGCGGAGACGCCGCGCACCAATGGGGACAGATGGTCGCCGGCGATCACGGAGATTGTGGAGTCGGCCCAGCTCGTGACGAGCACGCGGCCGTCAGCGAGCACCTCGACGCCGTCGTAGCCACCGGCGCCAACGGCCAGCTTCTGGGGCGGTTGACCCGGCATCCAGCTGAAGACGTTCTTCGTTCCGAACCCACCGAGGACAAAATACTTCTTCGTGGGGTCCCAGGCGATGCCGTTCGGGCCGCCGAGGGTGTCGCCGGCGGCCGCCACGGTGATACGCCGTCCGGGCGCGATCGCGAAGATGCGATCGGTGCCAACGTGCTTGAAGGAGCCGTCCACGCTGGTGTCCGTGATGTAGATGACACCGTCGGGAGCGGCGACGACGTCGTTGAGGAAGGTGGCGTGCTTCGCTTTGAGGTCGAGGTTGGCGATGGTCGCACCCGTTCGCTTGTTGAAAGCTCGAACGTGATCAATGTCAGCGACCCAGAGCGTATCGCCGACAATCGCGAGTCCCTTCGGCGCGTCGAGGGAGACCCGTCCCCGCCCGCCCTGGATGAAGTGGAGTGAGTCCACTGTGCCGTCACCCTTCACTCGGCTGATGAATCCGTTGCCGTCGTGCTCGATCGGGGCACCGTTGATGTTCGAGACGAAGAAAACGTCGTCCGCGGAATCGTAGCGCACGGACTCGGGGGTCTTGAAGCCGGTGATGGAAGCCAACCGGACAGCACCGGTTGGAGCGTTCGAGGCTGTTTTTTGCGGTATCGAGTCTGGCTGGTTACCGCTAGTCGCGCGGTCCTTACCTTCGCACGCCACCGCAAAAGAGAGGGCCAGGAGGGAGAGACGGGAGAGAGCAGACATGAGAGATTACCTCCGAGGTTATGGTTACGAATGCACACGAGCACATGAATATGAATACAAAATACAAAATACTCACTCTCCAGTCTGTCGGCAGGCGCGGGGTCTGGCTATTGAGCCCGATATTTTGTATACTGTATCCTCACAAACTGATTGAACTGACCCAAATCGTACCTTCTATCTCTCTCTCCAGACGGCCCCTCCGAGACGACGTCAGGCGCGAGATCCTCGACCGCATTCTCAGCGCCGAGCTCGAGCCCGGTGCCCGGCTCCGTGATACCTCACTCGCGCGAGACCTCGGCGTCAGCCGCACGCCCGTCCGCGAAGCGTTACTGCGGCTCGAGCGCGATGGCCACCTCGTCGCCGACATGGGCCGTGGCTTCACAGTTCGTGCCCTCGATGCGAGGGAGGTCGAGGAATCATATCCCATCATCGCCGCGCTCGAGTGCGAGGCCATGCGGCTGGCTCCCATCTCCTCCCGAACGCTCGGCGCGCTCGAATCGCTGAACAGCGAGATGGCGCAGGCGGACAACGAGCCCGAGCATCGACTCTCGCTCGATCTGCGCTGGCACTGCCTCCTCACCGAAGGCTGTCGCAACGTCCGGCTCCTCTCCCTCCTCGAGTCCCTCCGGGACGTCGTCCGCCGCTACGAGCTCGCGCACGTCCGCGAGCTGGGGGTCGGAACCACCTCCACACGAGATCACCGGCGCATCGCCCAAGCGATTGCCGGCGAAGATCCACAGGCCGCCGCCACGATCCTCCGCTCACACTGGCGCGCCGCCGCCGAGAGCATCACGGCCCGGCTTGCGCAATCACGAGCATGACTCTCCTTTTGCCATGCCGCGCCGGCGCGTGCGCGGCTCCCCAGGCACCACCATCCCCGGAGGTTCGGCAGTGACCCGTCTCCGCGCAATCTCCTCGAGATCTCTTCGCCGCCCGCCCGTCGCGGCGCTCCTCATCCTCTTCGCCGTCGCCGAGCCCACCTCGACTGCGCAGGCTCAGCGTCGCGGTCGCGGCGACAGCGACAGCTCGGCCTCGGCCATGAAGTGGCGTGAGATCGGACCCTATCGCGGCGGCCGGTCGGCGGCCGTCACCGGCACGCCCAGTCGGCCCAATGAGTACTACATGGGCACCACCGGCGGCGGTGTCTTCAAGACCACAGATGGGGGCATCAGCTGGGTGCCCGTGACCGACAAGTTCTTCGGCGGCACCATCGGCGCCATCGCGATGAGCGAATCGAACCCGGACATCGTCTATGTCGGAGCCGGTGAATACGATATTCGCGGCAACGTCTCTCATGGCGACGGAGTCTGGAAGAGCACCGATGCCGGAAAGACCTGGACCCATATCGGTCTTGCCGCGACACGCCAGATTGCGCGCGTGCGCGTTCACCCGACGAACCCCGACATCATCTATGTCGGCGCGCTCGGTCACGTGTGGGCCCCCAACGCCGACCGTGGCGTCTTCAAGACCGTGGACGGCGGAAAAACGTGGAGCAAGGTCCTCTTCCGCAACGATTCCACCGGCATCACAGACCTTGTCATGGATCCAACCAATCCGGAGGTGCTCTACGCCGCGTTCTGGCAGGCCGGACGCACGCCCTGGACGCTCATCTCGGGCGGAGCCGGGAGCGGCATCTTCAAGACCACTGACGGCGGCGCCACGTGGACCGAGCTGACTCGCAACCGAGGCTTACCCGGTGGCGTGATCGGCAACATCGGCCTCACCGTCTCACCGGCGAACCCGAACCGGCTCTGGGCGCTGATCGAGGCCGATTCCGGCGGCGTCTTCCGGTCCGATGATGGGGGCAGGACGTGGACGCGCACGAACAGCGAGAGAAAGCTTCGGCAGCGCGCCTGGTACTACACGCGCATCTTCGCCGACCCGAAGGACACCGGAAGCGTCTACGCTCTCAACACCGGCTTCTACCGATCCACCGACGGGGGAAAGACCTTCAAGGGGATCCCGGTGCCGCACGGTGACAATCACGACCTCTGGATCGCGTCGAACGATGCGAAGCGGATGATCGAGGCCAACGATGGGGGCGCCAACGTCAGCTTCGACGGTGGAAAGAACTGGAGCGAGCAGGATTTCGCGACCGCGCAGTTCTACCACGTCACGACCACGAACGACTTCCCTTACCAGGTCTGCGGCGCGCAACAAGACAACTCGACAGTGTGCATCCAGAGCCGTGCGAACGGCGGAATCGGTGTGCGCGACTGGGAGCCGGTGGGCGGAGGGGAGTCGGGCTACATCGCGGTGAAGCCCGACTCGCCCTGGGTCGTGTATGCCGGCAGCTATGGCGGGCTGACGACGAGACTCAACCGCCGCACCGGAGTCGAGAGCGATGTGAATCCGTGGCCCGACAACCCCATGGGCCATTCGGCCGAGGATCTCAAGTACCGCTTCCAGTGGACTTTCCCGATCCTGCTTTCACCGCATAACTCGAACACGTTGTACGTCGCGTCGAACGTGCTCTTCAAGAGCACCAACGGCGGGCAGAGCTTCTCAGCCATCAGTCCCGACCTCACTCGTCACGACCCGAAGACGCTCGGACCGTCGGGCGGGCCGATCACCAAGGACCAGACGTCGGTCGAGTACTACGCCACGATCTTCTCGGTCGCCAAGTCGCCGGTGAAGGGGGGGGCCGGTGTGATCTGGACAGGGTCAGACGATGGCGTCGTCAGTCTCTCGCTCGACGGCGGCCGCAGCTGGAAGAACGTGACCCCGAAGGACCTCCCCGAGTGGACGCGCATCTCGACCATCGAGGCATCACCATTCTCTCCGGGCACGGCCTATGTCGCCGGCAACCGCTACCAGCTCGACGACATGGCGCCCTATCTGTACCGCACCACGGACTACGGCAAGAGCTGGACGCGCATCGTGAGCGGCATCCCCGCGACCGAGTTCACGCGTGTCATCAGGGAAGATCCGGCGAAGAAGGGACTGCTCTACGCTGGCACGGAGCGCAGCGTGTACGTGTCCTACGACGACGGCGGCAGCTGGGAAGCGCTGCGCCTGAACCTTCCGCTGGTGCCGGTGCACGACCTCGCGGTGAAGGAGGGAGATCTGGTGGCGGCCACGCACGGGCGGTCCTTCTGGATTCTGGACGACCTCTCTCCGCTCCGTCAGCACGCCGCCGACCTCGAGAAGCAGAACCATCTCTTCAAGCCCCGGGACGTGTATCGGGCCGGGTTCTTCGGCTTCGGCGCCGGCACGGGCGCGCATCCCGTGGGGGCCAACCCGCCGAGCGGGGCGGTGATCTACTACCAGCTCGCCAAGGCCAACCAGGAGGTCACGCTCGAGTTCCTGGACGCGTCCGGCAAGCAGATCCGAAAATTCACCAGCAAGCAGGACAGCGCGACCGCGGCCGACTCGGTGCGGGGTGACAGCATCCAGCGCGTCCGCCGCGACAGCCTGGCGAAGGCGGGCGTGAGCGCGGACAGCGCGAAGAAGCTCGAGCAGCGAGGAGAGGAGACGCCGCAGCAGTTCGACGAGGAAGGACCGCGCCGAGCGCCACGCCCGCCGCGCGTTCGCAACAAGGCCGGGCTCAACACCTTCGTGTGGGACATGGCGTATCCCGATGCCAGCAGCTTCACCAACATGATCATGTGGGCGGGCGGCACTCGCGGCCCGGTCGCGCTGCCTGGCACGTACTCGGTACGCATGACCGTGACCGACGACAGCAGCCAGCGTGGGGGTGGGGGTGGGGGTGGGGGGGGTCAGACCCAGTCTTTCACGTTGAAGAAGGACCCGCGCTCGCGCGCGACGCCGGAGGGACTGCAGGCGCAATTCACGCTGCTGTTGCAGATCCGTGACCGTCTCAGCCAGGCGAACGATGCGGTGAAGACCGTCCGCAACGTGAAGGCGCAACTCCGCGAGCGCACGACCAAGGCGGGCGCCGCCGCGGCGGCGTTGGCGCAGGAATCGCGTGGCTTCGCCGACCGGCTTTCCGCGATCGAGGGAGAGATCTATCAGGTGAAGAATCAGAGCGGCCAGGACCCGCTCAACTATCCGATCAAGCTCAACAACCGCATTGCCGCGCTCGCGGGAGTGGTGAGTGGCGCCGACGGCCGGCCGACGGCGCAGGCGTATGCGGTGTTCAAGGAGCTCTCGGGACTGCTCGACTCCCAACTCGGCAAGCTGAGAAACGAGATCAGCACGGGCCTGCCGAAGGTGAACGCCCTGCTCCGGCAGGCCAACCTTCCGGAGATCGTTCCGAGCACCTCGGAGCTGGAGGAAAAACCAGCGGTTGTGGCCTCATCCATGCTCTGAGTTGCCGCCGGAAAACATCACCAGATGAAGGAGAGTCGAGTCATGAAGACGCAAAGTGTCCTCACGATCGCAGCGGCCGCGCTCCTCTGGAGCGCCTGCGGCGGAGGCGGCCTGAGCTATCCGGAGGGCTCCGCGGTCACGCCCGGCACCCCCCGTCCCCAGACGGTCGCGCCGATGGGCCTCACGGCAACGCTGCAGCCTCAGGGAGGAGGGACCGCCTCGGGCAGCGTGAGCATACGCATGATCGGGGGATCCACGGGAGCCGCGAGCCCGCGTGTGGATCTCACGCTCACCGGTGGGCCTCCCGCACGGCAGCTCGCTTGGCATATCCATTCCGGAGACTGTGGCTCCAACGGACCGATCGTCGGCCAGCCCGGCGCCTACGGGCTGATATCGACGGACAACCAGGGACAGGGCCGGCTCACCCTCGGCCTGCCCTTCGGCCTCCCGCAAGAGGTTCCCTTGTACGTCAACGTCCACTCGGCCGATGGGCAGAGCGTGATCGCGTGCGGGCCACTGAATAGCGGCCCGATTCGCGGATAGTCGTCGAATCGGCGACATGAAAAACGCAACCTCGAACGACAACCTGTGAGGAGACACGTCGTGACGCACCACCGCAGCCCTTGGGCAAGCGCGTTCCCCCTTATCCTCGCTGTCGCGTGCTCGAAAGGGGAGAAGAACGTGGCGACCGATACCGCTGCCGCTTCGCCGGCGAGCGCCCCGGCAACGGGCGCGAAAGGCGATGTGAACAGCACCGTGCACGTCAACCTCACCGGCGGTGCGAACGCCGGGAGCTACGATGGCAAAGCGACGGACGGCGGGTGCAGCGCTGGTCTCACCGGAGAGGGGTCGTGGGGCAACCAGTACAGCATCACCACCGAGGATCCGAAGGTTTTCAGCAGCCTGCAGATGATCGTCCCGGATGCGAAGGCCGCCGCGGGCGGGACGAACAAGTTCCTCATCACGATCGGATTCGGACCACTGCTGTCGCAGAAGACGTACGAGATCGAGCCGGCCAAGGGGAATGGAACCGGCACGGTCAAGATCGATGATCGTGGCAACAGCGCGAAGGTCACCTTCTCTGGACAGACCAAGGCCGGCGTGAAGGTCGAGGGCACCATCGACTGCCTGACGCTGATACGCGCGGGGTGACGCCGGCTACATCTCGAGCCGGTAGCCGGCCTTTCTCACGGTGAGGATGTGGCGCGGAGCAGCCGGATCCCGCTCGAGCTTGCGCCGAAGCTCGGCGATATGCGTGTCCACGGTGCGGCTCACCACTTCGGTGGAATAGCCCCAGACCTCGCGCAGCAGCTCCAGCCGTGATGCCAGCCGCCCGCGTCGCTTGATGAGCGCGACGAGCAGCTCGTACTCTTTGGGCCGCAGCGCGACTGGCTCGCCAGCGCGCGTCACGCCATGCGTCGCCGGGTCGACCGAGATCTCGCCGAAGCGGACGGCGTCGGTGGACGCCGGATGTCTGGTGCCCCCGCCCGAGCCATTAGCGCGCCGCAAGAGAGCATCCACACGCGCCAGCAGCTCCAGGAGTCCGAAGGGTTTGGCGACGTAGTCGTCGGCTCCCAAGCGGAACCCCAGCACCTTGTCCGTCTCTTCGGCGCGCGCACTGAGGATGAGCACGGGCATCCGGAGATCCTCTTCACGCATCATCCTCAAGACGCGGTACCCATCGAGCAGCGGCAGCATGAGGTCGAGGATGACCAGGTCGGGCTCGAGCTCCCGCGCCCGCGCCAGTCCCTTCTGTCCGTCGCTGGCGATCTCCACCTGGTAGCCTTCGATCTCCAGGTTGTTGCGCAGCCCCACGGCCAGATTGTGGTTGTCCTCGATCACCAGGATGCGTGTCATCGTACCGGCTCCGGTGCGACAGCCATCGCGCGGTGCGCGATTGGCCCGCCATCCTGGTCTGCCGCGCGCGGCAGCTCGATGACGACGCGGCACCCGCCGGCCGGCGCGCTCTCGACCCAGACAAGCCCGTCGTGCAGGCGCGCGAGCTCGCGGACCACGTACAGTCCGATGCCACTGCCGGCCACCGCCGAAGCGGCGTGCATCGGGAGTCGATAGAACGACGTCCACACCCGCTCGCGCTCGTCGACCGGGATCCCGCCGCCCTGGTCGTCCACGCGGATGCGCACGCGATCCGCGGTGACGCTCTCCAGCGCGACCACCAGCGTCTGACCGGGTGGGCCATACTTGATCGCATTGTCCAGCAGGTTGAGCAGCATCTGCCGGAGGGCTCCGCGATCCACCTTCGCGGCCAATCGGTCGTCGAGGTCGGTGTGAATCTCGGCGCCGGCCGCTCTGGCGAAGGGCATAAAGGCTGCGACGATCTCCGTCACCAGTGGCGCCAGCGCCGTCAGCTCCGGAGCGAGTCGGGTGAGCTGCCGCTCGGCGCGGGAGAAGTGGAGCACATTCTCCACGAGTTGCCGGAGGCGCTGCGCTTCCTGTACGATGACATCGGCAGCGCCGCGCCGCTCGTCGTCGCTGCGGATGCGTCCGAGGCTGAGGGTCTCGGCGTAGAGCAGGATCTGCGCGAGGGGTGTGCGCAGCTCGTGTGAGACGCTGGAGATGAAATCCTCACGCAGCCGTGCCAGATCGTGCTCGCGACGAAGCTGCTGGATGGCGATGATGGCCAGCGCACCGGTGAGCGCCAGCAGTCCCAGTAGGAGGGGAAGTCGCGACCGAAGCGGCACCCCGAGAACCAGCGCCTCGGCGATGCGCGGTCGAAGAGTGACGCTGGCGGCGAGACCGCCAAAGCGATCGAGCGACGCCGAGGCTCCGAACGGGGAGAGGTACTGAACGGGAGAGCGGTAGAGATCGCGGCCGGACGCGTCGAAGATACGCACGGAAAGCAGAGAGTCGTTCGAGGCGCCGTGCATCACGGTGCCGGGTAGCAGGGCATGGCGTTCGGCGAGCCGGTGGAACAGGGGTGCGCCGAAGGCGGACGCGCAGGTCTCGAATCCGTATGCCGCGAGCGGGGCGCCGTGCTCCGCGAACTTGACAGCATAGACGAGCGCGCGGTCGCCAGGGCCGATGAGGGCGGCCGATCGCCACTCCCGCTGGTAGACGCGTTGCGCGTGGGCGGCGATGGTGTCGGCGAGCGCCGCTCGCTGCCGTGGCGCGAGAGCAGCTCCGGAGGTGACGAGCTCGCGATTGCGAAAGTCGAGACGAAAGTAGAACCGGCGCGCGTCATCGGCGCTCCCGCAACGGAGCACGCTGTCGGCCGTGTTGGTGAGGACGACCGGAGACGCGAGCAGCTCGTACGGGGACAGGGCCTTGGTGCCGGCGACCGGCGCGAAGACGTCGGCGAGCGCGGACTGCAGCGGTCCGGCGGCACTCGACGCGAGCTCCTGCGCGGCGAAAGCGGCGTAATCGCGAAGTGCGCGCTCCGCCGTCCGACGGTGGGAGCGTCCCGCGTCCCATGCCTCGTAGGCGAGCACGGCTGCGAGCACCAGCGTCAGCAGGAGCAGCGCGACCAACGGCAGCGCGCTCGATCGCCAGAGCGGTCGCGAGCGTCCCCGCGGAAGCCGTTCGTGCTCCTCGGTTCTCATCGGTCCAATCTACGCTTCGATCACTCGACGAGCCTCCCTCTGACAGCACTCTGACAGCGCGGGGCGTCGCGGACCGATTCGGGACATTCTCCGGACCGCCAGCCAGTAGACCAACGCCATCCTGTGGGACCGCGCCGGCGGGCGGCGTGGAGGGGGTCACCGGGAGAGTGCGCCAATGGGACTGTTCACGACGAAGAGCATCACCGAGCTGCAGCGCGAGGCCGAGAGCGGCACGCTCCATCGCACGCTCGGGGTATTCAACCTCACGACGCTGGGGATCGGCGCGATCATCGGCGCCGGGATCTTCGTCATCACCGGCACGGCGGCGGCGCAGTTCGCCGGCCCGGCGCTGGTGTACTCGATGTTGATCGCGGGTGTCGGCTGCGCGTTCGCCGGACTGTGCTACGCCGAGTTCGCGAGCATGATCCCGGTGGCCGGGAGCGCGTACACGTACGCGTACGCGACGCTGGGCGAGCTGTTCGCCTGGATCATCGGCTGGGACCTGATCCTCGAGTACGCCCTCGGCGCGTCCACGATCGCCGTCGGCTGGTCAGGAAACTTCGTCAGCGTGCTGCAGGACGCGGGCATCCCCTTTCCCGCGCGGTTGTCGGGCCCTCCGGGCTCGCTGGTCGCCCTCCCCGACGGCAGCACGGTCACCGGTATCTTCAACCTCCCGGCCACGGTGATCGTGCTGCTCATCTCCGTGATCCTCATCATCGGGATCAAGGAGTCGGCCGGCTTCAACTCGGTCATCGTTGTCGTGAAGGTGGCGGTGTTGTTGCTCTTCATCGGATTCGGGCTGCCGTACATCCGGACGGCCAACTGGCATCCGTTCGTCCCCCCGAACAGCGGACACTTCGGCGAGTTCGGCTGGAGCGGCGTGCTACGCGGGGCGGGCGTGATCTTCTTCGCCTTCATCGGCTTCGATGCCGTCTCCACGGCCGCTCAGGAGTCGAAGAATCCGCAGAAGGACATGCCGTGGAGCATCATGGCATCGCTGCTCATCTGCACCGTGTTGTACGTGGCCGTCGCTCTCGTGCTGACGGGGATCGTGCACTACAGCAAGCTCAACGTACCAGCACCGATCGCACTCGGCATCGACTCCACCGGCCTCACCTGGCTGCGGCCGATCATCAAGCTCGGCGCGATTGCCGGTCTCTCGAGCACGATGCTGGTGATGCTGCTGGGCCAGCCGAGGATCTTCTACTCGATGAGCCGCGACGGCTTGCTCCCCAAGCTGTTCGGCGCCGTGCATCCGCGCTTCAAGACGCCACACGTCACCACCGCGCTCACCGGTGTGGTGGTGGCGCTGGTGGCGGGACTCTTCCCGATCGCCGTGCTGACGCAGCTCACGGCGATGGGGACGTTGCTGGCGTTCGTGATGGTATGCATCGGCGTGCTCGTGCTGAGGCGCGTGTCGCCGGAGCTCCACCGACCGTTCCGGACGCCGTGGATGCCCTGGGTACCGATCTTCGGCGCGCTGATCTGTCTGGCGCAGATGGCGGGTCTGCCGGGGGCGACGTGGGCGAGGCTCGTGATCTGGCTCGCCGTCGGTCTGGCGATCTACTTCGGTTATGGGAGACGGGGAGCGGAGCGCCGCCGGGCGGCGGTCACCGCCTACTCGGGGACGGCCATCCCCATCGCGTGATATCCTTTGTCGACGTGCACCACCGCGCCGGTGATGCCGCTACCGAGAGGACTCGAGAGAAACGCGGCTACCGTCCCGACCTCGAGCGGGGTCAGCTCTTCCGTCAGGGGAGCGTTGCGGGAGACGTACTGGACCATCTTGTCTATGATCCCGATCGCGCTCGCGGCCCGCGACGCCCAGGGTCCGGCGGAGATGCAGTTCACCCGGACACCGTACTTCCGCCCCGCTTCGAAGGCGAGCACCCGCGTGTCGCTTTCCAGTGCGGCCTTGGCGGAGGACATCCCCCCTCCATAGCCGGGGATCACCCGCTCGCTGGCCATGTAGGTCAGCGAGAGAAAGGATCCTCCCGGGCGCATGAGTGGCGCCAGCCGCCTCACCATCGCCACCATCGAGAACGAGCTCACACTCACCGCCGCGAGATAGCCGCTCCGGCTCGTCTCGAGGAGGGGCTTCTTCACGTCCGGCGCGTTGGCGAGCGAGTGCACGACGATGTCCAGGGGCCGCTCTCCGAAGTCGGCCGCCAGACGCGCCGACATCCCTTCGATCGAGAAGTCGCCCACTTCCTTGTAGCGCTTGTTCTGCCGGATCTCGTCGGGCGCGTCCACGAGTGCGTCGAACGCGGCGTCCAGGGGATAGATCTTCTCGAACTGCATCAGCGAGCCGTCGCTCAGCCGGCGCGATTCGTCCATCTTCCCGCGCTCGAGCAGGTTGAGGAAGATGTTGAGCGCCGGAGGCCAGGTGCCGACCACGATCGATGCCCCCGCCTCCGCCAGCGCCTTGCCGATCGCGAAGCCATAGCCGCCGTCGTCCGCGACGCCCGCGATCAGTGCACGCCGGCCTCTCAGGTCGATGCTCAGCATGCGGTCTGAATAGCGCTTCGGGACAGCGGAGGCAAGTCACGCACGAGAGGCCTCGCGCACGATCGCGTCGATGAGTCCCTCGATGTCCCGGCGTGCAGTGCGATAGCCGAGCACGCAGATGCGGAGAGAGAAGCGTCCGCCCAATCGGGTGGAGGAGATGAAGTAGCGCCCGCCGGCGTTGATGGCTCCGTTGATCCGCTCGTTGAGCGAGTCGAGCGCCGCCGGATCGTCGAGTCCCGCTGGATGCGCGCGGAAGCAGATCACTCCGAGCCGTGCCGGCGAGAGGAGCTCGAGCGATGGCTCCGCGCCCACGAGCTGCTCGGCGAGCAGCACCAGATCCATCGCGCCGTCGATTGCATCGCGAATGGCATCGACGCCGAAATAGCTCACCGAGAGCCAGATCTTGAGGGCCCGGGAATAGCGGGTGAGCTGCTCGCCGTAGTCGGCGAAGTTCACCTGCTCCCCCGATGCTTCCACGTCTCTCAGATACTCCGGAAAGATCTGGAACGCGGCCTTGAGCCGGCGCGGGTCGCGCACCATCAGGCACCCGCATTCGAACGGGACGAACAGCCATTTGTGCGGGTCGAGCGTCACCGAGTCGGCGCGGCCCAGCCCATCCAGCGCGAGCGAGCCCCGCTCGGTGAGCGCGGCGAAGCCGCCGTACGCGGCATCCACGTGCATCCAGATCTGCTCGGCCGCGCACAGGTCGGCGATGTCGCTCAGGGGATCCACCGATCCGGTGTTCGTCGTTCCTCCGCTCGCCATCACCATCATCGGCAGGAGGCCCGCGGCCCGATCGCGCTCGATCGCCTCGGCGAGCCGATCGCATCGCATCCGATACCCGTCGTCCACCGCGATCGAGCGAACCTGGGCGCGGGGCACGCCGGCGATCCAGGCGGCGCGCACCACCGAGGAGTGCGCCTGATCGGAAGCGTACAGCGCCAGCCGCGGCATGCGCGAGGCGTCCTCGCCAACGACCGCGTGTCGCGCCGCGATCGCCGCCGTGACCATCGCGGCCGACCCGCCGGACGTGAGCAATCCGCCGGCGCCATCGGGCATGCCAATCCATTGCCGGAACCAGTCGAGCACCGAGAGCTCGAGAGCATTCGGGCCCGCCGCGACCGGCCACACACCGGCAAAGAAGTTGAATCCGCCCGCGATCCAGTCGCCCAGCAGGGCCGGAAAGGTCGGGCAGCCCGGCACGTACGCCATGAAGCCCGGGTGGGGCTCGCGCGCCGCATGAGGAAACACGCGCTCGCCGAGCGTCTTCAGCAGCGACTCCAGATCGCGTCCGGTCGCTGGCGGAGGACCAGCGACCAGTGTATCCGCTTCCTGCCTCCCGAGAGTGGCGAACACCGGCTGATCACGGAGCGTCGCCAGATGCTCGGCGATGAGATCGGCTACCCGATGCCCCATCCGGCGCATCGTGTCGTGATCCAGATCGAGCGGGGAAGGGGACATAGGGGCGGAGAATAGTGTAACGAACGCTTTCTTCGGAAGGCGCTCAGCGCGAGCACCTGGCACGCTGCACCATCCTCCGCGACCTTCTCGCGATGGTGACTACTCGCCCCGACCGCACCAGCCCTCCATCCACGCCCGTCGCGCGTCGCCAGACGCCGGGCGATCTCGTGGTGCAGGGCCCATCGTTCTCGCGTGGGCTCTGGAGAGTGGCGGCCGCTGACGCGTCCAGTGGGAACAGCGTGGAGCTGCTGCGCGACGGACCGGCGACGTACGATGCGATGATCGGGCTGATCGAGGGGGCGCGCGCCTCGATCGCCCTCGAGAGCTACATGGTGCAGGATGACTCCGTCGGACGGCGATTCGCCGACGCCCTGGCGGCCGCGGTGAAGCGGGGTGTCGAGGTGCGATTTCTCACCGACTGGGTGGGCTCTCGCGGCACCGGCCGCCGATACTGGCGGGCTCTGCGCGCCGCCGGGATCGAGCTCCGCATCTTCAATCCGCCGGGCTTTCGCCCCTGGCTCGGCGTCGTCCCGCGCGACCATCGGAAGCTGCTCGTGATCGATGAGAAAACGGGCATCACCGGCGGACTCGGTCTCTCCGAGAAATGGGGCGGGCGCGGAAACCAGGATCGGAAGGCGCGCTGGCGCGATACGGCGGTGCGCATCGATGGGCTGGCGGCGCTCGACATGACGCACGCGTTCGACCGCATGTGGAGCCGCGCCGCCCGCGAGGAGCGTCGTGACTCCGCCCGACTGCTCGTGCGGCGACCCGTTGGCGCCGAGGTGAGCCCGGACAAGGATGAGGGCGCTATCGTCGGCATCGTCGAGGGAGAGCCCCTTCGCCTGCGCGTCGCCCGCGCCCTCCAGATCCAGGCCGTGTCAGCGGAGCGCGCCATCTGGATCGCGAGCGCGTATTTCGTCCCCTCCTACGCCGAGCTCGAGGCGCTCGCCGGCGCGGCCCGCGACGGCGTCGATGTGCGCGTGCTCGTCCCGAGCAGCTACGACCACCCCTGGATCCGGCTGCTCGCTCGGCAGGCCTATCGGCGCATGCTCAGGAACGGAGTCCGCTTGTGGGAGTGGAAGGGAGTGATGATGCACGCGAAGACAGCGGTGGTCGATGGCCGATGGGTGCGCGTGGGCTCAACCGACTTCAACCCGCTCGGAATCGCTGTCAACTACGAGCTCGACGCCGTCATCCAGGATCGCGCTCTCGGCGCAGCCGCGGAGGCGATGTTCCTAGCGGACCTCGACCAGTCCACCGAGATCAAGCCGGGCAAGGCGAGGTAGCGGTGGTGAGCGACTCGGGCGGCCGGCGCTCAGGCGCTCAGCTCGAGACGCGGCTCGACCAGCACGGGCAGCCGCACCAGAAAGCGTGCTCCCCCCGCCGGCCCATTGTGGGCCTCGATCGTGCCGCCCTGATCGCCGACGATCTCGTGGGTGATCCAGAGCCCGAGACCGGTTCCTTTGCCGTCGGGCTTGGTGGTGAAGAACCGCTCGAAGATCCGCTCGCGCACACCGGGAGGAAAGCCCGGTCCGCTGTCGGCGACCTCGATCCACGCATGTGTGGCGTCGCGCCCGGTGATCACACTCAGCCGGCGCGGGCCCGCCCACTGCTCCATGGCCTGGATGGCGTTGATGGCGAGGTTGAGCACCACCTGCTCCAATCGCGCCGAGCCGCCGCCCACGAGCGGCAGCGGCTCATACAGATCGAGCTGCAATTCCACGTTGTGCTGCCGGATGAGCGGCCGTAGCACGTTGAGCGTGCTGTCCGCGACGGCGCTCAGCGATACCGAGCCTTCGTCAGCCTGCGGGCGTGCGAAGCGCAACATCTCGCTCACCACCCTGGCGGTCCGGTGCGCCTCTCTCCCGATCGATTTGAGGTCGGCGCGTTGACCCTCGGTCAAGGGCGCCTCCTGCATCATCTCCGCCAGCATCGCGATCAGCGCCAGCGGGTTGTTGACCTCGTGGGCCATCGTCGCCGCGAGCGTTCCGACAGCGGCGAGCTTGTCCGCCTCCTGCAGCTTCGCCGCCAGGTCGCGCTCCTCCGCGTCACGCGCCACCTGCGCCGCGAGCGCCCGTCGCAGAGTACGCTCGTTCCACCACGTCGCGTACGCCGAGATCGCGCCCGCGACAGCGAGCAGGAGGAGCTTCGCCCCTTCGTCGAGCAGCGACGGCTTCCCCGACAGCACGGCGTCGAGCGGCCCAGCGGCCGCCTCGAGCCGGCCGCTCACCAGGAACCAGGTGACCATGGCGCCATATTCCAGAACGGTGACGGCCGCGACGAGCACAGCATTCCGGGTGGAGCTGGTGAAGGGTCGAGCGGCGAGAATGGCGAAGTAGATGAGAAAGACGGGGGTGGAGACGACCAGTGACGAGCTGTACGCGAGCCCGTATCCGGCCAGCAGGGCTGACACCGCGGTGACGTCCACGACGGCGTTGACCGTGGACAGCCAGGGTGCCCGCCGCTTCCGGCGATGGATGAAGTACTCCTGTGCCAGCGTCCAGAGCAGCATCGGCGCGATCACCGCCGCGTTGGCGTGACGCAGCGCCGGGGTCAGCCGGGGTGCGTAGATGAGCGAGACCGCGGCCAGAAGGCCGACCACCACCGCGCGCACCGTGTTCAGGAGGAGCTCGGAGCGTGCGCGGTCGTCGTCGAGAAGCTGGGTGGTAGGATCCACGGGGGCTCGAACCAGGCGCGATGGTAGGTGCCCGCCGCGAGCGGGGGGTGGGCGCATGCCCAATGACTGATTCCGGAGCAGGCTCGTCACGTCTTCAGCACCAGAACGGAGCGCGCGGCACGGGCGCTGCAAAAGGGAGGCGGTCATGAGACGACTCGGGATGCTCCTGCTGGTCCTGGCCGCGCCGATACATCGAGCGCCGGCGCAAACCCCTGACAGCGCGGCTCCGCCACCGCTCTTCGTCGTGCGCGACGCGCTCTATGCGGGTGCCTTCGCCGTTGGCACGCTGGCAATCGCCCCGCTCGACAAGAAGATCGCCGATTACCTGCAGGGGACACCACAGGCGCACCGCCTCCTGCATCCGTTCTCCCGTAGCGTCGAGGTCATCACCTTTCCGGGCGCTTTCGTCATCGGCGGGGGCCTGTACGGTGCCGGGCGGCTGGCGAAGAATCGGGAGATGGCCGAGCTCGGACTGCACGGCACCGAAGCGATCCTCATCGGCCTCGGTGTGACGAGCGTGCTCAAGTACAGCGTCGGCCGCGCCCGTCCGTATGTGGCGCGCAATCCCCACGACTATGGGTTTGGGCGTGGATTGCACGACGAGCGCTATCGCTCCTTCCCCTCCGGCCACACGCTGATCGCATTCGCGGCGGCCGCGGCGGTGACGCAGGAGACGAGCGAATTCTGGTCGCATTCGACGTGGTACGTCGCGCCGGCCATGTACGGCGGCGCGACGCTGGTGGGGCTGTCGCGCATGTACAACAACAAGCACTGGGCGAGCGATGTGATCATGGGCGCGGCGATCGGTACGTTCAGCGGGCTCAAGGTCGTGAAGTATCATCACGACCACCCGAATAACCGCTTCGACCGCTGGCTGCTCGGCGCATCCATCTCGGGGGCCGACGCGGGCGGCGTGCTGCGCCTGCTCGTGCTTCCCATGACAGCCATGCCGGGCCGCTGAGCCGCTATGCCCGCATCGCCGACAGCGTCGCCGGGTCGAGGATGAGCAGCTCATCGCTCACCTTGCGCACCATGAGGCTGTGGAAGATGAGCCGGAGCTGATAGACCTCCGTCTCGATCTTCACCTCGTGCATCGCCTTGCCAAGGCGTTGTGACCACGCCTTCGCCTGCTCGGACGTATCGACGTGACTGAGGCCGGGCTTCGCGAAGCTCCAGCGCATTCCCCAGACGAATCCCTCGGGCTCCCCGGCTTCGACCCAGGCGCCGTGATCCGTGTAGACGTCCGCCCACGACTGGTGCCAGACGTCATCGCCGAGGCGGGACACCACGTGCGCCACCGGACAATGCCGAAAGCGGTAGAGGTAGCGTCCCTGCTGCTCCTCCGACCACGCTGCTTCCACCTCGACCTCGTAGTCGCGCATCCACGACGTGTATCGGTGCTCGAGCACCGCCACGTTGCGCATCGGGTATTCCTCGAGGAGTCGGTGCACGGTCATGCAGTGATTGTCGGACGGTCGGGGAAAAAGCTGAAGGGAGTCGGAGCGGGGTGTATCTTCCGCGGTCATGAACAGCGGCATCTTCACGGTGACTGAGCTCACCGGCGAGGCGCGCGACCGGGTGCTCGAGGCCCAGCTTCGCTTCGACCCCAAGCTCGCGAAGCTGTCTCCGCCTCACATCACCATCACCGGCTCATCGGGTGTCGGACCGATCCCGGGTCGTACGACGTCGGAGCGACTGCGCGGGCTCCTGGAGCCGATCACCGACGACACAGCTCCCATCGAGGTACGATTTGGTCGTCCCCGGCGCTTCATGCAGACGAACATCATCGTCCTGCCCCTCGATCCGCACGGACCACTACGCACCCTGCACGAGCGCATCGCGAGCTGTGGGCTGCGCTTCGAGAGATCGAAATTCACTTTCTCTCCGCACTGCACGCTCAGCTTCTTCCCCGAGATCACCCCGGAAGCAGAGAGAGGGCTCATGCAGGTACGTCTCGACGAGCCCTTCCTGATCGAGCGGGTGCAATTCTACAACTCGACCCCGCCCCAGCCGGCGATCAGGCTGCTCGAGCTGGATCTGAAGAAAGCGGACTAGTGGACGCCCTCTCCCTCGATTCCCACCTTGTGGTCGTAGATCAGCGATCCGCCGAGCCACCCGGAGTAGGTGATCAACACCACGGCGAAGATCTCGGTCAGGTAGGCCAAGCGCGTCATGCCCCCAGTGAGCTCCCCCGCGCCGCGAGTGCGGCTCATGGCGCTGACCACCATGAGAAGCAGGGCCGCGACGTTGATCAGCCCGTGCCTCCAGCCGGTGCGGCTGGCGGCCGTGCCTGCCGGCACGGACTTCAGGAGGTCGACCAGCCCGGGCACGGCGGCGGCGAGCGCGGCCACGCAGCCGGCGATGCTCATGTAGAAAGCAGCCGTGTGCAGCGTGTAGTGATGGGTGAACTTGGCCACGAGATCGAAGATCAACGCGCCGCTCCACAGCGCGATCGGAAAGGGGACGAGCATCGGATGTATCGGATGCGTACCGACTCGCGCGGTGCTCCTCATGGATCCCCTCCTCGAAGGTGTGGACCTGCTATCGTCGGTTATCTTGCATTTCCCCACTCCTGTCCGCCAGAGTTGCACTCCTCGCGTCGTCGACACAGCGCGTCTGGACATCGTGGCCTCCGGCGAGCCGGGCGTCTGATCCCGACGTACCGCGCGCTCGTTCTCGTCACCTGTTTGGTCGCTCCGGCCAACGCACAGAAGCGACCGCCCGCCGACAGCGCGCGTCGCGACACATCGTTCGCGTTACCGCACGTTCGTGTGGTCGCCGAGCGCCAGCCGCGCTCGGACGCCGCCAGCGCGGTGGTGATATCGCCCGAAGCGATTCGCACGGTCCCAGCCACAAACGCGTGGGATCTCATCCGACAGACGGCCGGGGTGGAGGTCCATCAGCAGGGCCAGGGCCCTGGCTTCGCGTCCGATGCGGTGATTCGCGGCTTCACGTCTGATCACTCCGCCGACGTCGCTCTGATGATCGATGGTGTGCCCGCCAATCATCCCGTGAATGGACATGCCGAAGGCTACGCCGACTGGAACGAGATTCTTCCCGAGGCGGTCTCGGCCATCCGGGTACTCAAGGGCCCTGTCTCGCCCTGGATCGGCAACTTCGCGATGGGCGGCGAGATCGAGGTCCAGTCGCTTCCGCTGATATCCGGCACCCGCTGGAGCTTGCGCGCCGGCTCGTATGGCGATGCCCGAGTCTCCCTCCTCAGCGGCGGCGTCGGCGAGCACGGGGGCTACGTGCTCGGAGGAGACCTCCAGCGCGAGGATGGCTGGCGTCCGCACAGCAACGCGCAGACGACTCACCTGATGGGCAGCCGGAACTGGGTCACGGGCGACGGCACGCGATTCTCCGCCAACGCCACTGCCTATGGAGCGCACTGGGATTCGCCGGGCTTCGTCTCGCTCGAGGACTTCGAGCGCGGGGACATCCGTCGCGCGGTGGACCCGACGGACGGAGGTCGCTCTGGCGTCGCGACAGTCCGCGGCACGCTGGCGCGCGACCTCGGCGAGGGCTCCGTGGAATCAATGCTCTACGCCCGCGGGCGTGACTGGCACCTTTTTCTCAACATCCCGCCTGAGGGAGGCATCGGTGAAGGGGCGACGTCGCAGACCGAGGAGCGGGACCGCCGCGCCGATGCCGGAGGTTTCACGCGCTACATGCGCGGTCTCGGACGCCTCCACGTCATTGTGGGCGCCGACTATCGCGCAGTGACGGCTGGATACGGGCGCAACTTCACGACACGGCGTGAGCGGGATTCCGTGTTCACCCGCCTGGATGCGATGCAACTCTCGTTCGGGCCGGCGGTGGAGGCGCATCTGGATGTCTCACGCCGCCTGTCGGTGGGGGTCGGTGGCCGGCTGGATGCGTTGCACTACCGGAGCGCTCCCAGCGAGGGGGGCACGCGGGTGACACACACCGACGTCATCGCCACGCCAAAGTTGAGCGCTCTCGCTCGGCTCACCGACGTCCTCTCCGCCTACGCGGCTTTCAACGGCGGTTTCCGCGCCAGCGATGGTGTCGTCGCGGATCCCACGCTCGCGCCGATCCGAGAGTGGGCGAGCGAGATTGGGATCCGTGTCGCGATGCCGCGGCTGGAAGGGTCCGTGGCGCTCTTCCGCGTCGACGTACGCAACGAGCAGACCTTCGACCCCGTCACGCTGTCCTCGCTCTCCAGCGGTCGCAGCCTGCGGCAGGGCATCGAGGCAGATGGCCGCATGGCGATCGGCGCCGGTATCGCCCTCTTCACCCACGCGACCTTCAACCACGCGCGATACACCGACCGCTCCACCGTGGAGGGAGAGACTCTCTCCGGCACGCCCGTCTTCGGGGTGTCACGCGAGGCGGTGGAGGGAGGCGTGGATTTCCAGCGCGGGGCGATTCTGGGCTCCATCTGGGTCGCACACACCGGGCCCTTCACGCCGATCGGGGAGCCGGGCGTCCGTACCGAGCCCTACCAGCTTCTCGATGGGCGAGTGGTCCTTCCCCTCGGGCGAACGTGGTCTGTCGCCGCCGCGGTGCAGAATATCCTCGATCGATCCTACCAGGAGCTGCGCGCCTCCCGCTTCGTCAGTCCCGGGCAGCCGAGGACGCTCCTGGTCACGCTACGGCGTGGTGGCTGACGACTGGCTCCACCAGTGGCATCACGTGCTCGGCGAAGCGGTCCATCTCCTCCAGTTGAGGGCTGCATTGGAGGAGGAGCAGCCCCACACCGGCGCTCTCGAGCTCGCGGATGCGCGTTGCCACCTGCTCCGGTGTGCCCACCAGCCCGGCCCGCAGCCCGCGGTTCGAGACTGAGTAATCCTGCAGGCTCACCTGCTGATCGAGCTTCGTGTTCGCGATCCAGTCGCGATAGTTGGAGTAGCCGGGCGACCCGGGCGCGACGTTGGTGATGCGGACGAGCTCGCGCTTCGCCTCGGCCTCGCTCTCCCGCACGATCACGTAAGCGGCCATGCCGAAGTGCATCGGACCGAGACCGGCCGCCTCACGGCGACGGCGCATGTCCGCGATCTTGGGCGCGATGCGCTCGGGCGGGTCGCCGTGCATCACGTAGGCGTCGCAGTCGCGGGAGATGAGCTCCTTCGCCCTCTCCGACTCGCCGCCGGCGTAGATCGTCGGACGCGGGCGGGCGACGGGCTTGGGCTCGGCGATGGTCTCCTCCACCCGGTAGTATCGTCCCTCGTAGCTGAAGCTCGGCTCGCGCCACACGCCGTTCACCACCCGGAGCCACTCTTCAGTGCGGGCGTATCGATCGTCGTGCTCGTCGAACTGAACGCCGTAGCGGCGTGCCTCGTCTCTCCACCACGAGCTGACAACGTTGAGAGACAGCCGGCCTCCCGAGATGTGATCGATGTTGGCGGCCTGCTTCGCGAGGATGGCCGGTTGATGAAAGGTGGGACGCACCGCAACCATGAGCTCGAGGCGTCGCGTCACCGCCGCGAGCGCCGCCGCTGTGGACCAGGCATCGAGCGCCGGCGCGTCGATCCCCTTGATGTCGTTGAGGAACAGCTCGGCGATGAGCGTCAGGTCGTAGCCGATCTCCTCGCTGCGGCGAGCGAGGCGGCTCACGTACGCCCAACTTCCCTCCATCGCCTCGTCGGGGATATTGCGTAGCCAGCCGCCGAAGACGGGAAGCCAGTAGCCGTAGCGCATCAAACCACCTCCGCGACCAGGGCGTTCGCGGGCGCGCCGACGCGCGATAGCAGGTAGTCCACCAGGCGCTCGTGCGGATCGAATCCGACGACGTTTCTCGCGTCCGCGACGAAATTGGAGAGCGCGTTGATGTCGTAGAAGTAGTGCCGGCCATCGCGGTCATCCACCAGGAGCTCGATTCCACCCACATCGAGCTGGACGCGCTCGGCGATACGCTCCACCTGGGCGATGATGGCAGGTGAGGGCTGCGCTCGCTCCACACGCATCCCGTTCTTCGGCGCGTCGACCGCGCACGCCGAGCGGCTGAGCGTGCGACCGTCGGTCGTCTGGCACATGTCGGCGGGGCAGAGGTTGAAGCCCTCGGCGGGATACACGTCGATAGCGTAGAGAAACCGCCCGCCGAGCACCTCCACGCGAGTGATGTGCCCGCCGCGCAGGGGCGCTTGCTCCTGGACCAGAGCCACTCCGTCCACGCCGAAGTCGAGCAGTCCATCCCGGACGGCTTGGGCGAGCGCCGACTCGGATTCGTAGCTCACGATCCCCGCGCCGCTCCCGCCGATGTTCGCCTTGACCAGAACCGGGAAGCGAAGCCCGCGCGCTGCGTCGACCGCCACCAGTGCGCTGTTGATCACACGCGCTCGCGGAAAGGGCAACCCGAGCTCGGCTAGCAGATCGAGCTGCAGCGCCTTGGACAGCTCGACGGTGTACGCTGCCGAGCCATTCACCACGGGCACGCCGATGCGCTCGAGATGTCGCAGCCAGGACAGCGTATGGAACGTGCTCTGGACGTGGCCGCGCAGGTACGCCGACGGCGACGCCCGGTTGAACACCAGCGCGAACGGCGCGGCGCTCTCGGCCGGATCCCAGAAGTGGCTTGCGGCATCGAGTCGCACGTACGGCACGCCGCGACGCTCCAGTTCCGCGAACAGGGGCCGGAACCAGTCCGGGTGCTCGTGATAGATCGCGATCGGACGGACTTCGAAGGCTGACATGAGTGAGCGAACCTCGCCTGGAGAATGGGAACGGGCGACAAAAAGGCCGCGACTCTCGGGGAGTCGCGGCCTGTGTCGGCTGCGGTGGGTCGGTTGACCCGGTGGCTGCGCTAGTCCTCGTGCCCTCGCACGCGTCGCTCAGCCAGTCCCCGTGAGCTCTCGGAGGTCGGCATCGGACACATATACATCGTGGTCGGGATGGACATGGAGCGCAATCTACGGGAGGCCCGCAGGAATGTGAAGGGCGCGGAGACGCGACCGGGCCGCGACGACATCGGGGAGGGAAGGAGGTGCCTCCCGCCATTGGGTGAGGAACCGCTGATACGATGTCGCGGCGCCGCTCGAGTCGCCTCCAGCGAGCAGGAGGTCGCCGAGCACGAGCGGTGTGCGCAACCAGTCCTCCTGCCCCTCGTACCCGAAAGCCGGCTCGGCGAGAAGGCGCGAGAGCGCGGCACGGGCCGAGTCACTCCGTCCGAGCGCCTGGAAGGCCTCGGCCTGCAACCGCAGCACGTGAACCCGCTGGGGGAGTAGCTCCGCACCCCGCGCGAGCGACTGGGCGCTGTCCGGCCGCCCTCTCGCAAGACTGATCGCGCCGGCGACGAATGACTCGGCGGCGCGATCCACCGCGTTGTCCCTATTCACGCGCGTGCGTAGCACTCGAAGCACCGCTTCGGCGTCGGCAACGCGCCCAAGCTGGATGCAGCTGTTGGCCACCATCGCGAGAAAGCTGGGCTCGAAGAGTGGCGTTCGCACGTTGGCGACGACGTGACTGACTTCGGCGATGGCCTCAGCTGTGCGGCCGGCGATGTGATACGACCCCGCGAGCAGCAGGCGGTTGCGTGCCTCGCTCAATGGCGCCGCGGTCTGCGCGGCGGCCGCGGTCGCCTGGCGGTAGAGCTCGATGGCCTCGTCGGCGTGGCCACGCCAGAGCGCCAGATAGCCGAGCGAGCGCAGCCCGAGCGCCCGGTCGGACACATTCGAGCTCGCCGCCATCTTCGTGAAGGCCGCTCGGGCTTCCTCGAGCCGGCCGAGGCGAACCAGCGTCCCGCCCCATTCGTGGTTGATGTTGTTGCGATAGAGGACACCCGAATCGAGCACTCCAGCCCGCGTGTAGTAGCGGAGGGCTTCCTCCGGCCGGCTCAGCCGTCGCGCTCCGGTCGCGAGATTGATGTAGCTGTTCACGTGAGTCGAATCGAAGCTCAGCGCAGTATGAAAGGCTGTCATCGCCTCCACGTTTCGCTGATGTTGGAGGAGGTTCACGCCGAGGTTGTACCACGTGGACACGCTGGGATACCGGTTGGCGATCTTCCTGGACAGGGACAGAGAAGAATCCACGTTGCCGTGGTAGTCGGCCTGTCCTTCGAGCAGCCGGAGGCGCTCCCGTTCCGAGAGGCGATTGGAGCGCTTCAGCGCTTCGACGAAGAAATGCTCCCCCTGTGCGCGGTCGTGGTGGTAGTAGTACCAGTTTCCGAGCGCGCCGTACGCCATCGCGAAGCCGGTGTCGAGGTCGACAGCGCGATGCCAGAGCTCTCCTGCGAGGCGATAATCTCCCTTCGTCCACGCGGCCGATCCCTCGGCAAAGGATCGGAGCGCTTCCAGCGACGCCGTTGTCACCATCGGAAGGGGAGCGCGGCGATCAGCGAGGTCGTCGCGAGATTCGCCGAGCCGTTGGCGCAGCGTCACCAGCACTCGCTCCAGCGCCGGGAGAACGTCCGTCTTGGTCGCAGCGGTGGCGGATGCTTGTGCCGCCTGCTCTCGGCGGTCGACATCCGCCACGCGCCCCGTCACTCGATATGTGCCGTCATCACGGCTGATCTGAAGACCGAGAACGAAGCGGACGTGATCGCGCTCGGCCACCTCCTGCGCCAGCTCGTAGGAGAGCGCCGTGTCCCGGTTAGCGATCTTCATCAGCGCGTACACGGTGCCCAGGCGCGAGCGCGAGTAGAGACGTAGCCATCCGGACTGCTGCAGCTCGGTCGTGGCGGCGCTCAGGAGGCCGATGTCGAAGAGCGAATCTCCGGTGTCGTTCCTGACATCGGCGAGCAGGATGGACGATCCCGTCCCGACGCCCCTGATGGTTCGCGCCCGCGTGAGCTGGACACCGCCTGCCGCGACCGCGACGGCGAGCACAACTCCGGCCGCGATGAGGGAAAGTCGGTTTCTCCAGGTCAGCCCGGCCGAGGCATCGGAGACGTCAGGCGGGCACGGCTCGACGCGGCGGCGTGTTTCCGAGAGCCAGTGGCGGAACTCCGGAGAGTCGGGCAGCGCAAATGACTCGAGAAAGCGCGTGCACTCCGTAGCGCCGGGCTCCGATCCCGGAAGGAGGCGGACGTCGAGCGACAACACGCCTGGCGCGAGCGTGTATCGGCTCGGCGATGCAACGATCGCCGAGTCGGCGCCAAGGCCTGTTCTGGCGAGAGAGAGAAGCTGGGCGAGTCTGGCGCGAGCTTTTTCCGCCGTGGCGTCGGGAAAGAGCAGGAGCATCAGCTCGCCTTCGGACACGCCAGCGTCGCCGGCCACGGCGAGGCGAACCAGGAGCGCCACGAGAAAGGGATCGTCGAGCGCCACGGCGCCGTCGGGCCCCGCGAGCGATGGCGCGCCGAGGGTGCGAAGGCGGAACCGAGTCACGGCTGGAGCGGACGACCTGCTCTGACGAGCCAGGAGCGGGCGGCGTCGTGCCGCGGCAGGAGCGCGGGGTCCGCGGCGCGCCACGCCTTCTCGACGATGGCGTAGTGGGCCGCCGCGCTGTCTGGCTGCCCGGCCGCGTCGAACGCCCGCGCGAGAAGCTCGTGCGTCTCGGTGCGGGTGAGGTACAACCCTGAACCCTCGAGCCCGCCGTGCAGCGGTGCCCGGAGAATCGGGATGGCCTCGGCGGGACGGCGGAGGGCGAGCAGGCTCCGCGCCATCTCGTAGTTGATCCGCGTGTAGCCCTCCGACGGCGAGTACATCGCCGCACGGAATTCTCTCACGGCTGCCTCGTGCTGCTGCGCTCGGGCGAGCAGCAATCCGCGCAGGAAGTGATGCAGCAACGGGTCGCGGCCGTAGAGGCTGCGGCGTCCCATCTCCTGCGCGGAATCGGCCAGCGAGCGAACGCGAACCGTGTCGTCGCCCGCCGCGGCTGCGGTGGCGGACAGCGTGAGATTCCACGCGATCGAGCGGGCGATGAGACCCGGCGAGAGACTGCCACTCCTCGAAGCCGCGAGCGCCAGCTCCTGGAACTGATTCGCGGCCGCGAGTGGCCGGCCCATCTCCATGTCCAGAAGGGCTTCGTTCACCCGGTCCGGTGAGCCACTTCGATGCACGACTCGCGTTCCGGGAATATGCCCTCCTCGCGTGAGCGCCAGCGCATAAAGGTGGCGGCCCTGCATCCGAAGGCCTATCGTGCACAACCAGCGGTAGCGCTCGAACTCTTCCCCTTCCGTCGTGGTCAGGCCTGTCCGGCAGATCTGGTCCGCCGCATCGAGATCGTCGGATCGAAGCGTCCAGACGAGCTTGAAATCGTTCTTCAGTCCCCTGGGTGCTCCGACTGACTCGGCGCGGTGCATAGCCACCTCCGCATCCGCCCGTCTCCCCAAGCCGACGAGGTAATCGGACAGCGTGGCCCATGGCCCGTAGTCCGTTGGCCGCAGGCGGCTCCAGCGCCGGAGCGTCTGCTCGACCGCCTGCACCGAGTCGGCCTCATCGTATCGCCGTGACAATTGGCTGAAGGCCGCACAGAGGCGGCACACGGCAGTGGCACCCGCGGCCGCGGCCGAGTCGATCGCGATTGAGCGATTCAACAGGACTGTCGCGCGCGGAAGCTCGTAGATGACCTGTGCCGCTCGAATCAGTGCTTCCGGATCGTTCGGGAAAAGGGCGGCGAGCGATTCCGCAGCGGGGCGAGCCCTCAGATCCGAACGCGCGAATCCCACATGAGTGAGAATGAGAAGGCGGTCGCGGTCCGACGCGTGCGAGGCGAGGGCGACGGCGCGATCCGCCACGGCGTCCTGGGTCGAGCTGTTGCTCGGCAATTGGGTGAGCCATGCGTAATACGTCGCCATGGCGAAGCTCGAATCTTCGCCGATGGCCGCGTTGAACAGCCGATTCGCCGCGTACGAGTCGAACTGGAAGAACGCCCTTAGGCCTTCCTCGTAGAGTCGATACGCGATCGGTGACCGCGTGCTGACATCGGCGAGCGTCGCGACCGGAGCCGGGAGCCGCAGGTCGGCCGCGATGAGCACAGTGATGCTGTCGAGGAGCGCCATCCGGTCGGTGCCGCTGAGCTGATAGCCGCGGCGCACGATACCGCGCTCCATGTCCACACGCCTGAGCTCGAGGCGGATCTGGCGGTCGGGGAGGGGAATGAGCTCCCCCTCGAGAACCTCGGTGGCGCCAGCACGGCGCGCGGCATCCGTTCTCGCGGCACGTACGGTATCGGCGCCGCGGGGGACAAGCTCGAGGATCCGCGAGTTCGCGATCACCTGGAGACGCGTGAGACGGCCGAGACTGGTCGCCAGCATCTCGCTCAGCACGCCGCCCAACTGGGCCGAGTCCGGCGTCACCAGATCTCGAACCTGTCCGACGGCGAGCACCGGAGATTTGTCCGATGCCGCGCCGGCCGATGACGTTCGCCACACCATCGCCGCGACTACAAGAGCCAGGGCCGCGATTCCCGCTTCCACACCCAGCCGAAGGCGGGGTGATAGCACACGACGCACGCCTCCCTGGACCGTTGGACGCGTGTCTGTCGGTTGGGAATCCGGTCGAGGCACGTGCTCGACGACCGTCGCTGGAGGCTCGACGTCGGGGACAGAGCCCGATCCCTTCAGTCTGGCGACCAGCCGCAGCACGGACGGATCGGGGTCGCTGTCGAGCTCCTGTCGAACCAGCTCCATGTGAGCCTTGCCGTGCGCTAGCGCTCCGGCGCGATCGCCCTGACCAGAGATCGCTTCCATATACGCGGTCGCGTAGAGGCCACTCAGGGGATCGAGTCGAGTGAGCCGGCGCCAACTCGCTGCCGAATCGTCGAGCCGGCCCTCGGCGGCCCCTGAGCGAGCGACGTGTTCCAGTGCTCGCTCGCCACTGCGCGCCAGGTGAGCACGCTCCTCTTCGGCCCATCGCTCGAACTGAGGGGCATCGCTCAGGTAGAAGCCCTCGAGGAAGGGACCGGCGTAGAGAGTTGCGGCCCGCGCCCAGTCTCCGGCGGCGACGGCGCTCCGGAACTCCTCGAGATCGGAAGTGATCCGAGCGGGATCGAGGCGAGGGTCGGGCGTCGCCAGAACCACGGCAATGCCAAGGTCCTGTCTGAGGCTGTACAGCGTCTGCGAAAGGGCGTGTCGAGCCCGGTCGGTGGTGCTGTCGGGCCACAGCACGGCGAGCAGCTGGTCGCGACTCAGACCTTTGGGCCCTGCGGCCGCCAGAATCGCGAGCAACGCGAGGCTGCGCGGGCGCGGTCCATCCTGGGTGCCCGCGTTCGCGCTCTCAATCCAGAGCCCGCCCAGGGTATTGAGCCGCAGCACCTTACGACCAGATGACAGGAGATGACAGGCTCGCTGATGGCGAGATGACACCTCCCCGCCAGTTTGCTCCCCGATCTTAGCCGACGGCTCGAGCGGAGGCAAGCAAGAGCGGCGGCAGGTGGCTCGATTCTCCAGCGAGGCGGTCCCATGTGGCATCGATCATCTGTTTTTCTTGGCCTGCCGCTCTTTCTCGTGGCGGCTGCCTCGGCGCAGATCCCCTCGTCGACCTCCGTTCCGCACAAGACGCAGAAGACGAGCGCGACCGCTCGCGCAAAGCACGCCGTGAAAAACTTGGCAGATACGGTGGTGACGGCGTCCGCTGGATCGCTCGCTGACACCGTGCTTGGCAAGCACGCTGGGACGGCGGCCGCCCTGATGGCGGGAGGAGTGCCAGGGATGCCACCTACCTGCGCAGCCGGGCTCGTCGCGTATCCGGTAGCCCCGACCGCGCCGGCGCAGCCGTCGGGGATGGGTGGCCTGCTGTCGAGAGGCGGCGGCATGCCGACGATACCGACTCCGGGTGGCGTGCTCGTCGATGCGGCGAAACGTCGAGCGCGCGGTCAGAAGCAGGACACGACGGTCGCTGTCGCATCAGTCGCCGGAGTCCCGCAGTACCGTTGCGGCACCGTCGAGGAGGCGACAGCGAGCATGCAGGCGGCGCAGGCCGGCCAGCAGTCGCACATGGGGGTCGGGACGATTCTGTCAGCGACCCCTCAGGGGATGATGATCACCGGCGCGATCGCCGCGGCGCCGATGGCGCGGGGCGCGCTGTCGCGATTTGGCGGCAGGTTCGGCCGCGGCCAGCAGAGCAAGGAGAGCATGAGCCAGGACCTGCAGCACGGCGTCCTCCGGCTCAAGAGTGTGCGGTTCGTGGAGGGAAGTGACGAGTTGGCGCCGGGCTTCGAGAAGGACTTCGGCATGCTCGCGGAGGCGCTGCAGGGCACGGAGGGACAGTTTCTCCTGAACGTCCCCGCCGAGTCGGACGGCTCGGCAGCTCCCGACGCCAGTCTCGCTCTGCGCCGCCTTGCCAGGGTGGCGGCTAATCTGCTCGCCGTGGGCGTCACTCCGCCGCGTGTGATCGCGCGGGGCGTGCTGCCGTCCGGCCTCGATCCGAAGAGTGCGGCACCACGGGTGGGCGATGCGCGGGTCGAGATCCTTCGCATGCCAAAGGAGCTCGCGCCATGACTCGAGCCGCCCAGGTGGGCTGGGCGGGTGTTCCGATGCTCGCGATCGCGACGCTCTTCCTCACGGCCGGGCGCGCCGAGCCAGCGCAGAAAGTCTGGCAGGCCGACGTGAGGGTGCAGTCGCTCGACGTCACCGCCCTCAAGGGTAAGGGCGGTCCGCTCTCGGCCGTCATCGTCGTGACGAGCGACAACGATGAGGAAGCACGCGCCACCCGTCTCGAGATCCTTCTCCCCATCGGCGTCGGCGTGCTGCGCATGCCGGCGGGGTGCCGGCCGAGCCCGAGCGCCATCGCGGGGCTGATCGCGCGCGTGACGTGCGATCTCGGCGACATTCCCGTGCGCGGTCTTCGCGAGATCACCGTCACGACCACCGGTGGCGCGGCGATCCACGGCCGCTTTGCCGCGTTCGTGACGAGCGACACGCCCGATCCGCAGCCGTCGAACAATTACGCCGAGCGTCCGATCCCATGATCGGTCGTGTCGCGATCGTCCTCGCGCTCGCGGTTGTCGCGTCGATACGCGCGCAAGCGCCTTCGCCGCAGATCGCGCGACCTCATGCGGTGGCGTCGCCGGCGGTGCGCAATCCAACATTTCTCCGCGCGCTCGAATTGCTGACCCGCACCACTGTCGGCGTCCCGCCTCGCATCCGCTTCGAGTGGGAGCAGGTGCCCGGCTGTACCACCTATCTGCTGGTGGGCAAGTGGACCGGCGCTCAGTCGTGGGCCGTGCAATCGCGCGAGTACCGGGTGACGGCCGCGAACGCCGCGAGCTGGAAGCCGGACCAGGTGACGTTCGACGTCTCGCTCCCCGAAGGGAGCCATTCATGGAAGGTTGTTTCGATTTTCGGTCCGGCTGACACCGGCGATTTCACGGCGCCAACGCAACTGTCGTTCGATCTGCGGTAGGCACTACATCCAACGGAGAGCTCGATGACACACTCGGACAGGGAATCTATCAGGCGCACCGGCGGCCGTGCCGCAACGCTGCTGGCGCTGATGAGCGCCCTCGCGATCGCGCCCGCCGTTGCTCGCGCGCAGCGGACGGCGGCCACGGGCGTCGAGGTGACCGGAACGTCTGCGTCGGCGACGGTGACCTGGCAGCCGGTCAAGGGTGCGGTGAGCTACAGCGTCAAGCGCTGGAAGCAGGACGATCCGAAATGTTGCAACAACGCGGTGTCGGATCTCACGACAACGACGTGGACCGACATCGGTCCGGAAAAACAGGGATTTCCGCAGCCGGGCATCTATGTCTTCGAGGTGACCGCGCAGCTCGAGGGGACGAGTAGCGTGGCGACGACGACCTGGACCTTGCCGCCCGTCGCGACGCCGACCGGTGCGCCAGCGGTTGCAACGCCAGTGACTGTTGCCCCCGCTCCCGCTACACTGGCGGCACCGCCGTCGGCGATCACCAAAGCAGGGGTGCCCGTGATGCGAGCACCAACGCCGATGAGCGGAGCGATCGCGGCCAAATTGGCGTCGCCGCCGGCCCCGACCGGAGTCTCCGTTACCGGCACCCCGGCCACGGCAACAGTGGTGTGGAAGCCGGTGGCGGGAGTGGCCTCTTATGTCGTCGCGCGCAAGCAGGCCAATGCGCCGGTTCAGCAAGTGAAGCTCGCTGCCACCGACGTGCGCTGGTACGACACCGGCGTCCGCCCAGCCACCGCGTACACCTACATGGTGGACGCGATCTACCCTGACGGCCGCGAAGCCTACACCGAAGTGCCGTTCACCACGCCACCCGCCGTCAACCCGTCCGGATTGACCGCCACGCAAACGGGAAACGGGCAAGTCCATCTCGCCTGGTCAGCCGTCCCCGGAGCCTCCTACTACCTGGTGCTCGGTCCCGGGTCTTCCAACGGAGGCGTAAAAGTCAACGGGGACACGTCCTACACTGTGACCAGCGCTCCGATCGGACTGCAGAAATGGCTGGTGGGGACCATCTACGATTCCGGGCCCGGTGCCGTGCAGGGATCGGCCGTGTCGACGCCAGCGACGGAATTTCCTTCCGCGCAACTGACGGTGGAGATGCTTCTCTCCGGTTGGGCCGATCTGCACACCCATCCAATGGTCAACCTCGCGTTCGGCGGCAAGCTGGTCCAGGGCGGCGTGGACGTCGGATCGCTCCTTCCTGCGGACGCGTCATGCAATAAGGGCGTACGGGCGACGACGATGGCGCAAGCGCTGGGTGATGACAGGCCAACGCACGGAGGCTGGAATGCGCTGAATTTCCAGTGCGGAGACGAGATCCGGAAGCTGCTTCACGAGAAGTTTCAGGAAGGGAACAACGCGCTAGTCACCCCAGGTGCCGCCACGGGGTACCCGGATTTCATCCAGTGGCCGAAGTGGAACGACATCACGCACCAGAAGATGTGGTTCGAGTGGGTCAAGCGCGCGCGCGATGGCGGCCTCCGGGTGATGGTGGCGCTCGCGACGAACAACACGACTCTGGCCGATGCGACCTCCGGACCCGGTGACGGACCGACTGACGACAAGGCGTCCGCCGACCTCCAGTTGGCCGAGATCAAGTCCTTCGTCGGCCGCCACGCCGACTTCATGGAGATCGCGCTCGGTGCGGCGGACATCAAGCGCATCGTTCAGCTGAACAAGATCGCGGTCGTGCTTGGTGTCGAGATCGACAACATTGGCAACTTCAACAAACTGCCGCCCACGCTGCTATCCTCTCCAGCAGGCGGACCCATCATCTCGGGCGAGATCCAGCGCTTGTACAACCTCGGCGTGAGGTACGTCCTGCCGATCCACGTCATGGACAATGCGTTCGGCGGAACGGCGATCTACAAGGATGACTTCAACACGGCGAATCTCCGCGAGGCGGGGCACTACTGGGACATCGAGTGCGCCAACGTGCAGGACAACATCACGTACAGCTACAAAGACGGGTACGACCCGCTGCGCGCTGCCGTGGCATACGTGAAGATAGGGCTAGATCCTCTCCGTCGGTCGGGCCCGGGTCCGGTCTGCCCCAAGCCTGGTGAGGTCGGGAAGAGCGGGGGCCACCGGAATGCGCGCGGCCTCACGCTGCAGGGCATCTTCGCGATCAAGGAGATGATGAAGCGCGGAATGATCGTGGACATCGACCACATGTCGCAACAGTCCGCGGACGCGACGCTCGAGATCGCGGAGTCGTTCGGCTACCCGATCGTTTCCGGCCACACCGGCATTCGGGGCCTCGCAGGCTCGGACGCGGAGAACAGCCGGACGCCGCTTCAGCTGGAGAAGATCAGCAAGCTGCACGGGATGTTCGGGCTTGGGTCAGACGGCGTGCATTCAAGCCAATGGGCGCGACTTTACCAAACGGCGATGAAGGATATGGGGTATCTGAATCCGGACCCAACGAAAGCAACCTACGAGAGCGGCGCCGTCTCGTTCGGTACTGACCTGAACGGCCTCGTGAAGGGTCCTATGCCCGGCGGCGGAAACAGGGTGGTGTATGGCCCGTCGTTCCAGAAGAGCAGCTCCGGCTCAAAGTCCTGGGACTACAACACCGACGGCGTCGCCCACTATGGGATGATGGCTGATTTCGTGAAGGACGTTCATACCAATACCTCCCTTGGAAACAGTTTCACCGGCGCCGACCTTGTGGACAACCACCTGCTCCGGAACGCGAACTACTTCTGGCACATGTGGGAGCGCATCGAGGCGAAGAAGGTCAACGTCCAGTAGCGTCTGAAAAGGAGATCCGCTCATGACTGTACGTCTGATTTTCTGCGTGGGTGTTGCAGCTTTTCACGGGCTGGCTCTTGCGCTGCCCGGTCTCGCGACGGCCCAGCCGACAGGGCGCGTGCCCCTCCCGGGTGTGGCTCTGCCTCGAGGGGAGCGCATCACCAAGGATGCCCGACCGGCGGGGCCCGCGCCGGGAATGATTTACGGGAGGGCGCTCGGTCCGACGTCGACCAGGGTGGTGTGGTCCCAGATCCCGGCCGCGAACGGGTATCAGCTCTACCGGAGCGAGGGCGCGGTGAGCACGCGCTCGCTGGTCAACACCATCGCCGTGACGCCGAATATGGTGATAGTCGTGGATCCCACGGCGTCGCGGATGCCAACCGGGCCGGTCCTCGGGGGAGCCTATTCTGCCGGGGGAGCATCTTCAGCGGCGCTGCCGATCCCATGGGCCAGTGCCAGCGTTGCGCTGCCCACGAAGAGCTTCGTTGATACCGGTCGCCGTCCAAAGACCACGTACACGTATTCGGTGGTGACCACGTATCCGGATAGCGGGCCGTATCGGAGCAGCACGAGCGAGGTGACAACGGTCACGATGCCACCTGGGCTTCCACCGGCGTGGATCACGGCGTCGACGGCAGCAGGCACCACCGTGACGCTCAACTGGCAGGCCGCACCCGACGCGACCGGATACAAGGTGTTCCGGGACAATGCGCCGATCACCACGCAGCCCGTTCGCGGTACATCATTTGTCGATCAGGGACTCAAGCCGGGACTGTATAAATACTCGGTCATCTCGTACTTCGTCGCGGAGGGCGCCGGCGAGATCGAGGGCGAGTTGATACCGCGCCCGAGCGTGCAAGTGATACTGAGCCGGTGCTCCTCACCATGACACATCTTCCGGAGTCAAAGGGAGGCAGAATGCAAATTACCGATCCGGCTGCGGCAGCAGTCAACCGGCGTGCCTTCATCCGGAACGCCTCCGCCCTGACCGCAGCCGGCCTGAGTTGCCTCACATTCGGGGACGTGCGCAACCTGCTCGGATTCACCGGTGGGATCGGACTGCACCGGCGTGACATGCTGGGGGTACCCAATCGGCCGTTCAACATGTTGGCTTTCGGCGATTCGATCATGTGGGGGCAGGGACTCACCGAAGATCTCAAGTTTGCGACTCTGGTGAAGAACTGGGTCGTTTCCCAGCTGCCCGGTCGCGAGGTCACGTTTCAGAACTTCGCCCACTCAGGCGCGATCATCTTGCAGAACGCGGCTGGGGATGCCAGCGGCGTTTATGCCAGCGAGGTGCCCACGGATTATCCGTCCATCCACGGTCAGCTCGATCGCGCGGTCGATACGCTAAAAAAAACACGCGGCGTCAGCCCGGTCGATATCGATCTGGTGCTCCTCAACGGCGGCGCGAACGACGTCGGGCTCACGAACATCCTGAACCCGTTCGCGAGCACAGGGAGCGTGAGGGAGCTGACGCGTGATTCTCTCACGGCGAGGATGAATTCTTTGCTGCCGAGGGCGATCGAACTCTTCCCGAGCGCAAAGATCATCGTGCCCGGGTACTATCCGATCATCACCGGTGACAGCCCCCTACCCGAGCTCATCGCCCTGTTCGTCGCACTCGGCCTCATCGCTGTCGATCCGCTCTCCGCGGGGATAGTGACGATCGCGGTCAGGGAGACCGTGATCCAACACTGCAAGGCCTTCTTCGAGGAATCGGACATGGGATTGCGCGACGCGGTCGCCTCCCAGAACACGCGCACGCCCAACCGATGTGTGTACGCCAGCCCCGGTTTCGCTGGTACGAACGGATATGGCGCTTCTGATCGGTGCATGTTCAACGTCGCCGAGCATGACCCGATGTTCGACGCCCGCCAGCCGCTGTGCGCACAGGCGGGACAGGGCGGTGTCTCGAAGTGCGCGACAGCGTCGGTCGGTCACCCTAACGCGAAGGGCGCTCAGAAGTACGCGAGCGCGATGACGAGCCAGCTCACACCCTTTGTCACCAAGTGGCAGGGACTTCGAACACTGCGGGCTTGCGTCGATCCGAAGCCGGCGATCGGAACAAGCGGCAGTTACACAGTCTGGGTGGAGGACGCGGAGTCGCGCCTGCCGGTGGAGGCGACCGTCAATGTCGGTACGCAGACAGTCAACGCCAACACGAGCTTCACGCATACCTTCGCCTGCGTGGCCGGCGAGAGGGAGACCACGGCCGCATCAATGCCAGGAAAGCCTGGGCGGACGATCACGCTGCCCAAGACATGCGAGGAGATTGTGATCAGCGCGCCCGGCTACATCACACTTCCGGTGCGCTACTCCACCGTCTGAGACTCGAAGTACACTGACCCAGGAGGCCTGTCATGCGAGCGCGTTTCGTGGTTACCGGGATACTTGTAGGGATCGTCGTCGCCACACTTCCGCACGTGCGACCCGCACAGGCCCAGGGTCGGCAGCTCCTTCCCTCGTTTGAGGGATTCTCGCCGGAATTCAAAGGATGCATCCCGGGGCAAGACGGAGCGATTGTAACGCGACGGCGGGGCTTCGCTGCGCCGGTGCCAGCATCCAAGACGCGGGGTACCCTCGAGCCGACCATCGCGACGAATTTCCAGATCCTCGACCCGAGCGGGACTCCCGAGTCGTGCGATCCGAGCTCGAGCGGTTACGTCACGGCGCCGCCAGAGCTTCTCGACTGGACGCCGACGAACCCCAGTAACTTCAAGGTCCTCCTGACGGGATACGGTCCGCCTCCATCGCCCACGCGTCAGCAGTTCATTCCTCCGATTCCGCCAGCAGCCGTAGGGATCAACATCGGCGCGAACGAGGGCCGCCTCCGCCTGGACCTGACCATCGCGGCCAAAGTTGGCAACCCGAACAACAGTCTCTGCATGGCGGCGATCTCCTTCGCGCTCGGCAACGCGTCCGATGGCAACGCATTCGCCGACCTGAGCGTCACGGGTCGTCGCGCGTTCGCCGCATTTCGGGCGCAGCCTCCCGACGCGTCACGGGTCTTGCCGTGCCTCCAAGCGGACGCGCGCACGCAGGCGCTGCCAGCCCAGGCGCGCCAAGCCGCCGCCGACGCGGCGCTCGATCGGGCCTATCGTGTGCTCAATCTCGTGCGCGCGGGTGGGTGGCCCGTGGCGTGCCCCGAGCGTGCCGCGCTCCGACCCCAGTACATCGCCGTCTCGGGAGAGGATGACCAGCCGCACCGGCCAGTCAACGCGCCATCGGCCGAGTTTCCGCAGTACGATCTCGCCGTCAGCGTGCCGCGGCCGAACGGACGACCCCCGCTGGTGGTCAATACGCGGTACATGATCGCGCACACCATGGTCCCGCCGGGCGCCGAGCGCGCGAGCTGCGCGAGCACCGGCCGTACGATCCCCGCCGGCCGCGCACCCGTGCTCGCTCCCAACGCCGAGGTGATCCTCTACATCCACGGCATGGACTCGCGGCTCGAGGAGGCGATGGATCTGACCCACAAGCTCCACGACCTCGGCCGGCAACAAGGTCGGAACTTCACCGTCATCTCGATGGATCTTCCGACGAGCGGCTACGCTGACAACATCGACCATACGACAATCGCGCCGCTCAGCGACAACGGTCAGGCTGGCGGGGGATTGGACGGTCTCGGCTTCGCCCCTAACGGGCACACCGCCCGGCTCGTCGACTTCGATGAAGACTTCATCGTGTCGTTCATCAATACGCTCAATCAATCGGTGCCGGTGGCGAGTCACCTCCGTGCAATCGTCGGCGGGAGCCTCGGCGGGAACATGGCGTTTCGACTCGGCCGGCCCCGCGCCGATGCCCCCTGGGTCACGAACATCGTGTCATGGTCACCGGCGTCCATCTGGCCGTCTTTTGCCGACGATGGCGTCAATCACGTGGGCCTGGCCGTGCCGTGGTACTTCGCCGGGGGCGACCCGTCGTACGCGACCGAGACGCTCGACGAGCGCCGCGGGTTCTTCTATGGGGGATTCGATTGGCAGAGCAAGGTCATCGGCTTCATCAGCGTGGCTGGCGGGCGGCCACAGGCGGAATACTGGTATCGCGACGGATGGTCCTGCAAACTGCCGCACATCCGCCTCGCGCGCATCGACCGCTACGAGACATACAACAAGAACTTCCGCCTCTGGCACTGGCGGTTGGGCATGGAGCAACTGCAGTTCAGCCACCAGGGTTTCAAGCCTGGCACGAACCAACCGCTGTACCTGTTCAACACGAAGCGCATGCTCCTGCTGTGCGGAATGGATGATGTGGGCGGCAGCCTCTGCGAGCACACACGCTCGGTCGCGCCGAAAATGATCAACACACCTGGGCAGGCGCTCTTCCTCACCACGACCGGCCACTCGATCCATAACGAGCGTCCGACCTTCCTCGCCCAACGCATCGTCCAATTCATCGGGCCAGCGCCACTCACCGCTACGGCCATTCCCGTCGCCCTTCCCGTCACCATTCCCGTCGCAACCATCGCAGCCCCCATCGCAACAATCGCAACGCCAGTCGCTACGGTCGAGACAACAAGTCCCAACACTCCGATCAGGAGCAGAGTGCCGACGAAGCTGGGTGAGCGGATTCCGTCTGCGAGCACGGGCTCCGTAGCTGCACTGCGCACACTCGTCGTCCGGGTAGAGCAAGTCGCGGCGACTGACTCGACGAAGACGATCGCCGTTTTCGCGACCGACTCCGAAACTCAGAGCCCGGTGGAGGGTGTCGTGACGGTCAACGGCGTGAACGTCGGTGCTACGGGCGAGAAGATAGCCGTCCCCATCTCAGCCAGAGCGCGTGGCGTGGTGAGCGCAAAGGGTTACACCGACGCGCCGTTCACGCCTTGAGGTCGCGCGGCCACAGCTCCTGAAGCTGCGCTAGTTCGGTGACGACATCCTGCAGGACCTTCTGCAGGATGTCGTCGCTTTGGAGCGAATCTCACATCGCCTTTCTTATCGCCGTCTCGAGCTTCTGATCTCCGCCGATGCCCGTATACACAACCTTTCCACCCTTGTCGATCACCACCACGTAGGACGTGCCCGGCGCATCGTAGGCTGCTCCCGCATCCCCTTTGCCATCGTACCAGATCTCATACGGGAGCCGGTGCTTCTCCTTGTAGAGCCGGGCACGATTGACCGACTGGTTGAACGAGACAGCAACTCCGAGAAACTTCACTCTGCTGGCGTATTTCTTCTGCATCGCCAGCAGATGCGGCTCGAGGGCGTGACAGTTCTCGCACCACGCGGCCCAGAACTCGAGAAGGAGCGGCGTCTTTCCGACGAACTGGGCCAGCGTCGCCGGCTTGCCGTCGAGTGTCTGGAGCGCCGCCACCGGCGCACGGCTCCCGACCGGGATGCCGACGTCCTGCGCGCCGGCGGCCGACGCGGCGAGCGCCAGCGCGAGCGCGGCGCCACCGATCAGGTGCGATCTCATATCAGCAGTTGCCCCATCTGGATGAGGTAATACTCGGCCACGCCGAGCATGATGACAGCGAACGCGCGCTTGACCCAGACCATCCACGCGCCCGCCCGGGGTAGCGCGGATATGGTCCCGGAGAAGAGTCCCACCACCACCAGAAGCGTGCTCATCCCGAGCGAGAAGACGAAGAGGTAGAGGAAGCCGAGCGCGGCGCTCTTGGTCGTCGCCACCCAGGTGAGCACGGCCGCGAACACCGGCGCGCCGCACGGAGCCGCGACGAGGCCGGAGGCGGCCCCCATGCCAAACGCGCCACCCACACGACCGCCTGTCTGCAGCGAGCCGGCGCGCTGAACCCAGCTCGACGGCAACCGCACGGGGAGCACGTCAAGCATCGCGAGCGCCGCCAGGATGAGGAGGTTCGCCATCCCGAAGTACAGCCAGGGATTCGTACTCACGGCGCCGAAGAGCGTTCCCGTCATCCCGGCAAAGAGCCCGAGCGCGGCATAGACGAGCGACAGCCCGAGAACGTAGCTCAGCGTCAGCGCGAGCGTCCGGCCGCGCGAACGCATCCCACCCACTCCCCCCACGCCGGCGCTCTGACCGCCGACGACCGCGGCGGTGATCGGGATCATGGGATAGATGCAGGGTGTGAGGCTGGTCAGCACCCCGCCAACGAACACCAGCGGCACAGCGGTCATCGGCTGGGTCGAGAGATGCGACGTCAACTGGCTGAAGAGCTGGCCGGGATCCATTGATCAGGAAATCTATGACGACGGAAAGAGTTCCGCTTTCGTGCTGGCGGCCGGCGCGTCTCTTGCGACCCGCGCCGCCTCCGCTCCTTGCTCGCCACGGCGTGACCGAGCAAGCTATTCCTGTGTAACTACCCCCTGCACCCTCCCTCCGCCCACCGAGCATCCGCGTTGTGCCGCCACTGAAAGGGAGAAAATCACGGACTCGCGATGGGGTGGAGGCGGGACCCGCGCTCGCGATCGAGTGCGTGGAGCCGAGCCTCGACGACGCCCGCCATCCCGTCAAGCGCATCGTCGGCGACTCCTTTCACGTGACGGCGGACATCTTCCGCGACGGGCACGATCTTGTGGCCGCCCGCATCCGCTTCCGCTCCCCTTCCGATCGCGAGTGGCGTTACGCCCCTCTCGCCTACGAGTACGACAGCGATCGGTGGGACGGCGGCTTCCCGCTCGACGAGATCGGGAGCTGGGTGTACACGGTCGAAGCCTGGACGGATGTCTTCGCCACCTGGCGCAGCGGTCTGCAGAAGAAGATCGATGCCGGTCAGGACGTTTCCCTCGAGCTGCTCGAAGGCGCGGAGATCGTGGACGCGGCCGCCAATCGCGCCCGCTTCGGCGACATCCGGAACGCGCTCAAGCAAGCCGTGGCCACACTGCGCGAAGCGGATCTCGACCAGCGCGACCGCGTGACCGTGGCGCTTGCCCCCCAGCTCATCCCGCTGGTCGAGAGCTATCACCTTCCGGCGGATCTCACCGCCTACGATCGCGAGCTGGAGATCGCCGTGGATCGGGAGCGTGCACGCTTCGCTGCCTGGTACGAGCTGTTCCCCCGCTCGCAGGGAGACGTCCCCGGCCGGCACGGCACTTTCGCGACCGCCGAGCGCGAGCTCGAGCGGATCGCCCGGCTCGGCTTCGACGTCGTGTATCTCCCGCCGGTCCACCCTATCGGTGAGACCAATCGAAAGGGGCGCAACAACAGCCTCGAGGCGTCGGCCAGCGACCCCGGGAGCCCCTGGGCGATCGGCGGGAAAGAGGGAGGACACACCGCCGTCGATCCCCGGCTCGGCACGCTGGCCGACTTCGATCACTTCGTCACCCGAGCTCACGAGCTCGGGATGGAGATCGCGCTCGACTACGCTCTCCAGTGCTCACCGGACCATCCCTGGCTCAAGGAGCACCCGGACTGGTTCTTCATCCGCGCCGATGGCTCCATCCGGTATGCCGAGAATCCGCCGAAGAAGTACCAGGACATCTATCCGCTCGACTTCTGGTGCGCCGACCGCGCCGGCCTCTGGAACGCGTGCAAGGACATCTTCCTCTTCTGGATCTCGCACGGTGTCCGCACCTTTCGTGTCGACAATCCACACACCAAGCCCTTTGCGTTCTGGCGCTGGGTGATCGAGGAAGTGAAGCAGCGGCATCCGCAGGTCATCTTTCTCTCCGAGGCGTTCACCCGTCCCAAGCGGATGAAGCATCTCGCGAAGATCGGCTTCACCCAGTCGTACACGTACTTCATCTGGCGAACCGAAGCGCGTGAGCTGGCGGAATATCTCACCGAGCTCACCCAGTCGCCGGTGCGGGAGTACCTGAGGGGAAATCTGTTCGCCAACACGCCGGACATCCTGCACGAGTTCCTGCAGCACGGCGGGCGAGCGGGATTCCGCATCCGCGCCCTTCTGGCAGCGACGCTGTCGCCCCTCTACGGGATCTATTCCGGGTTCGAGCTCCTGGAAGGCATCCCGCTCCGCTCCGGAAGCGAGGAGTACATCGATTCGGAGAAGTACGAGCTCAAGCATCGAGATTGGGGCCGGCCGGACAGCATCGCCGCCGACTTCGAGCTGCTCAACCGGATCCGCCGTGAGAACAGAGCGTTGCAGCTCCACGACAATCTGACCTTCCATCCCTCCGACAACGACCGCGTCCTCTTCTATCGCAAGTCCGCGCCGAACGGCCAGAACGATCTCCTGATCGCGGTGAATCTGGATCCGCACTCGGTGCGCGAGACCACCGTGCACGTGCCGATCGCCGATCTGGACATCCATGCGGAGGAGTCCTACGGGGTCGAGGATCTGCTCACCGGCGCACGCTATCTGTGGAGGGGATCACGCAACTACGTGCGCCTGGACCCGCGCGAGCAGGTGGGCCACATCCTGCGCCTCATCCGGTAGGCGGAAGCGCTGACCTCATGAGCAACGCGACCCCTCCGCTCACCGAGACGCTCTGGTACAAGGATGCGGTCATCTACCAGCTCCACATCAAGGCCTTTCGCGACAGCAATCGGGACGGATACGGCGATTTTCCCGGCCTGATCGACAAGCTCGACTACATCGAGTCGCTGGGAGTGAACTGCGTCTGGCTGCTCCCCTTCTATCCGTCGCCGCTCAAGGATGACGGCTACGATATCGCCGCGTACGAGGCGATCAACCCGCAGTACGGCACGATCGAGGATTTCAGTCGCTTCATGGAGGAGGCTCACCGGCGCAACATCCGCGTGATCACCGAGCTGGTCATCAATCACACATCGGATCAGCACCCCTGGTTCCAGCGCGCGCGGCTCGCGCCCCGGGGATCGCCGGAGCGCGACTTCTACGTCTGGAGCGACGACCCGCACCGGTATGGCGAAGCGCGCATCATCTTCACCGACACCGAGAAATCCAACTGGGCGTGGGACAACGAGGCGAACCAGTTCTACTGGCACCGGTTCTTCAGCCACCAGCCGGATCTCAACTTCGACAATCCGGCGGTTCTGGAGGCGGTGACTGATGTCATGCGCTTCTGGCTGCGGCTGGGCGTGGACGGTCTGCGCCTCGACGCCATCCCATACCTGATCGAGCGCGACGGCACCAGCTGCGAGAACCTGCCGGAGACGCACGTCGTGCTGAAGGCTCTCCGCGCGGCCCTCGATCGCGACTTTGCGGACCGGATCTTTCTCGCCGAAGCGAACCAGTGGCCGCCCGACGTGCGGCCGTACTTCGGCGACGGGGACGAATGTCACATGGCGTTCCACTTTCCTCTCATGCCGCGCATGTACATGGCGCTGCGGAAGGAGGATCGCACGCCGATCGTCGAGATCATGGCCCGTACCCCGGACATCCCGCGCACCTGCCAGTGGGCGATCTTTCTCCGCAACCACGATGAGCTCACGCTCGAGATGGTCACGGACGAGGAGCGCGACTACATGTACCGCGAGTACGCTGTCGACAAGCGGGCACGCATCAACATCGGCATCCGCCGCCGGCTCGCGCCTCTCATGGACAACGGCCGTCGGCAGATCGAGCTGATGAACGCGCTCCTCATGTCCATGCCGGGAACTCCTATCCTCTACTACGGCGACGAGATCGGGATGGGCGACAACTACTACCTCGGCGACCGGAACGGAGTCAGGACACCGATGCAGTGG
>JBBSGP010000007.1:0-99457 GCA_038253885.1 Gemmatimonadales bacterium | reverse complement strand
CACCTCGTCGTCCTGGCTCAATCAGGTGGAAACGTGGTTCTCGCTGCTGACACGGCGACAACTCCGGCGCGGCGTGCATCGCAGTGTGTCCGACCTCGAGACGGCACTCCTGACCTACGCGAACCGCACCAACGAGACGGCTAAGCCATTCCGCTGGACGAAGAGCGCCGACGACATCCTCCAAAGTGTCAAGCGTTTTTGTCTGCACACTTCTAACTCACGACACTAGTGCGACTTCCGATCCCGACGCGCTATCCCGACTACGACACCAAGGGACACGTCAACAACGCGGTGTTTCTCACCTATTTCGAGATGGCACGCTCGGCGGCGTGGCTCGACGTGGTCGGCGGAGACGCGGATTTCCCGTTCATTCTCGCCGAAGCCTCGGTGCGCTACGTGAGCGAGGCCATGATCGGGGAGCTGCTCGACATCGAGATCGTGACGAGCGAGCTCCGTACGAAGGCGTGGGTCTGGTCGTACACAATCCGGTCGCGACCGCACGACCGCGTCGTCGCCGAGGGGCGCACGGTTCAGGTGATGTTCGACTACGACACGAAGCGCTCGATACCGATCCCCGACGCGCTGCGCGAGCAGCTGGCCGGGGTATGACGACGGTCGAGGAGCTGCTCGCGGTTCGTGCAGCCGCGCCTCACGTGATGCGCGTGCTCACGGAGGTGGCGCGCATGCAGGAGTGGGTCGCGCCCGGAATAACCGTGACCCCGCTCACGGCCGGCCGCCGTCTGGTCCCGGGTGAGCGCTTCCGGCTGCTGCTCCCCGGCGGCATCGGCTTCGACTACCTGGTGGAAGCGGTCAGCGATCGCGAGCTCGTCCATTCCTTTCGCGGGCCCTGGAGTGGGCGGGATCGATGGAGCATCGTTCCCGACGCCTCCGAAACCATCGTGCGGCGGGTGTACCAGGTCGACGCCGGCTCCGTCCTGATCGATCTCGGCTGGTCCACCATCGGTCGAGCCCTCGTGACGGCGCACTTCAAGCTCGAGCTGTCGCGATTCAGGCGGATCGTCGAGCGATCGCGGATCGACGGGTCGGCTGGTCCGCCGGCCGAGATTCCGTCTCCATCGGGAGGCGCGACCACAGCGCCGCCGCTGTCCTTCCCCATCGATGATGGATGAACGGCCCGAGCAGGGGCAATACGAGCAGGTGGAGCTGGTGGCCCTGCGCGAGTCGGCGGGGCGGGGAGAGTCCCCTGACTGTCCTCGCTGCGGCGTTCGGATGACCAGCCGGCCCATCGGCGGGGGGTCTTTCGGACTTGGCTACGCGCGATCGCGCCAATGGCTGATCTGTCCCCGCTGCCACCGGAGCGCCATCTTCGACGTCAAACGGGGAACTCGCACCTGAGGAGTGATGGTCCGCCTCGGCTGCACGGCGCCCGCGCGAGGATGTAGCTTTCGCCCTCGCTCCCCCTGACGCGTAATTTTCGAGTGGAGGTAACTCGTGCGAACCGCGACGCTGCGGGCCGCCGCGCTGGCCATGATGCTGCCCTCCTGTGCCGGCGTCGTGTCGGCCCAGGCGACTGCTCGTTCACGTCACGCCGCGTCGTCTGCCGTGAAGTCCACCGGTCGGCGAAATGCCCGCGAGCCGGGCTCGAGCCCGGCCGAGGAGGCTCGCTACCACGAGCGCGCCATGCTGCTTCGCGATCGCATCATCGATGCCGCGGAGTGGAACGACTTCGACCAGGCGGCCTGCAATCCGGGCTCACTTCGCGTGTTCGCCCGTGATACGGCGAAAGCCACCGGCGAGAAGGTGCTGGATGACATCGAGACGTTGGAGCGCATCATCATCGCCCGGGGTGTGGATAGCTCGCTCGACACGCCGAGCGCCCGCGCGGTGATCCGCATGGTCGTGGCGTGGGAGGCGGCGTCGATCCGTCCGCGCTGGGACGGCAAAGCCGGAGAGGCTCCGCATCACGCCATCGCCACCGGGCTCTCGGGAGAGTTTCTCAACCCCGAGACGAAGAAGTGCGAATCGTATATCCCGTACGACTCGGTCACGGTCGTCATCCCCGAGGCCACCGGCTTCTCGATGCCCAAGCTGAAGGGAACGGTCGTCAATCTGTTCGTGGGTGAGGCAGGCCTCCACAAAAGCCGCGACCAGTTCTACGCCGCCAACCGGAGCGCGGCCGAGGCGATCTTCAACTACATCCGGCTGCGAGCGGTGGTGGTGTGGCGCGACTTCGCGGTGATCGGCGTCAACCGGCCGGCGGAGAGCAAGGGAGTGAGGGAGCTTCCGAAAGGCGCCGGCGGAGCGGCCTACATCTTTCACCGGGTCGGGGACGAGTGGCGACTTCTGACGATCACGCGAACCTGGAGCTGATCGCTCGCTCGCCCGACGATAGCACGTGCGGGGGCGGCCATCGGCCGCCCCCGCACGACATCCGATCTCTGTCGTTACACGACCGGACGCTGTTCCGTGATGACTCGCCACAGGATCACGATCACCGCCAACACGAGCAGGAAGTGAATGATAGCGCCGACGTGGAACACCGTGAAGCCGAGCAGCCACAGAATGAAGAGCACAACGGCGAGAGTCCACAGCATGGTCGGAATCCTCCCACAAGGTTGGGATCGCGCTACGCCTTTCCTTCGACGCCATGCAGATGGCAACGGTCGTGCCGCGCTTCTGCTCCGGATCCGTTCCACCTCGGCATGTCTTCTGTCCCCCGCGCCCCTCACTCTCTCGGAACCCATCATGCCATTCGACCAGTATCACGAGCCGCCGGGCGAACTGCCGGAGCAGACGCGCACCTTCGCCCGCATGCTCGCCTCTCTCACGGAGGAGGCCGAAGCCATTGGCTGGTATGAGCAACGGCTCGCCGTGGAGAAGAGCCGCGAGGCGCGCGCGATCATGCGCAATGCGCAGAAGGAGGAGTTCAAGCACTTCGGCATGGATCTCGAGTTCCTGCTGAGGCATACACCGGTCTGGCGCGAGATTCTCCAGGGCATCCTCTTCACGAAAGGCAGCATCGTCGAGCACGGAGAGGAGGCGGAAGAGGAAGCCGACTAAGGGCCGGTCCCCGATTGCGGACCGAGCATTGTAAGTTGTTGCTCGGAAGCCACTTACGCTACAGTCCCCGGGTTGCGTCGGAGACCCGATTCGGGTTACATTTGTACGTCTCCCAACTGATTCTCTTCCCACCGATTTCGTACCCATGACCGCACCGAACAATCGCGAGCGCATCCTCTCGCGTCTGATCGACGATGAGATGAAGGAATCGTTCATCAACTACTCGATGAGCGTCATCGTCTCGCGAGCGCTTCCGGATGTTCGTGACGGGCTGAAGCCGGTGCACCGGCGCGTGCTGTACGCGATGAACGAGCTCGGTCTCGTGCCGGGCAGGCCATACAAGAAGTCCGCCACCGTGGTCGGGGACGTGCTCGGAAAGTACCACCCGCATGGCGACTCGTCGGTATACGATGCGCTCGTGCGCATGGTGCAGGATTTCTCGCTGCGCTATCCGCTGGTGGATGGCCAGGGCAACTTCGGGTCGGTCGAAGGCGATCCGGCGGCCGCCTATCGCTACACGGAAGCGCGGTTGTCCCCGATCGCGGTCGAGCTTCTATCCGACATCGACAAGAACACCGTCGACTTCGCGCCGAACTTCGACGACCGGCTCCAGGAGCCGACGGTTCTCCCCTCCGGGATCCCGAACCTCGTCGTCAACGGCTCGTCGGGCATCGCCGTCGGCATGGCGACCAACATCCCGCCACACAACCTGCGCGAGGTCATCGCCGCGATCGTCCACCTCATCGACCACGAGGAAGCGACTCCGGGAGAGCTGCGCAAGCTGATCAAGGGCCCGGACTTTCCGACCGGCGGATACATCTATGGCCGCCAGGGCATCCGCGATTACCAGGAGACGGGGCGAGGCCGGATCGTGATGCGCGCGCGCGCCGTGATCGAGGAGAAGGAGTCATCGGGCCGGTCGCAGATCGTCGTGACCGAGATCCCGTACCAGGTCAACAGCTCGAATCTGATTCTCCAGATCGCCGAGCTTGTGAAGGAGCAGAAGCTGCAGGGAATCAGCGACCTGCGGAACGAGTCGGACAAGGACGGGCTTCGCATCGTGATCGAGCTCAAGCGCGATGCGATTCCTCGCGTGGTGCTGAATCAGCTCTACAAGCACACGCAGATGCAGACCACGTTCGGCGTGATCATGCTGGCGCTGGTACCGGACTCCAACACGCGTCAGCTCGTGCCGAAGGTGATGGCGCTGAGGGAGATCCTCGAGCACTTCGTCAGGCACCGGCACGAGGTGGTGGTGCGCCGGGCCGAATTCGAGCTGGCCAAGGCGCTCGAGCGCGAGCACATCCTCGAAGGGCTCAAGATCGCCGTCGACAACATCGATGAGGTGATCAAGCTCATCCGGAAGGCCGAGGACACGCCCCAGGCCGGCGCCCAGCTGCAGCGGCGCTTCAAGCTCTCGGAGCGGCAGGCCGAAGCGATTCTCAACATGCGTCTCGCCAAGCTCACTGGTCTCGAGATCGAGAAGCTGGACCAGGAGCTCAAGGAGGTGCGCGCCACCATCAAGGACCTGCGCGACATCCTCGCGTCGCGTCCGCGGCGGATGCGCATCGTCAAGGAGGAGCTCCAGCAGCTCGCGACGAAATATGGGGATGAGCGGCGCACCGAGATCACGAGCGATGAGGGCGAGTTCACGATCGAGGACCTCATCGCCGAGGAGGACATGGTCATCACCGTGTCGCACTCCGGCTACATCAAGCGCACCTCGGTGTCCACCTACAAGAAGCAGCGGCGCGGAGGACGCGGCCTCAACGGCCAGGGGCTCAAGGACGAGGATTTCGTCGAGCATCTCTTCATTGGCTCGACCCATGACTACATCCTGTTCTTCACCGACGATGGGCGATGCTTCTGGCTCAAGGTGCACGAGATCCCGCAGGCGGGCCGAGCCGCCAAGGGCAAGCCCGTGGTGAACCTCATCAACGTGACGTCGGACACCAAGATCCAGGCGATGGTGCCGGTACGCGAGTTCAGCGAGTCGCAGTTCCTCCTGTTCTCGACGCGCAAGGGGACGGTCAAGAAGACCGCCCTCTCCCAGTACTCAAACCCTCGCACAAACGGCATCAAAGCGATCAAGATCGAGACCGGCGATGAGCTGATGGACGTCCAGGTCACGAACGGAAACAACGACATCGTGCTGGCCACGAAGCACGGGCTCTCGATCCGTTTCCATGAGAGCGATGTGCGCGAGATGGGGCGCGACACCACGGGGGTGAAGGGAATCGAGCTGCGCGCCGACGACGTCGTGGTCGGCATGGTCGTGATCAAGCGCGACGCGACGCTGCTGGTGGTCGCCGCCCGCGGCATGGGCAAGTGCTCCCAGATCGAGGAGTACCGCGTCCAGAGGCGCGGGGGTAAGGGCATCATCACCCTGAATCGAACCGACAAGACCGGGAACGTCGTGGCGATCAAGGAGGTTCTGCCCGATGACGAGTTGATGCTGATCACCAAGCTCGGGATCGTCATCCGCATGCCGGTGAAGGGGATCCGGGTGAGCGGCCGCAATACGCAGGGGGTCAAGCTGGTGAATCTGGACGAGGGGGATGTGGTGTGCGACGTCGCCCGCGTCGTGATCGAGGATGAGGGAGAGGCCGAGACGGATGATGCGGCCGAGCCGGCGGGCGTGACTCCCGAAGAGGAGTAGCGCGGCCGCATGCCGCCCGCCGCGCCCACGGCGTCCGTCGCCTCCGCGCTCATCTCGCTCGAGGATCTTCGCTCGGCCGCTCGGCTGCTCCGGGGGATCGCGATTCGCACTCCGCTCATGCCGGTCGAAGGGCTGTTGGCGGACTCCACCGCGCCGATCTGGGTCAAGCCCGAGATGCTGCAACGCGGCGGAGCATTCAAGTTTCGCGGCGCCTACACCTTCCTGTCGCGGCTCACCGACGCCGAGCGCTCGAGGGGGGTGATCGCGCCGTCATCCGGTAATCATGCCCAGGCGGTCGCGATGGCGGCGCGACTCTTCGGCGTGCCGGCGACGGTGGTGATGCCCACCACGGTCACCCGCGCGAAGCGTGACGGAGCGGTCCGCCTTGGCGCCCGGGTTGAGCTCGCGGGGACGACGACACAGGACCGGATGGACCGAGCCCTCGAGATCGCCCGGGAGGACGGATCCACTCTCGTTCCCCCGTATGATGATCCGACGATCATCGCCGGCCAGGGGACGGTGGGACTCGAGATCACCGAGGACCTGCCCGACGTCGGAACGGTGATCGTTCCGGTCGGCGGCGGCGGGCTCAGCGCCGGCGTCGCCGCGGCGGTCAAGCTCACTCAGCCAGCGGCGCGGGTGATCGGGGTCGAGCCCGCGAGCGCTCCCAAGTTGAGCCGCGCGCGGGAGGCGGGTGAGCCCGTCTCCCTTGGCCGCACCTCGGGAATGGCCGACGGGCTGCTCGCGGTGCAGGTCGGGACGATTCCCTTCGCCCATCACGCGGCCTTTCTCGACGACGTCGTGCTGGTGGAAGACGGCGCGCTCGCGGGTGCGATGCGATTCCTTCTCGACCGCATGAAGCTGGTCGTCGAGCCGAGCGGCGCGATAACGCTGGCCGCGCTGCGCGAGGGATTGATCACGCCGAACGGCAAGACGGTGGCGGTGCTCAGCGGCGGTAACATCGAGTGGGGCGGGTTGCGGGAGCTGCTCGGGGAGTGACTCCACCCCGTATCCTCATCGTCGATCAGGACGACGTGCTCCTCGCGACCGTCCCACCGCTGCTGTCTGAACAGGGATACGAGGTGCAGGTCCTCCGCGAGCCCGCCGCGCTCTTCGACCGGCTCTCCGCCGAGGACCCCGATCTGCTGCTCCTCGACATCCTGTTGCCGGCGCTCGACGGCTATCGCGCTCTGGAGCGGATCAGCGCCGACGCGCGGTGGCGTGACATGCCAGTGCTCGTCTGCTCAGCGCTTCCGGCCGAGGACGCGACAGTGCGCCTCCTCGCCCTTGGCGCCACCGACTTCGTCGGCAAGCCCTGCTCGGCGCGGGAGGTCCTCGCCAGGGTGCAGGTGCAGCTTCACATCCGGCGAGAGCTGCTGCAGGCCCGCCGGGAGCTGCGCCATACCGCCCGCGAGCTCGAGCGCGCTCGGACGGAGGCGGAGCGCCGGCGGAGTCTGGCGGACATCCTCCACGAGGTCACGGGCGATCTGTCAGTGGAGGAGCTCTGCCATATCCTCGTGCGTCGCGTGGCGCGCGCTCTCAACATCTCCCACTGCTCGCTCATCCTCGCGCGGCCGGGCGACTCCGCCGGCACGGTGGTGACATCCTTCGAGAATCCGTCCGTTCGGAACCAGGAGATCGATCTCTCCCGGCACCCGGCCATCCTGGATGCGCTCGAGCGGGGCACTCCCGTTCTCATCGAGCAGGTGAGTGCGGACCAGCAGGGAGACGGCTCGCCCGGCGACTGGATGCAGACCGGTGAGCACGGCTTCATCCGATCCGTCGTCGCGCTGCCGTTCGAGCTCGATCAGGACCAGAGCGGGATCTTCCTCCTGCGTACCGTCCAGGACGAGATGCCGCTCCGACAGGAGGACGTGGATTTCGCCGACACGGTGGTCAAGGCCGCCGTGTCCGCGATCAGGCGGGCCCGGACGATGGAGCTGACGCGTGCCGACAAGGCGCGATTCGAGACGCTCGCCCTGACCGACCCGCTCACGCTCGTGCTCAACCGGCGCGCGCTCATGGATCGCCTGGTCTCGGAGCTGGAGCGCGCACGGCGCTATGGGCTCGTGCTGTCGCTCCTGCTGATCGACCTCGATCACTTCAAGCGCGTGAACGACAGCTTCGGCCATCTCGCCGGCGATGGAGTGCTGAAGGAGGTTGCGCGCATCCTCCAGCGCCAGGCCCGTGCGGTGGATTACGTCGCTCGCTACGGCGGAGAGGAGTTCGCTGTCGTGCTGCCCGAGACTCCGCTCCAGGGCGCGGTCGTCGCCGGAGAGCGCATCCGCAAGCGCATCGGAGGCCAGCCGATCCTGCGCGGGGTGGACGGCCCTCCTCTCGAAGTGACGGTGAGCATCGGAGTCGCCGCCCTGCCATCGCTGCGCGTCAATTCGGCGGAGGACATCATCGCCGTCGCCGATGAGGTGCTCTACCGCGCCAAAGCACAGGGACGCAACCGGGTCTGCTCGTGAGCCTTTCATCCGCCGCATGAGCGCGCGCTGTCCGAAGTGCGGCGCGCGCTACGGCGCCGAGGCGCGCTTCTGTCCGCAGGACGGTACCCGCCTCGTGATCACATCGCCGATCGCCGGCGAGGCGTCGCCAGTTCCTGCCTCGCGGCGCACGACCGAGCCGGTTTCCGCCGACCGCCCGGCGATGGGGGAGTTCGCGCGGATGGCGGGCCAACTGCTCGAAGGTCGATATCGGGTCGAGCGGAAGATCGGTGAGGGCGGGATGTCATTCGTCTACCTCGCCACCGACCTCCAGACCAGTGCGCGTGTGGCGATCAAGATCCTGTCGCCGCAGATCGCGCACGAGAAGAACGCCATGGCGCGCCTCAGACGAGAGGCCGAGCTCGCCGGCCGCCTGCAGCACCCCAACGTCTGTCACATCGCCGCCCTGGGCCAGACGGAAGGCGGGATGGTGTTCGTGGTGATGCCGTTCGTGGAGGGCGAGCTGCTGTGCGACCGGACGATGCGGCTCGGCCACATCACGCTGGAGGAGACTGTACGGTTGGTGAGAGACATCTCGGCCGGGCTCGAGGCGGCGCACCAGCTCGGCATCATCCACCGCGATCTCAAGCCGGAGAACGTCATGCTCTGCCAGGATGAGCAGGGGGGGGGCACCGAGCGCGCGGTCGTCATGGACTTCGGGCTCGCCAAGGAGCGTCACGTCGGCAGCGAGGTGGAGAAGCTGACCGCGACCGGTATCGTTTTGGGTACCCCGGAGTTCATGAGCCCGGAGCAGTTGCGCGGAAAGCCTCTGGATGCCCGCAGCGACGTCTACGCGCTCGCTCTGATGACCTACGAGATGCTGACGGGAAAGCTCCCCTTCGACGGATCCACCCAGCAGGACATCATGGTGGCACGTCTCAAGAGCGAGCCGACGCCGATCCGGCAGAAGCGTCCAGAGCTCGGTTTCTCCGCCGCCATCGAGAAGGTCCTCCTCAAGGCGATGGAGCGATCCCCGGCCGAGCGCTATCAGACAGCGCCCGAGTTTGCCGATGCTCTCGCCGATGCGGCGGGAAATGGAGGGAGAAAAATATTGGAGCGCTGGCTGCGGCGCTGAGCGCTGAGATGGTGAACGGCTGAAGGGGGAACGGACTTGCTCGCGCGTCTCCACGTTCGCTGACACTGTCGCACCTGGCACGTCCCCGACCTCGCCTCCACATTCCGCTCATGAAACGCATCGCCGCCTTCGAGCCCCCGGAATACGTCACGTGGGAGCGCGATGAGGAGATCGTGGGGGAGTTTCGGGCGACCGTGGCACGCGATCCGGAACGGGCGGCCCGGATCGCCCGGATGTCGCGAGACCAGTTGCTGGGCCTGTATCGGGGGCTCGTTCGGAACCGGCTCACCGACATCGCTCTCAAGCGGCTGGTCAGGCAGGGGGTGATCTCCAAGGCGTGGCTCGGCACGGGCGAGGAGGCCGCGACGATCGGCCCGGTACACGCACTGCGTCGCACCGGCGCTGGCCACGACGTCGTCGCGCCGATGATCAGGAACAGTGGCGCCTGCCACGAGATGGGGATGCCGGTGGCAGACATCCTGCGAGCCTACATGGGCACCTCCGACGGGCCGTCGCGCGGGCGGGACGGACACTACGGGAACATGGGTCTTGGCGTGCTGCCTCCGATCAGCCACGTCGGGGACGTCGTGCCGGTCGTCACCGGCATCGCCCTCACGTTCGCGATGCGCGGGGAGGATCGTGTCGCCCTCACCTGGATCGGCGACGGCAGCACCAAGGCCGGAGTGACGCACGAAGGACTCAACCTCGCGGCGGTTCGCCGCGCCCCCGCGATATTCATCATCCAGAACAACCAGGTCGCGCTCGGCACGACGCTCGAGCAGCATCATCTGGCCGCCGGTGAGCAGGGGGGCGGCTTCGCGGACTGGCCGCGCGCCTATGGAGTGTGGGGCGGCGTCTTCGATGGCAACAATGTGCTCGACGCATACGCCCTGACGGCGATGGCGGCGGAGCGTTGCCGCCGGGGCGACGGCCCCGCCATCCTGGTGGCCGAGACGTTCCGGATGGGCGGTCATGCCACCCACGACGAGGCGGAAGCGCGCCGGAGCTTCGACGCCAGTCTGTTCACGCGCTGGGGTCGGCGAGATCCGATCGCGCTCTACGAGGAGTGGCTGGTCGAGAGCGGAATCGATCGCGCCGAGCTCGATGACGTGGAGCGGGAGGTCGTGGCGGAAGTCGAGAGCGCCGGAGAGGCGGCGACGGCAAGCAAGCGCGATCGGATGCCGGCGCCCGAGAGCGCCGTCACCGGCATCTATGCAGACGAGAAAGGATTCACGCACGACCAGCGGTGACCTGTCAGTGGGGGAAGCTCGAATGACACGCATCGACGGCAGGATGACGCGTGCGGCGCTCGCCATACTTCTCGCGACTGCGTTTGCGCAGGCGTTCGCGTGCGCACAACCGGGCACCGCGCCTCCGGCGACCGGTGGCGGGCGTCTCGAGCCCGCGTCTCGTCGCTCCGGCCGGACTCAAGGTCGGCTACTTCGCCACCCAGCTCGGTTCCCTGCGCTTCATGACCCTCGGTCCGGATGGAGCGGTCTACGCGAGCCAGCCAGCCCAGAGCCGCATCGTTCGAGTGGCCGACGTGAACGGTGACGGTGTGGCGGACAGCATCACGGAAGTCGTGACCGGTCTCAACCGTCCCCAGGGATTGGCCTTTCACAAAGGGTGGCTCTACATCGCCAACACCGACGGCGTGGTGCGCGTGCGGGTCGGGCGCACCGGCCGGCCGGGGGGCGCGCCCGAGCAGGTGAACCGGTTCAGTGGCGGTGGCGGACACTGGACCCGCACGGTGGTGTTCGGACCGGACAGCGGCATGTACGTCGCTATCGGCTCGACGTGCAACCTGTGTGTGGAGCAGGCGCCCGACCGCGCTGCCGTAATGCGATTCGACGAGGATGGGAGCAACGGCAAGCTCTTCTCTTCCGGGCTGCGCAACGCCGTCGGGATGGCGGTCAATCCCCAGACCCGCGAGATCTGGGTGTCCCAGAACGAACGTGACAATCTTCCACCCGATCACGAGGACCTGCCGCCGGAGGAGATCAACATCCTGCGCGCCGGCGGAGATTTCGGATGGCCCTACTGCTACTCGATGCGCGGTCAGGCCGTCCCCAACCCCGAATACAACGACGCGCGACGCTGCGCCTCCACCATACCAGCCGCGCTCGAGATGCAGGCGCACTCGGCGCCCCTCGGCATGAGCTTCCTCTCTCGCGCGACCCAGCTTCCGGCGGAGTATCGCTCCCACCTTCTCGTCGCCTTTCACGGATCGTGGAACCGCAGCACGCCCACGGGTGCCAAGGTGGTGAGGGTCATTGTGCGAGACGGAAAGCCTGTGGGCTACGAGGATTTCGTCACCGGGTGGCAGCTCGCCAATGGATCTCGCTGGGGGCGTCCCGTTGACGTCCTGGTGTACACCGATGGGTCGGTGCTCATCTCCGACGACACTTCCGGCGCGATCTATCGCGTCTTTCGCTAGCCCGTGCGCACGCTGATCGCGCTTGCCGCGGCGGCGCTCCTCGCTGCGGACGCGCGCGCCCAAACCACTTTTTCGCCGCCCCCTCCTCGCGGATCGCCCGCGATCGACGTGCTCGATTACGAGTTCACGCTCGATCTCCCCGATAGCGGCGCGTCGATCGAAGGGCGGACCGTCGTCACGATCCGGCGACTCAGCGGTGGAGCGGACTCGCTCTGGCTCGACCTCCTCGGATTGCGCGTGGACAGCGTGCTCGTGGACGGTCGTCCCACAGCGGTGACCCGCGATTCGGCCCGCATCGGAGTGCCCCTCCCCGGTGGGGGGGGGAGCGGAGACGTACTGAAGGTGGCGGTACGCTATGGCGGCCCGGTGAGCGACGGGCTCATCATCCGGACGGACAGTCTCGGACGATGGAGCGCGTTCGGAGACAACTGGCCGCAGCGCGCACGGCACTGGCTTCCGACCGTGGACGTCCCGGGCGACAAAGCGACAGTCAGCTGGATCGTTCGCGCGCCAAGCGGCCGTCGCGTGGTCGCGAATGGTGAGCTGGAGGAGGAGACACCGATCGCGAGCCAGCGGCCGCCGAGCGCGGGAGGTCCCGCTCGAACGCTCACGCGCTGGCGTGAGTCGCGGCCCATCCCGGTGTACACGATGGTCATCGCCGTCGGCACGCTCGCGTACGTGAGCCTCGACGGCGGGCTCTGTGCGCCCATGGACCGGCCGGGATGTGTGCGCCAGGGTGTCTATGTTTTCCCCGAAGACCGCGCCTTCCTTCCTGGGCCATTCGCCCGGTCTGCCGATATCGTCGGCTTCTTCACGAGTGTGGTGGGAGCGTTTCCCTACGAGAAGCTCGCGCACCTCGAGTCGTCCACGCGCTTTGGAGGGATGGAGAACTCGAGCGCCATCTTCTACGCCGACCGACCCTTCCGACAGCGCACGATGGGGCCGGGAGTGATCGCGCACGAGACGGCGCATCAGTGGTTCGGCGACGCGGTCACCGAGGCATCGTGGGGCCATCTCTGGCTGTCCGAGGGCTTCGCGTCGTACTTCGAGCAGCTCTGGTGGCAGCACGTGTCCGGAGACAGCGCTATCCGTCGGGGGATGGCTGAGCTGCGCCGGGAGATCATCGCGTCACCGGTGACGGCCGCTCGTCCCGTGATCGACACCGCCGAGACGAATTACCTCGCGCTCCTGAACAGCAATAGCTACCAGAAAGGCGCATGGACGCTGCACATGCTCCGGACGATGCTCGGCGACAGCGCCTTTTTCAGGGGGATCCGCGGGTACTACACCCGGTACCGTCACTCGACGGCGGTGACGGACGATCTGATGCGCGAGTTGGAGCGCGCCTCGGGGCGGAGGCGAAAGCTCGGCTGGTTCTTCGACCAGTGGCTACGCCGGCCTGGTGTTGCGGAGCTCACAACGCAGTGGCGGTATGACCCGGCGACGCATCGCGTCGTCCTGGAAGTGGAGCAGGGCGCACGCTTCGCGCCCTATCGCTTTCCCCTCGTCGTCGCGCTGACGGAGAGGAATGGTGCGGTGCGGCGCACGACCGTCGAGATCGGCGCGGCGCGCATGCAGCGGATCACCCTTCCCATCGTGCTCACCGGAGCGCCGCAGAGTGTCGTCCTCGATCCGGATGTCCAGCTTCTCGCGTCATTCGCCACCCGCTGAGCGGCGGTGGTGGTGGGGGGCGCGCGGTGGCATCCCGCTGGCGCTCGTGGCTGTGCTCGTGGCATCGGCGCCCGCGCGCGCGCAGAGCCTCTCACTGGCGCGGGCCGACGCCCTCCTGCACGCCGGCCGCGTGTTCGCCGCGGAGTCGCTGTACTACGAGGCCGTCTCACGCACGCCCCGGGATCCGATCGCGCGGCTCGCGCTGGGCCGGTACCTCGCCGGTCGCGGAGCGTGGAAGGTGGGTGCCGTGCTGATGGAAGAGGCGCGCTATTTCGGGGGCGACGCGGGGATGGTCGCCGGTGAGCTCGCGCCCGTCTACGCCCGGCTCGGTGACTTCGGTGCGCTGGCTGCATTGCCGGCATCGCGGCTGTCCACGCCGGACAGGCTGCGCGCCCAGTGGTTGCGCGAGCACCCGCCTTCGGTGACGGGGCCGGACTCCGTCACCGTGCCCTATCGCGTCGTGGACAGCCGCACTTTCGGGCGGATCACGCTGGTGATCGGAACGGACAGCGTGAGCGCGACGGTGGATCCGAGAACCGAGGGACTGGTTCTCGACACGACCTGGCAGCGACGGAAGACGATCCGGCGTTTCGGCGGAGGGGCGGGAGGGGACGGCGGGCAGTCACCGGGAAGCGTGGCCGTCGGCGTGGCGCCGTCGCTGGGAGTGGGGGATCTGACGCTCACAAACGTGCCGATCCGATTCGCTCCGCAGCGAACCGCGCTGGCCGTCACCGTCGGCGTGGATCTCCTGGGCAGGCTCGCTCCGACGTTCGACCTGGCAGGCGGCCGGATGCTGCTGCGACGCAGTGGCCGCGTGGCCGGAGATCTTCCGGGCACGCACATCCCCACGCTCGCGATCGGCCCGGAGCCGCTGCTCGTCAGGGCGGATACCACGCTGCCGCTCAGTCACCCCGAGGCGACGATCCTGCTTCGGGATCACGTGTGGACGCTGCTTCCTCGGAAGGGTGAGGTCGTCATCGCTCCCTGAGGCCAGATGGGTCGGTGGTCGATCTGCCCTGGTTCTATCTCATCTCCCGATGCGGCGTAGATCCACCATCAGACAGCGGTTCTGCACGACGTCGATTCCCGCGCGCGCGAACGTCTCCGCTGCCCCGTCATTGACGATCCCGAGCTGGAACCACACGGCTTTCGGGCGCTTGGCGAGGATGTCATCTACGTGCGCCGGGATGTGCTCCGCGCGGCGGAACACGCTGACGAGGTCCACCTCCCCCGGAATAGACGCGACAGTTCGGAAGACCGGCCGGCCCATGATCTCCCGCGCCTCGGGGTAATACACCGGAACGGGAACGATCTCGTAGCCAGCCTGGATCGCGTACTCCGGGACGTAGTACGCCGCCTGGAACGATTCCATCTTGATTCCGAGTACGGCGATGCGATGGATATGCTCGAGAAGCGACCGGATCTCCTCGGGGGTGCGGAGGAGATGGCGCTGCCAATCGGCAGATGATGCTGGGGATGAGATCACGCAACGCACATCTGCCAGAATCATGCGCGGCGATGGCAGCCCTCGACGCCGCCGGTTAGCTTATCTCCTGTTCACGACCTACGACTTCCAGGTGAGATCACGGGATGCGGATGCTGGTTCTTGGGGCGGGGCTGCAAGGCTCCGCGTGCGCCTTCGACTTGCTGCAGAACCCCGATGTTCGCGAGGTGCGCCTGGCCGACATCGCGATCGAGCATCTTCCCGAGTTTCTGGGACCCTATTCGGGCTCGCGGCTTCTCCCCACCCGTCTCGACGTACGTGACCGCGATGCTGTGAGCGCCCTCATGCGCGGAAGCGACGCGGTGATGAGCGCGATCCCGTACTATTTCAACTTCGACCTGGCGGCGCTCGCGGTGGAAGCCGGCGCACACTTCGCCGATCTGGGGGGAAACACCGAGATCGTCTTCCAGCAAAAAGGCCTCGACGAACGAGCGCGCGCTCGGAAGATCACCGTCGTTCCGGACTGCGGGCTCGCTCCGGGGATGGTGAACATCATCGCTCAGCACGGTATCGCCCAGCTCGATCGCGTGGAGTCGGTGCGGATCTACGTCGGTGGGCTGCCCCAGCACCCGGAGCCGCCGCTCAATTACCAGATCGTCTATTCGCTCGAGGGCGTTGTCGATTACTACACGACGCTCTCGTGGGTGCTGCGCGATGGGAAGCGTACGCAGATGAAGGCGCTGTCGGAGCGTGAGCGCGTCGACTTCCCTCGACCGGTCGGCGAGCTCGAAGCGTTCCACACCGCCGGCGGACTCTCCACGATGGCCTTCCGCTACGAGGGAAAGATCCCCTCGATGGAGTACAAGACGCTGCGCTACCCCGGCCACGCCCAGCTCATGGAAGTGATCCGGGAGCTCGGTCTGCTCGACCTCACCCCTGTGGATGTGAAGGGAATGAAGGTCGTTCCCCGCGATGTGTTCGTGGCCACCGTGGCGCCGCGACTCACCAAGGCGCGGAAGCCCGATCTGGTCGCGCTCCGGGTCACCGTGGAGGGGACAAAGGGCGGCCAGGCGAAGAAACTCGGCTGGGAGCTGCTCGACTACTTCGACGAGGCGCGGGGAATCAGCGCGATGATGAGGACCACCGGATATTCGCTCTCCATCACGGGGCAGATGCAGGCGCTAGGGGAGATCCGGCCGCCGGGTGTTCACACGCCTGATGAGTGCGTGCCGGCGGAGCGCTACATGGAGGAGATGGACCGGCGCGGGGTGCACATCCGGCCGATGTTCTTTTGAGGATTGATCGAGGCGGCTACTGCTCGCTGCGGACGAACGAGGCCAGAGTCGCGCCCATCTGATCGATCGTGCTCTTCGCATTCGAGCGATCCGTGCCGTTGTAGATGAACGCGAAGGCGATCAGCTCGCCGTCCTGGGCCGTGACATAGCCGCCGAGGGAGATGACGGTATTGGTGGTTCCCGTCTTGGCATGCAGGTTCCCCTGAGCGGGCGTCGACTTCATGCGTTGGCGGAGTAGCTCCGATTCCCCCGCCACCGGAAGCGAGGCGTGGAACGAGTCGCGCCAGGAGGCGCGGTTGGCGTACGCGAGGAGCTTCACGAGGGCCCGCGGGGTGACCCGATCCATCGTCGAGAGACCGCTGCCGTCGGCGGCGATCACATCTCCCGGAGCAGCCCCGACCTTCTCGGTCATGAACTGCTGGAGCAGGTGACTGGCGGTCTCGACCGAGCCGATCTGGGAGCGCGCCGCGGTGCGCCCGGCGTTGCGGAAGAGCAGCTCGGCGTAGTGATTGATGCTCTCTCCGTTCATCACGTCGAGCATGCGCGCGAGGGGTGGCGACGGGAGAGAGGCGACGCGCACCGATGTGATCGGGCGCGGGGCGAATCGCGTCGCTCCCGTGATCGTCACTCCGCGCACCGTCAGGGCGCGCCGGAAGGCGCCGGCCGCGAAGCTCGTCGGATCCTCGACCACCAGCTCGTAGCGGCGCTCGCCGGCCCGGGTGCCGATCCACCCTCGCACCTCGATCGCTCCGTCCGTGCGCGTGTGGGCCCCCACCCTGGCGCCACGGCTCCCGGCGACCGTGCGGACCTGGCTCACGACTCTGATGTCGGTCGCCGGATCCAGCGAGATTGACGGTGCGTCATGCGATGTCGCCCCGGGTTGCACCACCACCCATACCAGGTTCTCATTGAGCGAGAGCGCCGAGACGCGGGCGGCGTACGCGGAGGCGAGATATCGCCTCTGCCACCCCTGGGGCACTCGCGTCGTATCGAAGGCGCTGGCATCAGCGATGAGATCACCCTCCACACGCTTGATGCCCGAGGTCGACACCATCTGCGCGAGCAGGTCCATCGCCGCCCCCGGCCCGCCGGCGACGAAGCGCTTGGAGAGCGCTGGATCGCCATCGCCGCGCAGGATCAGGCTCCCATGCAGCGTGCCGTCCGCTCCCACGGTGCCATCGCGGAGAACGTCGGTGCTGAACTGGAAGTTCGGCCCGAACTGATCGAGGGCCAGCGCTGTCGTGAACAGTTTCATGTTCGAGGCGGGCTGCAACGACGCTTCCGGCTTGTAGGAGTAGAGCGTGTCGCCCTTGGTGAGCGAGACGACCATCACACCCCACTGTCCGCGGTGCACCCGCTGGTTGAGCATCGTCGCGAGGTCGCCCCGCAGCGCGTCGGAGCCGCGAGGAGTGGTCCAGCGCGGGGTGGGCGCCGCCGCGCGGCGATGGCGCGAGCGTCGGCTACGACGACGTGGCGTCCTGCGCGACTGGTGCGGGGTGGTGCGTCGCGCGGCCACCTCCGAGGTCGAGACGGTGTCACGCCCCGGCCGAGCCGACAACGCGGATGGCGACGCGACAGCGATGCCCGCGATGAGGAGCGTCGCGCGCAATCGGGTCGGCCAGCGGAGCTGAGGGAGGCGGGAAGGAGGGAGAAGCGGCATCTCGAAGGCAACGGAAGGCAACTCGCGTTCCATCGGGGGGAACGCGCTGGAGCACAAGAGGTTAACGAGTGGGTAGGCTCGCCGTCACGCTTCGGGCCGCGAGCGCGCTCGGAGAGGCCCTGAGAGGCGTCGCAGCGGGGGAGCGCGCGCGCGCCGGCGAGGGCCGGCTCAGACTCTGATGAAGATCTTCCTTCGGTAGAGGAGCCACATCAGGAAGAGCCACAACGCCACGAAACAGACCGCAAACGCCAGCGAGGCATTCCTCGGCTCCAGCCACGAGGCGAACACGCTCTGGTAGATGGCCGTCTCGAGGGCCACGCGCTTGCCACCGTAGTCGACCTTGATGATCGAGTAGATGAGGCGCGACATGAGTCCCGTCCCCACGAAGGCCGCGATCGGGTTGACGCCGAAGATGACGAACGGCTTGGTCCACCACGTGATGCGATGCAGGTCGATCAGCCACATACAGGTGGCGATCGCGACGCACGCCATCCCCCCGGTGAACATCACGTACGAGCTGGTCCATAGATTCTTGTTGATCGGGAAGGACCAGTTCCAGATGAGGCCCACCACCATCGCGAGCGAGCCCGCGGCGAACATGCCCGCCATTCGCTCGAGCAGCGGACGCTTCGTCGCGATCCACCGTCCGGCGAACACCCCGAGCATGACCGTGCCGATCGCGGGGATGGTGGAGAAAGGACCTTCCGGATCCCACGTCTTCGTCGACGCCCACGTGTGGTTGATGCCGATGATCGCGCGATCGAGCCACGCGGCGAGGGTCGTCGCCGGCAAGTCGTTCGTGACCACCATCTGCCCGGGCGCCGGGATGAGCGTCATGGCGAACCAGTAGCCGTAGAGGAGCGCCGCCAGAATAGCGACCTGACGCTTGAGCGAGCCGCGCATGGTGAGGAGCGCGCCACCGACGTAGGCCACGCCGATGCGCTGGAGCACTCCCGGATAACGGATGTGATGAAAGCGATCCACCACGCGCTGCCAGAACGTCGCATCGCCGAGCACCGATCCGTTGGCGGCGTGCACGTCGCCCCAGGTGAAAAAGGGGAACCCGGAGAGAAAGAGGCCGACGAGCACGATCATGCCACCGCGCTTGAGCACCTGGATCGCGATGTCGGAGTCGCGAGCGCCGCGCTCGCGGCGCGAGCCGAGCGAGAGGTGGGTGGTGATCCCGACGATGAACAGGAAGAATGGGAAGATCAGGTCTGTCGGCGTCCAGCCATTCCACGCTGCGTGCTCGAGAGGCGGGTAGATGGCGCCCCAGCTTCCGGGCTGATTGACGAGCAGCATCCCGGCAACCGTCAGGCCGCGAAAGACGTCGAGGGACAGAAGCCGCTCACGCAGCGGAGGCTGCGGCGACACCGTCGTGGAGATGGGCGGCGCGATGTAGGTCTCGCGCTCGAGGGTCGCGGTCATCGGCCGCTGTCCGGCGCGGCGCCGGCGGGATGCCAGCGCGCGCTGTCGCATGCGAAGAGGAGAACGCGCGGTGGCGCGGGCGCCCCATCGTTCGCGCCGCCCACGAACTGCCCGTGGAGGCGGAGCTGGGCTCGTCCATCGGGAAGCTGAGTCAGACCGCGGTAGAACACGACGAGCGTCGGGAAATTGCCCTTCTGCTTGAGCATCGCACGGACCTTCGCTTGCTGGGCGGCGTCGACCGGGTAGAGATAGGTCGGTCCCTTGTCCTGCAGTGCGACCCGGCCGGCCTCGGGAAGCGCCGAATCACTGCCGACCGACGCCAGGAAGCGGAGTGGACGGGGCGTCAGCAGGGAGTCGCGCACGTACTCGGTGACCCCTTCCGCCACCACGGAATCGCCGGGCGGCGCACAGGCCGCGGCGGAGCGTCCCGCGCCTCCACAGGCGGTGACGACAGCGACCGCGATGAGGGAGTACGGCGGCCAGCTCTGCATCCTTTCATAGTCGCACCGTGTCCACTGAAAGTCGAGGTCACGCGGCGGCGTGGCGCCCACTCGCGTGAGGTGGCGGCGCGGGGATCCGATCGCCAGATTGACGTGAGCTTTGCATTTCACGCCAGGAGGAGTTGATGCCGATCCGGCACAGTCTCATCCGCGAGGGATTCATCTCCGGTGCCATCGGAGCGACCGCGGTGGTGCTCTGGTTCCTGATCGCCGACACGCTCTCGGGCCAGCCGCTGCATACGCCCGCCGTGCTCGGGCAGGCGCTGTTCAGCGTCTTCGGTCCGACGACGCACGATCGCACGTCCACCCACATCATCTTCTACACGCTCTTCCACTACGCGGCCTTCTCCGCGGTGGGACTTCTCGCGAGCTTCGTCGTCCATCGCGCCGAGACCGAGCCGACGGTGCTGGCCGTCTTTCTGATCCTGTTCGTTGTGTTCGAGCTGGCCTTCTACGGTCTGGCCGCCATCCTCGCGCAGACGCTGATGAGCGAGCTGGCGTGGTATCGGGTCGCCGCCGGCAACCTGATCGCGGCCGTGCTGATGGGCACCTATCTCTGGCGTCGGCACCCCTCTCTCCGCCAGGAGTTCGCGAGCGCGCTCGGGGGAACGGAGTAGAGGAGACCGACCGCTATACCAGCACCGCTTCCTCTTCCTCGGCCGCGACCCATCGGAAGAAGACCACGGTCAGCACGCCGAGAAAGACGAGGCCCCCCGGGATCCACATGATGAGGCCGCCGAGCTGCTGGTCCTCCAGCGGGCTCAACCCCGAGATGCGGGGCGCCGAAGCGTACGCCGGGTAGATCACGCTTCCGGCGTACGTGATCGCGATGCTCACCAGCGACATCGGAAGGGTCAGCAGAAAGGTGTACAGCATCTGCTGGGGATACGGCGCTCGCGGGAGCTCGGGAAGCGGACTCATCAGGGGCCACCACATCAGGGTGGAGGCCACCAGAAAGCAGAGGTGCTGGACGATGTGAACGGAGTGGTGCGCCATCGCGAAGTTGTAGAGCGGCGGCAGATGCCAGGCCGTGAGCACCACGCTGAAGATGCTGAAGCAAGCCACCGGCGACGTGACCCTCCGGGCGATCCGCGCGACGACGGGGATGCGGAGCAGGGGCCGCAGCATCCACCCCGGCGTGCCGGCGAGTAGTAGCGGTGTCACCAGCATGGTGAGCACGAGGTGCTGCACCATGTGGGCGCTGAAGAGATAGGAATCGCTCAGGTCGTGGAGCGGGCCATTCAGCGAGGCGAAGAGCGCGATCAGCCCACCCGCGAACGCCAACGCCTGCCCTGCCCCGGGAGAAGCTCCTCCCGCTCCGCGCGCGGCTCGCACCCGCCAGCCATACAGGCCCGCGAGGGCGGCGATTCCGAGAACCGTGCTCGGATGAATCGTCCAGTGCAGCCAGTCCAGCCGCTGCAAGGGGTGCAGCGCAGCGAGCGATGGCACGACGAACATCGGCCAGCTCAGCCGGTCTTCAAGGCGAGGTGACCGAACAGGAAGAGGAGCGAGACCAGCGCGATCATCGCGATGATGAGTGGGCCGACGAAGAGAACGCGGAAGATCTTGGAATCGTACTTGAGGTGCATGTAGAACATGACGACGGTCGCGAACTTGAACGCCGACATGAAGAGCAGGGTCGGCACGAACAGCCGGTTCTCCTTGAACGGAGTGTAGTAGATCCACACCTCGCCGACGGTGATCACGGTGAGGATGAGAGCGACCCACTTGTAGGTGGCCCAGTCGGGATGATGCGGATGCTCCCCGTGCGTGACCCCATGCGCATCGACGTGCGCATCGGGGTGGGTATCGCTCGCGCCCGGGGTGTGATCGGCAGCCATGACGTCCTCGCTACTTGATCAGGTAGACCAGCGTGAAGATCGCGATCCACACGACATCGACGAAGTGCCAGTAGAGGGCGCAGATGTCCACGTTGATCGCGTCGCGCGGACCGAGGCCGCGCTTCATGTCGATGAAGAGCAGCGTGATCAGCCAGATCACGCCGGCAGTGACGTGCGCGCCGTGGAAGCCAGTGAGCACGAAGAAGCTCGAGCCGAAGAGATTGGTGGTGATCTTGAGCCCCTCGTGCACGAACGAGGTGAACTCGAACGCCTGGAATCCGAGGAACGTCGCGCCGGCGAGTGCGGTGCCGGCGAGCCAGATCTTGGAGTACTTGCGGTCACCGCGGACGACCGCGGAGTGGGCCAGCACCATGAAGAGCGACGACATCAGCAGCACGAACGTGGACATCGAGGTGACCGGGATGTTCAGAATCGCCTTGAGTGGCGTCGCGCACGCCGGCGGGTTGCATGCCTCGTGCGGATACGGCCCGGTGATGCTGTGTCCCTTGTAGATCAGATACGTCGAGATGAGCGAGGCGAAGAAGAGGCACTCCGAGCCGATGAACGCCCAGATGCCGATCTTCTTGTTGTCCAGTCCCGTCGACGAGTAGTGGTGTGCTGCCAAGGCGTGCGAATCGAGTGCGGCGGTGGCCAAGATGGATCTCCGTGCGAGGTGCTATACCAGGGAGGAGCCGGCGACGGTTAGTGCTCCGGCTCGAGCGGTGTCAGCAGCCAGTTGTACAGGGCGGTCACGAAGATCGCACCACCGAGAAGCATGATCGCGATCGAGACGTGGTGTGTCGCTGGCTGCATCTTGGCGATGAGCTCCAGCTCCTTCTCCCTGTAGATCAGCCCGGAGAAGGCGACGCTGAGGCCGAGCGACGCGAGCAGTGGCTTGATCGTCGGCGTCGGCATGGGGATGCCGAGCTCGTGGGCCGACGGGAAGGAGACCACCGCCAGGTCATCCTGGAGGTCCGTCCCATACTCCGCGGTCGCGACGGCCGAGCCCGCCACCCTGATCGTGCTCTGCTTGTCTCCTCGCGCCGAGTGTGGGACTTCGGCGGTGAGATGGGGTGCCTTGCGGTCCCACAGAGGGTAGCGCGACGTGATTTGAGGAAGGGTGGCGTAGTTGTAGTCCGGTGGCGGCGAGGGGAGCGACCACTCGATCGACGGGGCACCCCAGGGATCGTTGCCGGCGATGGCGCCGCTGCGCCGGCTCCGGATCATGTTGACGACGAAGAAGAGCGTGCCGAACGCAAGGATGAATGCGCCGATGGTGGCGATGTGGTTGTCGAGATCCCAGCCCTGGTTCGCATTGTAGCTGGATATGCGGCGCGGCATGCCGTGCAGCCCCAGAAAGTGCATCGGGAAGAAGGTCAGGTTCATCCCGACGAAGGTGATCCAGAAGTGCGCCTTCCCCAGTTCCTCGCTCAGCATCCGCCCGGTGATCTTCGGAAAGTAGTAATAGATGCCCGCGAACAGGCCCATCATCGAGCCGCCGAAGAGGACGTAGTGGAAATGGGCGACGATGAAGTACGAATCGGTCTGCTGCAGGTCGGCCGGAACCGAGGAATGCATGATCCCGGAAATGCCCCCGATCGTGAACAGCCCCACCAGGCCAATGGCGAACAACATCGCGGTCGTGAAGCGCAACGAGCCGCCCCACATCGTGCCTAGCCAGTTGAAGATCTTCACCCCGGTGGGGATGGCGATCAGCATGGTGGTGATGCTGAAAATGGAATCGGCGATCGGCCCCATGCCGACCGCGAACATGTGGTGTGCCCACACGCCGAATCCCAGGAAGGCGATGAGGATGATCGAGTAGACCATCACCGGATAGCCGAAGAGCGGCTTCCGCGAGAAGGTCGGGAGCACCTCGGAGACAAGGCCAAATGCGGGCAGGATGAGGATGTAGACCTCCGGATGCCCGAAGAGCCAGAAAAGGTGCTGCCAGAGCAGCGGGTCGGCACCCGCGGCGACGGTGTAGAAGTTCGTCCCGAAAAAGCGGTCGAGCATCAGAAATGTGACAGCGACGGTGATGATCGGAAACGCGAGGACGATCAGGAACTGGGTGATGAACGCGGCCCAGGTGAAGATCGGCATGCGCATCAGATGCATGCCCGGTGCGCGCATGTTGACGATCGTCACGATGAAATTGAAGCCAGCGGCCAGCGAGGACACGCCGAGGATCTGCAAGCCGATCAGCCAGAAGTCGATGTTGACGCCGGGCGAGTAGGCGCGCGTCGTCAGCGGGGCGTAGCCGAACCATCCGCCGTTCGGCGCGGCGTGGATGAACCAGGAGACGTTCATGAAGAGCGAGCCCGAGATGAACACCCAGTAGCTGAAGGCGTTCAGCCGGGGGAATGCGACATCGCGGGCGCCGACCTGCAATGGAACCAGATAGTTGAAGAACGCCGCCGAGAGTGGCATCACAACCATGAAGATCATTGTGGTGCCGTGCATCGTGAACAGCATGTTGTACGTCTCGGCCGAGACGAGCCGGCCGTCCGGGCCGTAGAGCTGCGCGCGGATGATCAGTGCCTCGATGCCGCCGATCAGGAAGAAGCCGAGCGCGCTGTACAGATAGAGCTGCCCGATCTTCTTGTGGTCGACGGTGGCGAGCCAGCTCCAGACTCCCCGCTCGTACTTCGGGGGAGCCGGCGCGTGACGGGGAGGTGCAACGGTGGTGGCCATCGTGAATTCCGTCTCCTTCCGATGTCGTGGCGTCTACTTGAGCGCGAGCAGGTAGGCGGCGAGGTCGGCGATCTGTTGGTCGGTGAGACCACCGGCCGCGACCGTCATCCCGGTCTTGCGATCGAACTGCCCAGCCCCGAGCGCCGGCATGATGCTACCGGGCTTCATGAGGGGAGCGTTCTTGATCCAGAGCATGAGGTGGTGCGCATCGTTGGGGTAGATCGAGCCGGCGATCGTCGTGCGGCTCCCCACGTGCGTGAGGTTCGGTCCGATATTCCCGGCCGAAACACCCTGGACGGCGTGACAGGCGATGCACATGCTGCGCTTGTAGAGGTCTGCTCCGCGCGCCGCGTCGCCGCTGGCGGTCGCGACCGCGAGCCCGGCCGGCGTCGGAGTGCTGGGCACCGCGTGGAGCGGCAGCGTGGGCCGCGCCGTGGCTGTCTCTGCGCCACCGGCCGGGCCCGCTCCCCCCCCACCGAACGCCGGCGGTGACTTCTGGCTGGCGATCCAGGCGTCGAACTGCGCGGGGGCCACGGTGAAGACGCGAAAGTGCATGTAGCCGTGCGAGTCTCCGCAGTACTCCGCGCAGAAGCCGTTCCAGACGTAACTCGACTCGGGCGTGAACCAGAGGTAGTTCGTCCGGTTGGTGATCAGGTCGCGCTTGCCGGCCAGCTCGGGGATCCAGAAGGAGTGGAGGACGTCCTGCGTCTTGAGGGCGAAGCTCGCGGTGCGCCCGACCGGAAGGTAGAGCTCGTTGGCGGTCACCACGCCGTACTGGGGATAGCGAAATTCCCACCACCACTGGTGGCCGATGACCTCGACCTGGAGCGCGCTGCTCTTGGCCTTGGCCTGCGTCTCGAAGATCGTTCGAACCGTCGGGACGGCGATGAAGGCCAGGATCACCGCCGGGATGAGCGTCCAGGTGATCTCGAGCGTTGTGTTGCCGTGCACGTGCTTGGGCTGGGCCGAGCCGTCTCGCCGGCGGAAGCGGAAGATCACGAAGATCAGCGCGAGCTCGACCAGCACGAACACGATCGTCCCCAGCACCAGCGTCTCGCGCCAGAGGCCATCGATGGCCCGGCCGAATTCGGAGTGGGGCGTCAGAGTGGAGTTGGGGGTGATCTTGTCGCAGGCGGCGATCACCAGCGACGACACGGCCGTCAGCGCGAGCGTCAGGCGCTGGCGGGACCGGTGGAATGAGGTCATCCCGAATCCTTCATGCGGGCGTGGTCGCGGCTCGGCGGAGGGAGGGGCGTCAGCGAATGAGATTCGCGCGGAAGCTACCGCCTCCACTGGCGCCAAGCAAGGAAAACGACCTGTCGCGAAGTCCGCGAAAAACGGCGTCAGATCACCGTCTCGAGACGGGGGTTCGGTCGAGATTCTCGCCCCGTCTTCGACTGTGGCTGGCCTTCGAGCTGCACGATATCGGCGGTGAAGTCGAAGCGTCCGGCGAACAGGGAAGAGCCGACGCCGTAGCTGTCCACCGGAACCGCGGCTTCTTCGAAGGCCCGGATCTTCTCGACGGTGAAGCCCCCCGACACGACGATGCGCACGTGAGCGAATCCTTCCGCGTCCAGCGCTCGGCGAACATTCCACACGAGCCTCGGATTCACGCCGGTCGGACGGAACGCGCCCATCTGCGGCATGATGGAGACGTCCACCATGTTCTCGGAAGTGTCCAGCCGGACCGCCCAGAGACGGTGGCCCAGTGCACGCGCCACCTCGAGGCTGGTCCGCACGCAGTCGTTCTCGTAGTCGACGAGCGAGATGATCTGGACGTCGGGGCTGATGTACTGCGCGAACTTCCGGGTGGCCCGGGTCGTGTCGCCGCCATACGCCGCGATGAGGGCATGGGGCACGGTGCCGATCCCCTCCGAGCCCCACCAGCTCGCCTGAGCATCGGTCGAGACGCCGATCGCACCGGCGATGTGTGCCGCGTACCCATCACCGGTCTGCACGAGCCAGTGGTCGTGCCGCGCCGGAAAGAAGATCACGGATTTGGGCCGTGCCGCGTCCACCACCAGGCGGGTGTTGGTTCCCACGCGGGTGCGGCGCGCGAGCACGCCCAGGTACAGCGTCTCGAGATGGGCGAAGCTCTCGTACGGGCCCTCGATGGTCATCACCGTTTCCCACGCATCGATCGGGTCGCCGTCGTAGAGCGCTCGCACGGTCAGGGCGCTCCAATCGTCGGAACAGAGCTTGAGGATGGCGATGGCTTCATCCATGCCCCCCAGATACGCGCGAGATTTTCCGAACACCTGCATCGTGACGCGCGGCGATGCCTCGTCGGCGAGCAGGATCTCCCGGGCCCGGACGAAATATTTGTCGGAGTAGTACCCCTCCCTCATCTTCTCGACGGGAAGGTTGAAGACGGCCGGGTCGAGGCGCTCTCGTCGCCGCGCGGGGGAGGGAGGAGCCATGGTCGAGGTACGGTAGCGGCACCTGCGCAGTACGGCAAGCTGCGCGAGGCGGAGGTCAGAACATGATGAAAGTGCCGCCGCTCGACCCGCCGAAGCGCGGATTCACAACGTTGTTGAAGATGGAGCCGAAGGTGTAGCTCAAGCCCACGAACGCGAAATAGCGGTACTGCGTTGCCAGCTCGCGCTGTCGCACGAGCACCTGCTCGTTCGTTGCCCCTTCGGCGCGCAGCGAGATCTGGTCATGCACGAGCGAGACATTGCCGAAGCCGTTCAGCGACAGGCCCTTGTAGAGTCTCAGGTCGACGCTGACGAACGTCTCCAGATGGTTCTTCCGGAAATCGTGCAGATAGTTCGCCCCATCCACCGAGATGCTGGCCGATCCCCACGGCTGCTTCGCATCCAGGCTCACGATCAGCTGTTGGTCCACCAGGGATTCGCGGATCTTCCCGTAGATCGTCGTGTCCTCGTAGCGGTTGCCGATGAAGCCCAGGCTGTATCGTACGGTCAACAGGCGGCGGGTGGACTGCGCGTAGGGAAAGACATCGTACTCGAGCGCGGGTGCCAGACGCACGGCGGCGTTGTAGTTGGCGAAGCTGGACGCCGTCGCCGACGCGTTGCCGCCCACTGACCAGTGGGGGCCGAGGCCGCGCACCACCAGCCCGGTCGCGCCGTAGCTGTGGGAGTAGCTGTTGAAGCTCGAGCTGTCGTTGAAGATGAACTTGCTCTCCCCGTACTGGCCGTTCAGCGCGAGCTGCACCTTCCACATCTCGGTCGTGCGGTTCGCCGAAAAATTCTCGAACAAGTTTGTGGATTTGCTCGACTTCTCCCCGTTGAGGTTGACGTTGGCCTGCGAACGGAAGACCCAGAGGTTCCAGGGGTCGCGCGCGGCCGCCGGCGCGGCACGGGAGGCGGACTCCGTGTCGAGAGTCACCTTGAGGCGCTCGGCTCCGGGCGCGCGCGCGGCGAACCGCACAAGGCCAAGCGCGATCACGCGTGCCAGCCCGCGACGCTCCGTGTCCTGGCTGTCGGTTGTCCTGGAGACGTGGTGCAGCGTGTCGGACGCGCCGGCGAAGCGCCGGAGCCCGATGAAGGCCACGGTGTACTCGGTGCCTCCGGCGGCGGTGCGTTGGGTCGTGGCCAGCACGTGCACGTCGGCCACCTGGCGATCGCGCACGTAGTCCACGAAGCCGATCTCGGTGCGGAGAAAGTCGAAGTCGCAGAAGAACCCGGAGCAATCGACGAAGACCTTGAGGCGCTCGGTGCGCGACGTGTCGGCGCGCGAGAGTGACGGGCTTCCCTGCGCCGCGGCGGGCCGCGTTGCCAGCGCCGCGAAGAGCGCGACGATGCATGCTGCAACGGCGAAAGCGGCGCGGCGGCCAAGCTCGATCAGCGCCCGGTGCTCTCGCGTCTGGTGAGGGGTCGATCCGACGCGCAACGCGCCGCCCATTCCAGCGCGATGGTCCGGTAGCGCTCGCCGGCCGGCCGGATCTTGCGGTTCAGGTCGCACAGACCAACCGACGCGGGCGTGGCGGGGGTGCGACCGCGTCGTTTCGCCTGCGACTGATAGCCAACGCGGTCGGTGAGCAGGCTTCCGGTGAAGCCGTGCAGCGGGATCCCGGCGGCGCGGAGCCGATGCACATCGCTCCACTGCTGGTCGAGCCAGGTGACAGCATCGCCGCGCACATCGGTGGTCTCGGTGTGAAAGAGCGGAACACGATAACGGTTCCAGAGCTCGGCAGCGAGCGAAGGAAAGCCTCGGGGTGCGCTCGTGCAAGCGGATCGGCCCGTGAAGATGACTGTCTGCTCGCGAGCGGGCGAGTAGTCGAGCCCGATCCAGCGCTGGCCCTGTGCGCGCCTCTCCCGGAAGAAGCTGAGATCATTGGACGGAACACCGTGCTCGTTGAGGAGCCGCGCCATGCCCGTCGCCAGCGCGCGACCGAGGGTGAGGTCGAACGGGAGATGCGCCAGCGCGCTCAGACGTTCCGCCTCGCTCCCGGCGCGTTGGCCGGCGGGCTCGAAGCTCTCGATCGCTTCGCTCTGGATGATCACCGCGTCCGGACGCTCGGAGAGGATCGCGTCGACCGCCAGCTCGTGCGCCATGCAGAGATTGCGGACCGCCCTGATGAACGCCTCCTCGCTCGATAGGCATTCGTTCCAGATGCCCCGGAGGGCTGAGGAGCTCGCCGCGACGAGGATCCGGTTCACCGGCGTGTAGTAGCGCACCCAGTGGTACCGCCGCGCGAACGCGCGAGCGTACTCGCCAAACAGGACGGGGAAGGCGGGATCCTGGAAGCCGCCGAGCCACGAGGGGACCCCGAAATGACAGAGGTTCGCTATCAGCTGATAGGGCATCGAGCGGAGCCGTTCCATCGGCTCGTCGCAGCTCTCCCAATCGTAGCGAACGGGTCCGGTGTGAGTGCGGTAGTACGAGGGGCCGTAGTGCAGCGCGGTGAGACCGAGCTCGCGCACGAGCTCGAAATCCTCCTCCCACCTCGCGTAGTGGCCGGAGCGGTCCAGCTCGTCGACCCGGCTGCCATCCGCCAGCGTCGGGCAACTGCTGTCGATGCCCGTGGCGAGCAGAAAGGTCATGCCGAGAGACGATCATTCCCCTCGCGTGCAACGACAGCGACAGAACCGGGCCGCGCCGGACTACCCGTGCGCGGGTTTCTCGGAGGCTGTCTCACGCGGCGCCGTCATGTTCGACGGATTCAGCAGCTCATCCAGCTGCTCGCGCGTCATCAGTCCGCGCTCGCACACCACGTCGTACACGCCCCGCCCGCTCTGCAGCGCGTCCCTGGCGATCTCCGAGGCCGCCTCGTAGCCAATCACCGGAACGAGCGCGGTCACGATCCCGATGGAGTGTTCCACGAAGTCGCGCATGCGCTGGACGTTGGCCGTGATCCCGCTCACGCAACGCTCCCGCAGCACGACGCACGCATTGGTCAGAGAATCGATCCCCTGCAGCAGTCGATACGCCATCACCGGCTCGAAGACATTGAGCTGGAGCTGTCCGGCTTCGGCTGCCATCGTCACCGTCACATCGCCGCCGATGATGTCGAAGCAGACCTGGTTGACAACTTCCGGGATCACGGGGTTCACCTTTCCCGGCATGATCGAGCTCCCTGGCTGCATTGGCGGCAGATTGATCTCGGCCAGCCCGGCCCGAGGTCCGGAGCTGAGGAGCCTCAGGTCGTTGCAGATCTTCGATAGCTTCACCGCGCACCGCTTGAGCACGCCAGAGAGCTGAACGAAGACGCCGGTATCGGCGGTCGCCTCGACCAGGTCGGGAGCCGTGATGAGCGCCAGACCGGTCACCTGGATCAGGTGGTCCCGGACCCGGTCCGCGTAGCCCGCGGGCGCCGTGATTCCGGTGCCGATCGCGGTGGCTCCCATGTTGATCTCGCGGATCAGCGCCTGCGTCTCTGTCAGACGGTCCACGTCCTCGAGGATCGTGTGGCCAAAGGCGGCGAACTCCTGCCCGAGGGTCATGGGAACCGCGTCCTGCAGCTGTGTGCGGCCCATCTTGATCATCCGGCCGAACTCTCCGCCCTTGAGCAGGAAGGCGGCCGCAAGATCGCCCATCGCTTTCTTGAGGCCGTCGATGCTGGAGTGCAGGGCGAGCTTGGCGGCCGTGGGGTACACGTCGTTCGTCGACTGGGAGAGGTTGACGTGGGCATTGGGGTGGATGGCATCGTAGTCGCCTCGTCTCCGCCCCATCAGCTCGAGTGCCCGGTTCGCGATCACCTCGTTGGCGTTCATGTTGCTCGACGTGCCGGCACCGCCCTGGATCATGTCCACCGGGAAATGCTCGTGATGCCGGCCGGCCCGGAGCTCGCGCGCGGCCGCGACGATGGCATCGGAGACGTCGGCATCCAGCAGCCCCAGCTCGACGTTCGCGAGCGCGGCGGCCTCCTTCACCGCGGCGAGCGCGGCGATGAGCGCGGGGAATTCGCGGAGCGCCACGCCGGTGATCGGGAAGTTCTCCAGCGCGCGCAAGGTCTGCACTCCGTACAGTGCATCGTCGGGAACGTCGCGCTCGCCGAGCAGATCGTGCTCCTTGCGCTGACGGCCGCCGGCGAATCCGAGCATCCGACCTCGCCCCACGAGCGTGGCGTCGGTGGCTCGGAGCCGGTGCGAGATGGAGCGAGCGGCGCGCGAGATGAGCGCGGCATAGACGGACGGCTTGTCCTTGAGCAGTGCCTTCACCGCTTCGGCGCTCAGAACGAGGACCGTCGTCGGCTCGAGCGCGCGCGCGGTGGTCCCATGGGGCGAATCGTCGAGCAGGATGCCTTCGCCCAGCGCTTCACCTGCGCCCAGCGAGGCCAGCCGCTGCGGCCGGCCATCCACCCCCTTCTCGATCGCGACGCTGCCGCTCCTCACGATGGCGAAAAGCTGGCGCGGATCGCCCTCGTGAAAGAGGATCTCATCCGGTGCGTAGCTGCCGGGCTGCATCTGCTTGGCGAGGTGCCAGAGGTTGTCCTCGCCGAAGCCGTCGAAGAAGGGCAAGCCGCGCAGCGCGGCGAGGACGGTCTCGTTCGCCATGGGGCAAAAGGTACACGGCGCGGCTGGCGCACGCCAAGGCTGACCGCGTCTGGCGCCGAGCAAAGCGCGGGGCATATTCCTGAAGGTCCGTGTAGCGCTACGCTCCAGCATTCCCGGAGGTTCCGTTGTTCATCTCCCGCCGCGATTTTCTCGGCAGCGGCGCCGCTGCCGCCGCCGGTCTGACCCTCGTCGGACGCGCTTCGGCGCAACCGTACATCACCGTGATCGAGCGACAGGCGCCGAGGAAGCTGCTCGCCCGCCCCGCCGTGATCTCCTCCGCCAACGGACTGCGCGGAGTCGCCAAAGCATACGAGATGATCGCTCAGGGTGCCGATCCGCTCGATGCCGCGATGGCCGGCGTGAACATCCAGGAGCTGGATCCCGAGGACCAGTCGGTGGGTATCGGCGGGCTCCCGAACGCGGACGGCGTGGTTCAGCTCGATGCCTCGTGCATGCACGGCCCGACCAAGCGCGCCGGATCCGTGGGGGCGCTGGAGGACATCGCCACACCTTCACTCGTGGCCAAGGCGGTGATGGAGCACACCGACCACATCATGCTGGTGGGCGCGGGCGCCAAGAGGTTCGCGCTCGACATGGGATTCAAGGAAACCCAGCTGCTCACCGAGAAATCGCGCCAGGAATGGCTGCGCTGGAAAGCCAAGAGCGATCCGGAGCACTGGATCGGCGCCGACAACGAGGCCGTCAAGCACACCCACGGCACCATCAACATGAATGCCGTCACGGCGAGCGGAGACTTGGGGTCGGTGACCACCACCAGCGGTCTCTCATGGAAGCTGCCGGGCCGGGTAGGCGACAGCCCGATCATCGGCGCGGGCCAGTATTGCGACAATAATGTGGGAGCCGCGGGATCGACTGGCCGCGGCGAAGCCAACATCAAAGTGTGCGGCGCCTTCCTGGCGGTGGAGCTGATGCGGCAGGGGATGTCGCCGGAACAGGCCTGCATCAAGGTCATGGAGCGCGTCATCGCGATGACCGAGAAGCGGCTCCTGGACGAGCGCGGGCGGCCGAAGTTCGACCTCCACTATTACGCCATCAAGAAGGACGGAACGTACGGGAGCGCCTGTGCTTTCCAGGGCGCCCGCTCCGATTCTCTGTCCGACAAGTTCGCCGTCTGCGACGCCAAGGGGGCGCGCCTGGAGACGAGCGCCTATATGTACAAACGCGAGGAGCGCCGCGCGGGATGATGGGCGACCGCGAAGGACGTCCGGCATGAAACGCCCAGTCGTCTTCTGGGATGTGGACACGCAGAAGGATTTCATGGATGCGAGCGGGAAGCTGTACGTCCCCGAAGCGGAGGCGATCAAGCCACAGCTCCGCCGCCTGACCGAATACGCCCACGCGCACGACATCACGATCGTCGCGACGGCCGACGATCATGTACCGGGCCACCGCGAGCTGTCGGCGGCGCCCGATTACCGCGACACCTTCCCGGATCACTGCATGCGCGGCACGCCAGGAGCGGAGAAGATCGCCGAGACGACGCTGACCGATGCGCTCGTGGTGGAGCCCGACGCAGTGGATCACGACCGCCTCGCGCAGCGGCTGCACAAGCACACCGGTGACGTGCTCATCCGGAAGCACTGGTTCGACGTATTCAGCAACCCGAACACGGAGACCGTGATCGAGAGCCTGGATCCGACCGAGATCGTTGTCTACGGCGTGGCGCTCGACGTCTGCAACAAGTTCGCGATCGAGGGCTTCCTCGAGCGCGGCGTTCCGCAGATCTACGCCGTGGTGGATGCGACAAAGCCGATCCACGCCGAGGAGGCGGAGGCGCTGCTACGGTCGTGGGAGAGGGAAGGGGTAAAGCTGGTGACGACCGATGACGTGGTGCAGGGACGCGTGATCTGAGCGGCTGCCGCCGTCAGCCGCGGACGACCGCGGTGCGTGGCGCGAAGTAGGCAGATACCGCCCCCGGCGCTCCCCCGTCGCGCGGGGTCGCGTGCGGCTCCTCGTCCACGCGGAATGCCGAGACGAGCTCGCGCAGCCCGGCGGCGGCCGTGGCCAGCGCCGAAGCCGCGGCCGCGATCTCCTCCGTGCTTGCGCTCTGTTGCTCCGATGCGGCCGCCACCTGCTGCATCGCGGCCGCGAAAGTCTCGGTGCCGCGTGCCAGGTTGTCGAGCGCACCCGTCATGGCTCCGACGCGGGCGCTGGACTCGCTGGCCGCGTGACGGATCGATTCGATCCAGCTGTCCGCCTCGACGAGCGTCCCCTCCATCTGCGCGAACGACGCGACTGCCTGGGTCGTGGCGTCGTGCACGGTGGCGACGGTGGCGGCGGTACGGCGGCTAGCCTCGCGCGACTCTTCCACCCGCTGGAGCACATCGGCCACCACCCGCTCCGTGCGCTCGGCGCTCTCCGTGGATGTCGCCGCGAGCTTGCGGATCTCGCTGGCCACCACCGCGAAACCCTGCCCCTGCTCGCCGGCGCGCGCGGCCTCCATGGCGGCGTTGAGCGCCAGGAGCTTGGATTGGCGGGCGATCTTGCGCACCAGAGTCACGAATGCCCGGATCTCCTCGGAGGCGAGGGCCAGCGCTTCGCCGGCACGCGCACTGGTCTCGGCATCCACCGCCAGAGTGACGAGCGCCGCCGCGCCCTGATCGAGGCACGCGCGATTCTCGCGCGCCAGAACGCGAAGCTGGCTGTTACGATGCACTCCGTCGGCGGCACCGGTCGCCAGACCGTCAGCGATGCCCTGAAGAAGGCTCGCGTCAGCAGCGGTGCGCTGGATGGTCTGCGCCATGTCGTTCGACTGGTGCGAGAGATCGTTCGACGTCTGCGCCATCTCGGTGGCCGCGGCCGACATCTGGTCGGTGCCCGAGGTGATCTCGGAGGCCATCGCCGCCGCCTCGGCCGCGGAGTCCCGGATCGCGCGCACGAGGTGACGGAGGTCGGCGACCATGCTTTCCGTCGCGGTGGACAGCCGCCCCAGCTCATCCTCGCCGCCCACGCCGTGCGCTCTCCAGGCGAGGTCCCCGCCGGCCACGCGCTCGGCCACCGCGGTGAGCGCTGACGCCTGCGCGTTCGCCCGTACGGCCACCATCCCGGCTACGAGAGAGATGGCCGCCAGGAGGATGACCATGAGGCCGAGCGCTCCGAGAATGACCGCCAGCTTCGCGTCCTGCACCCGATCCGCGGGCTGACCATCGAGAGCGCGACCGAGCCACGCGCTGGCGCTCCACGCGACGAGCCCGATCGCGACCGCGCCGGCAACACCGATCAGGCACACCTCGCGCCAGTGCAGCCTGATCGCGCGCGCCGAGAAGGCGTAACGGGCGGCAAGGGAGAGATGGGGTATCGGTGATGCGCTGGTCATCGAGGCGACCGGTGGTTGTGTGCCTTTCTCGCGCTCTTAGATTCCACGGAAGACTATCGAATCTCGACTTCGGCGCGCCCGCGCGCCCGCCACCACACCATGACATTGGCACACATCCGGTCGCCGGCCGACGAGCCGGCGAGCTACGACCCGGTCGCTATCGAGCGCAAGTGGCAGGCGCGCTGGGAGGCGAATCGCAGCAACTCGCCCGACCTGGTGGCGGCACCGCGGCCGTTCTACCAGCTCATGATGTTCCCCTACCCGTCCGCCGAAGGACTGCACATCGGCAACGTGTTCGCGTTCACGGGGAACGACATCTATGGACGACTGCAGCGCCTGAGAGGGCACACGGTTTTCGAGCCGATCGGCTTTGACGCCTTCGGTATCCACTCCGAGAACTACGCCCTCAAGGTGGGCATCCACCCTTCCGAGCTCATCCCTCGCAACATCGAGAACTTCCGCCGGCAGCTGCGCCGGGTGGGGCTCATGGTGGATTGGTCGCGGGAGGTGGATACAACGGATCCTCGCTACTACAAGTGGACCCAGTGGATCTTTCTGCAGCTGCTGGAGAGAGGCCTCGCGTACAAGAAGAAAGCGGCCGTGAACTGGTGCCCCTTCGATAAGACCGTGCTGGCCAACGAGCAGGTGATCGACGGAGCCTGTGAGCGGTGCGGGACGAAGGTCGAGCAACGCCTCCTGGAGCAATGGTTCTTTCGCATCTCAGACTACGCGGGCCGACTGCTCGACAACCTCGGCTGGATCGATTGGTCCGAATCCACCAAGACCGCTCAACGCAACTGGATCGGAAGGTCAGAGGGAGCGCGCATCACTTTTCCGGTCGTCGCTCCGGGCGGGACGGAGGTTCCGGTGAGCGTGTTCACGACCCGTCCCGACACCATTTTCGGTGCGACCTACCTGGTTCTCGCTCCGGAGCATCCGGCGGTCGAGCAGATCGCGACCGCGGACCGAGCTCCAGACGTGCGCGCGTATCGGGAGCGCGCGGCCAAGCAGGATGTGGTGACGCGCAAGGTCACGGAGAAGGAGAAGACCGGTGTCTTCACCGGAGCATGGGCGCATAACCCCGCTACCGGCGAGCCGATCCCCGTCTGGGTCGCCGATTACGTGCTGATGGAGTACGGCACCGGCGCCATCATGGCCGTACCCGGCCACGATGCCCGCGACTTCGAGTTCGCGACGAAGTTCCAGCTGCCGATCCGCCGAGTCGTGGCAGGGCCCGGAGAGGGCGGGGGAACTCCGGTCGACTCAGCGGCGGAGGGCGATGGCACGATCGTCAACTCGGCGCAATTCGATGGCATGTCGGTGTCCGACGCACAGCGCGAGATCACCTCGTGGCTTGTCTCCGCCGGCAAGGCCGCGCCGGTAGTGAACTACCGGTTGCACGACTGGTGCATCTCCCGCCAGCGCTACTGGGGGCCGCCGATCCCAGTGATCTACTGTGACGAATGTGGAATCCAGCAGGTTCCGCTGGCGGATCTTCCGGTGCTCCTCCCTCAGCTGGACGACTTCCGCCCGGACGACAGTGGCGTGTCGCCGCTCGCTCGGGCGGCCGACTGGTATCGCGTCCCCTGTCCGGAATGCGGCAAGATGGCGCGGCGGGAGACCGATGTGTCCGACACCTTTCTCGACAGCGCATGGTATTTTCTGCGCTACCCGAGCACCGAATTCGACGACCGTCCGTTCGACGCCGACCGCACAAAACGATGGCTGCCGGTGGACTCCTACATCGGCGGCAACGAGCATGCGGTGCTGCACCTTCTGTACACGCGCTTCATCACGATGGTGCTGCACGACATGGGGCATCTCGACTTCGAGGAGCCGTTCCGGAAGTTCCGCGCCCACGGAATGATCATCCGCGACGGCGCGAAGATGTCGAAGAGCCGTGGCAACGTGGTGAATCCCGACGAGTACATCGAGCGCTGGGGCGCGGACGCTTTCCGGAGCTACCTGATGTTCCTCGGTCCGTTCGAGGAGGGCGGCGACTTCCGCGACCAGAGCATCTCCGGGGTGCGCCGCTTCCTCGATCGCCTCTGGATGTCGGTCCAGGAGATGACGGGCGGCGGGGACCCTGACCCAGGGGTGATGAGCAAGCTTCACCAGACGATCAGGAAGGTCGGCGACGACACGGAGCGACTGAGCTACAACACGGCGATCGCGGCCATGATGGAGTACATGAACGGCCTGCGCGCGAACGAGCGCACGCCGCACCGCGCCGAAGTCGAGCCTCTCGTTCAACTGGTGGCCCCCTTTGCCCCTCACATCGCCGAAGAGCTCTGGGAGCAGATGGGACACGACCGTGCAGGCGGTATCTTCCACGCCGGCTGGCCCGTGTACGATCCGGCGCTGGTTGTCGAAGACACTGTCGAGATCGTCGTGCAGGTGAACGGCAAGCTGCGCGGACGCATCGACGGGTCGCGGGACATGACTGCGGAGCGCGCCCGCGAGCTCGCCCTCTCGGATGACAGCATCGCGCGCTTCGTGACGGGAACGCCGCGGAAGGTGATCTACGTGCCCGGTCGGCTGCTCAACATCGTTGTGTAGCGTCGTCGCGGATGCCGGCATCCCGAAGAGCCTTCGAGGTGCGCCGCTCGCCCATCCAGGGTCGCGGCGTCTTCGCGACGCGGCGCATCGCGAAGGGCACGCGCCTGATCGAGTACACGGGGAAGCGCATCACGCCCGAGGCGGCCGATGAGCGCTACGACGATGATCTGTTGGAGCACGCGCACACGTTTCTCTTCACCGTGGATGACGACACCGTGGTGGATGCGCGCTTCGGAGGCAACTCGGCCCGCTGGATAAACCACTCCTGTGAGCCCAACTGCGAAGCGGTGATCGAGGATGGGCGCATCTTCATCGAGACGCTGCGTGACATCCCGCGGGGCGCCGAGCTGCTCTATGACTATCAGCTCCAGCGGAGTGGGAGATTTCAGAGAGCGTGGCTCGAGCGGTACGCATGCCGCTGCGGCTCACGGAGATGCCGCGGCATCATTCTCGAGAGAAAGCCCCCGAAGTCGATGCGCGGAATACGGCGAAAGGTGAAGGACCGACGGGTCAGACGCGGCCCACGCCCATCGGTGGCTCAGAGGAGCGTGGACACCCACTGACCGACGAAGTATCCGACCGCCGCCACGCCCAGACCGACGACGAACATGTCGAAGCCTGATCGGAAGGTACCCCGGCCGGTGAACACGGACCGGGCGGCACCGATGAGAAAGTGGGAAGACATCGCGATCGCGAACGAAGTGACGATTGCCGCGGTGCCGCTCAGGAAGAGAAAGGGGGCCACCGGGATGAAGGCGCCGACCGCGGTGGCCAGTCCGGTGAGCCAGCCCTCGCGCAGGGGCGACGTGACCTGCTCGCCGATCCCGAGCTCCTCCTGCACCTGCTCGTCGAGCATGCGCTTCGGGTTCCGCATGACTTCGGTGGCGAGCTGGTGGGCCTCCGCCGTGGGCATCCCCTTGGCCTCATAGATGAGAGCGAGCTCGTCCCGTTCCACCTCGGGCATCAGCTCGATCTCGTCTCGCTCCATCGCGATCTCGTGCGCGTAGACTTCCTGCTCGCTCTTGGCGGCGAGATAGCCGCTGGAGCCCATGGAGAGAGCATCGGCGATTAGGCCGGCGATCCCGGCTACCGCCACCGTGTGCTGCTGCTGCGCGGTGCTCGCCCCGATCATCCCGGCCACCAGCCCGAAGTTCGCCGTCAGACCATCATTGAATCCGTACACAACGCTGCGCAGGAAGCCGCCCGAGCCCTTGCGGTGCCAGGGCTCGCCCACCGTTCCGGCGATCTGGCCCAGGGTAGTGGCGTGCTCCGCGGACTCTCGCGCCAGCAGGAGAGCCTCCCCGCGCCCCGCCACGCCAGACGGCGTCTGCCGGTGCATGGCGAGGTACCCCTTCACCTCGCGACCCTCCTCCGCCAGCAGCATCGGGAGCAGGAAGCGCGGGCCGAACGACCTCCCCATCCAGGCGAGCACCCGGGCGCGACTGCTCGGACGGAACGTCCGGGGCACGCGGCCGTTCTGCGTCATCAGGTCGCCCCAGATTGTCACGTGCCGCTGCTCGACCTCGGCCAGTCGGCGGTACAGATCGCGCTTCCGATCATCCCCTTCGGCGTCCGCTAGGATACCATAGAGGAAGGCCGCGTCACCCTCGTCCTGCCAATGGTGCTCGAACGTGTGGACGTCCGGACGGTGTGTTCCGGGCTCGGCGGTGGTGCTCATCCCGAAGTATCGCCAAAGCGGGCCGTCGAAGGAACCGGCAACCCTTCAGGGGCCCCCCGATGTCCAATAGCCCGACCACAGCTCTCCACACGATCCAGAGGATTCAATGCGACGCTCCACTCTGCTGCTGACCGCCCTCGCGGCCGCCGCGCTCACGACCACCGCGCGCGCCCAGAACCCGAAGGACAAGGACAAGAGCAAGGAGGAGAAAGATGCCGATTCTCGCGTGACCCGCGTCTACCGGACCGGCATGACACGTGGTGAGCGCGGCTTTCTCGGAATCGGCACTGGTTGGGGGGGGAAGCGGGACACGCTCGGTCTCCTCATCAACAGCATCACGGCCAATGGTCCCGCCGAGAAGGCGGGGCTCGAGGAGGGTGACCGGATCGCGGCGGTCAACAGCGTGAGCCTCCGTCTCTCCGCGGCCGATGCCGGAGAGCCTGACATGAACGGCCTCCTCAGCCGCCGCCTCACCCGCGAGCTGAGCAAGGTCAAGCCGGGAGAAGACGTTGAGCTCAAGGTATGGCACGAGGGGAAGTACAAGACCGTGAAGGTGAAGACTGCCGAGCAACCCGATAGCGATTGGGGGTTCTTCAGGCGCACCTCGGCCGAGCAGGATGACCGGGCGGTGGTCGGCCTCGGCGCGGGCGGCTCGGGCAGCAAGCGCGACACGCTCGGGCTTCTGATCACCGCGGTCGAGGCGAACGGGCCAGCGGAGAAGGCCGGAATCGAGGAAGGAAATCGTCTCGTCAGCATCAACGGCGTGGACCTGCGCGTCGGCGCGGAGGACGCGGGGGACGCCGCCGCCAGCAGCGCCAAGGAACAGCGATTCGTTCGCGAGATGCGCAAGCTCAAGGCCGGCGACAATGCCGAGCTCAAGGTCTACGCCAACGGCCAGACGAAGACGCTGACGGTGAAGACCGCCAAGTCGTCGGACGTCTACAAGAATCGGCCGGGCTCGCGCTTCTTCATCGGCGACGGCAGCGCGTTCACGATGCCCCCCATGCCTCCGATGCCCCCCATGCCCCCGATGACGATGACGCCGATGACGCCGATGCCGGCGATCGCACCGATGGCCATGCCGCGGGTTCGGATGTACATGGATGCCGACGTCACCGACATGGCGCAGCGCGCGCGCGAGATGGCGAGCGAGATGCGGGCGCAGGCTGGCGAGCTCCGGGCGCAGGTGGAATCAGCCCGGCAGATGGCTGGCACCGTTCGCGCCATGACGCCGATGGCGTCGTACTACGGCGACGTTGGCGAGCTCGCGCGCGGCGCCGCCGAGCTCGGCCGCCAGGTGTCAGCGTCGATGTTCGGCGGCGGCAACGTGTTGCTGGACGGTCTTCGTCTCACCTCGGTGACCAGCGACCTCGCATCCTACTTCGGCGCCGGGAGTGAGGACGGGCTGCTCGTTCTCGATGCCAGCCGGCACTGGAAGGGAATCTCCCCCGGCGATGTGATCCTCAAGGTCAACGGCAAGGCGGTGAACGTGGACGGGCACTCGCACATCTCACTTGATACTGACCAGGACAACGAGTTCGAGCTGCTGCGAAAGGGGAAGAAGCTGACAGTGAAGGTGCCGGCGCCCTGAGTGGCGGGAGTGAAAGCCCTCGGGGCTCAGTAGCCCTTCACACCGCCAGGCCGGCGGGGATCGCTCACGCCCTCCCAGCCTCCCGGAACCCGCATCACGGCGTTCACCAGGCCGACGTGGTCGATCTCGCCCACCGCATGTCCCATCGCGGCCAGAGAATCGCGTACCGAGCGTGGCATGCCGCCGGGCTCGTAGCGTAGAGTGTCGGGCAGAGCCTGATGATGCAGGCGCGGCGCGGCCATCGCGTCCGCCAGCGACATGCGGTGCTCGATGACGTTGAGGATCACCTGCGCGGTGCTCGTGATGATGCGCGGGCCGCCCCGGCTCCCCACCACGAGCAGAAGCCCGCCCGATGGATCGAGGACGATGGTCGGCGACATTGCGCTGAGCGGCCGCTTCCCTGGCGCCACCGCGTTCGCCTCCCCCTGGACCAGGCCGAACTGGTTGGCCATGCCGGGCTGCGCGGACAGGTCGTCCATCTCGTTGTTCAGATAGAAGCCCCCGCCGCGAACGAGGATTCCGGAGCCGTACAACCCATTGGTGGTGGTCGTCGTCGCGACGGCGTTTCCGAAGCGGTCCACCACCGAGTAGTGCGTCGTCTGGGCTCCTTCCCGCATCGCGCGCTCGAGCGTTTGCGTCGGCGTCGCCCGGTCGGCAATGGTGGCCCGAAGCCGGCGAGCGTAGTCCTTGCTGGTCAGCTCGCGCACCGGAACCGGATAGAACGCCGGGTCCGCGATCTTCGAGTTCCGATCGATGAAGGCCCGCTGGAAGGCCGATCCCAGGATGTGCGCCCACTGGGCGCTGCCGGCCGGGGGGAGCGAGTCCCAAGCCTCGAGGATGTTGAGCGTCTCCGTGACCGTGACTCCGCCCGATGAGGAGGGGGGCATCGAGAACAGGGTGTAGCCGCGGTATGTCGACTGGATCGGTGTGCGCCAGATGGGACGGTAGCGATCGAGGTCCTGCCGAGTGATGATTCCGCCGCCGCGCCGCATCTCGGCCTCGATGGAGTCCGCGATCTCTCCGCGATAGAACGCGTCCGCCCCCCGATCGGCGACCAATCGCATCGTCCGGGCGAGCGCCGGCTGCCGGAAGCGGGAGCCGACGACAGGGGCGTGGCCACCGGGCAGGAAGATGCTCGCACCAATGGGGAACCGGGCGATGCGCGCAGAGTCGGTACGAACGGATCGCCGGAAAGCGCTATCGACAACGAAGCCCTCGTCGGCGAGTCGAATCGCGGGCGCCATCACCTGGGCGAGCGGCATCGTGCCGTAGGCCCGAAGCACGGTGGTCAGGCCGGCGACGGAGCCGGGCACTCCCGATGCGAGCGGTCCGTCCAGGCTCCTGTCGGTGAGGGCACCGCTGGAATCCAGAAACATGTTTCGCGTGGCCGCTAGCGGTGCAACCTCGCGGTAGTCGATCGCTGTCGTGCGACCGTCGGCCAACCGCAGCACCATGTAGCCGCCCCCGCCAATGTTTCCCGCCTCCTGGTACGTGACGGCGAGCGCGAAGCCAACGGCGACGGCCGCATCGATGGCGTTGCCGCCGCGCTCCAGGATCTCGACCCCGGCGGCGGTGGCGAGCGGCTCATCGCTGGCGATCATCCCCTTCGGCGCAACGACCGCGGATTTACCCGCGGGATAGGGCCAGCCCTCGGGAAAATGAGCGGCCCGGCGCGCTGGAATGGCCGGCTCCACTGTCGTGAGAAGGCCGACGGTCGAATGCGACTCCTTCGCCGGGGAGTGGCAGCCGGCGACCGACAACACGAGGAAGAGACAGAGCTCGAGCGACGCGCGCTTTGTCATCGGCATGTCGACCTGTCGGACGAACGGATGGTGCTGCGGTGGGACGCATGGGCGATCGGGAGACGGCCGACATTCCAGACGGCTCCAGCATACAGCGAATGCGGCTGCGGTCCCTCCAGCGGCACGATGAATCCGGCGTCGAACGCGAGCCAGGGTACGGCCTGTAACGTCGGACCGGCGAGCAGGGCGACCGTCGGCTTCGATCCCGCGGGGCCGCCGGTGCCCGGAAAACCGAAGATCTCCATCGCCCATCCCACGCGCTTGGTGAAGGTGGTACCGGTGGAAACCGTCCAGAACGTGGCGGTGCGCGGTGTGGTGCTGCCGTCGCCACTGCGGAACGTCATCGCCCCGTTGAGATCCAGAGCGACAGCGCCGAGGCCATGGCTCGAGATGAGCACGAGCGTGCCATCGGTCGTACCGGTACCCGTGCCCCGCGATGGTGATCCCGTCGGGAGCTTCAGGTAGGGAAGAGCCGCGAAATCCCCGAGCACGGGAGAGTCGTCGAGCAGTCGCCACTTGATTCCGATGGACAGGTCGCCCGCGCCCGACGACGAGAGACCGTCATCGGTGTTCCGCTGCCAGTTGAGAAGCACATTGAGCTGCGAGTGCGATCCGAGACCCACCTTCACGTTGTTGGGCACGAGAAGGATGCGGGATCGGTCCTCGTTGCGGTCGCGCTCCACGCCGGTCTCGAGCTCCACCCACCCCGGCGCGACGGTATGTGCGTGCGTCGCGACCGTGGGCCGCTCGGGCTGCACTTCCCGGGGATCTGATCCCTGCGCGCCGAGGCGAACGCCGAACAGGAGAATCGCGAGCGGCAATCCCCCGCGAAGGGAGTCGCGGCGCATCAGAATTCGATCTGCGCGCCGAGCTCCACCACTCGATTCGGCGGGATGCTGAAGTACTGCGTCGCCGAGTGGGAATTGCGCGACATGAACTCGAATAGCTTTTTCCGCCAGCGCTGCAGAGGAGCCTCACCCGTCAGGATGAGCTGCTCGCGCCCGAGGTAGAAGCTCGTCTCGTTCGTGCGCGTGCGGATGCCGAGCGGCTGCACGGCTTCCATGATCTCCTTCACGTTGGGCGTCTGCATGAAGCCGTATCGCGCTATCACGCGGAAGAAGCTCTCGCCCAGCGGCTGCACGGTGACGCGCTCGCTCGCGTCCACCTCGGGCACTTCGCCGACGAGCACGGACAGCAGGAGCACCTGCTCGTGCAGCACCTTGTTGTGCTTGATATGATGGAGCAGAACCACCGGGGCACCCTGGCTGTCAGCCGACATGAAGACGGCGGTGCCCGGCACGCGCGGGGGTTTGCGGCGACGCACGTCCTCGAGGAAGAGATCCATCGGGAGGGCCTGCTCGCGTAGGATCTCGTGCAGGAGCTGGCGGCCGCGCTTCCAGGTGGTCATCAGCGTGTAGATCAGAAGGGCGACCACCAGGGGGAACCAGCCCCCGTGCGCGACCTTCACCGCGTTGGCGAGCAGCAGCGCGCCATCGATCGCGAGGAAGGGGATGAGAAAGGCGAGCGCCTGGAGCTGGGTCCAGCCATACCGCTGGCGGATGATGACGTAGAACAGCAGCGTCGTGATGACCATCGTCCCGGTCACCGCGATGCCGTAGGCGGACGCGAGGGCGGTGGAGGACTTGAAGCCGACAACGAGCGCGATGCACCCGACCATGAGCGCCTTGTTCACCTCGGGAACGTAGATCTGTCCCGCCTCGTGCTTGGACGTGTGGACGATGCTCATGCGCGGTGTGTAGCCGAGCTGCATCGCCTGCTGGGTGAGCGAGAACGCGCCGGAGATGAGGGCCTGCGAGGCTATCACCGCGGCCACCGTAGCGAGCACCACCATCGGATACAACAGGGAGCCGGGCACGAGCAGGTAGAAAGGATTCGCTGATGCTGCCGGGTCACGGAGGAGCAGGGCACCCTGGCCAAAGTAGTTCACCAGCAACGCCGGGAAGACGAGCCCGAACCAGGCGATCCGGATCGGTCGCTTCCCGAAATGACCCATGTCCGCGTAGAGCGCTTCGGCGCCGGTCACCGCGAGCACGACGGCGCCCAGGATCAGGAAGGCGATCATCCGGTCACGCGCGAAGAAGCGGATGGCGTACAGCGGGTTGATGGCACGCAGGATCTCGGGCGCCATCCAGATCTCCCGGGCGCCGCTGACCGAGATCGCGGCGAACCAGAGCAACATGATCGGACCAAAGATCCGGCCCACGCGGTCCGTGCCAAACTTCTGGAAGAGGAAGATGACGAAGAGGATCGCCGCGCTGAGAGGCACCACCCATTTGGTGAACAGGGGCGTGGCGACCGAGAGTCCCTCCGTGGCGCCCAGCACGGAGATGGCGGGAGTGATCACGCCATCTCCATAGAGCAGAGCCGCGCCGAACAGGCCGAGCGCCACCAGAAGCGCATGTCGCCGCGAGTCCGCCCGCCGCTGCATGCGCTGCTGGATCAGCGCGAGGAGAGCGAGAATGCCCCCCTCACCGCGGTTGTCAGCCCGCATGATGAAGACGATGTACTTGACGCTCACGATGAGAGTGAGCGTCCAGACGATCAGGGAGAGGATCCCGTAGATGTTGGGGGTCGTGGGATCCACTCCGCCCGAGGTCTTGTCGAAGCACTGCTTGAAGGCGTAGAGCGGACTGGTTCCGATGTCTCCGTAAACGACGCCGAGCGCGGTGAGGGAAAGGATGCCCAGCTTTCGACCCGTCGGCTTGCGGCGGGGGATCGGAGGAGTGGGGCCGGGCGGCGTGGCTGAAGGCATGCGGCCGCTGGGATCGGCGGCTTCTCCGGCTGCTGCTGATGGTGAAGCAGGATCTGCGTCCATATGATCCGTTTGCGGCCCATCCCGGTGCTGGGCCGAGGAGACTGCTCACCGAGACGCAAAAAACGGGTCGCGACTGACGCGCGACCCGTCGTGAACATATCGCCCGCGCGGCTGCCGTCCAGCCGCAGCGCAGCGGCGAAGGGGGCTATGCGGCCGGCGGAGGAGATTCGGGCGACGACGCCGGCGGCGGAGCCGGGGGCTTCTGCGGCGTCGGCGCCAGCGCATCGATCTCGCCTGCGGCGCGCTGGAGGATGTCGCGGATCTTCGACAGGAGCTCGGTATCGCGCGCGTGACGTGGCGCGGTGGCGTACGTGGCGCGCCCGACGTTCTTGAAGGCGTGATTCACCTCCATCATGGGTCCACCGAAGAAAGAATTGCCGACCTCGGCGATCCGCTCGAACAGGTCATCCACCGTCGAGCGATGCTCGGCGAGATGGGCTTTCCCTTCAGGAGTGATCTCGTAGATCTTCTTCCCGCTCTCCTCGGTTCGCGCCCGGGCGTATCCGAGATCCTCGAGCATTGTCAGCGTCGGGTACACGGTGCCCGGGCTCGGCGCGTAGGCGCCGGCGAAGCGCTCTTCCAGTTCCTTGATGATCTCGTAGCCGTGTCGCGGCTTCTCGTCGAGCATCTGCAGGATCACTAGCTTCAGGTCACCCTGCTCGAACATGCGGCCGCCGCGAAACGGGCCGCCGCGCTTGCGTCCGGGCTGTCCCCAGAACCAGCCCATGAAATTGGGGTCGAACCCGAAGCCGCCTCGTCCGGCGGAAGCGAGAAAGTCTGGGGCGCAGCGGAAATTGGAATGCCACATAGTGGGGTCTCCTGATAGATCGCCGATATATCACCAAGCGAATAGTTATATCGCGAGATATATCTTGGCAAGGGGGCACGGAAAGCTCGATGGCGCCCACTCCGCTACTGGGAGGAGGCCAGCATAGGCGTGACTTCCAGGACGCCGGCTTCCCGTACGGCGCGCATGGGAAGATGGTCGGGGAAGCGCTTCCAAAGCTCGACGTTCCGATCACCCAGGTCCCGCGCCACGATCACGTCGCCCGGGAAAACGCTCGGCGTTGAAATACCACAGCTGCTCGAACAGCTGTTGCTCACCGCGGGGTGTGGGCACGAAGACGAGAATCTTGCCATACCGGCGGCCGGCGCTTCTCACCTGCGCGAGATCGACTCGGCGATGCCGGGTCACGATGTGCAGGTCGCGCAACTCTGTGATCGCGGTCAGAGCGCTCCCGCCCACGAAGGCCACCGCGAGTGCGGTCAGCGCCGCGCGACTGCGCGCCGCGGTGTGGGTGATGAGCAGCGCCGAGCCAAGCAGCGCGAACGGGAGCAGCTCGGAGTAATAGCGCCAGTAGTCAGTACTCCAGTAGAAGAAGTAGAAGAGAGGGAGTAGGCAGAACGCCGCCATCGTCCGGCGACGGTATCGAAAGCGACTCCGCACCGCGAGCAGCAGCAGAGGAACGATGGTGAAGCCTGGAAGGAGCTCCCAGGCAACGTCGGATGCACGCAACGCGAGCTGGCGAATGGCAAAACGCGGGGTGAATTCGATCTCGATGGCCAGCGGGGCGCCGCGGTCGTCGGCGCCGACGTGCCTACGCGTGCCGAACCCCATGTCGTGGCGATTGCCATTGGCGGCGGTATACCCCAGGACCCAGGGGCTGCCCGTCGTTGCGCGGTTATATGCGAGGAGGCCAACAGCCGGCGGTAACGCTCCGAGCGCAAGCCAGGCCACCATGAGGGCGGCGCGATGGGGCCGAGGTTGGCGTCGAATGAACAGCCAGAGTACCACCGACGACCCCAGCGCGATGCCGGTGAGCGGCCGGATGGTCACCGCGAGGCCGAGGATGAAGCCGGCGGCGAGCCACGCGCCCCACCGCCGAGCGGCGTCCGGCTCGAGCGCTCGCTCGGCACGCAACAGGATCCACGCCGCTGTCACTCCGCACGCCATCGCCGCGGTGTGCGCGAAGTAACTGCCGCTCATGCTGAGAAACCAGGGATGGGTGGCGAGAAGCGCGGCAGCGAGGACACCCGCGATCTCCGACTCGACCTGGCGGCCGATGAAGTAGATGCCCAGCACGGAAACCGCTCCGAGCACGGGCGCGGCCCACCACGCGGCGCCCAGGAGCTGAAAAACTCCCAGCACCGCGGGCCATCCGGGAGGATAATGCGACTGCACGCTCGCGCCGGCAAAGTGCGCCAGCGGGACGCGAAAGAAGGAGTGAAGAGCGGGCTCGATGTGGAGGGCGAAATGGGGTGCTCCCCACAGGCGGCTCTGCATCAGGTACATGGTCTCGTCGAGCGAGAGTGCGGCACGACCGTTCACCGCTCCCTGAAATGCTGCGGCTCCCGCGAGAGCCGCGACAATCACGAGGCCGACAGCCCAGAAAGGAGCCCGGTCGAAATGTTTAGCCGCGGGAACGTCAGAGTCGTGTGTGACCGGCGTTGAGGCAGCGAGCCAGAGAACGGCCAGGCTCCAACCGAGCAACAGCGGCGTGAGCTCTCGGGCGAGTGCATATGCCGGCGTGGCGGCGTCGACGCCTGCCAACGCCCGCAGCGCGGCCAGCAGCACCGACGCCACGAACGCGCCTGCCCAGGGCAGCAGCGATCTGCCGTGGGGAAACCGGTGCCGGCAGAGAAAGAGCGCGACGCCCGCGACGAGCGCCGCGATGCCGGCGGCGAAGCGCGCCGGCACAGGGGAGAATCGATACTGCCACGCCTCACACGCGACCGAGACCAGAAAGAACGCGGCCCACAGATGAGGGGAACGACTGCGATCGGAGACCAGGTCGTTGGAGGGCACGGCCCGAGCGTCCTCTTCAGGGTTTGAGATAGCGGTTGAGAAACGCCACCGATTCCGTCCAGCTCTCGCGCATCTGTGGTGTGTCCACGCGAGTGAACTCGTGACCGCCCGGGGGATTGTGCCACTCGCGGTAGCTGTAGAGTCCTTCCTTGTCCTTCCCCGCGACGACCATCGAGTCGCGCAGGTTGTGATTCTCCTGGATGAAGACGTCCTGGTCGTTGTCCGTGGCGTGGACGAGAAGCGGGGTGCGGAGCTCGCGGACGTGCGCGATGGGCGAGCGCTCGATGTAGGGCTTGGGGTTCTGCTCGAGGGTCGCGCCGAATCCCTTCTGGTCGGCGAAGATCTGTTGGTATGCCGGCGCGTGCATCCGCATGCGCGTTGGAAGATCTGCCACCGGCACATGCGCCACTGCGACCCTGAAGTACTCGGGGTGACGGAAGATCGAGTGTAGCGTGATGAAGCCGCCGTGACTCCATCCCAGAATGCCGAGCCGGGCCACGTCGGCGTAGCGCACCATCTGGGAAAGGAATTCGCGGGCGGCGAGGACATCGTCCACTTCCTTACCGCCATAGTCGATCGCGTCGTAGTGCTGCTTCCCGTAGCCGGTGCTCCCCCGGTACTCGGGCGCGATGACCACGTAGCCCTGCGCGACCAGCGAGCGCACGTGAGGGATATAGAGCGTCTCGAAGCTTCCATGCACTCCGCCGTGCACCATGATGAGCGCCGGATGCTTCGCGAGCGTGTCCTTCGGCGCGAACAGGTACGCGGGGATGATCATCTGGTCGGCCCCCGAATACTGTACCTTTCTCACCACCATCTCGGTGCCGAGCTGCAGGAAGAATGACAGGTCCGTGAGCTGCTTGAAAAGCTCCTGCTGGGGGAAGGGATCGAGGCCGCCGCGGTCCGGTGCGGGCGCTACGGCCGCCGCTGGCGGGACGGCCTGAGATGGAAGGTCGGATGCGGCGATCACAGCGCAGAACGCGGCTGCGAGTAGGGCACGGACGAATTGCATGACGAACCTCGCCGATCGGGTGTGGCTCGCGGGGCTAAGGCCGCGGAGGATGATGCGGGATCCGGGAGTCGGCAACCTCGGCGGTTGAGCGGGGCCCACCTCCCGCGATCAATTCGTCTTGCCGGCCTCGAACGCCGCAAGCCGGAGGCGAACAGCCTCGGCACGAATGCGCAGAGGCGGCTCGGCATTCCGCCACGCGGCGGCGACCCACCGGTAGTGTGTCGCGGCGCTGTCGCGCTGGCCCGATCTCTCGAAGGCCTGCGCCAGGAGCTCGTGGAGCTTCGAATACGTCACGTAGAGGTTCGAGGCATCGATGGGGCCATGCAGGGCGGCGCGGACGATGGGCACGGCCTCACCCGGCCGCCTCGTGGCAACGAGGAGCTTGCCGAGCTCGAGGTGCCTCGAGTCGTCGCTAACCAGCCAGCTCCTCGAGCGCCCGCTGCACGTGCACGCGCACCATCTCCTTCCGCCAGCCGAGCGTGAAGTCGGTATTGTCCATGGGCTTGGCGGGGCGATAGGCCGCGTCGGCGGCGACTCCGATGTTCGTCGCATCGAGCCGCCGGCCGGCGAGAGTATCGGCCGCCGCGGTCATCTCCATCGGATGCGACGCCACGGCGCCGAGGACGATGCGCGCCGCTCGCACCGTTCCGTCGTCCGCCAGATCGATGCGGGCGGCGACACCGAGCACTGGGAAGTCGAATGCCTCGCGCCGCCGCAACTTGTGATAGGTCGCCCGCCATCCGGTTGCCGCCGGCAGATGGTAGGACACGAGCAGCTCATCGGGAGCCTTGGCCAGGTACTCGATGCCGTCATTCCGGTAGAGCGCGGCCGCCGGGATGCGCCGTTCGCCTCCAGCGCTCACGAGCGTCACGTCCGCCCCGAGCGCGACCGCCACCGGTGCGCCGTCGGATGACTGAACGGCCCAGCACCGCTTGCTCGACGGCGCGACCCAGCAGATCTCCCCGTCGCGCTTCATGCAGAAGCTGATCGCCTTCCGCCACTCGTAGCTCTGATCGTAGTAGTTGCAGCGGGTGTCGAGCAGCAGGTTTCCGCCGATCGTGCCCATGTTGCGGAGAATCGGCGTCGACACGACGCCCGCCGCGTGTGCCACCGCGCGGTAATGCTGCCGCAGCACCGGATGCTCCGCGATCGCGGTGAGGGTGACGGTCGCGCCGATGCTCATCCCCTCCCTGGGCGAGCCGGAGATCGCCCCCAGCTCGCGCACGCGCGACAGACCGATCACCGTCGCCGGCGTCTGCTGCCGGCGCTTCATGTTGGGCCAGAGGTCCGTTCCGCCAGCCACGAAGGAGGCGTCGGTGCCAGCGTCGGCGCGCATGACGAGCGCCTCGGTCAGATTCTCGGGTTCGAGGAAGCGGAAGCGCGGAAGCCGCATCATCGGCGCTTCTCCGAGGTGAGCCCGGCGATCTCCGCGGCGGTGGTCTCGCCCGCCTGTTCGGTCGGATCGCCCGCGCGCGGCGCCCGTCCACCCACAGGTCCGCCCACTTCACTGTGCGGCCGATCATCGATCTCGCGGCCCGTTCCGCCCTGCGCCGGCGTGAGCACGCGAGACAGCTCGGGAAAGGCGTAGTCCGGGATTCCCGCCGGCCCGAAGCGCGCCGCTTTGCCCTTCATCTTGTCCCGCAGCGCCCGCAGCACCTTGTGGGGCGAGCAGGGTACCTCGTCGATGCGCACGCCCACCGCGTCGTAGACCGCATTCGCGACCGCCGGCATCACCGGCAGCAGGGGCCCCTGTCCCGCCTCCTTCGCGCCGAACGGCCCATTCGGGTCGGGATCCGAGACGAGGATGGTCTCGACGTCGCACATCTCGAACGTTGTCGGGCTCTTGTACTCGAGCATGCTCGGATGGTGGTGGACGACGTTCCGCATCTCGTCCCGGTACGTCATCTCCTCCATCAGGATCTCGCCCAGCCCCATGTAGACGCTGCCCTCGACCTGGCCGATGACCAGCAGCGGATTGATCGACTGGCCGACGTCGTGCGCGATCCAGATCTTGGGAACACGGACGATACCGGTCTCGGGGTCCACCTCCACTTCGGCGACTGCGCAGGAGTACGAGTACGCGGGTGACGGTCCCACGCCGGCGCCCTTGTAGCGGCCCGGGGAGCGCGGGGGCACGTACGATCCGACGCTGCCGACGGTGCCCTGGCTGGATTCCGCGATCTGCACCGCCTCGGCGAACGACACGCCGCGGTCGGGCTCCTCCGCGTCGAACACGCGCCGGTCGGCGAAGACCAGGCGTCCCGCCGGGACGCCGAGCTTGGCCGAGACCGCTGTCGCGAGAGTGTGCTTCGCGCGCTCGGCGGCCTGGATGGCGGCGTTCCCGGTCATCAACGTGACGCGGGACGAGTACGAGCCGAGATCCACCGGCGTGAGGTCGGTGTCGCCCGTCACGACACGGATGTCGAGCGGCTCGATGCCGAGCACCTCGGCTACGCAGTAGGCCAGCACGGAATCGGATCCCTGCCCGATATCCGTGGATCCACAGAACGCGGCGACGCCGCCCGAGCGATCCAGCTTGAGCTGCACGCCGGAGTGGGGCATGCTGTTCCAGTAGATCGGAAGCCCGGCGCCGGAGATGTAGGACGAGCAGGCGATGCCGACGCCCCGCCCGAAGGGAAGCTTCCGGAATTTCTCCTTCCAGCCACTGCGCTCGACCGTCGCATCGAGACAGGCGCCCAGTCCCATCGAGCCGATGCGCAGCCAGTTGGCGGTGACCGAGTTCGCCGGCTGGAGGATCCGGCCGCGCATGTCGGCCGGGTCGAGATCGAGCTGCTCGGCGATCTTGTCGAGGTGGCACTCGAGCGCGAACCGCGGCTGCGGCGTGCCGTGACCCCGCTTGGGGCCACAAGGCGGCTTGTTCGTGAAGACACGGGCGCCGCGAAAGCGGTACGCCGGCACCTCGTACGTCACAGTCTGGAGAGCGCCCGTGTAATAGGTGCTCGCCACGCCGTAGGAGCCGTAGGCTCCGCCATCGAGGAACGAGGTGAAGTCCATCGCGACGATGGAGCCATCCTTCCGGACGCCGGTGCGGATCTTCATCAGCGTCGGATGCCGCCCGCGGTGGCAATAGAACACCTCCTCGCGGGTGAGAGTGATCTTCACTGGTCGGCCGGTCTTCCGCGCCAGCGCCGCGACCACGATCTCGTGGCTGAAGGGATCCGACTTTCCGCCGAAGCCGCCGCCATTCGGTGTGGCGATCACCCGCACGTGCGCCGGCGGGAGCTCGAGCACCTTGGCGATCGCCCGATGCAGGTAGTGAGGAGTCTGGGTGCTCGACCAGATGGTGAGCCTCCCATCGGGGGACCACTGCGCGAGAGCCGAGTGCTGCTCCATCGGGAGATGGGTGTTCCCCTCGTACCAGAACACATCCTCGCGCACGACATCGGCCCGCGCCATCTCGCCGTCCACATCGCCGAACTCCAGGGCGACGCGCTTGTGGACATTGTGGTCGTCGCCGTAATCGTGGAGGAGCGGCTTCTCGGGGTCGAGACCATCCTCGATGGACGAGACCGCATCCAGCGGCTCGTACTCGACTTCGATCAGCTCGCACGCCTCGCCGGCCGTGTCCTCGTCCACCGCGGCGACGGCGGCCACCGGATCGCCGACGAAGCGAACGTGATCGGGACAGAGTGCGTGCTCGTCCTGCGAGACAGGAAGGATCCCGAACGGAATCGGCAGGTCGCGTCCCGTCATCACCGCTACCACGCCCGGGTGCGCCTCGGCGCGAGAGGTGTCGATCCGCGCAATGCGTGCATGCGGCAGCCGCGAGCGCAGGAGCTTGCAGCTGAGCATTCGTGGGAACGTGAGGTCGTCCGCGAAGCGCGTTTCTCCGGTCACCTTCGCGGTGGCGTCCACCTTTCGCCTCGGTGTGCCGACAACCGCGCGGTCCGGCGCGGATCCGGGCGAGCGCGCCTCAGCCATGCGAGGATCCGATCGCGCGCATGTGCTCGGCGGCGCGCTCGACTGCCTCGAAGATCTTCAGGTAGCCGGTGCATCGGCAGAGATTGCCGCTGAGTGCCTCTCTGATCTCGTCGCGGGAGGGAGACGGATTCCGCTCGAGCAGCGCTTGGGCCGTGAGGAGGAATCCGGGGGTGCAGTAGCCGCACTGAGCCGCGCCCAGGTCGGCGAAGCTCTCCTGGAGCGGATGGAGCTCGCCACCCTGCGCCATACCCTCGACCGTGTCCACTCGGCGACCTGCATACTGCACCGCGAGCGCGAGACAGGAGAGAATGGGAGTGCCATCCACGAGCACGGTACAGGTGCCGCATTCTCCAAGCTCACACCCATGCTTGGTGCCGGTGAGCCCCAGCTCCTCGCGGAGCAGCTCGAGCAGCGTCTTCTGTGGGGCGAACGCTACCTCGACGCGCTCGCCATTGACCACGAATGCGGCGTGTGCCTTGCACTGGGACGATGATTCGATCGAGACCAGTTCGGTCACTCGACGTGCAGGAACGAGGGATGACGAGCGGCGGCGCACGGATCCCCGCAAGATAACGCTGCCACCCCTACTGCGCCCCCGAGATTCGAATCGCGACGCGCCGTGTGTAAGGTTTCCGGGGCTCGCGACGTTACAGGGATGTGACTACCTCTCGCCCATGCGCCTGATGTCCCGCTCCCGCCGCCGCGACCCCGAGCTCGTCGACCTTGTCAGAGAAGGTTCCGCGGAGGCGCTGGGCGAGCTGTACGCGCGGCATGGCGATGCTCTGATGGCGGTGGCGTTTCGGCTCACCGGCTCCTCCGCGGACGCCGAGGATGTCGTGCACGACGTTTTTCTCGGGCTTCCGGAGGCTCTCCATCGATACGAGGAGCGTGGGACGTTCGCTGGCGCAGCGGGGGCAACTGCGGGAGGCGCTCGCGATCTTCGCGCTCGCCGCGGATCTCTTTCCCGAGTCGGCGGCTGCCCATGCCGCGCTCGGTGCCGGATACGAGTCGGCGGGGAAGATCGATGATGCGCGGTCTGAGTACGAGCGCGCTCTCCGTCAGGACCCTCTGGAGACGCGGGTTCTGGCACGCCTGCGTCGTCTTGGCCAGTCGAAATGATTCACGGACGCTCAGTCGGCGTCACGTCCGGGAGATGGATCCGGAAAAATCCAGCCCAATCTTCCGCACCAGCTCGGCGAAGCGGGGCTCCGCGCGCACGGGATCGCATACCGGCATGGCGACGATGATGATCAACCAGTCCGAGTGTTCCTCGTACGCGCGCCAGAGCCACTCCAGCGCCGCCCCGTGATCGTCCAGTCCCAGGTAGACCCACGCCACGAAGATGGCCACACCGCCACCGCGCTTCTCGAGGATGCGGACGACCTCGCGGGCGCGCTGCGGTGACCCCACGCGTGCGGCGACGTACCCGTCGAGCGCCGTGAACACCGGCACGTTGGCGAGCGCCAGGGCGCGGGCGGATTCATCGGCGGCGTCCACGAGGCGACCAGTCTCCAGATACGCGATGGCCAGCCAGGCGTGCGTGGCGCTCAGCTCCGGCTCCAGCGTCAGGGACTGCTCGAGCACCTCGATCGCCCGATCGTAGCGACGGGCCACGAGGTGGGCGCGCGCCACCCCGGTCGCGATCTGGCGGTTGAGCGGATCGAGCTCGCGCGCGATCGTCGCCTCACCCAGAGCATCGTGGGCCCGGCCATGCGAGGCGAGCGCGAGCGCGTAGAAATAATGGGCATTGGCCAATCCCGGATTGAGATCGAGGGCGCGCAGGAACTCCCGCTCCGCCGCTGGCCAGTCCCAGTCGTAGTAGCACTTGATGGTGGCCATCGCGGCGTGCGCGTCCGCCAGACGGTCGTCGAGCGCCAGTGCGCGCTCCGCCGCGGTACGGGCTCTCTCGTATCCCTCGGCGGGCAATAGATAGGACAGATTCGCGAGCGCGAAGTAGCAGTCCGCGACTCCGGCGAGGGGCTGCGCGTAGCTCGTATCCTTGCGTGCCGCCTGCTCGAACAGAGTGAGAGCGCGGCCGAGGCCTCCCCGGTTGAAATAGTAGCGACCCTTGAGGTAGAGCTCGTACGCCTGGACGTTGGCGCTGCGCCGGGTCCCGGTGGACTCGCTCGCACCCAGCAGCGTGATGCGGAGCGTATTGACGATGGCCGAAGCGATCTCATCCTGGATGGCGAACACATCGCGCAGCTCGCGGTCATACCGCTCCGACCAGATGTGATATCCATCGGCGACGTTGATGAGCTGGGCGGTGATGCGCAGCTGATTGCCCGATCTTCGGACGCTGCCTTCGAGGACCATCCGCACGTTAAGCTGAGCCCCGACATTCCGCAGGTCAGCCTGCTTTCCCTTGAACGCGAACGAGGATGTGCGAGCCGCCACGTGCACGGTGCGGAGCCGGCTCAGCTCATTGATGATCTCCTCGGTGATCCCATCCGAAAAATACTCGTTCTCCGGGTCCGCGCTCATGTTGGTGAAGGGGAGAACGGCGATCGACCTCGGGCTCGGCAGGGCTTGGGGTGTGAGCCCGGTGGCGTGCCGGCTTTCACTCGCGCTCGGGGGAGGCGCGCCAGCCGCCTGAACGTCACCCAGCGCGCGTGCCATCTCGGCGCCGGTGGCGAAGCGGTCCACCGGTGTGCGGGCCAGCGCCGTCTCGACCGCCTGCTGGATTGCGGCTGGCACGTCGTCGCGGATGTCGCTGATCGACGGAACGGCCGAGGTGAATCGCTTCGCGATCATCGCCTGGACCGTCGGTGCGTGGAAAGGTGTGGTGCCGGTGAGCATCTCGAACAGCACGATGCCGAGGCTGTAGATGTCGCTCCGTCCATCGAGATGAGCCTCTCCCGCCGCCTGTTCGAGGCTCATGTAAGCCGGCGTTCCGACGGCGATGCCCGAGTGCGTGATCTGGGAGCCGACGGCAGCGCTCACCATCTTGCCGATGCCGAAGTCGGCGACCAGGGCATGGGAGTGGGAGAGGAGGATGTTCTCCGGCTTGATATCACGATGGACGACGCCCCGCCGGTGGGCGTAGTCCAACGCATCGGCGACCTCGCGCGCGATGCGCAACGCCCTTGCCACCGGCAGTCGTCCGTCGCGATCCAGTCGCTCTCGAAGCGTCTCTCCGTCCACAAAGGGCATCACGTAGTAGAGGATGCCGTCGGCGTCACCGGAATCGTGCAGCGGCAGGATGTGCGGATGGGACAGACTGGCGGCCAGCTCGATCTCGCGCAGGAAGCGTTCGCCCCCGAGCGCGTATGAGATCTCTGGCAGCAGCACCTTGATGGCGACCGGCCGGTGGTGCTTCCGGTCTTCGGCGAGGAAGACCGTCGACATGCCCCCGCGACCGAGCTCGCGATCGATCGAGTAGGATGTGGCGAGCGCGAGCTGGAGCAGGGCTCGGAGGTCCGTCATCGCACGAGCCGGGCGGAACACATGGCGGTAACATAGACCGCCTGGCAGAGAGCGGGAAGCGTCCGCGGCGCTCGGGTCGGAAGGGTCTCGCGGCTAGAGAGCCGCGGGCAAAACTCTACTCGTACCGGAGCGCCTGGATCGGATCGAGCCGGGCCGCGCGCCGCGCCGGCCAGACACCAAAGACTATCCCCACCGCGGCCGAGAAGACGAATGCCAGAATGATCGACGGCAGCGACACATCGGTGTTCCAGCTCAGCCCCTTGTTCAGTCCCACCGCCCCGCCGGCGCCGAGCAGGATCCCGACGATCCCGCCGAGCAGACAGAGAACGATCGCCTCGATCAGGAACTGGAGGAGAATGTTGATCCGGGTGGCTCCAAGCGCCTTGCGGATGCCGATCTCCTTGGTGCGCTCCGTGACCGAGACCAGCATGATGTTCATGATGCCGATCCCGCCGACGAGAAGACTCACGGCCGCGATCCCGGCGAGAAGATAGGTGAAGACCTTCGTCGTCTCCGCGAACGTGCCGAGGAAGTCCGCCTGGTTGCGGATGACGAAGTCATCGTCCTTGCCGGCGCGCAGCCGATGCTCGCGGCGGAGAATCTTCTGCACCTCCGCCATGGCGTCGGGAACCTTCGTCTCGTTGACGGCGAGCACGTTGATCGAGCGCAGGCGGTCGGTGCCGAACGCCCGGAAGCGCGCGGTCTGAACCGGGATGAGAACCTGATCGTCGGGATTGAAGAAGCCTCCTCCCTGTCCCTTCGACGCGAGCACGCCGATGACCTCGAACTGGATGCCGCGGATCCGTACCTGCTCCCCGATGATTCCTTCCGGGTTCTCGACACCGAGGTTGTCCATCACCGCCGGGCCGAGAACCGCCACGCGCTTCCGCGCCTGGTCCTCTCCGCTCGTGAACATCCGGCCGGCCCGCAACGTGAACTTGCGCACCTCCAGGTAATTCGAGCTGGCACCCACGATCTGGGTGTTGGTGTTCTTGTTCATGTACTGGAGCTGGAGCTGGCGCGACATCTCGGGTTGCACCGCCGTGATCACGGTCGCGCGCTCCTCGATCGCCCGCGCGTCGTCGAGAGTCATCTTCTGCTGATCCGTCTGGCGAATTCCACCGACGCCGACAGCCTGACCCGGCTGCACGCTCAACAGAGTTGTTCCCAGCGAGGCGATGCGGTCCTGCACCGATTTCTGTGCCCCGTTGCCGAGAGCCACCATCGCGATGACCGCCGCAACACCGATCACGATGCCGAGCATTGTGAGCATCGAGCGCAGCTTGTTGGCGCGGAGCGCGCCGAGCGCGACGGTCAGGATCTCGCCGAGCAGCATGTTACGGACGCGGTGCGCTTGGCCGCGGTGCGGCCGCGGCGCCTGCTCCGCCCTGCCGCTGCATTCCTGGCACGCCGCCACCGGTCATGCCCTTGAAGCGATCGAGGTTCTGCTGTCGCTGCGCCTGTAAGGTGGCGGCGGCGAGCATGGCGACCTGCTCCCCCTCCTTCAGCCCACCCACGACTTCCGTGTAATCGAAGTTCGCCACGCCGAGCCTGACGAGACGGGGCGTGTAGCTGCCGTTCTCGGCGACGAACACCAGTCCGGAGCGGCTGCGGCCGCGGGGCGCCCCCCCGATCTCGGGGGCACCGTTCTGCGACGACGAGCCGCCCTGCCGGACCGTGACGCCGGCGCCTTGCTTCGACGCGGCGGCAGGTCCACCCTGTCGCGCGGGCACACCAGCGCCCTGCTGCTGGGCGCGCCGGCAGGCGCCGGCCACCATCGGATCGATCCCCAGATCGCCGTACACCTTCTGCATGATCGGGAAGATGGCCTGACGGTCGGATTGCCCGCTCATCATCAGATTCCGCAGCGAGTCGAGAGTCGCTTGAGCAGCCGGTTTCTTGGCCAGCACGGCCGCGATCTGCGCACACTGCTGGGGGGTGACGGCGGGCATCTGGAACTCCGAGCCACGCTGTGACGGTGCTTGCTGTCCCGTCCCCCCGCCCTGCTGCGGCGCGAGCGCCACCTCGCCGCGCGAGATGATCACCTGCGCCGGCGGAGCGGATGCCGGCGCGCCCTTTACACTGGCCGGGCCGCCCCCCATCGAGAATTGCTCCTGCATCTTCTTCTGAACGGTCGCGGCATCCAATCCGAGCGCGGCTGCGGCCACCATCGCCTCGCGCGGGTTCCGGATGGCGTCGTTCGGAATCGCGAGCACGCTGTCGCGCTCCTCCACCAGAACCGACACCTCGCCGTTCATGCCCGGCATCAGCAGCCGATCGCGGTTCGAGACGCTCACCAGAACGGGAAACATCGTCACGCTCTGCTGGACGACCGCCTGCGGCTCGATCTTCTCGACCGTGCCCTGGAATCGGCGATCGGGAAACGCGTCCACCGTGATCGTGGCTGCCTGGCCGGGCTGCACCTGACCGATGTCGGTCTCGTTCACGAGCGCTCGGACGCGCACTTTCTCGAGGTCGGCCATCTTGAGCAGCGTGGTGCCGCCGCCGAAGGCGCCGGTCGCGGACGTGATCACCTGACCGAGGGCGACATCCTTCTCGATCACCGTGCCCGTGACCGGAGCGCGCACCGTCGCATCCTCGAGGCGCTGCTTCGCCAGGTCGAGCGAGGCCCGCGAGCGCACGAGCTGCGCCTGGGAATTGGCCGACGTCAGCGTCGTCGTCTCGTGCTCCTGGGCGGTGATGATGCGCTGCGAGAAGAGATCGTCGCTGCGCTTTTTCTGGGACTCCGCCACGGCCACGCTCGCTTCGGCGGCACGGACGTCGGCGGCCGCCTGCTCGTACTGGTTCTTCACGTCGCGCGTATCCACCTGCACCATCAGGTCGCCGGGCTTCACCTGCGTGCCCGTCTCGACCGGCATCTTCACGATCTGTCCGCCCGCCTTGGACTTGACCTCCACGACGTTGATCGGCTCGACGACGCCGGTCGCTTCGGCGCTGACGATGATGTTCTGGCGCGACGCCGCGACGGTCTGAACCTTCGGCTTCTCGTTCTTGGCCTTGCTGCAGGCGGCGAAGAGCAGGACGACTGCCGCCAGAACCAACGACGTTGCGGCCGAACGGTGGGCTGATGGTGCGGTCATGGGTTCATCCGGGTCTCAGAGAGGGCGGCCGATAAGCGCTTCGAGCTGCGCCTTGGCCACCCGATAGTCGTAACGCGCTTGGATCAGCGCCGCTCGCGCCTGATTGAGCGTCGTCTGCGAGTTCAGAACGTCGAGCAAGGTCGATGCGCCGACGGCGTACCGTTGCTGCTGCACCCGCAGGTCCTCTTCCGCCGCCGCAACGGAGGCGAGTTGGATCGACACCCGCTGTTGTGCGGTATGGAGGGAGCCGAGATTCTGGACGAGGGTCTGCTGGGCGGCCAGCCGCGCGTCGCGCAGTGTCGCGTCGGCGTTGGCCGCCGCCACGTCGGCCTGGACGCGCGCCTGCTCGCGTTGGAACTGGTTAAAGATCGGATAGCTGAGGGTGAAGCGAAGGGAATTCGTGTAGTTGAACGGATTGGAAAGACCGTACGCCAGGTCGGAGCCCGAGCCGGCGAGGCCGTAGGAGACGTCGAGAGAGGGCAGGTACGGCGTTCGCGCCGCGCGGGCGAAGGAGCGCGCCGCGGTCTGTTGCGCCTCCGCCTGGAGCACCGCCGGCCCTCTCGCGGCCAGAGCCGCCAGCGCCACGCTGTCCGACGCGACGGTCGCGAGTCCGATCGTGTCCGTCGAGCTCGCGGTGACCTGGAACGGGGATGCGACAAGACGGGTCAGCGCCGCGTTGGCCGCGGTGAGATTGTTCCGGGCCGTGAGCAGGGCGAGCTGTCCGTTACCGATCGCGATGACCGAGCGCAGAGAGTCCGACCGGGTTGCCGCCCCGGCCGCCACCCGCGCATTCGCCTGCTTGAGCTGCTCCTGCGCTTGCTGGAGCTGCGCCAGCGCCGCGCCTTCCGATTCGCGCGCCGCCAGGGCGTTGAAGAAAGCCTGCTGCACGGTGAGGGCGACGGTGAAGCGCTGCGCCACCTCATTGGCCTCGGCGGCACCGACGTTCGCCTTTGCCGTGCCGATATTGTAGAACCGCCGGCCGCCGTCGAAGAGGTTCACGTTGGACGAGAGACCGTCGGTCGATGCCCAGTTGGGGAGATTCACCAAGCGTCCGTTCTCCACCCGACCGCCGGTCGGACTGACGTACGAGCGGACGGCGTTCACGCTCAGGCTCGGGACGAACGCAGCGTAGGATGCGCGCACCGCCTCGCTCGACGTCTCGAGCTGTCCGCGCGCGGCGACCGCGAGCGGGGCGTATCGCTGGGCGAGCCGGATCGCCTCATCCAGGCCGATCGGGCGAGCGGCAGTGTCGCCGGCCTGGCCGGCGAGTATCACTGGCCACACGAGCGCCAGCAGCAGCGCCCTCATCGTCTCTCCTGCTCCCGTGGCGAGGCGAGGAGCTTCTCGAAGCGCTCCCGCTGTCCGCTGTCGAGGAGCTTGCGAATATCCGAGCGTGCCCGGTCGCGCGCCGAGTCGAGCCGGGGACGGATCGGCGACATGATCGCCGTCATCTCCTTGTGACGGCGGTCGAGGATGCTATCCACGGCGAGCCGCTGCGAGCTCGTCAGGCCGAGATCATCGGCCAGCTTCTTCCGCATCGCTCCGCGATCGCCGCTCTGGCGGCAGTAGGCGTCCCGACCGAGCACGCGATCCGCCGTGAAGCCGAGCGCTCCTCCCACGAGTAGCGCGCCGAGAAGAAATGACAGGGCGAGACTCTTCGAGCGTTGCATGCCCACTCCTCAGGGTGCTGTGACGTAGCGCAGGGTCGCTTCCCGGCCGGGAAGCCCCGTGGTCTCAGTGGCCAGCTGCAGGGAAAGCGTTCGTGGTGTCTCGATGATGGTGCGGTAGGCCAACTGAGCCTCGCTTCGGCGGGCGCGCCCGAGCGCCAGGCCCACCACCAACGCCGTGACCGCTGCCGCCATCAACCCGCCCTGCACCCAGCCGCGAAAGGGCTGCCACCACTGGTCCTCCTCGAGCGCGATGTGACTCATGATGCGCGCCGCGAGCTCGTTCCAGTATCCGGCGTCTCGTCCCCTCGGCGCCGCATACACCCGGCGCAGCGCGCGCGTCACCTCGTCGTCCGATCCGTCGGCACCGATTCGCCGGTCATCGTTCATCGTTCACTCCGTAAGTCGCCAAGCACGCGGCGCAGTGCGACCCGTGCATGATGCAGATCCGATCGCGCAGTCCCTTCCGGCATGCCTATCATGTCCCCGATCTCGGCGTGCGTGAATCCTTCCACGTCGTGCATGACGATCACCGCGCGCTGCCGATCGCTGAGCCCGGCCAACCCCTCTGAGAGGCGACGCCGCAACTCATCCGATTCCGCCGGGTCACGAAATGGCATGGTGACCGACTCCGGCAGCGAGTCCGCGTCGCGTACCTTCCTTCTCCGTCCCACGTCCAGTGCCGCATTCGCCACGATCCGGTGCAGCCATGCCCCGAACGGCTGCTCCGGCCGAAAACGGTCGAGCGCGCGATACGCGTGCAGGAAGGCATCCTGCACGGCGTCCTCCGCATCCTCGTGCGTCCCGACGATGGCCCGGGCAACCGCGTACGCCCGCTGCTGATGGGCTCGCACGAGCAGCTCGAACGCCTCGCGGCTACCGCGCTGGGCGGCGAGCATGATGTCCCGCTCGTCAGCGCGTGGGCCCGTCATCGCCGTACCGGTGAGCTCTCGATGTCATAACGCGCCGCTTCCCCCGAACGTTGAACGAGAGGCTCAGCCCCCGCTCGACTGGCCGGCCAGCCCGAGTGCTGCAGCCGAGCCACGCATTGCCTCGATCACGAACTGGATGTGCTCGTCGAGATCCACGGCGAGCTCCTCGGCACCGAGCACGACATCCTCCCGGCTCACGCCGCGGGCGAACGCTCTGTCCTTCATCTTCTTTCGCACCGAGCGCGCATCGACTTCGTGCACGCTCCGGGATGGGCGTACGAGCGCGGTCGCGGTGATGAGTCCCGTCAGCTCGTCCACCGCGAACAGCGCTCGTGCCATCGGTGTGTCACGGGGGACGCCCGAATAGGTTGCATGTCCCAGAATGGCCCGGAGGACATCCTCGGGATATCCCCGCGCCCGCAGCAGCCGCACGCCCTCGGCCGGATGCTCCTCCGTCGGCGAGTGCGCGTCGTTGGGCCATCGCTCGTAGTCGAAGTCGTGCACCAGTCCGGCGAGGCCCCACCGCTCCGGATCATCGCCGAAGCGCACGGCGTAGGCACGCATGGCGGCTTCGACGGCGAGCATGTGCTTGCGCAGCGACTCGCTCACCGTGTACTCGTGGACGAGCGCGAGAGCTTCCTCGCGGACGGGCAACACACTCTCGGTCATCGCGATGGGAGCGAGGGGGTCGGGTGATGCGGTGAGAACATAGCACCGGAACGGCGACCGGTGAACTCGATCACCTCAATGCACCGGTCCCAACGACCCCCGTCCCTTGCCCGTCTTGAAGAGGAGGAGCAACGGCAGGCCGGCGATCAGAACGATGCCGCTCAGAAGATAGATCCTCGAGAAAGCCAGCACGCTGGCCTGCCCGGCAATCTGGTGGTCGATCACGACGAGAGCGCGCTGCTTCGCCGTGATCGCATCGGCGCCCCGGGCCATGAAGCCGCGCACCAGAACCCCGAGGCGCGCCTGGGTGTCAGCGCTGTACAGCTCCACGTGGTCCGCCAGCACCGCCTTCTCGGTGCGCGTGAAACGGCCGAGCAGCGTCGCCATGATCGCGATGCCGAGCGAGCCACCGAGCTGACGCATGAGGTTGAACATGCCGGTGCCCTGCGCCAGATCGCGAACCGGGAGCTCCGCCATCGAGGCATTGGTGAGGGGCACGAAGATCAATCCGAGTCCCACTCCTCGCAGGATGAGCGGCCAGAACAGGTCGTGAGCGCCGGTGTCGAGGGTGAGTCGCGAGAGCTTGAGCATCGAGAGGAGAAAGAGCAGCGAGCCCGCCGGAACCGTGTACCGGGCGTCGAGCCGGCGGGCGTTGCGGCCCACCATCGCCATCGTCACCGCTGATGCGAGCGCGCCGGGAAGGATGACCTTCCCCGTCTGCCACGCGGTGAACCCGTGCAGCTGCTGCAGAAACACCGGAAGGATGAACACCGAGCCGTAGAGCGCGAGACCGAGCGCCAGCGCATAGCTCACGCCGGCGGTCAGCTGGCGACTCTTGAGAACGCGGAAATTGATGATCGGCTCGTCGATCGTGAGCTCTCGCCAGATCAGGGCGATACCAGAGACGACCGACACGATCAGAAGCGTCGTCACGAAGCGCGAATCAAACCAGTCGTAGCGCTCCCCGCGCTCGAGCATCCACTGCAGCGAGCCCACGCACAACGCGAGCAGCGCGATCCCCAGAAAGTCGATGGTATCGGCGCGCTCCTGATGCGCCGCGTTTCGCACGTACGTCACGACCATGATGCCGGCGAGGATGCCGAGGGGCACGTTGATGTAGAAGATCCAGGGCCAGCTGTAGCCATCCACGATGTAACCACCGAGCGTCGGCCCGAGCGTCGGACCGACCATCACTCCCACACCGAAGATGGCTTGCCCGATTCCCGCTTCCTCGGGTGGGAACGCCTCGAACAGAGTGGACTGCGCGGTCGAGAGCAGCGCGCCACCGCCGATCCCCTGGATCACCCGCCAGAACACGAGCCCCCAGAGCGAGGTCGCCGCGCCACAGAAGAAGGAGGACATCACGAACAGAGCGATCGATCCCGCCAGGTATCGGCGGCGGCCGAAGTACGCCGAGAGCCACCCCGACATCGGGATCACGATCACGTTGGCGACGATGTAGCCGGTGGACACCCAGGCGATCTCGTCCAGCGTCGCACCGAGGTTGCCCATCATGTGCGGGATCGCGACGTTGACGATGGATGTATCGATGAGCTCGAGCATCGCGGCCAGCGTCACCGCGGCCGCGATCAGATACTTGTGGGCGTAGCGGTCCTCGCCGGTTGGAGAAGCGAGGGGACGCGCCGGAAGGGCGATCGTCGCCACCCTGGTCAGCGGGTGTTCACGTGGGCGTTCACCGACATGCCGGGGCGAAGAGGTCGATCGGCGCCACAACCTCGGGTGACCGCAATGCGCACGGGAACGCGCTGAACCACCTTTGTGAAGTTGCCCGTGGCGTTGTCCGGAGGCAGGAGGGCGAACTTGGCGCCCGTGGCCGCGCTGAGGCTCTCCACTTTCCCTTCCGCCAGGCACCCGCCGTACGCGTCGACGTCCATGTCGACCTTCTGCCCGACTCGAATCGACGACAGCTGAGTCTCCTTGAAGTTCGCCGATACCCAGCTTCCGGTGTCGGAGACGATGGAGAGCAGCGGCTGCCCGGGTTGCACGAGCTGGCCCACCTCTACCTGCTTCCGGGAAACGAGTCCCGACGCGGGGGCGGCGATGGTCGCGTAGCCGAGCTGAAGACGCGCGTTGTCCACCGCCACCTGAGCAGAGCGAAGCCGGGCCTGAGCGAGCCGCACGCCCGCCTGGGCGCTGGCGACGGTCGCGCCAGCCGCCGAGGATTGCCGCTGTACCGCCTGCAGGTTGGCGGCCGATGCTTCGGCGTTGGCGCGCGCGGCGTCGAGCTGCTGTTGCGACACGATCTGCTGGCTCGCCAACTCCTGCATCCGTCGATAGTCGGCCTGCGCGCGCTCCTGGTTTGCGCGCGCCGCGGTGATCTGCGCTCCGACCACCGCCTCCTGACTGGATGCGCCCGCCACCTGCGCGGTGGCCTGGCCGACCGTTCCCCCCCCGCCAGCGGCGGCTCGCGCCGCGGCCCGGTCGGCCTCCGCCGACGCGAGCCGAACGCTGTACTCGGCGCTGTCGAGTCTCACCAGGAGCTGTCCTTCCGTGACGTGTTGGTTCTCCTCCACGGCCGCTGCGGCAACGTAACCGCCGACCTTGGCGAGCACGGGGATGATGTGTCCGTCCACCTGGGCATTGTCGGTGGACTCGTGCACCCGCGAGTAGAGGTATTTCTTCACGCCCCAGATGAGCGCGAGCAGCAGGAAAATCCCCAGAATCGGGAGAACGAACCGCTTCTTCGAGCTGCTCGGCGCCGCCCGGCTCGCGCCGGGCGCCTCCTCGTCAATGCGGTTTGCGGTGGTACGGTCGATGGCGGTAGCCATGGTCTCAGTCCTGACGGTCGCGAATGGTGGTGGGGCGGGCGTGATGCCGACGGTGAATGATGGGAATGACGCTACGGGAGCGAGGTGATGCCGCCCTCGGCGCGAGCCAGCGAGATGCGCGCCGACTGGTACGCGGAGAGGGCGTCGACGACCAGGGTGCGGGCGGAGTTGAGCGAGAGCGAGGCGGTGATCACGTCCGCGTTGCCGGCGACACCGGCGCGGAATCTCTCCTGAGCCTGAGCCAGCTCTTGCCGGGCGAGCCGAAGGCGCTCGCTCGCCGCACCGAGCTGTTCCCGGGCCGAGGCGAGATCGAGCAGAGCGCCCCGGATATCGGTCGCGGCCTGTTCGCGGAGATCGCGGCGCCGCACATCGATCTCCCGGGCAAGCGCCTCCTGCTCGGCGACCCGCCCCTCACGACGGAACCCATCGAACAGCGGGAGCGAGAGCTGGAGGCCCCAATCATATGTGCGCAGCAGCCGGGTGTAGCCGAGACCGATCCACCCCTCATCACCGAAGAGCGCCACCGTGGGGAGGCGTTCGGCTCGGATGGCGTTGATGCCGACCTGGGCAGCGCGAAGCTGCTCGTCGGCGGCGCGAAGGTCAGGTCGATTGCGCAGCGCCAGTGCGACGGCCTGGCTTTCGCCCGGCATGCTGTCCGCCGCCGGAAACGACAGGGTATCGGCGAGGAGTAGCGGAGCATCGAAGGGCAGCCCGAGCGCGCGAACGAGATCGAGCTGGGAGCGATCGCGCTCGTTTCGCGCGACGATGAGCTGGGCGCGCGTCCCGGAGAGCTGCGACTGAGCACGCGTGACATCGAGGCCGACGCCGACCCCGGCACGTAGCTGGGCGCGGGCGATGTCGAGCAGCGAGTCGGCGAGCACGGAGTCGGCCACCCGGGCGGAGAGCTGCGCGCGCGCTCGGGCCGCGCGCACATACGCGCCTGCCGCGGCCGCGGCCGATTGCTCGGCGGCGCTGGACGCCTCCGTCCGGATGGCCTCCGCGCTCGCCCGGGCGCTCTTCACTCGCTGGAATGCGCCGACATCGAGAAGGGTCTGCGATGCACGGCCGCGCACGTCGACGGTGTTCACCGGACCGACGACGGCGCCGCCGGGAGGAAATCCCGGGAAGGGAATGCCGAAGGTCGCGGTGTTGAAGGTGCGACCGGCCTGCAGATCGGATGCCGAGAGGGAAGGGAGCAGCTCGGCGCGACGTTGGGTGACGCGCGCCTCCGCCTGCTCGGCTCGCGCGATAGCGCTCTGCGCCAGTACGCCGCGCCGCGCCGCGATCCGCGCCGCCTCGCCGATGGTGATCGGATGTGTCGGGACGAGCACGCTGTCGCGCTGAGCGACGGCCGGAGCGGCAGTCGCGCCGAAGAAAACGGCGCCGACAGCCAATCGGAGGGCGACGCCAGCACGGGATCTCATTGTCATGATCTCAGGCACCCGTCGCATCCGGAAGCGCGGTCGTATCCGGCGCCGGAAGGAGGGCGTGGAGGTAGAAGTCGAGAACCTGGTCGATGCATTGATCGTCGGTCGTGTCGGCCAGCCCCGGGTGACGCATCACCGTGCGGCGGCTGCACCAGAGGGCATGGCTCACCATCATGGAGCCGAGCATGCGGGCGGCGACGACGGGATCGGTCTGGCGGAACTCGCCGCGCTCCATGCCGCGGCGCAGGATCTGAGCGACGAGCGCCATGGCGCGCGCGATGACCTCGCGGGAGTAGAAGTCGGCGAGATCCGGGAACTGGTGCAGCTCGCCGTGAACGAGCCGATAGATGGTCTCGAACACCGGAGAGAGCAGGAATGACCAGTACTCCTGCACGTAGCGCAGCAGCTGGGCGCGAGCGGGTCCTTCGGCGAGCTCGTGCTCACCGCGCTCGATCTCGCGGATGACCGTTTGCCGGATCATCTCGCGGAACAGCTCTTCCTTGTTCGGGAAATAGAGGTAGATCGTGCCCTTGGACACGCCAGCCCGGCGTGCGATATCCTCGAGCCGGGCGGCGGCCAATCCGCGCTCGCCAAAGACCTCGAGGGCGGCGCGGATGATTTGACCGGGGCGTTCTTCCGGGAGCCGTCTCCAGCGGGGCTCCTGCACAGCAGGCTCTGTCACGGTACTGACCGGTCAGTAAAATGGTCTTACTTACTCATTGGTCAGTAATATCCGGGCACCGACTCCCAAAGTCAAGCCGGCACACACCAGACCCCGCTACGCGCCGATGCTCAGGGCCTCCTACTTGCTCGCGCTCGCTTCTGTTTCCGACCCGGAGAAGCGATTGGTCAGAGCCACGATCGATGTGACCATCACCAACAGGAAGATCACGGCCACGATCATGCCCGTGATGCCGGCGCTCTTGTCCTCAGGTAGCGGTGCTGCCACGGGACTCCTCTGGCTGAATGATTCCGGGAACGAGATCGCTACTCGACTCGAACCGAGGTCATGCTGTCGCTCTGCTTGATCTGCTTCATGACGTCCAGCCCGTCGGTGATCTTGCCGAACACTGTGTGCACGCCGTTCAGGTGCCGCGTGTTCTGCTCGCTCAACACCATGAAGAATTGGCTCCCGCCCGTATCCTTGCCCGCATGTGCCATCGACAGCGCTCCCACTTCGTGCTTCCGCGGATTGTTCGCCGTCTCGCACTTGATCGTCCACCCGGGTCCTCCCGTACCGACTGGCCCTTTCGCGTGCTCACCTCCCTTGGAGTAGGGATCGCCCCCCTGCACCACGAAATCGGGAAGCACGCGATGGAACTTGACGCCATCGTAGAAGCCCGAGTTCGCGAGCTTCTCGAAGTTCGCTACCGTCTTCGGCGCATCCTTGTCGTACAGCTCCGCGACGATCCGTCCGCGGTTCGTCTCGAAGATCGCTTTTTTCGCCACGCTCCCTCCTGAAGAATCCGACGCGACGCATGCCGCGTCGGAGAGCCCGTACGCTAACATGTCGTGCGCGCTGCACCAAGCTTACTCCCCGACCTGAGCTCCCAACGCGTAGATGAGCTCCCATTCCTCGGGTGACACCGGCTGCACCGAGAGACGGCTTCCTTTCTGCAGCAGGACCATGCGCTGTAGCTCGGGCAGACGTCTGAGCTCGGCGAGCGTGATCGGCCGCCGGAAGGCGCGGCGAGCCTTGATGTCCACCGCATACCATGTGGGCGTAGCGGGATCGCTCTTGGGGTCGAATTGCTCCGACTTCCGGTCGAAGGCGCTCGGATCGGGGTAGCCGGCGCGCATCACCTCGGCGACTCCCATGATCGCGGCTGGCACCGCGCTCGAGTGATAGAAGAAGACCAGGTCGCCCTTCTGCATCATGTCGCGAAGCAGATTGCGAGCCTGGTAGTTCCGTACCCCCTCCCACGCCGTGGTGCGCTCGGGCGCGCTCCACAGGTCATCCCATGAGAACGAGTCGGGCTCGGACTTCACCAACCAGTAACGACGAACACGCATCGAGTCTCTCGGCGAAGAAGCTCAGACCCGGGACGACGGGCAGATGTCGGTCAGCATGCACTGCTCGCACTTCGGGCTGCGGGCCTCGCAGATCGCGCGGCCATGAAAGATGAACAGATGCGAGAGCAGCGCCCACAACCGGCGTGGCACCAGCGGCATGAGGTCCCGCTCGATCTTCACGGGGTCGGTTTCGCGCGTCAAGCCCAGCCGCTGGCTGACCCGCGCGACATGGGTGTCCACGACCACTCCTTCGTTCTTCCGGAATGCGTTGCCGAGGATGACGTTGGCCGTCTTGCGCCCCACGCCCGGCAGCTGGGTGAGCTCCTCCATGCTCGACGGAACGGACCCTCCATGTCGGTCACGGACCGCGCTGCCCATCCCGATGAGGCTCTTCGTCTTGTTGCGGAAGAATCCCGTGGTCCGGATGTCCTCCTCAAGCACCGCCGGCGTCGCGCTTGCATAGTGCTCGGCGCTCGGATACTTGGCGAACAGCGCCGGCGTGACGAGGTTCACTCGCGCATCCGTGCACTGCGCGCTGAGGATCGTGGCCACGAGCAGCTCCAGAGGCGAGCTGTGATCGAGCGAGCAACGGGCGTCCGGATACGCCTTACGGAGTCGCCTGGCGATCTCGCCCGCCCGCTCGGCGAGGGATGCGGCGCGCCTGGACAACGCCGAAGGGCGCGGGCCGCGTTTCGGTGGCGTCACCTTTCTTCTCCGTTCCGGCGGGCCCTCGCTCCCCGCACGATCTCGTCCGCCTCTCTGGTGTTCAGAACGTCGCCGGCCTCCAGCCATCCTTTGCGGGCGATCCCGATCCCGAACTCCGTGTTGTCCAGGCTGTTCGTGGAGTGCGCGTCGGGGCCGATCTCGATCGTCACTCCCCGCTCCTTAGCGACTCTGCAGAGCCGCCAGTCGAGGTCGAGCCGATGCGGGTCCGCGTTGAGCTCGATCGCGATGCTCCGCTCGGACGCCTTCTCGATGACGGCGTCCATGTCGATCGCGTACGGCTCGCGACTGAGCAGGAGACGTCCGGTGGGATGGCCCAGGATTGTGAGATGCCGGCTGTCGAGCGCGGCCAGCACGCGCTCCGTCATCGCCGTCTCGCCGAGACCGAAGCGCGAATGCACCGAGCCGATGACGTAATCGAATCGATCCAGCAGCTCCGGCTCGTAGTCGATGCGCCCATCCAGGAGAATGTCAGCCTCGATTCCCTTCAACACCCGAAAGCCGTCCCTCGCGAATGTCTCGTTGACCCGATCGATCTCCTCGTGTTGTGCCAGCACGCGCTCGGGAGGCAGCCCGCCGGCGTAGAACGCGGACTGTGAGTGATCGGAGATCCCTATGTAGCCCCACCCCCGTGCCTGTGCCGCCGACGCCATCTGCGCGATCGTGGCTTTGCCGTCCGAGTAATCGGAATGGCAGTGCAGCACACCTCGCAGATCGCGATCTCGGATCAGCGTCGGGAGCCGTCCCGCCACCGCGGCCTCCACCTCGCCCAGTCCCTCCCGGAGCTCGGGCTCGACGTAAGCGAGGCCCAGTGCGCGATAGAGATCCGTCTCTTCGTCCGTGGGCAGAGTCATGCCATCCGCGTCGCGAAGCACCTCCTCGGAGATCGTCATGCCTCGAGACTCGGCGTGTTGCCGCACCCCCCGCTCGTGGTCCTCGCTTCCGGTCGCGCGCCAGAGCGCGACACCGAATTGTGGGGGCTCGACACACCGCAGCTCCATCCGGATGCCATCCACGAAGGTGATCGAGACCGTGCCACTTCCGATGCCTGCCGCATCGCGCACGCCGGCCATCCGGGCGAAGTCGTCCGCGACCGCCGCGGGTATCGTGCGGCAGGACGCGACGAGCACCAGGTCGCGCACGATCTCCCGCCGCCGCCGGAGCGCGCCCGCTATCTCCACTCGCTGGATGTCCGGATGCTGCCGCACCAGCGCCGCAAGCTGCTCCCCCTCGGCGCGCCCGCGCGGGTAGAGCACGTAATCGCCAGTGGAGCGCAGATACTCCAATCCCTTGAGTATCTTCTGCGCCGTCTTCTCGCCCAGTCGGGGAAGAGCCGCGAGACGCCCGTCGCGCGCGGCCGCCTCCAGGTCTTCCACACTCGTGATGCCCAGCTCCTGATGGAGGCGATGGATCTTCGCGGTGCCGAGTCCGGGGACACGCATGAGATCGATCAGTCCCTCCGGCGTGACAGCGCGGAGTCGCTCGAGATAGCTCGATTGCCCGTCGGCGCACAGCTCGCCGATCACACCGAGCGTCGCCGGACCGAGTCCCTTCACATCGCTCAGCGCCCCCGATCGATAGAGCGGGCAGAGATCATCAGTCTGCACCGACAGAATGGCGTGGGACGCGACGGCGTACGCCTTCGCCTTGAATCGCTGGGCACCCTGCAGCTCCAGCAGATCCCCGATCTGCGACAGCACGTGGGACGCGGTGCGAGGGTCCATGGGTGAAGGGTAGGGACGGGCGATACGGCGTCAACCGGTCACCTCGACCCACTTCAGTCGCGTACTTCCCGGTTCGACGGATGCGTCGTGGGACACGAGAGCGCGGCTGTGCTGATCCAGGTACCAGAGGATCCGGATGACCAGTGCCTCGAGCTCGCTCGTTGTCGCAACGGTCCGGTAGCCCTTCCGCTCGCCTCCCGGAATCGCGTTGGAGAAGGCGGGGCCGTCCTCTCGCCAGGGAATCCCGGCATGCTCAGGAGCCGTACGCGGATCGAGATCGGTGCGGTAGGACACGAGCGACACTCCCGGCCGCTCGGATCGCATCCCCAGTACCAGCTGCACTCGGAGATGCGCCCCCGCATCCTCGGCGGGAAGCGTCTCGTCGGAGACGACGAAGCAGCCGTCCACCGGCTCGTACGGTGACTCCACGCCCACGCGAGACCAGAGGCGCTGGGGCGGAAGCTGGAGATAGCAGGACGGAGGACCGGCGAACACCCACGTACCGAGGTCCGCCGCGGGCTGCGTCACCGTCTGCGTGACGCGCTCATCCAGCACGTAGAGCCGCCGTCCGAAGCTCCAGAACTGGTAGCCCTGATACAGGAGCTCGCTGTACTCGTCGATCGCATCAGCCGGAGCTTCATCGGCGACGATCTCCTTGAGCGCCGCGCCGGCGTGGCCGAGAAGCAGGAACTGGTCACGGCGCCGAGTGTTCGTCCCCCGCTGCTCGGCTTCATCGCGAATGGCGGGAAAGACCGAGCGCTCCAGCGGCTCGAGGATGCTCTCGTACGGAGTGAGGCGCGCGATCACGTCTCACCCGCTGGCACAAATCAGGCCCGTGACTCCTCGCCTGCGGCGTCGCGCAGCCGCTTCACGATCTCGTGCATCTGCTGCTCGGTGACATCGATCTCCTGTGCCGCGCCGTCCAGATCGATGAGCCCCGCGTGCATGGACACCGCCACCTGATTCAGGTAGCGGATCTTGCGCAGCATCTCTTCGGTGGCGTTCCGGAGCGCGAGGTAGCGTCGCTTGTTCGCGACTGCCCGCCGATAGCGTGCCGTGAGATCGCTCGGCGACAGGCGGCGGGCATAGTCCAGCACCTCCTGCTTCGATCGCCCGGGGATGAGACCTCGGTCCGGAATGCCCGAGTCTTCCCAGTCATCTTCCGCGAACCACAGGCGTCCCGCGTACTCCACGCCGTCATAGGAGATCAGCACCGAGACGGTATAGTGGCGGCCGTTGATCGCGACCGATCCTATCTGGGGCTGGGGCGTTTCGTCGCTCTTCTGCATGAGTCCTCAGGCGATGGCCCGCTGCGCGGTCTCGTCGAGAAAACGACGAATGGTGTGAAAGAGGGCAACCTCCGCCTCGACGTAGGGCACGTGCCCGGAATCCTCCAGCACGACGAGCCGCGCATTCGGGATGCTCCGAGCGATCTCCTCCGATGATGCGAGCGGGATCGGATCCTGCCGTCCATGGAGAATGAGAGTCGGCATCCGGATTGACCCGAGCGCCGGCCGGAGATCGAACTCGCCCAGGCTCGCCCACACCGATTGCTGCACGCGACCCATCACGCGAAAGGGAGTGAGATCGGCTGCCCTGCGGGGATCCGCAAAATAGCCAGCGACGCCGATCTCGAACTGCCGTTGGCGAAAGGCTGCTGGGTCTCGCTCGCGGAGTCCCGATCTGGCCAGCTCATGGCGCATGGCCTGGATTGCGGGTGCAGCCTGCCGCCGCGCAAGCTCGCTCTCGAAGGCGCGCCGATGGTCGCGGGTCGCCGGCGCCGGGTCGATGAGGACGAGTCGCTCCGGCGACGGCAAAGCGACGGACTCGGCAGCCTCGATCGCGTAGAGCATTGCCAGCAGCCCGCCCCAGGAATAGCCGACAAGTGAGAGCGGCTCGAGGCCCAGCTCGCCGATGACGGCGGCGAGGTCGGCAACATGTGTGCGCCAGCCGATCGTCTCGCGAACATCGGTGCGCGACCGTCCTCCACCGCGCTGGTCGTAGAACACCAGCTCGTAGCGGTCGGACAGTCGGAGCAGCTGCGGAAGGAGATAGTCGTGGTGCGCACCCGGCCCGCCGTGCAGCACGAGCAGACGCGGCGCTCCAGTCGCTCCGTAGCGCGCCCAGTAGAGGGGTCTCTGCGTCGTGCCGGTGAACCCATCGTCGCGCGGAGTGGGAAGGGGAATGGGAGCGGGCACGCGGCCGGGAGGGGGAGCAGAGTGAGGGATGCTCCGAGATACCGGTGAGGCGCGCATCCGTCAAGGCTGCATTGCGGCCGCGATGCGCGCCGTCCGCGCATGGATGGCGACCGTGTCGGCGATCGAGCGGCCGTAGCCGCCCGAGATCGTGATCGCGACCGGGATGCCGACCTCGCGACAGCTCTCCAGCACCAGTGCGTCACGCCGCGCCAGGCCCTCGAACGTAAGGCGCAGCCGCCCGAGCCGGTCGCCCTCGTGCGGATCCGCGCCCGCGAGGTAGACCACCAGCCCGGGCCGAGCGGCCGCGAGCACGCCAGGGAGGACTTCCGCCAGCCGGTCGAGGTAGGGCGCATCGGTGGTGCCGTCCTCGAGCTCCACATCCAGGTTGCCGGCGACCTTGCGGAAGGGGTAGTTCCGGCGGCCGTGCATGCTGAAGGTGAACACGCTCGCATCCCCAGCGAAAACGGTATGGGTCCCGTTTCCCTGATGCACATCGAGGTCGATCACCGCGGCGCGAGCGATGCGCCGCTCCACCTGTAGCGCGCGAATCGCTATCGCCACGTCGTTGAAGACGCAGAAACCCTCACCGTGGTCGGGGAAGGCGTGGTGAGTCCCGCCCGCGAGATTCATTGCAATCCCGAGATCCAGCGCCGCGCGCGCGGCCGCGACGGTGCCGCCAGCGGCGCGTAGAGAGCGCTCCACCAGATGCGATGACCAGGGGAAGCCGATCGCCCGTACCTCCGCCGAGGATAGCTGGCCTCCCGTGAATCGTCGAACGTAGTCCGCCGTGTGAACCAGCTGAAGCTCATCGATGCGCACACGCTCGGGGTCGTGCAGCCGTGTCGGCGCGACCGTTCCCTCGGCCAGAACCTGCTCACGCAGCAACGCGTACTTCTCGATGGGGAATCGATGGCCCGGAGGAAGGGGGATGCCGTATCGCGCCGAGCTCCAGGCGTGCAGCGCCATGCCTGCTCAGGCCGCTGGCATTCCGGGTGTCACTCCTTCCGCGCCTCGAGCGTGGCGGTGAGCGTGACACGCCGTCCATCGCGTGTCACCACCACCGGCACGACGTCACCCACTTTATGGGCGCGCAGAGCGTCGGTGTACGCGTACAGGTCCTTCACCGGGGTGCCGCCGAACTCGACGATGACGTCGCCGGCCAGAAGCCCTGCCCGGTCCGCTGGACTGCCGGCACGCACGCCCGTGACCCGGACACCGGGCACATCCGCTGCGGCCATGTCCGGGATCGAGCCAAAGTAGGGACCGTAACCGCTGCCGCTCCCCGACGAGGCGGTGCTCACGACCGCGCTGCGCACGAACGTGAGACGCGCCGGTCGGTCCGCGATGGAGCGCGTGACACGCTCGGCGTAATCCACGACCCGCGCTTCACCGCCGGCCTGGATTCGATCCACCACGTCACTCGCCCGGTGATAATCCTCGTGTAGGTCGGTGAAGAAGTGCAGCACGGGTATCCCACGAGCGTAGAAGGAGCTGTGGTCGGAAGGGCCGTAGCCGTCGCCGAGAGCCTTCAGATCCAGCGGGGTTGCGACGTTGGCGTCGTGCACGATAGCCGGCAGCTCGGTGGCGGTGGCGACGCCATACACGAGCAGTCGACCGCTTCGCAGCCGACCCACCATGTCGAAATTGAGCATCGCCACCACGCTGTCGAGTGGCACCGGCGAATGATCCACGAAGTACTGCGATCCCAGCAGCCCGAGCTCCTCCCCGGTGAAATTGGCGAGCACCACCGAGCGCCTGGGTGGATGCCGGGCGAGCAACCGGCCGAGCTCCAGCACCGCCGCGGTACCGGACGCGTTGTCGTCGGCGCCATGACGAATGGCGGTCACCGCCTCCTGGTCGAGGGCGCCGAAGCTGGAGCGGCCGAGATGGTCGAAGTGAGCGCCAAGAACCACATACTGTCCGGCCAGCCGAGGGTCGCTGCCGCGCAGGATCGCGACGACGTTCTGCGTCGGGAGCGCGCTCGCGATGCCGGCGTTCATGGCGGCGACCGAGCGCGCACTGAAGTGCTGGAGGAACGCCGGCTCGGCCGGTCGCAGACCGAGGGCCGCGTACCGCTGCGCGATGTAGGCGGCAGCGCTGTCGTTCCCCGGAGTGCCGGTGCCGCGACCTTCCAGCGCGTCGCTCGACAGATACGCGATGTCCCGCCGGATGGCGGAGGAGTCGGCGTGAGAGGACCCGGACGCCGTGAAGGAGGAGCCGCCTACCCGGCACGCCCCCAGAAAGCACAGAGCAATGACTGCGGTCGCCGGCGAACGGGACATTGACTCGAGTGGTGGGAGAAGGCGCGTCGCACGTATGTTATCCGCCTGTGCGTCCCGCCGCCACGCGACATCCGCCCATGCTCGCCCTCGCTCTCATTCCGCGCGCGGTCGCGCTCAACCTGGCCCTCGGCGCCGTCGTGGCCGCGCTCAAGCTGCCGGTGTTTCTGGATTCAGTCGGCACCGTGCTTGTCGCCGCGCTCGCCGGACCGTGGGCGGGGATGATCACCGGCGCCGCCGGCAACGTCGTGCTCGGGCTGCTCTCCTCGCCCACTTTTTTCGCCTTCATCCCGGTCACGCTTGTCATCGGTGCTCTCGCCGGTGTGGCATCCCGGCTGGGCGCCTTCCGTTCGCTCGGATGGGCGATTCCCGCTGGCATGCTGGTGGGTGTCGCGGCGGGATCGACGTCGGTGCCGATCGTCATCGGACTGTTCGGCGGAGCCACCGCGAGCGGAACCGGTCTGGTGACGATCACCCTGCGAGCACTCCACCTTCCACTCGCGCTCGCGGCCGGCGTCGCCAGCATCTCCACCGACATCGTGGACAAGGGTCTGTCCTTCGCTCTCGTGGCACTTCTCATCACCCGGCTCCCGGCACGGATCACCGGCCGATTTGCGCGCGCGGCCAGCGCCCCCCCCTCCTCGAGCGAGAGCCGCTCGTGAGCGGGCGGCTCGATCGGTGGAATCCGCTCACGCCATTGGCGGCGGCGGTCCTGCTCATCGTGATTGCCTACGCGGGACCTCCACCGTGGAGCGCCCCGGTGGCGGTGGCCGCGTCCCTTGTCCTCGCCGCGGTGAGCGGTGTCGGTCGCGCTCCGCTCCGTCTGGCGCTCTCGGTCGCGCTGCCGTCGCTGCTCATCCTGCTCCTCATGAGCGTGATCGCACCGCCTGCCCTGGCTTCTTCGGGCTCGGTCGAGGGAACGGACCTTCTTCATGCCGGTCCGCTCCGCATCACGTCCACGGCATTGTGGGATGCAGCCGCGTTCGCGCTTCGCCTCGCCGCCTGTGTGGCGGCTCTCGGCTGGGTGATCGCCGGCATCCAGCCTCGGCGGCTCACGCGCGCGCTGGCCGATCGGGGGCTGCCCGCCTGGGGCGCGTACGTGATCGTCGCGTCCCTCGAAGCCGTGCCGCAGGCACGCCGGCGCGCGGGCGAAGTGCTCGACGCCCAGCGATGTCGGGGACTGCGCGTGCACCGCGGAGCGGCGGGGCGGCTCCGGGCCCTGCTACCCCTCGTCGGTCCGCTGGCTGTCTCTCTGGTGGTGGAATCCGAGGAGCGCGCTCTGGCACTCGAGGCCCGCGCCTTCGATCCGCGCCGCCGGCGCACGGCGCTCACGCCGGTGGACGATCCGCGCGTCGAGCGAGTCCTTCGCCTCGTTCTCTGGGCAGCCTCGCTCGCGCTGATCCTCTGGCGACTCGTGCCGCAATCGTGGCTGCCCTGGTGATCGCATCCGCTTCCCCGTCTCCGTCCGCTCTGTCGATTCGCATCCGTCGTGCACGCTACGGTACGGGTCCTGACGCTCTGAGAGACGTCAACCTCGAAATCCTCCACGGGCAGATCGTGGGTATCGTCGGACATGTCGGCGCGGGAAAGACGACGCTGTGCCTGGCTGCCGCCGGCTTGCTCGAGGCGGCCGGAGGAGTGATCGAAGGGCATGTCGATCATGCGGAGAGGGGCAGACCGCCGGCGGCACTGGTGTTCTCCAACCCGTGGACACAGCTCACCGAGCTAGGCGGGGGAGGAACGGTGCGCGAGGAGGTCGCCGTGGGTCCGGAGAATCAGGGGTGTGCCACAGCGACGATCATCGATCGCGTCGAACGAGCTCTCGGGCTCGCGTCGGCCGTGCCTCTCGGCGAGCGAATTCCGACCCAGCTCTCCGGGGGCGAGCTGCAGCGAGTAGCCCTCGCCTCGGCGCTCGCGCTCGAGTCGCCGCTGCTCGTCCTGGATGAGCCAACGGCTCAGCTCGATCCGGACGCGGCACGTGACTTCGTGGCGGCTCTTCGTACGCTCGCATCGCAGGGTCGTACCATCCTGATCGCCGAGCAGAACCTGGAGCTCGTGCGTGAGCTCGCGACGCGGCTGGTGGTACTCGCCGACGGGCGAGTGCTCGCCGAGGGATCGCCCGCGGAGCTCCTGGACAGGTGGCCTCCCCTCGATGCGCGGCTCGGAGCGCCGGCGGGTGTGGAGACGCAGCACGCGCCGGGGCGGCGAGCGGCTCCCCCCTCCGCAGGCCAGCCCGTCCTCGATGTCGCGAATCTCACCGCCGGCTATCCCGGACGGGAGGTTCTCCACTCGATCACCCTCGCCGTCCCGCGCGGGACGGCGATGGCCTGGCTGGGCCACAACGGAGCCGGCAAGAGCACGCTCGCGCGAGCCATCATCGGACTGGTGGAAGCGACGGCGGGCAGCGTTCGGGTGGATGGCGCGCTGCTGAATGACCTCGCGGTGGAGCAGCGGGCGCGTTCCGTGGGTCTGGTCTTTCAGGATCCATCCCGGCAGCTGTTCTGCCGCTCCGTGATGGAGGAGGTGCTCTTCGGTCCGCGCGCGCTCGGTCTCAGTGAAGCCGACTCGAGGAGGAGTGCCTCGGAGGCACTCGAGGCGGTGGGGTTGCTCGACTCTGACACGTGTCACCCGGGGGATCTCTCACCGCAAGCGCAGCGGCGCCTGGCCATCGCGGCCGCCCTGTCCGCACGGCCGCCGCTGCTCATCCTCGATGAGCCGACGGCGGGGCAGGATGCCGACGGCAGGGCGCATCTCGCTTGCGCAGTGGAGCTTCAACGCGGGCGTGGTGCGGCCGTCGTGATCACGCACGATCTCCGGTTCGCCCGCGCCACCTGCGACAGCGCCGTGACCCTGGAGGGAGGGCGACTCGTCTCTCGCGAGGGGCAGGTCGCCGCTCCTCATCCGATGCGTTGACCGAGCGTGGCTCGGTGGACTGTCCATTCCCGATGAATCGATGATCGCTTCGCTGAGCTTTACCCGGCATCTGGCTCGCCTCGTCTGGCTTCTGCTGTTCGAGCCGAGGGACCACGACGCGCAGCTGTCCACTCTCACCGCGATGATGCGCATCCGACGCGGTAGCAGCGTGGCGCTCGGCACACGTGACTGGCAGCTCTGCGTCGACGGCTCGGTGCCAGAGCAGGCGTTCGGGGGTGCGCAGGACCTCGCCGCGCAGCTGATCGGACATTCCTTGGCAGAGGTGATCATCGATCCCGCCGCGACGCTGAGCGAGATCATCGCGGTCGCTCAACTCCTGGCAACCGCCCCCAAGCCCGGAGACGGGGGTCGCGCCGCAGCGGCACGGCTGGATGCGCTCGAGGTCAGAGGGGTCCGGCTGGTGACCGACAAGACGTCGGGTCCGGCTCCTCCCGTCCCGCCGACTCCACCCGCGACGTCGCCGTCCCCATCGGCGAGATCGCAACGGAGTGCGGAGGCGAACCTCACCTCCAGCGATTCAGGTCCGCATAAGACCGAGCATTTCCGGGAGCTGGATGAGTCGCGCTCCACCGGCGAGCTGGTCAAGAACCTCGAGTCGCTGGTGCGTCTCGCCACGGAGTCAGCGCGAAAGCAGCGCGCCGACCTCGTCACCGAGTTAGTGCATGGCATCATCCATCGGGAGAGCAACGCCGCGGATCCTGTCCGCCGGCGCCAATTCGCGATGTCGCTGCGGCGGGTGCTGACGCCTTTCCTTCTCAAGTGTGTGGCATCGCTGCTGCCTCGGCGCAAGGAGAGCTACGCCGAGTGCATGGCGATCATTGCCCGGGCCGACGAAGACGGGGCGGAAGCGCTCGTGGAGGCGCTCGTTGCGGCGGCGTCGATACCGGATCGCCGCGTCTACTTCGATTCGCTGATCAATCTGCGGTCCGCCGTGCCGACGCTGCTCCACATGGTAGGCGATGATCGCTGGTACGTGGCGCGCAACGCGGCCAACCTGCTCGGTCTCCTCGGAGCGGCCGAAGGAGAGTCGGCGTTGGCGCGACTGCTCGAGCACAAGGACCACCGCGTGCGGGCGGCCGCCTCGGCCGCGCTGGCCAAGCTGGGTACCCCTGGTGCGGCGAGGCATCTGCGAACCGCGCTCCGCGACGCCACCAAGGAGACGCGCGACGGCGCGTCGGACGCGATGACCAACGGGCGTCGCGCAGCGGCTGTGCCGGCGCTGCTCGGCTCGTTGGAGCGAGAGAGGGACCCCGCCGTTCAGATCGCCGTGGTGACGATTCTCGGCCGGCTCGGCGGGGCCGATGTCGCCGAGCGCCTGATCGAGATCGCGACCGGTGAGCGTAAAGCTCTTCGCCGGTCGCCGACCGTGCGCGTAGCGGCCGTCCACGCCCTGGGAGAGATCGACTCGGCAGCCACGCGCGCGGTTCTTGCCCGCTTGCTCAAGGACAAGGAGAAGGACATCCGTGGTGCCGCGTCGTGGGAGATGCTGAGAAGAAAGGGCGTGACCCCGGTGAGCGAACCCTGACGCCGGGTCCGCGCTAGCGCCGCTCGTATACCGCCTTCCCCCCGATCCACGTGGCGACAACCTGAGTCTGGAGGATCTGGCTCGACGCCACGCGCATGATGTCCTGGTCCAGCACGACGAAATCAGCGTACTTGCCCGGAGAGAGTGATCCCATCACCTCCTCCTGAAAGGCCGCCGTCGCGGGCCAGAGAGTCATCGATTCGAGCGCCTCCTCTCGGGTCATCCGCTGCTCCGGATGCCAGCCGCCGGGGGGCCAGTCGTGCGCATCCTCCCGGCTGACGGCGGAGTGAAACGAGAGCAGGGGGTTCACCGCCTCCACCGGAAAGTCGCTGCCGTTCGGGATGATGCTGCCGGCATCGATCAGCGACCGCCACGCGTAGGCGCCGTACAGCCGGCCGGTCCCGAGTCGTGCTCCGGCCCAGTACATGTCGCTCGTCTGGTGAACGGCCTGCATCGACGGGATGACGCCGAGCCGAGCGAACCGCGGGATGTCGCTGTGCTCGATGATCTGCGCGTGCTCGACGCGAAAGCGGTGATCGGCAACCGGCACCTCCTGGAGCGCAGACTCGAACGCGTCGAGCACCAGCCGATTCGCCCGATCCCCGATGGCGTGGACGTTCACCTGGAAGCCGTGTCTCAGCGCCTCGACCGCCACCGATCGGATGTGCGGGGGGGTGGACACGAGAAGGCCGCTGTTGCCCGGGTCATCGCTGTAGGGATCCAGCAGCGCCGCTCCGCGCGATCCCAGCGCGCCATCCATGTAGAGCTTGACGCTGCGCACCCAGAGCCGGCCGTCGTAGAGTCCGCTCTGTGGCCCACGCGAGAACCATTCGGCCATCTGGCGGCCGACGCTCTCGGCGCCGCGTGCATCATCGCCCAACATCACGTACAGGCGCAGATTGAGCCCGCCCTCCTTCGCGATCTCCTCGTAGACACGGATCTCGTCGGCCGATGCTCCGGCGTCGTGCACTCCCACCAGCCCCCACCGATTGCACTCGGCGATCGCCCGAACCAGATCTCGCTTCGTCTCGCCCGCGGTCGCCGCCGGCACCACTCGACCGATCAGCCCCTGTGCGTTGTCGACGAAGACGCCGGACGGCTCACCGCCGGGAAGACGCACGATCCGTCCACCGGCCGGATCCTTGGTCGCGGCCGTGACGCCCGCGAGGCTCATCGCCTTCGCGTTCGCGAGCGTCGCGTGCCCATCCACCCGGGTGAGCGCCACCGGGTTCGCGGGCACCGCGCGGGAGAGCGCTTCGTGGGTGGGGAAGCGCGTGTCCCCCCACTGGTTCTGGTCCCATCCGCGCCCGAGCACCCACGCTCCGGCCGGCAGCTCCTTGGCCCGCGCGACGACGCGCGCGATGACCTCCTCATACGACGACGTACCGACCAGGTCCACGTTTCGGAGCGCCTGCCCGAGACCGAGAACATGGCCATGCGCGTCGACGATGCCCGGCACGATCGTTCGTCCCGCGTAGTCGAGCATCCGGGTGGAGGCGGACTTGAGAGCGAGCGTCGCGCGACGCGATCCGGCGAAGACGATGCGGCCATCGCGGATCGCCAGCGCCTCCGCCAGCGGATGCGTGCGATCCACCGTGTAGATACGATCGGCGGTGACGATGACATCCGCGGATGGGACGGGCGGAGGCGCGACGACCGCTGGCCCCCGCTGAGCGGCGGCGCGCGGGGCGATCACTGCCAGGCACGTGGCGAAGGCCAGTGCCGCGCTCACGACGGGGGGTCGGATCATGGACTCAGTACTTGACGTTCGCCTTCACGTCGTAGCCGGTCTTCGCCTCGCCCTTCATCTCGAACTCGATCTTCGCGTAATCAAATGTCAGCGTCTCCTCTATCTGTCCGGCATTGTTCGTGGCGTAGTGGTCGGACGTGACTACGACGTCGACGAGCGTGATCTTCATCCCGGCGGGGCTCACCATATCCACCGTCAGCCGAGGAAAGTGCTTGCCCGACGCGGCATTGATGAAGAGAGCTGCCGAGTATTGCCCAGCGTCGCGCGTGATCTTGAGATCACTCATCGAAGCCTTCCCGGTGCCCATCCCTCCGCCCAGTCGGCTGGTTCCCGGGTTACTGACTCCGAAGCTGACTGATGAGGCTTTGAGCACGCCCACGCCATCCAGCGTTACATCGGCCACAACGCGCTGGGCCTGCACTGCGCTCGCGCACAGCGTACCAGCCACCATCGAGACCATCGAGATCCGATGCAGTTGCATGTGTCACCTCGCGAGAAGGTTGTGAGTGCGCGGTCGGTTGGACGGCCGTCACTACCGGGTCGGTGCTACGCTGCGGCGCGCGATGAGATAGAGGGGCAGCGCCAGAAGCAGCGCGTAGACGATGATGCCGGCGAGCGCGCTCTCACCGAAGGCGCCGGCCGGCAGCACCTTGGCCAGACGGTCTCCCAACCCTTCGCGTGCGGCCAGCGCCGCCAGCACCACCCCCATGATCGCGCCGCCGGCGATCAATCCGGACGAGAAGAGCACGCCCGGCCCGGAGTCGGCATCGTCGCCCACGAGCGTCGGCTGGGCGGCCGCCGATCGACGGCGCTCCACCAGCCACCGGATGGAGCCGCCGATGAACATCGTCGCCGACGTGGCGATCGGCAGGTAGACGCCGACCGCGACCGGCAGCGAGGGAATCCCGAGTACCTCGAGCGCGACGGCGAGGAATGCCCCGATGAGGATCAAGCCCCACGGGAGCTTCTGCGTCAGGATGCCGTCCACGACCAGCGCCATGATCTGCGATTTGGGCGACTCCAGCTTGCGCACCTTCCGCCCTTTGTAGTCCACCAGCTCGCGACCGCCGATACCAGGGTCCACCAGGTAGGCGATCGATCCATCGGCGGCGAGAAGATACTTGCCGGCGGGAGCCACTCCGGTCTGCTCGTAGAGATGCCCCACGCGGTAGGATGTCCCGTCGAGTGTCATCGGCGAAGACTCGAGGTTAGCGACGGTGACGCCCGGGAAACTGCGCGCGACGATCGTCTGCGAGCCTTCGTTGAGGAACTGAATGGTGACGCCGATCAGGAGCGCGGATGTCACGACGCCGCACAGGAGACCGATCTGCTGTCGTGCCGGCGTCGCACCGACGAGGTATCCGGTCTTGAGGTCCTGGCTCGTCGCACCGGCCACCGCCGCCGCGATGCAGACGACGCCGCCGATGCTGAGCGCGAGCACGCGGTGCTCGATCCCTGTCCAGCCGACGGCCAGAAAGAGCAGTGAGGTGAGGAGCACCGTCGCGACCGTCATGCCAGAGATCGGATTCGACGACGCGCCGATCTGCCCCGTGATCCGGCTGGAGACGGTGACGAAGAGGAAGGCGAAGAACAACGCGAGCACCGCTCCCAGCGCGTTGATGCGGATCTGGGGGACGACCACCATCGCGATTCCCAGCACGAGCACTCCGATGAGGACGAGCCGCATCGGTAGATCGCGCTGGGTGCGCCGGCCGACAGCGCTTCCGGCACCGGCGGCGCCCGCCGATCGGACGGTGCCGAGACCGCCCACCAGAGCGGCGAGAATCGTGGGAAGCGCCCGTCCGAGACTGATCAGACCCGCCGCCGTGACGGCACCCGCTCCGATGTAGTACACGTACTTGGCGCGCACCTCCATCGCCGTCATCTGCGAGATGAGCGTGGTCGCGGGAAAGATCGGTGCGGTGAGCCCCGCCCCGAACAGCTTGATCGCGGGGATCAGGACGAAGAACGAGATCAGCCCGCCGGCGAACAGATACCCCGCGATGCGGGGCCCGATGATGTAGCCCACTCCAGTCAGCTCCGGGCTGATCTCGGCCTGGATCTCGCCGAAGATCTGCCGGGCTCCGTTGGGCATGGCTCGCTGAAATGTGTGGACGGCGACATCGGTCCACAGCTTCAGTCCCCCGTTGAGAAACTTGTAGATGGCGCCGAGCCCGAAGCCCATGAACACCAGCTGAGCCTGGGTGCCGCGCTCCTCACCGACGATCAGCACTTCCGCGCAGGCCGTGCCCTCCGGATATCTGAGCGTGCGATGCTCGTTCACGATCAGACTTCGGCGCAGAGGAATCATGAGCAGCACGCCGAGTATCCCGCCCACCAGAGCGACAGCCACGACGGTGCTCCAGGGCAGCGAGTATCCGAGAAGGAGCAGCGCCGGCAGCGTGAAGACGACGCCGGCGGCAATGGATTCGCCGGCCGAGCCAGTCGTCTGCACCATGTTGTTCTGAAGAATCGTCGCCGGCTTCGCGCGGAAGACCCGCGAGATGTAGCGAAAGATCGTGATGGAGAGGACCGCGATGGGAATCGACGCGCTCACGGTGAGGCCGACCTTGAGCGCCAGGTAGACGCTCGAGGCCGCGAACACGAGGCCGAGCACCATCCCGAGGATGATGGCCCCGACGGTCAGCTCGGTGAGATTCTCGCTGTCCGGGACGTACGGTTTGTGGAGCTCATCGTCGCCGGCGAGGGAAACGCGGTCCGCCTCCGGATCGAGCCTGGGTTGCGTCGGGATCTGCGTCTCGGGCATCGGGGCTCCGGGGAAAATGCGAAGCCCCAATATGCTCCCCGGCCGTCAGGCGGCGCCAGCGGACGGCGGTGTGTCGGCGCGCGACGACCGGGGCGCGGCCGGTGGACTATGCCGGTCCCGATAGCGCACCGCGAGCCAGATCGCGAAGGCGACCAGAATGCCAAGCGGAAGCAGCACGCCGAGCGCCGCGATCAGGCTGGCGAGGAAGCCGATGAAGTTGCGCCAGGCCTGGACGAACGCCTCGGCCAACACGCTGGTCGTGCCTTTCTGTCCGACCACCGGAATGGCCTCATGCACCGTGACGTTGAACGTGCTGATCGCGGACCGGGTACGCAGATAGCGCATGCGCCCCTCCATCCGCTCGATCGCCTCGCGCACCTCCGCCAGCTTCTCCTCGATCAGGACGACATCCGACAGCTTGCCGGTGCGGGTGGCGAGCAGCTGGACGAGTCGCTGCTCCTCGCGCTTCTTGTTCTCCACCCGCGCGGTCACGTCCACGAACTCCTCGCCGACGTCGTCGGCGCGCTGGTTCACCGTCTCCACCTTCCCGATCGACGGAAGTCCGCGGTTCACGAGCTCGTCGAACCGGGACGCAGGGAGCTTGATCTCGAGCGTGGCCGATCTCAGCTGGTCGTGGCCCGCCTGGAGCGACGCGTTGGCGACGTAGCCGCCCAGCTGCTCAGCCACGAGTCGCACGCGCGCAACGCCCAGCTCGAGAGAGTCCACCTGGATACTCGCCTGCCCGGTGCGAATGATCATCGAGGGCGCCACCGTCTCGCCGGCGGCCGTAGCGGCGGGCGGCACGGGCGGCGTTCCGGCGAAGGATGCTTCATCCCTCACCGTGGATGGCGATGGCGGTGCCGATGGCGCCTGCGCGAGGCCAGCCGCATCCGTCCGACTCGCCGAGACCATCATCCCCTTCGACCCGCTAGGGCTTCTGCCCGGCTGGGCCGCGTCCCGGCCACTGCACCCCGACGCGGCGGCCGCCATGAGGAACAGTCCTGTTATCGCTGCAAGGCGCATGACGTTGCTCCGTGTGTGGGTGGTGCCCTCCCTCGGTCGGTCGAAGGGGCCGTCCGCCCCCAACCTGAGGACGCACGGAGCGCGCCCACTTGCACACGCGCAGTCCCGGCCCACACTGACGCGTGCTTCCCAAGTGAACGATATTTCGCTCGCGACGCCACCAATATTCCGGACCATCTCATGCCGCGATCGCTCGAGTTGCTGCTCGTCGTCCCGATCGTGGCCCTGTCCATCTGCCGGACGCTCGCATCGCAGGCCGCGCCCGACGCGGCTCGGCTCCGGCCCGCGTCGGCACCGATCGCGGCGGTCGAGTACTCGGTGACCGTCGACAGCGTCAGCGCACGCGCCCACACCCTCCGCGTCGCCATGCGATTTTCGGCGGGGGGTGCGATGCCGGTGATCCTCTCGCTCCCGGCCTGGACGCCGGGCGCGTACGAGATCGATTACTTCTCGCGTTGGGTGACGAACTTCACGGCCACCAGCGAGGGCCGCGCTCTGCCCTGGGCCAGGGTGGGCTATGACAGCTGGCGCATCGACAGCGCCGGCGCCGCGCCGGTCACCGTATCCTTCGATTACCTCGCCGATTCCCTGGACAATGCGATGGCGTGGTCGCGCGATGATTTCGTGTTCTTCAACGGCACGAACCTCTTTCTCTATCCCGCCGGCAGGAGCCTCGACTACGAGGCCACGGTGCGCATCGATGCGCCGCCGGGCTGGCGTATCGCGACCGGCATGGCTCCGTCTGCTACCTCGACCCGCTTCAGCGCGTCGAGCTATCACGATCTCGTGGACATGCCCTTCTTCGTCGGTCGCTTCGATCTCGACAGCGCGCGGATCGCCGACCGGTGGGTGCGGCTGGCCTCGTATCCTGTCGGCGCGGTCGCCGGCGAGAATCGCGCGCGCCAGTGGGAGTGGCTGAAGAGAGTCATTCCGCCGGAGGTCGCCGTCTTCCAGGACATACCCTGGACGACCTACACGGTGCTGGAGGTCGCCGACTCCCTGGCGACCGGCGCGAGCGGGCTCGAGCACCAGAACTCACAGCTCGATGTCATTTCTCCCGCCCTGTTCGATTCCCCGCAGATGGCGACCTTTCTGGCCCACGAGCTCTTTCACGCCTGGAACGTGAAGCGCCTGAGGCCGGTCGAGCTGTGGCCGTATCAGTACGCGCGGGAGCAGCCGAGCCCATGGCTGTGGGTGAGCGAGGGGATCACCGACTACTACGCTGATCTCGCGGCCGTGAGAGGGGGCGCGATCGACTCGTCGGCTTTCTTCGAGCTCACCGCCGAGAAGATCGCGGAGGTCGCCAGTGTGCGGCCCATCGCTCTCACCGAGTCGTCGTTGTCCACCTGGGTGCATCCGGTGGATGGCACAGCGCTCCTCTACTATCCCAAAGGCTCGCTGGCCGGGCTTCTGCTCGACATCTTCATCCGCGACGCGAGCGGGAACCGCCAGTCTCTGGACGACGCGCTTCGTCAACTCTACCGGGACAGCTACAAGCAGGGTCGTGGCTTCGGCGCGGCCGAGTGGTGGAAGACGATCAGCTCGGCCGCAGGCGGACGGAGCTTCGCCGATGTCAACGCGCGCTTCATCGAAGGCCGGGAGTCGTACCCGTGGACTCAGCTGTTACCGCTCGCCGGGATGCGGCTGACAATCGATACGCTCCGCGAGCCGGTGTTCGGTGTCTCGATGCTGGCCGATTCCGCCGTCGTGACGTCCGTCGACCCCCGGGGCGCCGCCGCGGATGCCGGGGTTCGAGCCGGCGACCAGCTGCTCACCATCGGAGGGATAGCGATCGCCGATGCCGCCTTCGCCCAGAAGTTCAGGGCGGCGTTCGCTGGGGAGGGAGGCGCTCCGATCGCGATCCGGGTGCGGCGCAACGGACAGGTCCTACCATTGATGGGGCGGGTCAAGCTCGCCACGCGAATACGAACGCGGATCGATGCCGATCCCGCAGCGTCCCGAAAGGCAGCCACGATACGGACTGGAATTCTTCGCGGCCTCACCACTCACTGATCATGGCGCACGCGCACCGGAGCCGTGTTGCCCGCTCCGAGCCCCGCCCACGGCTCACGCATCGCCGCCTCGATCTCGGCCATCTCGCGCGGAGCGCGGGAGATCCACTCCACACCAGCAGCCGTGGCGATGTAATCATCCTCGATGCGGATGCCGATGTTCGCGTATTTCCGCACAGCTGCGCTCAGCTTCGCGACCGTGGCCCGATTCCTTGGAGTGTCGGCCAGCGTTTCGAGAACGTTGGCGCGCACGTATATGCCGGGCTCGATGGTGAACGCACTCCCGGACGCAATCTTCCCGGTGAAGTAGAACTGATCGGGATCGTGCACATCGAGGCCGATGCCGTGCCCGAGGCCGTGCATGTAGTACAGGGAGAGCTGGGGACAGCCGGCGGGGGCAGGGCACTGCCCTGGCGCGCCCTCGAAGGTCGCCGACGGGGCCTCGATGAGGCCGAGCCGCGCCAGCCCCTCGGCCAGCACGGCGTTGGCGGAATCGCTCATCGCGCGTGCGGGCGCTCCGAGTGTGGCCTGACGCTCCGCCGCGGCCTGAGCGTTACGCACGAGCTGGTAGACGTCGCGCTGCTCAGGCGAGAACGTGCCACTGATGGGCACCGTGCGGGTCACGTCGGCGGCATATCCGTTGTATTGCGCCCCGATATCCATGACCATCACATCGCCGGGTGAGAAAAAGCGGTCATCGGCGTTGTAATGAAGGGTCGTGGAGTTCGGGCCGGATGCGATGATCGTGGCGAAGGACGGACGATCGGCTCCGCTGCGACGGAAGTCGTACTCGATGAGAGCCTGGATCTCGAACTCGTTCCGGGCCGTCTTGATGGCGCGCATCGCGTCGTGCTGTGCCGCGACCGTGATGTCCACCGCGCGGCGGATGAGTCGCAGCTCGGCGGGGCTCTTGCTGCCTCGGAGAATGCGCTCGGCCAACGCCGCCCCGGCGGCGAGCGTGAGCGAGGGGTTCCGCGCGCGGAGGCGCTGCACGAACTGCGCGTCCGGAGTGGCGCCTTCGCTGCCGCCGAGCTCCCCGATCACGGAGAACGGCAGCCCCGTTCGGGCCAGCGAATCGAGCACGCCACCGAGCTCGTCGGTCGATCGACCCTGCATTCCCGTGAGACCAGCGACCCCGGCCGCACCCAGGCGGTGGCCCGTCCACACTTCCCGACCCGGGTCCTTGGGCTGCACGAACAGAATGCTGGAGAGTTGGCCGCTCCGGCGCACGATGACGAGCGCGGCCTCGGGCTCACGGAGGCCGGTGAGGTAGAGAAAGACCGAGGACTGGAAGAACGAGAGAAAGTCCTCGGCCGGCTCGTGGGCGCCGAGCACGACGATGACGGCATCTCCGAGTCGGGCCGCCAGTGAATCGCGGCGCGCCGCGTACTCGGATTGCGCGATCTGCGCCGGCAGGCTCGCGGGAAGAAGAGCGAGAGCGGTCGCGAGAAACATCCGTAAAGCCAAACGGGACACGGAAGCTCCATGGTGGAACGTTCGAGATGGACTCTTGCCGCCTAACCCAAACAGGTTAGTAATGTCTCCAGTCTCCTCAAGCGAGCCATCTGTGGGCGAATCCAGCGACGCTCCGGTAGTCAGCGTCACTCCTCCCGTGAAGACGTCGGTGTGGGAGGACTTCATCGACATCTTCTATGCGCCGTCGCAGGTGTTCGCGAGGCGCATCAATGGGTCGGCGTTCATCCCGATCGCTGTCGTCACGGTGCTGCTCGTGATTCTCTACTACGCCAGCAAGGGGGTGATGTCGCCCATCTTCGAGGGAGAGTACCGCCGCGGAGCCGAAGCCGCCATGCGTAAGAACCCGCAGATCACGCCCGAGATGATGGAGAAGGGAAAGGCGATGGCGCAGACGTTCGGCGGTGTGATCCTGCTGTTCTTCACCCCGATCGTGATCCTGCTCACCGGCGTGATGACCTGGCTCGTGGGCAAGCTTTTCGATTCCCAGCAGACCATCCGTTCGGCGATCGTCGTCGCCGCCTACGCCAACATCGTGCGTGTCGTCTCGTTCATCCTCGCGACGATCCAGGCCACGCTGATGGACCCGGCGTCGCTGACATCGCAGTACAGCGTCTCGTTAAGCCTGGCCCGCTTCGCCAATCCGGAAACGACATCCATGCCGTTGCTGGCCGCTCTGGGACGGGTGGATCTGTTCACCATCTGGCTCACGGTGCTGCTCGTCATCGGTCTCATCGTCACCGGCCGAGTGCCGAGGGGCAAGGCGATCATCGCCGGCGTGATCCTCTTCGTGTTGGGCGGACTCTATCCGGTGGCGATGGCGCTGCGCGCGGGTTGAGGCCGGCCTGTGGGGCCTACTTCAGCAACAGCTTCGCGATCGTCTGGAGCTGCATGTTGGAGGTGCCCTCGTAGATTGTGCCGATCTTCGCGTCCCGATAGAATTTCTCCACCGGGAAATCGGTGGTGTAGCCGTACCCACCGAAGAGCTCGACGCAGAGCGAGGTGACACGCTCGGTCACCTGGGACGAGAAGAGCTTCGCCATGGCGGCCTCGCGCGTGAACGGCGCTCCCGCGTCCTTGAGGCGGGCGGCATTGTACACCATCAGGCGCGCGGCCTCGAGCTCGGTCGACGCCTGCGCCAGCTGAAACTGCACCGCCTGGAAGTCGGCGATCGCCTTGCCGAACTGCTTTCGCTCCTGGACGTAACCAACTGTTGCGTCGAGCGCGCCGCGGGCTATACCGATCATCTGCGCGCCGATCCCGATCCGGCCGCCGTTCAGCGTCTCCATGGCGATCTTGTAGCCCTGACCCACTGGCCCGAGCACATTCGCCGCCGGCACCTCGCAGCCATCGAGTATCAGCTCGGTGGTGCTCGACGCCCGGATGCCCAGCTTGTGCTCGCGCTTCCCGACGCTGAACCCCGCGAAGCTCCGCTCCACCAGGAAGGCCGTGATCCCTTTGTAGCCAGCGGCGGGGTTGGCATTGGCGAAGATGATGAAAAGCTCCGCCTCGGCGCCGTTGGTGATCCAGAGCTTGCGGCCGTCGAGCACCCAGGCGTTGCCGCGACGCTCGGCGCGTGTCGCCATCCCGAACGCGTCCGACCCTGAGCCGGGTTCGGAGAGAGCATAGGCGCCCACCATCTGCCGGGTGAGCTGGCCGAGGTAGCGCTCTTTCTGTGCGTCATCTCCGTACCGGGCAAGCGGGGAATTCACCAGCGTGTTCTGAACGTCCACGAGGATCGCCGCTGACGCATCCACGCGGCTGATCTCCTCGACCGCGAGCGTCACCATCATGAGCGTGCCGCCGCCTCCGCCGTAACTCTCGGGGACCTCGATGCCCATGAGGCCGAGCTCGAAAGCTTTGGGAATCAGCGCCGGATCGAGGCGCTGCTCCGCCTCCATCGCGCGGACTCTCGGCCGGACTTCCTCTTCGGCGAAGCCGGCCACTGCATCCCGGAAAAGGCTCTCCTCCTCGGAGAGCGTGGTCAACGGGGGGGAGGGCCGAATGCCGTGCACGTCGGTCGTCATGCCGCAATTGTAACAGACATCGAGTGTCAGCGCTGCCCAAAGACGTCGAGCGCGAGCTCCACCTTGCCGAAGGGTGCCGAGACCTGCACTCCCTGCACGGCGCCGCGGACTCGCTCCAGCATCTCGCGGGCGATCGCGCAGCCTTCGGCGACCGCGTGCTCCTTGGACGCTTCGTTCGCGCGGCGCATGCGAGTGATGATCTCCTCCGGCACCACGACTCCCGGCACTTCGTTCGCCAGGAACTCGGCGTTGCGGGATGACACCAGCGGCCAGATGCCGGCGATGATGGGAATTCGCACATGCGCGATGCGCTCGAGAAAGCGCTCGAGCTGAACAGGGTCGAACACCGGCTGCGTGATGGCGTATTCGGCCCCGGCATCCACCTTCCATTCGAACCGGCGGAGCTCCTGAACGGGGTCCAGCGCCGCCGGGTTGACTCCGACGCCGATCGCGAACGCCGTGGGCTGCCCGATGGCATTCCCGCCAGGATCCAGCCCGTGGTTCAGCCGGTTCACCAGATTCGTGAGCCCGATTGAGTCGATGTCGAACACCGCGGTCGCGTCCGGATAGGGACCCATCTTCGGCGGGTCACCGGTGATGATGAGCAGATTGCGCAGCCCGACGGCCGACGCGCCGAGCAGATCGCTCAGCATGCCCAACAGATTGCGGTCGCGACAGCAGTAGTGGACGACTGTCTCGATACCGACGCGCTGCTCGATGAGCAGCGCCGTGAGGAGCGCCCCCATCCGGCTCTGCGCCCGCGGCCCATCGGGCACGTTCACCGCGTCGACTCCCGCGCGCTGCAACGCGCCGACCCCTTCCAGCATCTTCGAGGCGTCCACGCCGCGCGGCGGCACGATCTCCACCGAGCTCACGAACTCACCGCCGGCGAGCTTGGACGCCCAGCGCGACCGGTTTCTGAACGGGATCGGTTCGCGCCCGGTCGGAGCCGCCGGCGCCCCGTCGGTCGGCGTCGACTCCGCAGCCGGCTTCCCCTGCCACCGGTGACGCGGAACGAGGGGACGGATCCCCTCTACGAGCGCCTTGATGTGCGACGGCGTCGTGCCGCAGCAGCCGCCAAGCACCTTGACGCCCGCGTGGATCAGATGCCGGCCGTAGCTCGCCATGTACTCGGGGCTTGCCATGTACATCGTGCGCCCGGCGACGTCGCGGGGCATTCCGGCGTTCGGTTGCGCGCTCAGCTTGCGCCGCGTCACCGTCGCCATGCGCTCCAACGCCTCGAGGATTGCCTGTGGGCCCACGGAGCAGTTGAGCCCGACCACATCGGCGCCCCAGCCGTCGAGCGCTCGCGCTAGATCCTCGGGCGACGCGCCAAAGGGGGTCCGGCAATCCGGTCCGATTGTCATCTGGGCGATCACCGGGATCGCCGGATCCACCGCGCGGCACGCGAGGATGCCCTGCTCGATCTCGTCGACGTCGCCAAAGGTCTCGAGCAGGAACATGTCGGCGCCTCCCTCGCGCAGCGCGGTGAGCTGCTCGAAGAAGATCTGGCGCGCCTCGTCCCGGCTCGTCGGACCGAAGGGCTCGATGCGCACGCCGAGCGGGCCGACCGCCCCCGCCACCCACGCCCGATCTCCCGCGGCTTCGCGCGCCAGCTGCGCCGCCCGGCGATTCAGCTCGCCGACCTGTGCCTCCAGTCCGTACTGGGCGAGCTTGAGCCGGTTCGCCCCGAAGCTGTTCGTCTCGAGCACCTCGGCTCCGGCCTTCACGTACGCGCGATGCACCTCGCACACCAGATCGGGGCTGCGGACGTTCAGCTCGTCGTAGCACTGGTTGATGAACACGCCCTTGGCGTAGAGCATCGTCCCCATCGCGCCGTCGAAGATGACGATGCGATCGGGCTCGAGCAGCCAATCCACGTTGCGAGGCTCAGTCACCGTCGATACCCTTGAGTATCCTCTTCCCCGTCCTCATGCGACTCTCGTTTTTCTGTCCTCTGATCGCCTCGGCGCTGCTGGTCATCGGCTGCAGCAGCGACAAGAGCACCAAGCCCACCACACCGGTCACGATCAAGTTCACCGTCCCAGTCGTCGGAACCGACACCGTTCGCGCCGAAGTCGTGATGGACGGCACCGTGCGTGTGAACCTGCCGGGCGACTCCCTCCTCTCGGTCCCGCGCGGAACGCACACATTCGTCGCGCGCCTGTCGATCGATTACCTGCCGCACTCCTTCAGCTTCGATGTGAATCCGGACGGGAACGTAGCCGTCGTGCCGATCTTCCAGGCGCCGTCCTGCCGGCTCATCCAGTACGATCGGACGCCGTGCTCTGGGAGGAACGCGATCAACTGGCAGAAGCACACACTCATCTTCTGTCCGACCAGCGACTTCGGGGATATCTGCACGGTCCAGGTGGATCCCGGGGCGTTCGGTCTTACGTGGCCGGACTCCGGCACGGCGGTGCGCAACGCGTATGTCTTTCATGGCAAGCTGCTGATTGCGGCACTGCGCCCGCGCAGCGGTGGATCGGATACCCTCGCCATGGGACTCTACGTCCCGGGTGACTATCTGCCCCACGAGCGTCTTCACCCGATCCCGGGCGACAGCTCGCGCTGGCAGGAGGACGTGTGGACCGATGGCCGACACGTTCCGATCTTTCCCAAGCTGAACCCCGCGCTCGCCGCCGACGATCGACCTGGCCAAAATTTCGGGCTCGACGTGCGGATCACCGCGCTCCTGCCGTCCTCCCAACCGAACGCGATGCTGGTGCGCTTCGACGTGAAGAATATCAGCGCCACTGACAGTTTTCGCTTTGTCCACCGCGAGGAGCCGGTCGCGGGCCACACGCTCATGGACGTGTACCTGGCTCCTTTCTGGGATGCGAACATCGGTGGAATCATCAATGATGAGAACAATGATGACAACTCGACGCTCTTCCCCGCCGAATCTCTGCTGGTGACCTACGACCAGAGGTTTACGGGCTCGAGCATGAGCGCCAGTTTTGCGGCCCGGCCGGGACTCTTCGGCATCCAGCTCATAGATGGTCCCCCAGGCACGACAGCCAAAGGCATCGTCACCAGTCGCATTGTGTCGGCGCCGACCTGGCTCGACTCCGCGGCGTCCACTGGACGGGCCAAAGAGGACTCCTCGTACGCTCTGCTCTCGGCTGGCCGGGCGCAGCCGATCAACAGTCTCTGCGTCAACTCGAGCATCGCGCTGGTCTGCGACACCGAGGGGTCGACCAACAGCTACACCGGATGGTCGGTGGGCCCCATCAGCTCGCTGGCTCCCGGACAATCGACCTCCATCACCGTCGCCCTGCTGTTCGCACCGCCTGACCCCGGCACTTTCACGTCCGGCACGGAGATGCCGCCGCAGAACAACGCCCTCGCCAGCACGACGCGGCCCATCTACATCACTGCCGGCGGTCTCCGCGCGCTGGCGGCGCAGGTCAAGTTGCTGCGCGTCGACGGAACTCCCGGAAGGCGATAGAGAGTCGCCGCACCGTCCCGCTCCGGATCTCACTTCGCCACCGGAGCGGCGGGTACTGCCGGGGAAGCACTCGCACCCTCGGTGACCGAGCGGTCCAGCGCCCGATCCGCCGACGCGCTCGCCCCTTGTTCGCCGGCGCCGCGGACCGCGTAGTACCTGGCCTCAGGATGATGGACCACCATCGCCGCCGTGGACTGCTCAGGGATGAGCTGATACGACTCGGTCAGCTCCATTCCGAGCGCCTCCGCTGCCGGGAGGATTCGAAAGAGGACGCCGTGACCGTCGAGATCGGGGCAGGCGGGATACCCCCACGAGTAACGCTTGCCCTGGGACTCGTCGACTCCCAGCTCGCGCCTGATGCGCCGGTGCAGCCATTCCGCGACGGCTTCGGCGGCCTCGACCGCCAGGCCGTGGAGATAGAGTCCTTCGCTGTATTCCCCCGCCGCGTGCAGCGCCGCGTAGCGCTGATTCGCGGCATCGCCCACCGTCACGATCTGGAACGCCACCACGTCCACCTGTCCCGACTCCACCGATCGGAAGTAGTCCGCCAGGCAGAGGCGCTCGCGCCCTTCCTGTCGCGGGAAATGGAAGCGACCGATCTCGCGCAGCGAGCCTCCATCGCTGCCGAAGCCGGCCGGATCGTAGACGAGGAGATCGTTGCCCGACGACTGGACAGGGAAGTATCCGTACACCGCCTGCGGGCGCAGCCATCCATCGCGCTCGGCGCTCGCTGACAGCCGCGCGAGCGCGGGACGAAATTCCTCGCGCACGACCCGGTCATAGACCTCGCCCGATCCCCGTCCTCCCCACTGCAACCGGAAGAGCTCGTCGAGGTCCAGCAGCTCGAAGATCTCGCCGAGCGGGATGTCGCGCAGCACTCGGGTGCCGAGGAAGGGCGCCCGCGGAATCGGATTGACGGACGACACGTCGCTTCGGGCGCCATCCGCCGAGCCGGCGGCGATATCCTTTCCCACCTGGGTGCGGAGAAATACGTCCGTGCGGGCCGCCTCGAGCGATTGCTCCACCAGCACGCCGCGTCGCTGGGGGTCGATCAACGCCTCCATCGTGTCCAGCCCCTCGAACGCATCCTTGCAGTAGAACACTCCCGGGGCATACGGGCGCTCGCCATCCACGAACAGGGCTCGGCGGCCGAACCGGCGATTGATCGCTGCACCGCCAATGAGCACCGGAAAGTCCAGTCGCCGCCGGTCGAGCTCCTGGACGCAGATCGGCATCTGCTTCGATGTCGAGACGAGCAGCGCCGAGAGACCGATGGCAGTCGCGCCAACCTCGACCGCCTTGTCGATGATCGTGTTCACCGGCACCTGCTTGCCGAGGTCGAACACCGTGTATCCGTTGTTGGAGAGGATGGTGTTGACCAGTGACTTGCCGATGTCGTGCACGTCCCCGTAGACCGTGGCCAACACGACCTTTCCCTTGGTGTACCCTTCCGTGCGCTCGAGAAACTGCTCCAGATGCTTGACCGCGCGCTTCATCACTTCGGCCGACTGCAGAACGAACGGGAGGATCAGCTCCCCCGCGCCGAACTTGTCGCCGACTTCCTTCATCGCCGGGAGCAGTACCTCGTTCAGGAGCCGCACGGGCTGCTCGCGGACCCCCGCCTCGTCAAGCGCCGCTTCGATTCCCTCGCGGGTGCGGTGGAGGATCTGCCAGTGGATCCGCTGCTCCGGATTCATGCCCGCGGTCGGGTCCTCCCGCTCCCGGACGGCCGATGCGGACGCGCCCCCCTTCGTTCGTTGCTCGTAGTGCTCGATGAACTTCTGCAGCGCGTCGGGGGAGCGGTTGAAGACGAGATCGTCCGCCAGCGCGCGCTCCTCATCCGGGATCTCGGCGTACGGGCGCACGTGGGCCGGGTTCACGATCGCCATGTCGAGACCGGCGTGAACGCAATGGTGCAGGAAGACGGAGTTGAGGACGTCGCGCGCATCGGTACCCAGCCCGAAGCTGACGTTGCTCACGCCGAGACTCGTGAACACGCCGGGCAGCTCCTGCTTGATGAGCCGGATGCCCTGGATCGTCTCGGTGGCGGAGTCCACCCACTCCGCCTCGCCGGTCGCCAGGGTGAAGGTCAGATCATCGAAGATCAGGTCGCCGGCGTCGAGGCCGTACTCGGAAACGGCGATGTCGTGGATGCGCTTCGCGATCTCGAGCTTGCGGGCTGCCGTTTTCGCCATCCCGACCTCGTCGATGGTCAGGGCGACGACGGCGGCGCCATGCTTCCGCACGAGAGGAAGCACGGCGTCGATTCGCACGCGGCCGTTCTCCATGTTGATGGAGTTGACGATGGCGCGTCCGGGAATGTGCTCCAGAGCGCGGGCAATGACGTCGGCCTCGGTCGAGTCGATCATGATCGGCGTCTCGACGCTCATCGACAGGAGCTTCACCACGCGCGACATCTGCTCGGCCTCGTCCGACCGCTCGGTGAGCGCCACGCAGACGTCGAGCACGTGAGCGCCCGATTCCACCTGGTCGCGGGCGACGGCGAGTATCCCCTCGTAGTCGTCCGCCAGCAGCAGCCGCTTGACCTTCCGCGAGCCCTGGGAGTTCACGCGCTCGCCGATGAGCAGCGGCGGCGGGTCCTGGTGCAGCGTGATGGCGCGCATCGCCGAGCTGACGCGCGGAACGTGGGGGTCGTGGTGAAGAACGGGGGGTCCCGCGGCCGGGAGTGGCCGCACAGCGCGGACGATCGCCTCGAGATGCTCGGGAGTGGTGCCACAGCATCCGCCCACGACCCGCACGCCGAAGTCGCGCACGAACTCGGAGAGCGCGGCCGCCATCGGCGCCGGCTCGAGTGGGTACACCGCCTCGCCAACCCCCGTGTTCAACGGCAGCCCGGCGTTCGGGATGCAGGAGATCGGGAGGGTGGCGTTCTCACTCAGGTAGCGGATCGGCTCGCGCATGTGCTCCGGCCCCGTGGAGCAGTTGAGGCCGATCACGTCGACTCGCAGTCCCTCGAGTGTCGTCATCGCGCTCGCGATGTCGGTACCGAGAAGCATGCGGCCGCTGGTGTCGAGTGTCACCTGCACCTGGAGCGGCACGCGTCGCCCGATCTCGCCGAAGAGCCGCTCGATACCCGCGACTGCGGCCTTCACCTCGAGGATGTCTTGCGATGTTTCGATCAGGAGGACATCCACTCCTCCCTCGACCAGCGCCGCCGCCTGCTCGTGAAAGTTCCAGCTCAGCTCATCGTACGTGATCGCCGAGAGGGCAGGGTCATCGCTCGAGGGCAACATGCCCGACGGACCGATGGAGCCCGCGACAAAGCGCGGATGATCGGGCGTCGCGAATTTCAGGCACGCTTCGCGCGCGATGCGGGCCGCCTGGACGTTGATCTCCCGCATCCTGTCGCCCAGTCCCCATTCGTGCAGCCGCCGGGGAGTGCTCTGGAAGGTGCAGGTCTCGACGGCATCGCAGCCGACGGCCAGAAAGGACTCGTGGATGGACCGGATCACGTCCGGTCGCGTGAGCACTAGGTTGTCGTTGCACCCCTCGTAGGACTTGCCGCCGTAGTCGTCCGCGGTGAGCTGCTGCCGCTGGATGTTCGTCCCCATGGCCCCATCGAAGATGAGCACCCGTTTCGCCAGCGCCTCGAGGTACGGGGAGGGGAGGGCGGGGGAGCTCGGGGAGCGGGTCGTGGTGGACAGCGAATCGATCACGTTGGGGCTCGCGTGGGAACAGAAAAAGGCCCGGCGCGCACAGGCACCGGGCCGGCGCTTTAGCGAATGTTTTACGTGGCCGCAAGTTGCCGTAAATCGCCACGAATCGGTTGTCGTCCTGTGTCTGAAGTGTACGTCGCGCTCCCGCGAGTGGCAAGCGTCGCCGGGCTATTTGTCAAGCGCGGATAGAAGTGTCCCCTTTGCCAGAAGTGCCCCTTTGGTGATCGGGCAGAAGGAGGTTGGTGTAGGTCACTCCCGGGGTCTGTCCTCCGCCGCGGATTCCACCAGAGGCCTTCGCCGGAAGACGCTAGCCAGAAAACAATTGTCCGAAAAGTGTATAGCGATGTCCTAAAACAGCCCTTGTGCGAGTAGCTGGCTCGTCTACTATGGCTACGGTGAGCATCGCGCTTGGAGTGGCAGCCGGTGATCGCTTCGTGCGGAACTTGTTTGCCGCACCGCTTCGCCGTTACCCCGAAGGCAGTGTACGGGCTTGGATTGATCATCGGCGTCCTCGGGTGCAACTCGCCGGGAAGAGTGGTGGGACCGACTCTCGGCGAGGTCAGTCTGCGAATACCCGGAGGCCGCATCTTCCAGCTCAGCGCCGGCTCGGATGGCTCACTGTTCGCGTCGGGCACAGGGGGCGTCTACCGGAGGCGCAACGGGCGGACTCAGTGGGAGCTACTCATTCCCACGTCCGAGAACATCACGCGCATGTACTCTCCGAGCGCCGACGACTTGTTTGCCCTCGCCGGAGATTGCGCACAACTATACCAATGGAGTTCGGACGCCGCGTGGCGAAGAATCAAGCTACCGACGTCAGACTCCACGCTTGGCAGCGGCACACCCGGCCGATGTATCGACCTCTTTGACATTTGGGGTCGGAAATCGGCAGACGTCTACGTTGTGGGAGAACGGGGCACGATCATCCACTATGACGGTGCCAACTGGGCGCTGGAATCAAACCCCCTGATCCCGGAGAGGAATCCTCAATGGTGTGACCCCCTGAAAACCGGACAGATCATGCCGCGAGTTTGTGGAGTAGCAGGGCCCGGTACTCCAGCGGGGCCACACCGCCGAGCGCGAGCTGCTCGCGAGTATGACGGTACTTGTGAATCCAGCGTGTGATTCCTT
>JBBSGP010000006.1:0-100260 GCA_038253885.1 Gemmatimonadales bacterium | reverse complement strand
GGTACAGCTCACCACGTCGCAAAGCCATCGTCTTCTCGAATGAGGTTGTTCGGCCGGACAGCGCCGGGATTCAGGTCGGCCCCGAAAGGTAATCGGAAAGAGGGCGGCGCCCGGCACGCCGCACGCTATCTCTCCCTCAACGCGTTCCACAGCAGGGGAAGCGTGCTCATCGTCTGGCCCCGGTACTGCGGCCGGAAGCCGAAGAGAATGACTCGCCCCTTCCCCTCGCGCACGTCACAGCGCCCGGAGCTCCGCCGCCGCGTCGAGGACGTGGCCGATCTCCTTCGAGACGGCTCGGGCTTCGCGGGTCGCGCTCGAGACATCGTTGAGGGCGGCCTGGACGCCGCTCGAGCGGAGCTTGAGCAGGTCGAGCTTGAGGTTCTGCAGCGCGATGCCGGCGCTCTCGAGCTGGGCCGCGACCTTCACGCGCCGCTCGCCCAGCTCGCGCAGCGTGCTGCGCTGCCGCTGCAACAGACCGAGCCTTCGCTCGCGATCCGCCGCAACGTCGGGCTCGCGCTCGACGGCGGCGATGCGCGTCTCGATCTGCGCGACGATGTCCGGCGAGACATCGCTGTCGAGATGGTGCAGCATCACGGCGAGCGCCGCGCTTCTCTCGACGAGCGCATCCACCGTCGGCACGATCTCGGGGAGAAGCTCGCGATCCGGCTTCTCGAGGCTGGCCACGATGCCGAGGATTGTCGCGCGATCCGCAGCCGCCTTGCGCACAGCCGCCCCGTGCGGCCCGGCGAGGACCGTCGCGCTCGCGAGGCTGGCCAGCTCGCTGTCCGCCGAGGGTCCCGGTGGCGGCGCGGGAAGCGCCGACGGCCGGCGCGACCAGAGCTGCTTCCACGTCACCCCTTCCTCCCAGAGCCCGCTCCATCCCTTCACCAGCCCGGTACCCATGCCGAGGGCGGGAAAGAGGAACCAGGGGAAATGCGGAGCCGTGAGCATGTTGATGCCGAAGAGCATGCCGATCGTCGCTCCGTTGGCGATCAGGCGCTGACGGAACGAGGAGATGCGTTGATCAAGGGTGCGCTGCACCGGGGCGGAGCCATCGGCCGGGAAGCGCCAGCCGTAGACGCGGCGCAGCTCGCGGCGTTCGCGGCGTGACAGCATGCCGGCGGGCATCACCGGAAGGGGTGGCAGAGCGGGGAGCGGCTGAAAAGGAAGTCCGGGCCCGCGAGAGGGGGAAGGCGCCTCACCCCGGGGCGCTACCGCCGGAGCATCGGCTGGCACGGCGCGCTGGTGCTCCCAGGGGAGCGGCCCTGGCGGAGGAGGCGCGGCGGTCGAGCTCAATGCGTCGCGGAAGTCGGCCGCACTGGCCCACCGATCGGCGGGGCGCTTTGCCAGCGCGCGCGCCAGCGCGGCGTCGAGTGACGACGGGATGTCGGGCCGGAGCTCGTGAAGCGCGCGCGGCATCTCGCTGATCTGCTTCACCAACATCGCCGGCGTATTGGCCGCCTCGAAGGGAAGACGGCCAGCGAGCATCAGGTAGCCCACCACACCGAGCGAGTAGATATCGCTCCGTCCATCGATCTCGCTCTCACCCATGGCCTGCTCGGGCGACATGTAGGCGGGAGTTCCCACCGCCACTCCGGTCACGGTCAGACGCGAGTCCGCCTCGGCGGCGCGGGCGATGCCGAAGTCGGTCACGACTGGCCGACCGCTGCGCGCATCGAGCATGATGTTGTCGGGCTTGATATCGCGGTGCGTCACGCCGTGCGCGTGGGCGTATGCGAGAGCGTCGGCGACATCGTGCAGAATACGGCGGACGTCGGCGAGCGGGGGGCGGGGCTCGCGCTTGAGCCGCTCGGCCAGAGTCTCTCCATCAATCAGCGCCATGACGAAGAACGACACTCCGCCGCGCTCGTCCACCGAGTAGATCGGCACGATGTTCGGATGACCGAGCTGCGCCGACATCTCCGCCTCGCGAAGAAAGCGCTGCCGCACGTCATCGCGAAACGCCAGATCCGGTGGCAGGACCTTGATCGCGACCCGGCGCTTGAGACGGCGGTCGAGCGCCCGGTACACCACCGCCATGCCCCCGCGCCCGATCTCCTGCTCTATGTCGTAGTGGTCGCCGAGAGCGGCGAGGACCCGGTCCTGGAGCAGATCGCTCACGGGGATCGCTGCTCACCGCGCGCCACTCGGCCTCGCCGCGACTCATCGGCGACGATGAGCGCGGCGTCCACCTCGCCGGCCAGGTTGCGAGCGCGCTCGGTGAGCATCGTGATCTGGCCGCTGTTGCCGCTCACGCCGCCGGCCCGCAGCCGCATCACGTCATAGCGCATGTTCTGCAGAGCGAGCATGCAGCTCTCGAGCTTCGAGGCGGCCTGCTCGCGCTTGCGCTCGCCATCCACGGCGCTGCGGCGCTGCCGCTTGAGGAGAGCGAGGCGGCGCACCCGATCCTCACTGGCAGCGCGGTCGAGCGGATTGGCCTGGGATTCGAGCTCGGTGATCTGCGCCTCGAGCCGCTCGGCGGCAACCGTGGGGTTGGAGCGCTCGAGGTCGTCGAGGGTGAGAGCCAGCGAGCTGATGCGCTGCAACAACCCCTCCGCCGCGGGGACGACGTCGCGGACGAGGTCTCGATCGCTCCTCGGCAGCGACTCCATGAGATTGAGAATATCGTTCCGGAACGTCTGCGCCTGGATCACCGCGGGGGCGTGCAGGCCGCGGGGCGCGGCCGGATCGAGCGCTCTGGCTGCAGCCGGAGGTGCCATCGAGCTCGCCGCCGCGATCATGCGCTGGCGTCGCGAATCACGCTGGCGACCGAGGTCGTTGCGTGTCTTGCCGAACGCACCCCGGACATCCTCGACCGTCTCCGAAGCCACATCGATCAGACGGCGATCGCGCGGCTGCCGGAAGACGTCGCGCCAGTCGTAGTTGGAGGACCAGAGCTTGGCGTAGCGCGCCGCCATCGCCATCGACCAGAAGAGGGTGATGACCGCAAAGTCCCGATCGAGGAAGGTCATGCTCGATGCCAGCACAACCGCGTTGACCCACGCGTACGTCGCGAACTGCCCGCGGAACTTCTGGACCTGAGGCGCCGACCAGCGAGAGATGTCGTCGGCGGTGATGGTGCCAGGCTCGAGCGCGGCATCGGGGTCGGGATAGGGCGATCGAAACGGGTCGGCCGCCATGCGCATACCGCCTCCCGCGCCCTGGCCTTGGGGTGCCGGCTGCCAGGCCGCGCCCCGCGACACGATCTCGCGCGGCGGACGATCGGCCATCCATCGGGTGCCGGCCGGATCGCCCCGGAGCGCAAGTGACAGCTTGGCGGCATCCGGAAAGCGGCGCGACGGCTCCTTCTCGAGCAGAGTCATGACCGCGCCCGCGAGCTCGCTGGGGATGCCGGCACGCTTGTTCTCGAGCGGAGGAGGAGGATCGCTCAGGTGCTTGATGAGCATCGCGGGCGTGCTGCTGGCGTTGAACGGAAGCTCTCCGGCCAGCATCTGATAGCCGACGATGCCGAGCGAGTAGAGGTCGCTGCGTCCGTCGATCTCGCGATCACCCGCTGCCTGCTCGGGGGACATGTATGCCGGCGTCCCGATGGCGACACCGGTCGCGGTCAGACGCGAATCACCGCTCTCCTGAACCGCGCGCGCGATTCCGAAGTCGGTCACCATGGCGCGGCCCGTGTCCTTGTCGAGCAGGATGTTGTCCGGCTTGATGTCCCGGTGCACCACGCCGCGAGCGTGGGCGTAAGCCAGGGCATCGGCGACCTCACGCAGGAAGCGGCGTGTGTCCTCGATGCCCATCTGATGCTCGTCGTACAGCCGCTTCGCGAGCGTGGGCCCATCGACCAGCGCCATCACGAAGTACACCAGCCCCTCGCGCTCGTCGACGGAGTAGATCGGCACGATGTTGGGATGGCTCAGACCGGCCGCGGTCTCGGCCTCGCGCAGGAAGCGCGATCGGATGTCCCCCCGGAAGGCGAGCTCGGGAGGGAGCAGCTTGACCGCCACCGGCCGCTTGAGGCGGCGGTCCTTCGCCCGGTAGACGATGCCCATTCCGCCGCGCCCGAGCTCGCCCTCGATCTCGTAGTGTGCCGCCAGCGCACGCTCTACGAGCGCGCGCAGCTCGGCATCCGAGGACAGGGCGATGGGATCCGGCACGAGTCGATTCCGCAGGCGAGGGGCAGTTGCGTAGTGTATCACCCGCAAACTCCCTTGAAAAGGCGAGAATGCCGACGTGACAGCCCCTACGCCAAAGAGACGGCAGGAAGTTGCACATTCTGCCCCTCTGGCGTAACTCGTCGATGTGCGGACGTGGGCGGAACCGCGGAGGTTGGCCGGCGCTTGAGCTGACGGAAGTGCTGTCGGCTCACGATGCACAGCAGATGACCGAGCCGCAGCGTCGTGCAGCCGCGGCTGGAATGGAGCGTGCGATGCGGAACGCGCCGGCACGACCCACCCGGCGGTCCCCAACTCAGGAAATCAGAGCTCATGGCGCAACGCCAAACTTTGCCGGTTCTCCCTCTTCGCGGCACGATGATCTTCCCGGGGCTCACCCAGCCCATCGCCGCCGGCCGCCCCGGAACGCTTCGCGCCATCGAGGCCGCGCTCAAAGGTGATCGGCGCGTCTTTGCCGTCGCGCAACGCGACAATGCGGACGAGCCCACACCTGACATTCTCTATTCCATGGGCGTGATCGCCCAGATCGGACAGGTGCAGCGCGGCCTGGGAGGCGTGCAGCTGCTGCTGCAGGGAGAGGAGCGCGCCACCGCCTTTCAGTACACGACCACCGAGAATTTCCTCAGTGCCGTCGTGATGCCGGTGGAGGAGATGGGGCCTCTCGACGACCATGACCCCGCGTTCGAGGCGCTCTACAAGGAGTTGCGCGAGCGCGCGGCCGAGCTCGGTGAGAAGCGCGGCCTTCCCGAGGAGGTCGTGCACCAGGTGCTCGACTCGGTCACGGATCCCGGCAAGTTCGTCGATCTGGTGGCCGGCTACATCGAGCTGAGTGTTCCGGAGAAGCAGGGACTGCTGGAGACGCTCAGTGTCGAGGAGCGGATGCGGCGTGTTCTGGTGCAGGTCCAGCGTCAGATCGGCCTGCTCGAGGCACAGGAAGAGATCAAGTCCCAGGTCCAGGAAGAGCTGGGGCAGCGCCAGCGCGAGATGTATCTGCGCGAGCAGATGAAGACGATTCAGAAGGAGCTGGGCGACGACGACCAGTCGCGCGAGTTGGAGGAGCTGCGCGAGAAGCTGTCGAAGCTGGAGCTCCCCAAGACGGCGCGGCAGGAGGTCGAGCGCGAGCTGGGACGGCTCGAGCGCGCCGGACGCGAGAGTATGGAAGCGCAGGTCATCCGCACCTATCTGGAGTGGATCGCCGAGCTGCCATGGAACACGCGCTCCGATGACAATCTCGATCTGCTCCACGCCTCCGAGGTGCTCGAGGAGGATCATTACGGTCTGCCGGACGTGAAGGACCGGATCCTCGAGTTTCTCGCGGTGCGCCAGCTGAAAGCGGCGGAGCTCGCGGCCGAAGTCGAGAGGACGGGTGAGTTTCCGGCGTACAAGCTCAAGGTCGACAAGGACGATGCGACGCCGTCGCTGGTGGACTCAGACGATGGGCGCGCGATCACCGACAAGCGCGAGGCCAAGGCGCGCGCCATGGCGAAGGGGCCCATCCTCCTGTTCGTCGGGCCACCGGGCGTTGGCAAGACGTCGATCGCGAAGTCCATCGCTCGCTCGCTCGGCCGCGAGTACGTGCGCGTCGCGCTGGGTGGCGCGCGCGACGAGGCGGACATCCGCGGCCACCGCCGCACCTACGTCGGCGCGATGCCGGGACGCATCGTCCAGGGGATGAAGCAGGCCGGAACCAAGAACCCCGTCTTCCTGCTCGACGAGGTGGACAAGCTCGGAGTGTCATTCCAGGGCGATCCGGCCAGCGCGCTGCTCGAGGTGCTCGATCCCGCGCAGAACGACACCTTCACCGACCATTACCTGAACATCCCGTTCGACCTGAGCGAGGTGCTGTTCATCGCGACCGCCAACTTCCTGCAGAACATCCCCGGTCCGCTGCTCGACCGGATGGAAGTGGTGGATTTCGCCGGATACACCGAGCGCGAGAAGGCGATGATCGCGAAGAAGTATCTGATCCCTCGCCAGCTCGACGACGCCGGACTCAAGGACAAGGCCGTCACCCTGTCCGATGAGGCCGTGATGACCATCGTGTCGAAGTACACACGCGAGAGCGGGGTCCGGCAGCTCGAGCGGCAGATCGGCGCGGTCTCACGGAAGGTCGCGCGCAAGATCGCGTCGGGAGAGGAGATGGGACGCCAGCTCATCCCGGACGATGTGCGCGATCTGCTCGGGCGGCCGAAGGTGCATCCCGAGCACGCCAACGAGGCCAACGAGGTGGGGGTGTCGACGGGCATGTATTACACTCCCGCCGGCGGCGACATCATGTTCGTGGAAGCCGCGATCCGGCGGATGTATGGCTCGCGCTCCACCGACGAGACAGTGCAGGTGAGCGGCTACGGAAACGTGTCGCTGATCCTCACCGGACAGCTCGGGGATGTGATGAAGGAGTCAGCGCGGGCGGCGCTCACCTACGCGGCGACGCACGCCACCACGCTCTGCATCCCGGCGGATCGCCTCGGCTCCATCGAGGTCCACATCCACGTGCCCGCCGGAGCGATTCCCAAGGATGGCCCGTCAGCGGGGGTCACGATGTCCACGGCACTGGTATCGGCCATGTCGGGGCGGCCCGTTCGGCGCGACGTGGCGATGACCGGGGAGATCACGCTGCGCGGCCGGGTGCTGCCGATCGGAGGGGTGAAGGAGAAAGTGCTCGGAGCCCACCGGGCGGGCATCACAACGATCATCTTGCCCAAGGACAACGAGGCGGACATGGAGGACATCCCAGCCGAGGTGCGCGACAAGCTCACGTTCCACTGCGTGAGCACGCTCGACGAGGTGTTCGACATCGCTCTCGTGCCGACCGACGCGTGTCCGGTGCAGCCGAAGACGGAGATGGAGCAGGCGGAGGAGAGAGCGGCAGCCGTGGCGTGACGGCGCGCCGGGCCCAGCATCCGCCGCGCTCGCGGCGGTGGAGAGCTGGGTCGACCCCGACATCAGCGCGTCGACAGCAGGCGGGAGCGATCGAAGAAGTACTTGCCGCTGCGGTAGACCAGATCGGCTCCAGCGAAGTAGGCGATCGCGTCCTCGACCAGCGTCCGCTGTACCGCTGTGGGATCGCCGATCCGCGTCTGACGGGCAAATGCGGAGTCCACCCGGTACAGCTCCGACGACTGGTGCAATCCCAACACGGCCAGATTGCTCCCACGCATGAGCGCGATCTGGTTGTTGTGCGTCATCAGTGCCCGGCCCTGAGCCGGCCCGATGTGAAACAGATCGTGGCCGAAGAACTTCGACTCGTATGGCAGACCCAGCACGGCGAGGATGGTTGGCGGCACATCCAGGGAGCTCGCCATCATCGTGTCTCGTACTCCCGCCGGTATCAACCCCGGAGCGTAGAAGAGCATCGGGACCTGATAGCTGAGCAGCGGGATCTCCTGTGCGCCGTAGACTCGCGCGCCGTGATCCCCCATCAGCACGAACAGGGTGCTGTCGAAGAACGGGTGTGAGCGCGCCTGCCGCACGAAGCGCCCCAACGCCCAATCGGCGTAGCGCACCACGTACTCGCGCGACTTCTTGCTGGGGTCGAACGGGATCCGGCCAACCGGATACGTGTACGGCCGGTGGTTGGAGACGGATAACACGAGCGCGTAGAAGGGCTGATGGAGCGCCGTCAGCGAGTCGAATTCCGCCGTCGCCCTGTCGAAGATCGCCTCGTCGGCGACGCCCCACGCCGTCGTGAACAATCCCCGGGGATAGTCGCCCTGCTCTATCACCCGCTCCATTCCGTTGGTGCGCATGTAGCGTCCCATCCCGTCGAACAGAGCGCGGCCGCCGTAGATGAACATCGTACGGTAGCCGCGAGAGCGCAGCACTTCGGGCAGCGTGAACAGGCCGCGTGACTGGTCGCGGCGGACGATCGAGATGCCAGGCAGTGGCGGCAGAGATGCGGTGGTCGCCTCGAGCGCGCGGATGGTGCGGTTGCCGGTCGAGAAGGTTCGGGTGAACAGCGTTCCTTCGGCAGCCAGCGAGTCGAAGCGCGGTGTGAGCCCCTTTCCGTCGGGTTGCAGAAGTCCGACGAACTCCGACCCCAGGCTCTCCTCGAGAACGACCACCACGTTCAGTCGTCGTGCACCTTTCGATCCGGTCGGCGGCAGTACTCGTCGCTCTGTCGATCCCGCGACCCAGCTCGCGGTATCGGTCGCCGGCTCCGTCAGCAGCTGCCGCAACCTCGTGAAGAGCCGCGACGCCGAACGCGTGGCGTACAACCCTTCGTATGGCGCATCCTGGCCCATCAGCGCCTGGAAGAACGCGTAGTACCCATTGGACGCGATCTCGTTGAGCGCGCGATCCGGTGAGACGCGGGCCAGACCTGGCGTGACGACGAAGGTGACGAGGGCGAGAAGCGCGACATAGCCCGAGACGACCGCCAGCCGCTGGCGACCCGTCGTGGTGGCGCCGATCGCACGGCGCAACGGCAGGCGCAGCGTGCGGAGCGCCGCCGCCGCGAGGAGCGCGATGAGGACGAGCAGGAAACCGGTGTGGAAGCTCTGCCAGAGGTTGGTCGCGACCTCGTAGGGAAAGATCAGGTAATCGACAGCCACGAAGTTGAAGCGACCGTTGAACTCCTCGAAGAAGAAGTACTCGGCCACGCCGACGAAGATCGCCAGCCCGAGAGCGACTGCCATACCGGCCCACATCAGTCCGCGATGCGCGCGCCGGTGAAACCAGCTCTCGGGCAGGATCGCGAGATAGAGCGTGAACGGGGCGGCGAGCCAGAGTGCAGACAGCAGATCGAACAGCTCCCCGGTTGCGAGAGCCCGGAGCACTCGAGCGGCGCCATCCCTCGAGAGCGCCTGCTGGACGGCCATCAATCCGAGCCGCGTGACCAGCGACGACGTGAGAAAGATGCCGACCACCAGCGCGACGAGCGCGAAGCGCGTATGGAAGAAGAGCGCTGCCGGCGTGCGACCCGATCGACTGCCGTCAGACTCGGCGCCGGTCATGGCAGAATGAGAAAGAACGTCCACGGGTCGAGGCGGAAAGAGCCGGGCTGGGTTCCTGGCAGAAAGTACTCGGTGTAACGGCTTTCCGGCGGCGTGAGGTCGGTCGCCGGCTCTCCGGTGGTGCGATCGAGCTCGGCGGTCACGATGCCTCCCGGCACATCGCTCCAGCTGCCGGGCGACCGATCGCGATACCAATGGCTCACCATCTCGGCCCAGATCGGGGCCGCGTAGGTTCCGCCCGCACCGCCGGGAATCGGCTGCGGTCTATCGAAGCCCAGCCAGACGCCAGCGACGAGCTCCGGCGTCATGCCGATGAACCAGATGTCGGTCGCGTCGTCGGTGGTTCCCGTCTTGCCCGCCACCGGCAAGCTATCCGGAAGGAGCGGCCGAATCGACGCCGCTGTCCCGTGATCGATCACTCCTCGCAACATGTCGCGCACGATGAAGGCGACGCGCGGGTCGAGCACCGAATCCCGCACGACCGGAGCAGCGGCGTACACGGGATGACCAGCCCGATCCTCGATGCGTTGGATCAACCGCGGCGCGCTCCTCAACCCGAGATTGTCGAATGCCGTGTACGCAGACACGAGCTCGATCGGCGCCAGTGCGGATGCGCCGATCGCGCTCGAGGGATAGGGGGCCATCGGCGCGATGATGCCCAGGCGCTGTGAGAGCGCGGCGATGGAGTCGATGCCGACCCGTTGGCCAAGCTGCACAGCCACCGAGTTTCGCGATTGGGCCAGCGCCTCGCGCATGGTGATCGGTCCGAGAAAAAGTCGATCGGAGTTGCGCGGGCGATACACGCGGTGGCCGTCGAGCGGGATCTCGATAGCGGTGTCGGGAATGATCGCGTTGGGGGGAATGCTGTCGGCAATGGCGATCGCGTAGACGAGCGGCTTGATGGCGGAGCCGGCCTGTCGGCGGCCGTTCACCGCCCGATTGAATTGCGACTCGCCGTAGTCCCGGCCGCCCACGAGAGCGAGCACGTCACCGGTGGCCGACTCCATCGCTACCACCATTCCCTGCAGATAGTCCGTTGTCCCTTTGGCGTGTTTCGCGAGCGTCGGGTAACGCCATCGCGGACGCGATTCCACCCGGGCGGCGCCTCTCGCGAGAGCTTCCACCGCCTCGCGCTGGAGCGCCGGGTCGATGGTCGTCGTGATCTGATAGCCGCCATTCACGACCGCCACGCCCTCGCGCTCCGCCTGCCGCCTCACCAGGTCGAGCACCCATCGCGCTGGCACCGCCATTCCCCCGTTTGGCACAGTCGTTACCGTGGTTTTGCGAGCCTGATCGGCCGCGTCGCGCGTGATGAGATCCTGCTGTGCCATGAGGCCAAGCACGAGGTCGCGCCGCTGCCGGTTGCGCCCCGGATGCGCGACCGGATCATAGAGGGTGGGGCTCTTCGGCAGGGCGGCCAGCGACGCCGTCTCGGCCAGGCTGAGCTTCGACGCCGGCTTACCGAAGTAGTGGCGTGCTGCCGCGTCGATGCCGAACCATCCATGTCCGAAATCGAGCTGGTTGAGGTAGGCCTCGAGAATCGTCCCCTTGTCGTAGTGGCGCTCCATCTCCAGAGCGGCCGCCTGTTCCCTCAGCTTGCGGCCGACGCCCTTGTCCGCACGGTCGATCTGGTCGGGGTGCATGTTCCCCACCAGCTGCTGGGTGATGGTGCTCGCTCCCCGTCTCGATCCGAGAAGACGATCCTTGAGCGCGCTCGCGATGCCGATGACGTCGACTCCCTCGTGGCTGTAGAAGCGATGGTCCTCGACGGCCACGAATGCATCGGGCACATAGCGGGGGACCGACTGGAGGGCGACGCTGGTGCGCCATTGTCTGCCGATCTCGCCGAGGAACGCGCCATCGCGGGCAAACACCAATGATGACTGCGGCGGCCGCACGAGCTGCCACGGCTCGGCGGGCGCGGCGTCCTGCGCGGACAACGCGGCGACACCGGCGACGAGAGCGGCGATCAGGAGCGCGCCCCGAGAGAGCGGCGATGGTGGCGTCACCCACGGACGGTAAGCGACCGCAGGGCGGCGCGTCAACGAGCGGCGCGCGCACGGCGCGACGTTGCCCCTCTGCCGAGTGGATGCCAACTTTGCAACATGGCTCCTCTGCTTCATCTCGCCGTGGCGCAGTTCGCTCCGAAGAAGGGAGCCTACGCCGACAATCTCCGCCGCGTCGGAGAGATCTTTGCTGGCGCGGATGCGCTCGATCCTCGCCCGCAGGTGCTGCAGCTTCCCGAGACGGCGCTCACCGGGTATTTCGTCGAAGGCGCCGTCCGCGACCTCGCCGTCACGGCTGGAACGTGTGCCGAGGATCTGAACGAGAGCTACCGGCGCGCCGTCCGCGGTGCCCGGACGATGGACGTGGTGGCCGGCTTCTACGAGCGGTGGAGCAACACGCTCTTCAACAGCATGCTGTACGTGACGTTGGGCCCGGCGGAGCCGGTGATCCATCACGTTCACCGGAAGACTTTTCTGCCGACGTACGGGCTGTTCGACGAGGAGCGCTTCGTCGAGCGAGGTCACGATCTGCGCGCGTTCGACACGAGCTGGGGACGCGCGGCCATGCTGGTGTGCGAGGACGCGTGGCACAGCCTGACGGGGACGATTCTGGCCCTGGAGGGAGCGCAGGTGATCTTCGTGTCGTCGGCCGCTCCGGCGCGAGGCGTCTGGCCCCGCCGAGACGCCATCCCAGGCCCGGCCAGCACGGCGCGCTGGGAGCGGCTCATTCGCGACATCGCCGAGGAGCACGGGGTGTACTGCACGTTCGCGAATCTGACCGGCAACGAGGGCGGAAAGGCTTTTCCGGGCGGATCGTTGATCTGCGGGCCGCGCGGAGATGTGCGGGTCCGCGGGCCGCTGTGGGAGGAAGCGCTCGTGGCGCTCCAGGCAGACCTGGCCGATCTCACCCGCGCGCGCGCGGACAGCCCTCTGCTCTCCGACCTGCGCGGCGCGCTGCCCATGCTGATCGAAGGGTTGGAGAGCTCCGAGCGGGGGCCGCGGCCCCCGGCGCCTTACGATCCCGCACCGCCACGCGAGCAGGGTGAGTTGGCGCTCGTCCGACCCCATCGATCACCTCCCCCCGGGGCGGCGACCGCCTTATCGGTCGTCGGGCCCGAAGATGGCCTCGAGAGTGGCGGGCCGGCGCCGCTGGACATCGACGGACCTCTGGTGGAGCTGTGGCTCACAAACTTCCTCCGCGATGAGCTCAAGCAGCGCGGCTTCTCCAAGGGGATCGTGGCCATATCGGGAGGGGTGGACTCGGCCGTCACCGCCTACCTCGCGGTGCGCGCGCTCGGGAAAGAGAATGTCATCGGGGCTCGCCTGCCCTACGCCAGCTCCAGCCGGGAGAGCCTCGATCACGCTCAGCTGGTCATCGATGCACTCGGCATCGGCAGCCGCACGATCGACATCTCGAACGCGGTGGACGGTTATCTCATTCACGAGCCCGATGCCGATCCGGCGCGACGCGGAAATGTGATGGCGCGCGTCCGGATGATCGCGCTGTTCGATCTCTCGTCGCGTCATGGAGCGATCCCTCTCGGGACCGGAAACAAGACGGAGCGACTATTCGGCTACTTCACCTGGCACGCCGACGATTCGCCACCGGTGAACCCGCTGGGCGACCTCTACAAGTCGCAAGTCTGGGCGCTGGCGCGGCATCTGGGCGTGCCGGAGGTGATCATCCGCAAGCCCGCCACGGCGGACCTCGTTACTGGCCAGACGGACGAAGGGGACTTCGGCATCACGTACGCGAAGGCCGACCGCATTCTGTCGTGGCTGCTCGCGGGCTATTCCCCAGGGGAGCTCTGCCAGCGCGGCTTCGACGCGTCGGAGGTGGAGCTGGTGCGGAAGCGGCTGGAAAGCACGCACTGGAAGCGCCGACTGCCGACGGTCGCCATGCTGACGCCGACGGCGATCGGGGAGTCCTACCTGCGGCCAGTGGACTTCTGACTCTGCCGAGCGGCGGGGGGGGGCCAGCAACGAAAGCGGGGAGCCTCGTCTGGCTCCCCGCTTTGCATCCGTCATATCGGTGACTCTCAGGCCGCCATCGCGAGGCTCACGGCACGGCGGGCGCCGCGCTTGAGGGCGCGGTGAACTACCCGCGCATATATCAGGAAGTTCAGTCCCGCCCATGGATGGCGGAGAAAGAAATCCTGTGGGAGCATGTCGCCTTTCATCCGGTTGCACGGTCCGCAGGCAACCACGAGGTTTCCGGGAACGTTGGGCCCGCCCCGGGCCAGCGGATATACGTGATCGATCGTGGCATCGCCGATGTTCAGGCAGGAGGCGCAGTAGACGCAGCGTCGGCTGCAGTCGCGCATCATCGCGCGCTTGATGGCCCGGCGGCGATCGCCGACGAATCGGTGCCGGGAGTGACGGGTGAGCCCCCCAGGCGTACGGGGGAGTGCCATTCGGTGAAGGCTATGCCGTGACATTGCACCTCGCCAAAAAGCAGCGACGCCCGCGCCGGGAAGATCCCGGAGGGGCGTCGCTGGATGGAGTGGGGGGTGTGGAGGTCCGGGGCACAACACGGCGCGCGGAGGGGAACGCCCTTGGCGTCCTCCTCTTGGCGTCGCGCCGGCTGTCGCTGCAGATGGCCCATGCGCCCCCCTTTCTCTCGTGACGCGCCACGCGCGCCACGCGTCACACACATGCAGGGCGGGCGCCACCCGCGCAAGATCCCAGCTGGCCTCGATCTCCGAGCGACAATTGACCAACCCTCCGGCCGTTCCGCGCGCTCGTATCGGCGCCGACGGCTCGATCGCGCTTCCCGGCCGATGACAGCGATGCCAGACGCTCCCGCGCTCGCCCGGAGCGTCAGCCAGGTACCGTATGTCCCCTGGGTGAACGACGACCTGGTGCGGCGCACCGTGATGGCCGTCTCCCTGGTCGCGCTCCCAGTGGGGCTCCTCACCGGTCAGTTCGTGCGCCCCTTCCCGTGGATCGGGGCCACCCTGCTCTTCGCCATCACGATCTGCACGCGGATGTTTGGCATCCCACTCCCCGGCAAGGGCTTCACCAGCTTTGCCGTCGGCGCGGGACTGGCGTCGGTCCTCGCGCTGGGCTGGGGCGCGGGGGCGGCGGTTGCCGCGGCCGGTCTGATCGCCGGCGACGTCGGTGTGCGACGTCTGCCCTGGCGCAACGGTCTGGGCAACGCCTCTCATTTCGTGTTCGCATGCTCGCTGAGTGGCGCGCTGTATGCCTGGCTGGGCGGTGGGCTCGGGGCGGCGACGTTCGCTACCTGGAACTTGTGGCGAGTGGTGCTGTTCACGCTGCTCTTCCTCGCGCAGCTGAACGCCACCTTCTATCTCCAGCTGCTCTTGTCCCCAGCGATCGCATGGGTCGACGCATCGCTGACCGCGCGTTGGGAGGGAGCGACCGCGGTGCTGGCCACGCTACTCGCCTTCGGCGGGCTCTGGCTGACCTACCAGAGGTGGACAGCGGAGCAATACCTCGTGATCACCCTGCTGATCACCGGTTTCTTCCTTCTCTTCCACTGGCTCGTCCGGCAGGGAGCGTACGGTGAGACGCTGCAGCTCGTGCAGCGCCTCACGAGCGTGATCAGCGCCCAGCCGGAGCTGAGCCGCGCCATGAGCGACATCGAGCGGTTGACGCGCTCGATCGTACCCTGGGAGGAGATGGGCATCGTGGCCTACGATGAGGCGCGCGGGCACTTCGTCGTCATCTCCGACACCGCGAGCGACGTCCCTCCGGGAACGATCATTCCGGCTTCCACGGGACTGGCGGCGCTAGCGCTTCGAAGCGGGAGCGCGGCCACGAATCTGGACATCCCGTTCGCCCAGCGCCCCGACGGTGCGCGCGGCTCGGAGATCGTCGTTCCGCTCAAGACAGGCAATCGTCTGGTGGCGCTGTGGAACATCCGTCATCGCCGGGGCGAGATGTACCGCCATCACGATGCGGCGCTTCTCGAGCAGGTGGCCCCGCAGCTCGCGCTCTCGCTGACGCTCGATCGGCTCATCCAGCCGGTGCTGGAGGCATCCGAGCTGATGGCTCAGCATGTCGAGTCACTGAGCGCGACGACGCAGGAGCTGCACGCCTCCACCGAGGAGAGCACGGAGAACGCGAAGCGCATGGCGGCGACGGTGAGGCGGGTGGCCGAGACACTCTTGCGGGGAGCCGGTGAATCGCAGCGGGTGCGCGAGAGCGCGGCGGTGAGCGAGGCCGATGGCGCGAGCACGCAGCAGAGCGGCGTGGGGATGCTGGAGAGCGCCGAGAGCGTGCGCGACGCGACCGGGCGGGCGGTGGCTCAGCTCACGGCCGCCGCGGCGATCGTCCAGGAAAGCGCGAACGAGGTGTCACGCCTGCAGGAGGTCTCCGAGGCTGTGCAGCGATTCGGTCGAACCATCACCGAGGTCGCCGATCAGACCGGACTATTGGCGTTGAACGCCGCCGTGGAAGCCGCACGCGCCGGGGCGCACGGCCGCGGGTTCGCGGTCGTGGCGCAGGAGATTCGCGCGCTCGCGGACCGCAGCGCCGTCGAGGCGGAGGGAATCGACAGAGCGGTGCGAGATATCCGCACGACTCTGGACCGGGCGGTCGCGCTCATGCAGCGGACGCGTGGCGAGGTGATCGCCGTGCTCGACTCGAGCCGGGGATGGGTCGATGATCTCGACCGCATCGTCGGAGCCGCAGAGGGTGTCGCCGCCGCAGGACAGCGCATCGTCGTCTCCGCTGGCGAGAACGCCCAGCGATCTTCCGATCTGGCGCAGGCGTTGACGTCGGCGCAGGACGTGGCGTTGCGCGCCGCGTCGGAGACGGAAGGAGTGGCCGACGCGACCGCGGACCACGAGCGGTCCGTCGAATCGCTGAGTGATGCAGCCGTTCAGCTCAGCGCGATGGCGGTCCAGCTGGCGGACGCGGTCGCCGCCGTCCGCGCCGGCGCGTAGCCTAGCGCGAGGGGAGTCCGGCCGGCGCGAGGATCTTGAGGGCGACGCACGCGGCTCCGAAGCCGTTGTCGATGTTGACGACGGCGACGCCGGGACTGCAGCTGGCGAGCATCGTGTGCAGCGCCACATGTCCCCCAGCCGCGACACCGGTGCCGATCGAGGTCGGGACGGCGACGACCGGAGCCCGGATGAGCCCAGCCACCACCGCCGGGAGCGCGCCATCCATACCGGCGACGACGATGCACACCCGCGCCGCCGCCAGCTCGGGTAGGATGGCGTGCAGCCTGTGCAGGCCTGCGATCCCTACGTCGAAGTGGCACACAGCGGCGACACCGAGCGCCTGCAGCGTCGTCGCCGCCTCCAGCGCAACCGGCGCATCGGCGGTGCCGGCGGTGAGCACGGGCACGGCGAGGCCTTCCCGCATCGGCCGCGGCGAGCGCACTGCCATCCCGCAGTCGGGGTGTAGCTCGGCCAGCCCGGACAGAGCCTCGAGCTGCTCTTCGCTCAAACGCGAGGCGACGCGAAGTCCCGAACCGGTAACGAATAGCGTGCGAAGCTGATCGACGCTCTTGCCGGGACCGAAGACCACCTCCGGGATGCCGGTTCGGGACTCGCGCTCCTCATCCCACCGGATCTCGGTCGCGCGAGGATCGGCCACGCTCAGGCGAGTGCGTGCGCCAGGCTTCCACTCTGCAAGCCGGCGATGTCGAGTGTCACGAAGTGAAAGCCGAGTCGGGAGCAGTGTAAGCGCAGCTCTCCTCGTGCCGGCTCCTCGAGGATACGCGGAAAGAGCTCCGCCGGCAGCTCGATCCGGACTACCGGCCCGTGCCAGCGCGCGCGGGCGGGCCAGAGTCCGCGGGAGCGGAGGAACTCCTCCACTGCTTCCACCTGCGCCAGACGCTGCGGCGTGACCTCGACTCCCACTGGGAGCCGGCTGGCCAGACAGGGCGCTGCCGGCTTCTCGGCGTTGCTGAGCTTCCACGATCGAGCCAGACTCCGCACATCAGACTTGCGGAATCCCGCGGAGACGAGTGGCGTCAGCACCCCATGCTCCTCGCCGGCGCGAAGTCCGGGGCGATGCTCGCCCAGATCGTCGAGATGCGTTCCGGCCAGGATCGCCGTGCTGCCCGCGTCATCGCGCGCCACGGCCAGGGCACCAACGGTCTCGTAGAGTGTCGTCTTGCAGTGAAAGCACCGATCCCCGCTGTTGGCGCGATATGCTCCAAGCTCCATCTCCTGGGTCGGAACTTCTTCGATCGGGGCGCCGAGCTCGAGGGCAAGACGGTGTGCCTCCTCGCGCTCGGTTCGCGGCAGTGACGCACTCACGCCGATGAGAGCGGTGACGGGCACACCCGCCCGAAGGCACGCGGCGAGGAGGAGCGTGGAGTCGATTCCCCCGGAGAAGCAGACGTACGCCCGCCGGGCGCCGACTTCCTCACGGATCGAGCGCAGCAGCCGTGTCTCGAGATCGGCGCCATTTTCAGCAACGTCCTGGATCAGATGGCTCATGCCGTGGAATTAACGGCCGGCCGCAGGGTCATTCAAGCGCGGCCGCTTTTGCGCGCCCGAGGCTCACGGGATATTCTACCCCCACCACCGCTCCTTTCCCGTCTCCACCCATACCCTTCGCGCACGTTGCCGATCGCCATCCTCGACCCGTTCAGTGGCATCGCCGGCGACATGACGCTGGGCGCGCTGGTCGCTGCCGGACTCGACGCCGACTGGCTGCGCGCGCTGCCCCAACGACTCGGGCTCGACGGCGTGACCGTCCGCATCACGAGCGTGCAGCGCGCGTCCATCGCGTGCACGAAGGTGGATTTCGATATCCCGCCGCAGGGACACGGGCGACATCTGCGGCAGATCCGCGCACTCCTCGCCGCGGCCCATCTGCCGGACGAGGTGGAGCGGCTCGCCGATGCGGCGTTCGCCGCCATCACGACCGCGGAGGGCGAGATCCACGGCATCGCGCCGGAGCGGGTTCACCTGCACGAAGTCGGCGCGGTGGACGCCATCCTCGATGTCGTGGGATCCATCTGGGGACTTCGCGAACTCGACGTCACCGAGGTCTACTGCGGGGCGATCCAGCTCGGTGACGGCACGGTGATGGCGGCGCACGGCGAGCTTCCCGTGCCGGCTCCGGCAACGCTGCGGTTATTGCTCGGGCACGAGGTGCGTCCGGGTCCGCCGGGGTCGGGCGAGTTGGTGACGCCCACTGGCGCTGCGCTCGTGCGCGTGCTGTCGCAGGGGCCTCCGCCCGTTCAGTACGTACCGCGCAGCACGGGCTTTGGCGCCGGCACCAAGGATTTTCCCGGCCGCGCCAACGCGCTACGAATCACCATCGCCGACGCGAGCCCGTTGCAGCACGTGGCCTCGGACGGACGCGCCGCCGCGTCGGCTGGAATCACGGTCCAGTCTCTCGTTCATCTGGAGACGGACATCGACGACATGTCGGGTGAGTATCTGTCCGAAGTCGCGGTGTCGCTGCAACGCGCCGGCGCTCTCGATGTGACAATCGTACCGCTGCTGATGAAGAAGGGACGGCCGGCCATCCGGCTCGAGGTCCTCGCCTCCCCGCGAGACGCCGACGCGCTCGAGAAGATTGTGTTCACTCACACCACGTCGATCGGGCTGCGCCGAACGCTGCTGGAGCGGCACGCGCTGCCGCGCGAGGAGCGTATCGTCGACCTGCTGGGCGAGAAGATCCGTATCAAGGTCGTCACCCTACCCGATGGCACGCGACGGGCGAAGCCCGAGCTGGATGACGTCTGCAGGCTCGCGAGCTCGAGCGGGCTGGCACCCCTCGACGTCGCGGCGCGCGCGACCGCGGCCGCGCGTCCCATGCTGGAAAAAGCCTAGCCCGCCGCCGCCGCGGGCGCTCTCGACCGAGCGCCGTTGGGACGCGCCGGATCGCGGAGCGCCGAGATGATCCGGCAGGCCATCGCGTCGAGAACGGTGCGATCCGGCATCTCGGAGCCTCCGAACGGGAGCGGGACGTCGAACCCATCGCCCTCCCGTCTCGGCACCAGATGCACGTGGAAGTGATAGATGTCCTGCCCCGCCGCGGCGCCGCTCGAGACCACGAGGTTCATCCCCTGAGCCCCCGCCACCCGCTTCACCAGGGGAGCGAGCTTCATCGCGACATCGAACAGGTGCGCGCCGATCCCGACTGGCAGATCATCGAACGACTCGCAGTGTTGCCTCGGCACCACGAGTATGTGGCCCGGGTTCACGGGCTGGATGTCCATGAAGGCGATGGCTTCCGTGTCCTCGTAGCAGACGGACACTTCCGCGGCCCCCTTGATGATATCGCAGAAGATGCAGTGCGGGACGACGGCCTTCATCATGATCCTTCCGGAGAGGTGTCGGGTGGGGAGTAACGCACGGGGAGTGCCATGTCGGGTCGCGCTTCCGGATACGAAAGAGCCCCGAACCGTTGGATGGCCCGGGGCTCTCGCGAGAGGAATACCTCCGCCTCACTTCATGTCGACATCCATAGCCATAAACGTCACTTCCTCGACAACCTTGCCGCTCGTGTCGGTTCGCATCCTTATGGCCGTGACAAACGCGCTCCTCATCGTGAGCGCGTGCCCGCCACCCAGCTCGATGGTGACCGTCTTTGCCAGATCGTTCGTCTCGAAGGCCTGATGGAGCTTGGAGCTCCACTCTCCGAGATCCGTCGTCAGCGCGATCCTTGTCTGGCGCCTGAGCCCGGCCGTGTTCTGTCCCGCAACAGGCACTGCGCCGACAGACTCATACGCGATGTCCGTTGCGTTGAAGCTGAGCTTGCCCCCCTAACTTCAAATCTGCCGCGACGGAGAGTGCCGATTTACCCACCTTCTCCTTACTCATCAGCTCGAGCCTCTCGCCTTGCGCACGTGCCATGGTCGGCAAGCTCGCGAGCGCAGAAAGCGTGAGAACGGTCGTCAACCACCGAATGCTTCGCATGGACTTGTGCCTCTGGCTAGATGGTGGTGGCCGTTCTACGACTTGGCGACTTCGATCCGGGCATTGCCCTTCTGTCCATTCGCGTTCGTCGGTGGGTGCGCGGACCCCTGACCCGACGCGAACAGCGGCGATGCGACGCCCATCAAGGCGAGCTTCGCTTTGAGCGCCTGCGCCCGCTTCACCGACAGCGCCTGGTCGGCCTCGGCGTCACCACTCGGGTCCACGTGCGCCACCAGCATGTAGGCGACTCCGGGACCTCCACCATCCCGCAACACTTTCGCGAGCTTGCCCAGAGCCTTCCCTCCGCTCGGAGTAAGCTCGTCCGACTTGTCGGCGAAGGTGATGTCCCAGATCACCGCGCCGCCCGCGGCGAGATCGGCCGCGATCTTCTCGGCGGTCTCGTCCTTGCGCGAGACGACGTTGGTCATTCCGCGCTCGGTCTTGTTCATCGCGGTGTCTACCAGCTTGGCGGTCTTGTTCATCACGGCATCCGTGCCGCGTCCCGTCTTCTCCAGCGATGAGTCCACCGCTTTGGCCGCGGCGCCCATCACGGCGCTGTCCATCTTCGCCTTCTTCGCGGCCGCCTTGGCGGCTGCCTCTGCCTTGATCTTCTTCCAGATGTCCATCTGCCCGTGCGCTTGGCGCGGCGTGCCGAGAGCGCAGAGAACGGTGAGGCTGGCGACGATACCGACGAGCGACCGCATAACTCCTCCTGTGAGCGTGCTGCCTTCCGGCATCCGCCGGAACCGGTTCTACGCGAGACCTGTTGTCCCGCCGAAAATCGAATGTGAATCAGGGTCTCGGCCGGCTGCGGCGCGACGACCTGTCGTTCATTGCGGGAGAGAAGATAGCGCCCGTCGTCACGCCGCTCTCAACTCGTCAACACGCTGGTGGATATCGAGTTAGATTCGGAACATCCGGCGGGGCCGCGGCCCGTGACGGTGAGATGAGGGCACGCTCGGCTGCCGTCGCCCGCTGATTCGGGATCCGATGACGGGCACCGAATGTAGGCCGGAGAACCGGCCGGAGCAATACAGTGGTGGGGGTGCCGGCGCCGGTCCGGAGGCCGGCGCCCGGGACAGGTTCAGCTCAGGGGCCGACCGTCACCGCTCTCTGCAGCTGCGCGTAGCTCGGGTTCGTCACGCGCAGGATCCCCGAGCCCGCCACCTTGCCGGTGACCCGGAAGACGGGGGAGAGATTGCTCCCGGCGGGAATGGTGACCGGAGTGGATGTTCCGGCCACGCCGTTCACCGCGAGCTGAGATGTCGTGAACACATAGAATGTGGTCGCGCTCGGCACGGGTCGGCTCACGCCATTCGGGTCCACGTTCTCGAGGTGCACCGTGACCGTCGAATCGACCGCGAGCGAGCCCGGCAGGCCGACCAGGAGGACGCGATCGGGCTGCACGTCGATCACCGCAGTGTCCGGCAGATATCCGGGTGCGCTGGCGATGATCGTGTCGATGCCCACCGCGGTGGCGGTCACCGTGAATGACGCCGATCCCTGCCCCGCCGGAATCGGGAGCGTCGCCGGAGTCGACGACGCGGCGCTATTGCGGTGCGTGAGCGTGACCGTGATACCCGGATTCACGGTGCCGGCCGGAATGCCCACCGATGCCCCGTAACTCTGACCGACGCCCATGGTATGCGCGGTGAAGCTGAACGCCAGCGGCGGCAGGGCGACCGCGATTGGAGCCGAGGTGCCCGGATCGTATCTCCACGCGACCGCACGCGAATCCGATGCGACGAGCGTGGTCGTGCCGACACCGGTGAATCGCAGCAGTGCCCTGGTGTGGATGCTTGTTCCCGCCTTCACCGTGATGACGGACGAATCCGGGGTGGCAACTAGCGGGTTGCCGGTGGCGAGCGTGACCGGAACATCCTCGGCGGCCACACGCACTCGGCCTGTCTGGTCGGTGACGGTGACGCTGATCGGGGCGGGAGGCGACGTGGTGAACCCGCCCGTCGACGTGGCGACGAAGAAGCGCGGCCGCCCGACGCCGATCGTGAGCGTGTCCGACGTGTACCCGATCGCGCTGAGTGAAAGCAGGGCGGTGGCGATGCGATCCTGTCCGGTCACATCCACGAGCGCGCTCGTGGCGCCGGCTGGGATGGTCACCGTTGCCGGGAGCTGAGCTACCGTCGGGTCGGCGGTCGACAGCGTGACGACGAGGGGAGCGCTCGTCGCCGAGGCGAGCTGGACGCGGATCCTGTCGGCGCCCAGCGTCTGCCTCATGCCGAGCGTCAGTGGCGACGTGGCCGACGCGCGACTCGAGACGAAGCTCAAGGGGGCCGGCGACACGACGACCGGCGAGGTGGTGAAGGGCGCGTAGGCGCCGGCCGAATCGGTGAAGGTGATGGTCGCCGAGCCGATGCCGACGTAGCTCAACCGGAGCGGCGTCGAAGCGGCAGCACCTCTGACGATGTGGATCTTGGCCGAATCCGGGCTGACCACCGTCGGATCGCTCGATGTAACGAGCACCGCGACGGTGTCCAGCGGAAAGTGCGCCGCCAGCAGCGAGTCTGCCGCTCGAGCGTAGAGTGTCGTCGCCGGCGCAGCGAAGTAGACGTTCGTCGGGGGATTGTCCGCCACCAGCGCCGGCGAGCTGACGATGACGACCATTGTGTCAGGGTTGAAGCTCGACGCTCTGGCCACGATCGTGTCGCCGCCGAGAGCGAGACCACTCCAGCCGAAGCTCGCCGTGGTCGCACCGGCTGGTACGGTCACCGAGGACGGGATTGTGACGCGCTCGGGATGGTTGTGCGAGAGCGTGACCGTCGTGGCGGTCGGGCGGGACGCGGCAAGAGTGATCGCGCCTACGCCACCGCTCGACTGCCTCAGCCCGATGACCGCGCGACGCGGGCTCAAGGCCATGGCCGTCGCGACGACAGTGAACCGGAGGGAGTCTGGCGACAGTCCTGTTGCGGTGAGAAGCACCTTCGCCGAGCCGCCGCCGATCGCGTTCGCGTTGACCGCCGAGCTCGACGCGGCGCCGGTCCCGATCGTGACGCTGGCCGCGTCGGTCGAGAGAACGGTCGGATCGCTGACCGAGAGCGTGACCGTCACCGGCGACAGCGGGGTATGACGAGTGCCCGACGAGTCGCCGACGGCCACCGAGAAAGCCCGGCTCTGCACCCCGGAGAGCGTCTCCACTCCATTCGTCGCCGGGAGCGCCAGCAGGCGAGGTGTGGATACCCGGACGATCGCGGTGGCGCTCTGGTATCCGGGAGCGGTGGCCGTGAGCGTCACCGTGCCGGTTCGCAATCCCTGGATCGTGATCGGTGCCGCGCTCTGTCCCACCGAGAGCGATGCGCTCGGGCTCGGCCGGGCGATTGTCGCGTCGCTGCTCGAGATGGTGACTGACGCGGCGAGGTCCGCCGGTGCGTCCAACGTGAGGGCGGGCGTGAAGCCGCCCGGCACAGCGGCGTCCTCTCCAGCACCGACCTCCGTGGTCGTGAAGGAGAAACGGAGCGCGGGTTGGGGACCGACCACCAGCTCGGCCTGCCCCGAGACGCCCGCCCCGATTGCTTCCAGCGTGTCGCGACCCTGGGCCACCGCGCTCGCCAGCCCGCTCGCGCTCACCGTCGCCAGCGCCGGTGTGCGGGAGGCCCAGAGAAACGAGATGTTCGGTACGATGTTGCCGTTGGCGTCATATCCCGCTGCGCCGTACTGCAGCGTTCGTCCCACCGGTGCGGTGGCCGCGCCAGGAGTGACGACGACACGCACCACTTTCTGTACCACGACGATGCTCGCCGAGTCGGTGGTCCCACCCAACTCGCGAACGACGATGCGAACGACCCCGTTGGCCCGCGCCGTCACGAGTCCAGTCGCCGAGACGGCGGCGATGCTCGCGTCGCTGCTGCTCCAGACGTAGCTGCCCGGCAGCGGATCGCCACCGGCGAAGGAAGCCGCTACCAGCTGTGAGGTCGACCCGAGAGCCGTGAGCGTGTCGGTCCCGGGAGTGACGGTGGTGCGACTGATCGGAGCCTTGACGACGACGGCGACGGTGTCAGCGTGCCCGTCGGCGGTGGCGATGACGGCAGTTCTTCCCGCGCGCATCCCGTGCACCATCCCCACGGTCGTGACGGGAGCGATGCCGACGTCCCTGCTCGACCAGAGGATGGTGCGGCCGCTGATGGTCGCGCCACTCGCGTCCCGTACCACCGCGGTGAGCCGCACCGAATCGCCGACGGCGAGCAGGGAGCTGTCCGGCACGATCTGCAGCGACGCGGTGGCCGGTGAGCTCGGCCCCGTCGAGTCCCTGCAGGTGATGCCGGCGAGCAGCGTCGCGGCGACGAGGACGGCGCGGAGGGCGGCCGCGCGACGGCTGTTCGAAGGGAGCGAGATCGACATGCGTCAAGGACGAGTGGCCCCGCCGTCCGTTTCGGGGATCCTCGGGTAGACCGCCCCCGACCCCGAGTGCTATTTTGCGTCCGACGCAGCATCGACCTGGAGACTCATGGCCACACAGACGCGCGCCGAGCGGAAGAGCGTGTCCGATCTGGGCAGGGAGCAGCTTCTCAGCGCCTTTCGGACGATCTATCTCTCCCGGCGGCTGGACGACAAGGAGATCCAGCTCAAGCGGCAGAACAAGATCTTCTTCCAGATCTCGGGGGCGGGCCACGAGGCGATTCTGACGGCTGCCGGGATGGTGCTGCGCAGTGGGCACGACTGGTTCTATCCCTACTACCGGGACCGGGCGCTCTGCCTGCAGCTCGGAGTGACGCCGGCCGAGATGCTGTACGAAGCTGTCGGAGCAGCCAAGGACCCCAGCTCAGGGGGCCGCCAGATGCCGAGCCATTGGGGCCACAGTGACTACAACATCGTCTCCTCGTCGTCGCCGACCGGTACGCAGTTCCTGCAGGCGGTCGGCGCGGCCGAAGCGAGCTTCCGGGCGAAGCTGCTCGGCATCACCGAGGGGTTCGAGTCGGATGAGGTCGTCTACGTCTCCACCGGCGACGGCACGACCAGCGAGGGTGAGTTCTGGGAGTCGCTCAACACGGCGTGCAATCTGAAGCTCCCGGTGATCTACGTCGTGGAGGACAACGGCTACGCGATCTCCGTCCCGGTGGAAGTCAACACCGCCGGCGGCTCGATCTCGAAGCTCGTGTCATCGTTCCCGGGCCTGTTCGTGCAGGAGGTGGACGGCTGCGACTTCGTCGCATCGTACCAGGCGATGACGAAGGCGGCCGACTACGCCCGCAAGCGGAAGGGGGGGGGGCCGGCGCTCGTGCACGCGAAGGTCATTCGCCCATACTCGCACTCGCTCTCGGACGACGAGGTCATGTACCGGCCGCCGGAGGAGCGTGAGGCCGATGCGGCGCGCGATCCGTTCACGGTGTTTCCTCGGTGGCTGGTGGCCGAGGGACACGCGACCGAGGAAGAGCTCCAGCAGATCCGCGACGAGGCGGATGCGGAGATTCTCGCGGCCACCGACGATGCGCTCGCCCAGCCCCAACCGGCGGCCGACACCGTGTATTACGCCGTCTATTCGCCCGACGTGGATCCGGCGAGCGAGCAGTTCGATACGGAAGATGACCCGCAGTTCAGCGGCGAGCCCACGACGATGGTCGATCTGCTCAACGTCTGCATGAAGGACGAGATGCGGCGCGACCCCCGGATCCTCGTCTTCGGCGAGGACGTGGCGGACGTCTCACGCGAGCAGCATCTGGGCAAGGTCAAGGGAAAGGGCGGCGTGTTCAAGGTGACGTGGGGACTCCAGAAGGAATTCGGCGGCGTGCGCGTCTTCAACTCGCCGCTCGCCGAGGCCAACATCGTCGGCCGCGGTATCGGTCTCGCGACCCGAGGATTCAAGCCGGTGGTCGAGGTCCAGTTCTTCGACTACATCTGGCCCGCGTACATGCAGCTACGCGACGAGCTGGCGACGATGCGCTGGCGGTCGAACAACACGTTCGCGTCACCGATGGTGGTGCGGGTGACGTATGGCGGCTACATCCGCGGCGCGATCTACCACTCGCAGACGGGCGCGTCGCTGTTCACGCACTGTCCGGGCTTGCGGGTGATCTGTCCGTCTACCGCCCTCGACGCGAACGGCCTCCTCCGCACCGCGATCCGCTGCGACGATCCCGTGATCTTCCTCGAGCACAAGCACCTGTACCGGCAGACCTACAACAAGGGGAAGTATCCCGGCCCCAACTTCATGATCCCCTTCGGCAAGGCCAAGGTGGTGCGTGAGGGGAAGGACATCACGGTCGTGACGTACGGTGCGACCGTGCAGCGCGCGCTGATCGCCGCGGACGCGATGGCGGAGGAGGCGAATCTGGACGTCGAAGTGATCGATCTGCGCTCGCTCTCGCCGTGGGATCGCGAGATGGTGTTCACGTCGGTGAAAAAGACATCGCGCGTGATCGTGGCGTACGAGGACTCGATGTCGTGGGGCTACGGCGCCGAGATCGCGGCCGCGATCGCCGACGAGTGTTTCGCCTGGCTGGACGCGCCGGTCAAGCGCGTCGCCTCGACGGATACTTTCGTGGGCTACGCGCCGCAGCTGGAGGACGCGATCCTGCCGCAGGTGGAGGACTTCAAGCGCGCGTACGCGGAGATCGCGGCCTTCTGACAGAGGCCCGGTCCACGCGCAGTCATTCTACCGTCGCGAGATCAGCGACTCGCGTCCCCATCCGATGGCACGATCGGCGCGGAAGCTCGTCGGCATGGGGAGGGCGCCGGCGGCCTCGTCCATCACCGCCAGCGCCGCGGCATCCGCCACGTCGCTCCGGACATCCGAGAGGACCGCGTTGGAGCCGACGCCGCGGTGCGGGCGGCCGTGCACCCAGTTGGTGAGCAGGACGACGAAACTGTTCCGGTCCGGGTCGATCCAGAGCGAAGTTCCGGTGTAGCCAGTGTGACCGAACGCGCGCTCACTCATGTGCTGGCCGCAACTTCCTCCGCCGGGGCAAGTTTCCCAGCCGAGAGCGCGCCAGCCGGCGGTTCGCCGCGTGAACAGAGCGACGGTCGATGCGCGGGCGATGCGCGCGCCGTTGTATTCTCCGCCATTGAGCAGCATCTGGGCGAACACGCCGAGATCCGCCGCCGAGGAGAAAAGCCCGGCGTGACCGGCCACGCCTCCCAACGCCCACGCGTTCTCGTCGTGCACCTCACCGCGAAGAGGATAGCCGCGCGGGGGTGAGTTCTCCGTGGGCGCGATGTGATCGCGAAGCGATCGCGGCGGACGAAACCAGGTGTGCCGCATCCCGAGTGGCTTCCAGACGCTACGGGAGAGGAAGCTATCCAGTCGCTCCCGTGCCGCAGCCTCGGCCACCATCGCCAGAACGTCCGCGCCCAGGTCGGAGTAGACCTCACGACTGCCCGGTGCGCGCTCGAGAGGTGTGGCCAGAACCAGCCGCCGAGCGCCGGACAGGGTGCGCGCACCGTGCCAGAGATCGCGCCCTTCGGGGAGACCGGAGCGGTGCGTCAGCAGGTCCCGGATCGTGACTCGGCCCTTGAGCCCACCGGAGTAGGCGGGCAGCCAGCGCGAGACCGGATCGTCGAGGTGGAGACGCCCGCGATCGTAAAGCACCATGATGGCGCTGGTGGTTGCGACCACCTTGGTGAGGGAGGCGAGATCGTACATCGTGCCGATCGCGTCGGCGCGCCTACCCTGATCGCTCCAATCCAGCGTGCCGTACCCCTTTCGCCAGACGATGGCGCCGCGATGGCCGACAACGACGGTGGCGCCGGGAAAGCCGCCACTGTCTATGCCGGTCTCGACCACCCGGTCGATGGTGGCCAGCCGCTCCGCTGACATGCCGACGTCCACGGGCGGGACGATGGGCACGCTGTCACGGGCGAGAAGAGCGAGGGGGAGAAGAAGAACTAGCAGCTGCGGCTCCCGGGAGGGGGGGACGCTACTGCTGAGAGGACGAGTCAGGCGATGTCGGGGTTGCGCGGCGTGGGCGGGAGGGCGGATCGGACCGCCTAGCGTCCTGCTCCCAGTGTGCACCGGCCCGCCGTCATCCCCGGTTGGGGCGGGAGCATCATCGAGCAATCGGAGATGACGTTGTGCGCGCGGTTGTACGCCTTCTCCGCTGCCTCGAGCTCGCCGAGCTTGCGAAAGAGGGCAGCCGAATCGGTCGTGCGGGCGCAATAGGCGATGTAGTACTTCGGCCCACCGCAGCCCTTGGCGCCGACGGGCGCGACTCGGCAGTCAGCCGTGGCGGAGCAGTCATCGCTTCGTGCGAGGGTGCGGACGTCGTCGTACAGTCGCGCCACAGCCGCAGAGTCGGAATTGGCGCTCGCTATGGCGCGTGGCGATTCGGAGGACACCGGTTGCTGCTTCGAGCACGCGAGCGCGAGAGACAGCGCCGCGATGATGGCGATGGAGGGTGCTCGACGTCGCATGATCGCTCCAGACAGGCCCATTCCGAAAAGCTACGTGAATGCCTCGATCGGGACGAGGGGTCGTCCGCACACGCTCCTCCCGTCCGGCCCGACCCCGACTCAGTTCGCGCGCAACACCACCACGGGATCGGAGCGCGTGGCTTGGCGCGCCGGAATCCAACAGGCGGCTAGTCCGACTGAGAGGAGCACCACCTCTGCGGCGATGAGCACGAGCGGGTCGAAGCTCAGGTGCTTCCAGTCGCCGCCGAATGCCGCGTTGCTGTAGAGGCGCTCCGGCTCGCGAAAAGGCATGTAGGGGTTGATCGTCGCATCCACGAGCGCGAGCATTGTGGTCGTGATGCCGAGCGCCAGCCCGAGCGACAGGATGGCGACGGCGGTATAGCCGCGGCTCTTGGCCAACGACCGGAGTGCATAGCGGACATCCCCGACGATGCCGGACACCGAGCCTCGCAGACGGATGGTGAATCGATCAGCTGTGCAGGGACGAGCCGCGCCGTTCGCTCGTTACGACATGCTCCCGACACCCGTGTGCGGCGACCCTGTACCGGTCTCCACCAGAGCCCGCAGGCTCATCAGGTAGCGCGCCCAGTCGAAGCTGCACTGAGCGAGCAGGCCGTCGCGCCAGAGCCACCGCTGGTGATGGAAGCGAAGGAGCGAATTCGGATCCGCCGCGGTGAGGGCAAACTCGATCTCCGTTCCCGCCCATTCGGGATGCCCGTCGAGGCAGCGCCACCGGACCCGGCGGCCAGGCTCGAGCAGCAGCACCTCCATGCGAAAATCGGTCGCGCGCTGGTTGAAGCCGAAGCTCAACACCTGCCCCACTGCGGGCTCGCCGCGGACGTCCTGCGTCCACCAGCGCGACAGCCCGTCACGCGTCGCGATCGCCTCGTAGACGGCGGCCGTCGGTGCGTGGATCAGGAGCTGATGCAGGATCTCGGACATTCACCCTCCTCGCGCCGGATTCACTCGCGCGCGAACGACTCCAGATACCCGCAGCGCTCGCAGCGCAACGTCGTCACGGAATGCAGCGCCACACCCTTCATCTTGAGTCCCGTCCAGAATGATTTCTTCGGCTCTCCCTCGGCCCATTCCGACTGGACGTTCGCGCCATAGGTGTGATCGACGATAAAGCCATCGATCATGGTGCCGCCGCACTTGGGACATTTCGCCGCGGTCATGGATTCTCCCCGGTCTTTTGGGAAGTCGGTCCAGCCGTTGCGCCTTCGCCCTTGAGCCAGCGGGCCAGGAACTGATCGGTCACCTGCTGGATGAGCCGGCCACTCGCCGCGTCGTACGCCGAGCCGTGGTGGCCGGGCGGGTAGATGCGCAGATCCACGTCCTTCCCGGCCGCCGTCAGGGCGGTGAGGAGCTGCATGGTGTTCTGCGGGTGGACATTGTCGTCCAGCATGGAATGGATGAGCAGAAGATGCCCGGTGAGCTTTCCCGCGTTCTCGATCGCCGAGCTTTCCTTGTAGCCCGCCAGGTTGTCCGCGAGCCGGCCCATGTAGCGCTCGGTGTAGATGCTGTCGTAGAGCCGCCAGTCGGTGACGGCGGAGTTGGCCACGCCGACCGGGAAGAGGTCTGGGTACATCTCCATCGTGTAAACGGTGGAGTAGCCGCCGTAGCTGCCCCCCATGATCGCGACCCGCTTCGCATCCACGTAAGGCAGCGTCGCGAGATAGCGCGCCGTCTCGGCGAAGTCGTGGCTCTCCCACTTGCCGAGGTGTTTGTAGGAGCCCTTCATGAAGGCGCTCCCATAATTGTTGCTCGCACGGTTGTTGACACCGATCACGATGTAGCCTTCCTGGGCGAGCCACTGCGTCCAGCTACTCCCGCTGAACTGGTTGTACACCTGCTGCGATCCGGGCCCGCCGTAGATCGCGAAGATCACCGGATACTTGCGCGTGGAGTCGAAGGGCACCGGCTTGACCATCGACGCATCCAGCTTGACGCCATCCGATGCGGTGAAGCGGAATGGCTCGGCCGGAGAATACTCGTGTGTCGCCAACCACTGGCTCACGGCCGCGTTGTCCTCGAGAGTGCGGAGCTTGCGCCCGGCCGTCGTCCAGAGCTCGACCTGCGTCGGCTGGCGCACCGACGACCAGCGGTCGATGTAGAAAGCCGTGCTCGGCGACATGTCGATGCGATGATTCCCCGACGATGTCGTGATGCGGCGTCCGTGGCTGCCGTCGAATCGGATCTCGTAGAGCTGCCGCTCGAGCGGCGACGCTTCCGTAGATGTGTAGTAGACCACCTGTCGCTTCGGGTCGATCCCCTCGACCCGGGTGACGCTCCACGTGCCCTTCGTCACCTGGTTCACCAGCGCACCCGAATAGTCGTAGCGATAGATGTGCTGCCACCCGCCCTGGTCCGAGATCCAGAAGAACTCGTGCGAGCCGGCCGGGAACGACATCATGTCCTGGATTCCGGCGTAGAAGTCGTAGACGTCGATCCAGCTGTCCGACTTCTGGGTCATGACCAGTCGCCGTCCGCCCGTGTTCACATCGAAGAAGAACAACTTCATTGTGCTCTGCGGCCGGTCGAGCGTGATCACGGCGAGCGTGTCGGCCCGCGCGGTCCAGTAGACGCGTGGGATATAGAACTCTCCCGTCTCGCCGGTCTCGAGCCATGTGCGCTTGCCGCTCCGGACTTGGGCGACACCGATGCGCACCCTGGGGTTGGTGTCCCCTGGCTGGGCGATGCGGATGCGATCCCACGACGGATGCGCTCCTGAGAAGTCGCTGAACTGGATCACCGGCTCCGGGCTCTCATCGACCTGCCAGAACGCGATGAAGCGGCTGTCGGGCGACCAGCTCCAGGCCTGGGCCACGCCGAACTCCTCCTCGTACACCCAATCGAAGCGTCCATTGAAGACGCTCTCGCGGGCATCGCTGGTAACCCGGGTTTCCTTGTGTGAGAGGAGATTCTCGACGTAGAGGTCTCCGCCGCGCTCCACACCGAGCATCGAGCCGTCGGGGGAGAGCTCGGCGGTTCGGGCACCCGTGGCCGCGAGCTGAAGCGAGCGGTCGGAGAGGGAATAGATGAAGTAATCCGACGTGCCCGATCGCCTGTATATCGGCTTGAAGCGTGTCTGGAAGACGAGATGCTTCGAGTCGCGGGCCCACTGGAATGACTGGTAGGCGAACGGCTCGCTCGTTCCGGGAAAGGTGAGCCCGTCGGCACTGAAGAGGACGGTGTCGCGGCCGGTTGCCGGATCCAGAGATCTGATCACTTCCTTTCGCGTTTCGGGATCCCGCTGGATGTAGGAGAAGCGGGCCCCGCCATCGATCCAGTTGACATTGCGCGGCCCCTGGCGCCCCGCCAGGGCGCTTCCTGAGCGAAGGGCGTCATCGAGGTTGGTGAAGCGCGCCTTGGCTTTCTGCTGCGCAAGAGAGACGGCTGGGAGGAGCAGCAGGGTGAGAAGAGCAATCCGACGGTTGGGCATCTTCATGTCAGGACGTGTTGGGGGATGGAGGCTTTCCTGGAAAGATGAGCGGGCCACGACAGTGCGGCCAGCCAGCGCGCTCGCCTTTCCGCTGGGGGGTGGACGGTCGTCCGACAGCACTTCGGCGGCCCGCCCTTGTGCCCCTCGCTAGATTACATGTCAACCAGTCGGAGAGACCATGGTCAAGTCGTTTCAGTTCGAGGATGGTGCACGGACCTACACGTGCACCCTGGAGCCGTCGCGGACCGCCAAGGGCCAAGCCTGGTGGTGGTTCGGCGTGTCCGGCGACGCTCAGCGCTACGCCCCTTTCATGTCGGCCACCGGGGATACCCAGACGACGGTGCGCACCCGGATCGTCGAGTACTACAATAACGTGCTCGTCCGCCGCGCCATGCCGCCAGCTCCGCGCCACCACTGGTCTGGCCGCCCCAAGGCTGCCGTCACGCCGCCTCCCACAGAGGCCTGAGGGCACTCCTCAGCGTCACGGGCGGGCGTTGGCCCAATCGAGAAAGCGCTCCACCTCGTAGGTCGCCAGCTGCCCTCCGATCCCCTGATAGGCGAAGTCGAAACCGTGCTCGCTCCACGGCAACTCGAGCAGCACGCTCGTGTCACCGGAGGCGCGCAACCGCCGATCGAGGTCGCGCGAGAAGTCGGCCAGGACGTAATGGTCGCGCGCACCGTGCAGGATGAGCGTCGGGGGCAGACCAGCGCGGACGTAGGTGATTGGTGAGGCATCACGGTACTGAGCTGGCACCTGAAGCGGCGTTCCGCCCAGAAACTGGGCGATGATCGGTCGAACGCCGAGAGGATCAGGTCGGGGAGGGTGGGCATAACCCCCCGCGAGATCCGCGGGCCCGTAGAAGTCGATGACCGCTCGCACGCGACCCGCGCCCGGCTCGTAGGCCGCCAGCAGGGCGAGATGCCCCCCGGCCGAGCGTCCCAGCAGCGATAGACGCGAGGAGTCGGCCCCGTACTCCGACGCGTGCGCCCGGACCCACGCGATCGCCGTCCGAACATCCTCGAGCTCAGCGGGGTGGCGAAAGGCCGGGGCGTGCCGGTAATCCACGGCAAACACGGCATACCCGCGGCTCGCCAGATATCGGCTGAGCTGAGGGGCTTGCGATGGCGAGCCGCCCCGCCATGCCCCGCCGTAGATGACCACCAGTATCGGCGCGGGTGAGCCTCCTGACGCTGGGCGAAAGACGTTCGTCCGGAGCGTCACCCCGGCCGGCGCCGCGAACGGAACGCCGAATGTCTCCCTCACCGGGTCAAGCCGCGCTCCGCGAACGATAACGGCCACCGACGTGTGGGTCTCGCGCCAGCGGGCCCGCACCGCTGAGGGCACACGCGCCTCATGGCCCGGACCCAGTGCAGCTGCCATGTCCCGATCGAAGCGCTGCGCCGTGCCGCGCAACTGCGCGATCGGCAGCAGCGCCAGCGCGGTCGCGAGCACTCCACTGGCCATGGCGACACGGAGCGCTGGATTATGGCGAAACCGGAGCGCGGCGAGAGCGACGACTCCCGCGCCGAGGACCATGACCCAGGGACTCATCTCCGGTGCCAGGACGGCGAGGGGAAGGAGTCGCCCGCTCGGGATCGGGAGAACGATCCAGAGCGAGACGAAAGCGACAGCGCCACCCACCAGCAGTAGGAGCCAGCCGTAGAGCCGGTCCCCGACCGAGACGCGCCGAGGCTCGCGAATCACGAGCGGCGCGGACCCGCGCTGCTACTGGATCGCGATGGACTCACCCTTCATGAGGGTGCGGTTGAAGAAATCGGTGGTTGCCACGTAGGCCTTCCACCAGTTCTGGAAGCGCAGGAAGTCGTGCACCTCATCGGGGAACACCAGCAGCTCGAACGGCTTCTTCTCCTTCCGCAGCATCTGCGCGAAGGTCACGGTCTGCGAGAACGAGACGTTGCGGTCGTCGTCGCCCTGGATGAGAAGCAGGGGTCCGCGGATGTTCGAGACGCAGCACACCGGTGAGGATGCGACTCCGGTAGCGATCACGGAATCCGCCTCGCGCTGGCCGCGCGCCACCGTCGCTGGGGCGAAATCCGAGAAGTCGGCGTTCCAGTCGTGCACGCCATGCAGGTCCACGCCTGCCTTGAAGAGCTCCGGCGCCTTCTCCATTCCGTAGGCCGTCAGATAGCCACCGTACGAGCCTCCCCAGAGTCCGATGCGCGCCGAGTCCACGCCCGGCAGCGATGCCAGGTGACGCCCGGCCGCGATCACGTCCTGGACCTCCGAACCTCCGCGCCGTCCGACCTTGTCCATCTCGCGGAATGCGCGCCCATATCCGATTCCGCTTCGATAGTTCACTGAGAGAACCGTGTATCCCTTGCTGACGAGATACTGGTTCATTCCGTACGCGTTGTGGTAGTAGAAGAGGGGGCTCCAGCCGAGGAGCATCTCCCGCATCGAGCCGCCGTGGATGAAGACGAGCCCGGGCGTCTTGCTGGACGACTTCGAGGCGAAGAGCTGTCCGTGGATGTCGGTGCCGTCCGCGGCCTTGAAGATCACCTGCTGCGGCTCGACCAGCGCCGCGATCGGGAAGTCCTTGGGGAGCGCCGGCGCACCCGCGAGCGCCACGGTCTTTCCGTCGAGCGATGCCAGCGCCGGCGACGCCGGCATGCGCGCATCCGAGTGCAGGAACATCATCCGTGAGCCCCCGGATACTGCCGGCGCCCATTCGATGGAGCTTCCCGACGTGATCTGCTCCGGGGCCTTGCCACCCGACGCCTGCACGCGCCAGATGTGCTTGCGATCGATGTCCTTGCAGTTCGAGGCGTAATAGACCCAGGCCCCATCGGCGCTCACGGACGGCTGCTCGTCCTCACACTCGCCCGAGGTCAGCTGCACCGGCGCGCTCGCCGACCCATCGGCCGGAATCGCGTAGAAGTGCTGCCACCCGTCGGCTTCGGTGACGAACACGATCTGCGACCCGGCATAGAAGAAGTACTCGCCCGCGGTGGGCCGGCGGAGTCGGCCCGCGATCCCCGGTTGCGAGTGCCAGAGCATCTTGCCAGCTCCGGTGACCGGATCCGCGACCCAGATTCCGAAGCCAGTGCCGGCCGCCGGCGAGAAGACGTTGCCTCCGCCAGCACCGCCAGCCGTTCGCACGAACGCGATCTTCTTCCCATCCGGCGACCAGCGCGGGCTGGCGTCCCGGTCCACACCTGGCGCCATCCAGCGGAGGCTGTCCCTGGCCACGTCGTACACGCCGACGTACGAGTGGTCCCCGCGCGCCGAGGTGAACGCCACCATCCGGCCGTCCGGAGACCAGGCCGCCTCTCCATTCACCCCGCGGGCGACGAATAGAGGTCGCGGGATCGCTGCGCCCGCGGTCGGCGCCACCATCAACGTCGAGTCACGCTGGAAGACCACGCGCCCACCATCGGGCGACACAATCGGCGAGGCCCCGACTCCGATCCGGTGCATCGGCTGAGCGTTGGCGGAAACCCACACCGCTTGCTCGGCGCCATGAGGATCGCTCGACGGGTTGGGATTGTGGCGCTGCCGGTTGTATCCCTCACCGCGCACGAACGCGACGATCGCCCCGTCTCGCGACAGAGCGACCTGTCCCAGATCCTGACCGTCGTCCTTCGGCCAGTTCGCGACCCGGATGGCACGCGCGCTCCGGAAGTCGGCGAGCCAGACGCTGCGCCGCCCTTTCTCGAGCGACGTCCAGGCCGCACGGCCGGTACCACCTCGGGCGGAGACGAGATCCGCCGGAAACGGCGCCGACATCACCTGCTCCAGGGTGAAGCTCGGCTCCTGGGCTGCGAGCACCGAGGTCAGAGCGCAGCTCGCTCCGAGAGCGAGGCCGGACAGGATGTGTCTCACAGGTGCTCCTCGTGGCAGTGACGGACGGACTCAGGAGTGTACCTGCGCGACCGAGCGGCCGTCAATCGGAGCGCGAGTAAACCGTCCTTCCCCCGATCACCGTGCGCATCACCCGCGCTTTCCGAATCTCCGCCGGCGCGATGCGAGTGATGTCGCGATCGATGATGATGAGGTCGGCGAGCTTTCCCTTCTCGAGCGAGCCTTTGCTCCCCTCCTCGAACGAGGCGTAGGCGCCTCCCAGGGTGTACGCGCGCAACGCCTCCTCCACCGTGATCTTCTGCTCGGGGATCCAGCCGTCAGGGTGTTGGCCATCGAGCGTCTGCCGGGTGACGGCGGCATAGATGCCCTCGAGCGGCGTCGCCGGCGCCACCGACCAGTCGCTGCCGAACGCGAGCCTCGCTCCGGCGTCGAGCAGCGAGCGGAACGCATAGGTGGTCTTGGCACGCTCGTGCCCGATGACTTTCTCCGCCCATCGGCCATCGTCGATGGCGTGGTAGGGCTGCATGCTCGGGATGACGCCGAGCTGCCCGAAGCGGGGAATGTCCCGGGGAGCAATGTGTTGCGCGTGCTCGATACGGAAGCGCCGATCGCGCGCGCCGTTCTCGCGGGCCACCCGCTCGAAGATACCGAGCTGCAGGTCGATGGCTTGATCTCCGATCGCGTGAACGATCACCTGGAGTCCCGCGCGGTCGGCCCCCGAGGTCCAGGCGTAGAGGTTCTCCGGCGTGTTCACGAGCAGGCCGGTATCGGCCGGCGAATCCGTGAACGGCTGCATCATCGCAGCCGTGTGTGAGCCGAGTGAGCCGTCCACGAATCCCTTGAGCCCTCCGATGCGGAGCCAGGAGTCTCCGCGACCGCCCCCTCGTTCGGACACGCGATCGCGCAATTGCTGCCAGGTCGCGAGAGGCACGGCGGCGTAGATCCGGGTCTGCAGAGCGCCGCGCCGTGCCGCTCGCTCGAACGTCGCGACGTCGTCCCAGCTCCCCATGTTGTGGACCGACGTCACCCCCTGGGCAGCCACGTACTTCATCGACGCGGCGAGCGCGCGATCGCTCATCTCGGGGCTCGGGTCGGGCACGACCCGATCGATGATCGCCTGCGCGTTGTCCTTGAAGACCCCCGTCGGCTCTCCGTTGACTCCTCGGACGATGGTGCCTCCCGCCACATCGGGCGTCTGCGTGGTGACGCCGGCGGCTCGCATGGCCGCCCCGTTGGCAAGCGCCATGTGACCGTCCAAGCGACTCACCCAAACGGGATGGTTCGGCGTGACCGAATCGATCCAGTCATGCCTTGGCAGCTCGCCCCCCCACTGCTCGTGATCCCATTGTCCGGCCATGATCCAGGTGCCGGCAGGAACGGTGGCCGCGAACGCCTTGATGCGCGCGGTGAACTCGGCCGGCGTCCGGGCGTCGCGGAGCTGAACCGAGGCGAGACCGAATCCGCTCGACACGAAGTGCACGTGAGAATCGATGAAACCGGGCAGCACCAGCCTGCCCCGGGCGTCGATGATCTGCGTGTCCGCGCCCGTCAGCTTCCGGATCTCGGCGCTCGAGCCAACGGCGGCAATGCGATCGCCGGCTACCGCCAGCGCTTCGGCCCAGGGGCGGCGTGCGTCACCGGTCCAGATGCGGGCATTCACGACCGCAAGAGACGTCCGCGGCGGCTCGGTTCCTCGCGAATTCATCATGCCGGAGCTCACGGAGAAGGCGATCAGCGACGCGGCGCCGTAGGCGACCCCGCGCGCTCGTTCAGCGACCAGCCGACGCATCGTTGCGGGCATGAAACCAGGCCTCCACCGCCGCGATCAGGGCCACACCGCCGGCGACGCCCAGCCCGGCGGCGAGATGCGCGCGCCTCGATTCGATGAAGTCATACTGGTAGGAGTAGCCGTTCGGATCGATCGCGGTGCGAGTCGACGTCACGCTGGTGGTGCGGAGACCGTACGCGGCCGCGCCGGCGACAGCTGCCAGCACCGCGACTCCGAGCGCCGGTCGATGCGTATAGACCTGACCGAGCCCCGGTAGGAGAAGTCCGCGAGTGAGAGCATCCGATGGGCGGAGCAGACGCCGCCGGAGGAGGTCGATGCGCTCGACGACGTCGGCGCGATCCTCGGCCTCAGGCCGAAGCCTCAGATAGCTCTCGAGATCGCGCAGCGCCGCCTCGTTTCGACCCGCGGCCGCCAACACGACGGAGCGGTTGAAGTACGGGTCCGGCCAGGCGGGAGCGAGCTCGATCGCACGCGAGAATGCCGCCTCCGCCGCCGGAAGTTGATGCCGGTCGAAGGCAGCGATACCGCTCCGGAATTCTCGCTCGGCTGCTGCGGGTGTGGCGCTTCCGCCCCCGTCGGAGACAGCGAGCTGGGCGAGGCGGTCGCGTGCTTCGGGCGCCTCGGGAGCAGTGGGCGAGAGCGCGAGGAACCGACAGTACTCCGCGACGGCCGCGTGCACATCCCGGCCGGTTTCATTCAACCGCGCCAGCTCGTACGCGAGCGACGCGTCCGTGCCGTTCAGCTGCTGCGCCTGGCGCAGCAGATCGCGGGCGGCGACTGCATCGCCGATGATCGAGGCCTGTTGGGCGCGCGCCGCGAGATCGCGCGCCTGAGTGCGCTGCGCTACCGTGGGTTGCGCCGGGGTCGCGAACGGAGGACAGGGTGCCCCCCGCGCCGGTGTGCCGGCGGCCGGGGCCCGCTTGAGCGCTGCCTCCTGCGCTCGGCCATCGGCGCCCAGACACGCCACGATGACGAAGAGGCAGCTGCGATGGTGCGCCAGCATCGGTTACGGGTTGACCACCGCGACCGACGCGGTATCGCTCTTCCCTTCCAACGTCACCGTGATGGTGACGACGCCGACGGCCCGCGTTCTCACCAAGCCGGTCTGGTCCACGGTGGCGATGGCATCGTTGCTCGAGCTCCAGGAGAAGGTGCGCCCCGACAGCTCGATGCCAGCGGCGTTGAACGCTTTGGCGATCAGCTGCGTCGTCTTGCCCTTGTCGACGATAACGTTCTTCGGGCTCACCTGAACGCGCGCGACGTCTGATGCGACGGAGACGCTGGCGCTTCCGCTCTTCCCCTCGCTCGTCGCTGTGATCTCGGCGGTGCCGACCCCGACGGCGGTCACCATGCCGGAGCTCGAGACGGTGGCGACCGCGGCGTTGCTGGTGGACCACGTCACCACACGGCCCGAGAGCACGGTACCTCCGGCGTCTCGGGTCGTGGCCGTCAGCTGCTGGGCCTGTCCGCGGACGAGAGAGACCGGAGTCGGCGCCACCGTCACCGAGGCCACGGGGGCCAGGGCTACGGTAACCTGCGCCGATCCGCTCTGATTCTCCGATGTGGCGGTGATCACCGCCGTGCCAGCCCCCTTTCCGGTGACCACTCCCGTCTGGGAGACGCTGGCGATGTTGTCGTTGCTCGTGCTCCACGCCACCGCTCGTCCGGAGAGGGTGTCACCGTTGACATCCACGGTTGTCGCCGCGAGCTGCACGCTCTGTCCGACGATCACCGACGCCGGCGAGGGAGTGACCAGAACTCGCGCCACCGGTGCCCGCGAGACGGTGATCTGGGACGCGCCGCTCTTACCTTCCGCCGTGGCGGTGATGACGGCGGTTCCCACCGCAACCCCGCGGACCTTACCCGAGGCGTCCACGCGCGCGACCGCTTCGTTGCTGCTGGAGAACACGAACGGCCGGTCCGACAGCGTGGCGCCGCTGGCGGCGTATGCGACGGCCTGGAGCTGCTGGCTCCCGCCGACGACGAGCGATGCCGCTTCCGGCAGGACGATCACGCGGCTCACCGGAGTGGGTGTGACGGCAACGGTAGCCACGCCGGACCTTCCGTCGGCGCTGGCCGCGATCTGGACTGTGCCGATCTGCAAACCGGTGACGACACCGCTGGCCGACACCTGTGCGATGTCCGGTTGACTGCTCGACCAGAAGATCGGTCGGTCCAGCGTCCGGCCGCGCGCATCCTGCGACGTCGCGCGGAGAGGAAGCGCGCTGCCGAGGCCGAGCGAGCTGCTCGATGGGGTGATGACGACGGCCACGACGGCCGCACTCTCCGTCGGCCCGCCGCACGAGAGGGAGATCGCCGCGACGGCGACGCACATCCTCGCGAGCAGGGCCGATGCTGCAGCCATTCGATGACTCGGCATGCTTCAGGAGCCCGCTACCGCGCGGGCTGCTCCACGTATGTCGGGCGAGTGCGGTGCGTTCGCGTTCCATCGCCGAGCTGTCCATCCGGGTTGTAGCCCCAGCAGAAGCTCTCTCCCGACACTGTCGTGCCGCAGCTGTGCGACCCGAACATCCGGATCGAAGCGAAGGTGTGGCCTCCCGTCACCTCGGCCGGCGACGAGCGGTCGGTTGTCCCGCCGTCGCCCAGCTGTCCGTAGGTGTTGCGTCCCCAGCAGAGCGCGGCACCGGCGTCGGTGACGGCACAGCTGTGCACGCCGCCAGCCGCGACGGCGCGCAACCGCTCTCGCGTACGCACGCGGATGGGCGTCGAGCGGTCAGCCGTACCGCCATCGCCGAGCTGTCCGAACTGGTTCCGGCCCCAGCAGTACGCCACTCCCGAGCTCGTGATGCCGCAGCTGTGCTCGTTACCGGCCGAGATCGCGACGAACGTCACGTCGCCGGCGACCGCTGCCGGCTTGCGTTGATCGGTCGTCGACCCATCACCGAGCTGCCCCCCGCTGTTCGCTCCCCAACACCACGCGTGCCCCGAAGCGTCCAGCGCGCAACTGTGATTCCAGCCAGCCACGAGAACGGTGAATCGCGCGCTCGTGGCGACTGCGATTGGGCTCGACCGATCGGTGGCGCCGCCGTCGCCAAGCTGGCCGTGAGCATTCGCGCCCCAGCAGAGGGCGAGTCCCGCCGCGGTGATCCCGCACGTGTGAGACGCCCCCGATGCCAGCGCGCGGAAGTCGATGGCACCGGTCACTCGCACCGGCGCGAGCCTGCTCTGATTCGTTCCGTCCCCCACCTGCCCGTGCTCGTTGTCTCCCCAGCAGAACGCGACGGATTCGCGCGAGACGCCGCAGGTGTGGAAGAGCCCGGGCGAGAGGCTGGCGAACCGCATATCGCCAACGAGCGGAACCGGAGTCACGGACCGCGCCGCAGTCCCGACGCCGAGTTGCCCACTGGCGTTCCCACCCCAGCACCAGGCGCGACCATCCTTTGACAGGGCACAGCTGTGCACCCCGCCCGGGATGACGCTCATGCGCTCCGTCATCGGCGGCGAGACGGGTGGCACGGGCGCGGATATACCGTCCCCGGGCTGAGCCAGGCTGGGGGTCGGCCGCGCTGCCGGTGGCGGAGTGGCGCTGATGGCTGGAGGAGTCGCTCGGCTCGCGGCCGGTGACGCCGAGACCGGGACCGGGGCAGGAATGGGGATCACCTGTGCGATGTCCGTCCCGGCGCCCCGCGTGGCCGCGGTCACGACAACCCCGGCCGAGGCACGAAGGGTTTCCGTCGACGCCAAACGCGGTGGCCGCGTCGCTGATGGCTGGCTCGGCCGCGCGACCGGGCCCGCCGATGTCGCGGACGAGGAGAGGGACACCGATGGCGTCTCGCGGGCCGTTCGACCGAAGAGAAGAGCAGCGCCTCCGAGCACCGCGATGACGAGCGACGCGATCGACGCTCCGCGCCGGCGACGGCGCGTCCACCCACCGGGCGCCAGCAGATCCAGGACATCCACCTGCTGCTCGTCGGCGGGAAGAGCCACCGGCTCCGGCTCGGTGGGAATCGGTCGCGGCCGGACGAGCCGCTGCGTCTCGCTCGGAGGTCGGGCTGCGGCCGGCCGACGCCGCCTGGCCGGGGCCGACGAGCCCAGCGCGGCGATGAAGCTCCCCGCGTCCGGCCATCGCTCCTCACGGTCCTTCTCGAGGAGACCCTCGATCGCGCCGAGCAACGGTGCGGGGATGTCGGGGCGCAGCTGGTCGAGTGCGGGCAGGTCCTCGTGCTTCTGCCGATAAATGACGCTGTAGATGCTCTCTCCATCCCAGGGTCGCGTCGCCGAGAGCATTTCCCACGCGACCACTCCGAGGCTGTACAGGTCGCTTCTCCCATCCACCTGGGCGCTGTCGATCTGCTCCGGTGACATGTAGGTGGGGGTGCCGATCGCCACACCCGTCATGGTGAGGCTCGAGTCTCCGTCGATCGACCGCGCTATGCCGAAGTCGGCGAGCAGCGCGCGCCCCATTGCATCCTCGAGGAAAATGTTCTCCGGTTTGACGTCGCGGTGAACGATTCCCTGCGCATGTGCGTGGCCGAGCGCTTCGGCGACATCGCGAAGAACGACCTCGGCCCGGTCGAACGCAAACGCCCCATCCCGGCGAATCGCTTGGGTGAGGGTGCGGCCGGCCACGCGCTCCATGATCAGGGCCACGCTCCCATCGGAGAGCTGTTTGACGCTCTCAACTCCTATGATGCGCGGGTGCCGCAATCCGGCAAGCACTCGGGCTTCGCGCGCGAATCGCGCCAGCGCTTCCTCGTCCTGCTCGTAGCGCGCGCGAATGACCTTGATCGCTACCTCGCGACCGGTCGCCAGCTCCCGGGCGAGATACACGACCCCCATGCCGCCCCGGCCGAGCTCACGCAGAACCTCGAGCTCTGCGCCGAGCTCGATGAGCCCCCGCGGCATGGCGTCTCGCTCCATCACATCATTTCCCGCCTAGTGAGATCTGAACCGAAAGACGATCTCGCCCATCTCGATCCGGTCACCGTCATCGAGCACCCGCCCCTCGCCCACGCTCTCGATAGCGACATCGTTTATGTGTACCGGGTTGGTGGCGGAAAGGTTCGTGATCGTCCATCGACCGCTGCGATAGGTCATCCGGGCGTGAAGTCGGCTCGCCGTCATCGTGCGCAGCCTCACATGACGGTGCGGCGGGCCGACCTCACGCCCGAAGGTGATCTGAGGTAGCTCTCCCGGCATGCGCACGAAGCGCACTTCCTCGTTCGGATGCTCTCCGTCGAGGACCTCGAGCCTCCCTGGAAGCAGCTGCACCGCCTCATCCTGGGGGCGGCGGAACTGCACCGTCTCACCGGCCAGCGCCCGATCTTCGTCGACACCTACGCCCTTCCTCCCCGCACCGTTCGCCCCGTTCCGATCCGACCCGCCATCAGGCTGTGCGGCCGGTCGCCCGCGCGCAGCGGAGATCTCGAGCGCCTCGGCCATCGACCGTGACATGGGTTGGGGGCGGAGGCCCTCGTCCGCCGGCTCGAGCTCCTCTACCTCCTCGGGTGATCGATCCTCCTCCTCCTCGGGTGATCGATCCTCCTCGATCGGGGCCGTCTTCGACCCTCCCGGAAAGATCAGCCGGATCTCCCCTGGCTCATGCCGCGCGGGCGAAGGGCGCCGAAAGACGCTCACCATCCATACCGCGACCGTCAGCAACAACGCCGCGGCGAGAACGAGGATGATGAGTGCGGACATGACGCTCGGGGCGGAGGGTGCGATGGGAATCGGCGAGCGCCATGACGCGACCCCCCCGGGGGGAGACGCCCAGGCGCACGCCGACTGCTGTCTGATTCAGCCTATGGTCGGGACAGGTGAAAGCAAGTCCCATTCCCCCCAACGGCTACTTCCGCAACGTCGCACCGGCCAGTTGGGCGATGCCGCCAAGGGTCGTCTGCGCGGCGTTCAGGCCGAGGCGGAAGTCCTTGTCGTTGTATGTAGTTAGACGGTCGGTGGGCTGGTGCCACTGTGGGTCCCACCCCGCGCCGATCTGCGCCCCCCGCTCGTTCTCGCGCAGACTGATCGCGGGGATGATATCCTGGAACGGCGCGGAGTCGGTGTTCGTCATGTGCTGCCCCACCGTTGCCGGGTAATCCGTCGCGTACTTCTCGTTCGCGCTGGCGAGCGCCCAAGCGAGCTGTTGAGCGCCGGCGGCCATCTTCGCGCCGCTCTGGAACTCGATGTTCACGTCAGCCTCGGGACGCTGGTCACGGCCCATCGTCCCGTCGGGACGGGGCATGCCGTGGTCGAACAGCATCATGTCATGCTGGATCATGCCGAGCCACCGCGGCTCCGGGTACCGCCGCGAGCCAGCGGGGTCCTCCTTCCCCTGTCTCTCCTGTCGCTGCTGGACGTAAGCGCGGGCTCCATTGAGCCCCGTCTCCTCGTTGTTCCAGAGGATGAATCGGATCGAGCGCTCGGTCTGCACGTCGGGGCTGCTGAAGACGCGCGCCAGCTCCATCACCAGCGCGGTGCCGGAGCCGTCATCGTTCGCCGCCTCTCCCCACCCAATTCCGTCCATGTGCGCGCCGACGATGTACATCTCTTCGGGGTGCGACATGCCCACCTTGGTGCAGTAGACCTCCTGGCGCTGGCCGGGTGAGCTCGGCTGCGCATTGAGAGCGCGAAGCCTCGTGTCCGGCTGCGCGAGCGAATCGCTGTTCACCCCGATCGGCATCAGGGTGCCGCGCAGTCGCGCTCCACCGGGCGCCGCCGTCGGCAGCCGCAATGACGCTCCCGAAGCCGACGGTTGTCGCGGCGCCGCCGGAGCGGGAGGCTGGAAATCATAGGTGATACGCTCCGTGTTGGTGCAGCCGTAGCTCTTGAGCTGCGCTTCGATCCAATCGACCGCGGCGCGATTTCGATCGGTCCCCTGGCGCCGGTCTCCGAACTGGGTTAGGCCGATGAGCGTAGCCTTGTAGCGCTCGAGGTCGAGGCGTGACACCAGCTCTCGCGTCGCCGTCGTGTCTACCGGTGCGCCCTGGGCCTGAGCGGGCCCATCGAGAAGCGCGACGAGAGCGATGGCGGCGCAGAATCTGAGTACTCGTACAGGCGAGCGCATGGAGCGTCTCCAGAACAGGGTTCGACGAGCCGGATCGTCGCGGCTGACAGGCAAGGATGCACGGGCGTCAGCGACCAGGCGAGCCGTGATTGTCAATCCCTCCTCGCCGCCGGCTCGGCGCGATAGAATCCGGGTCATCGATCCAGCCGGAGGGATCATGGATCAGGACGCGAAGAAGCAGGTACTTCGAACGATCGTGTACGGGCTGTACGCTCTGGGTGTGCGGCACGATCAGGACGGACCCCCCCACGCCATGACCGTCAACTGGCTCACCCAGCTCTCCTTCGAGCCGCCGCTCATCGGCGTCGCGGTTGAGCACGAGGCGCGCTCGCTCGGGATGCTGCGTGCCAGCGGGCAGTTCGCTCTCAGCGTTCTTCCGGCGGGATCGCGACAGCTCGCGGGCAGGCTCGGGCGCTCCTCACGCAACGTACCGAACAAGCTGGATGGGGTCGCTCATCATCCGGGGCCGCTGACGGGATCGCCGATTCTCGACGACGCCACCGGGTGGCTGGAGTGTCGCATCACCGCCGATCATCCCGCAGGCGACCACATCTTCCTGATCGCGGAAGTCGTCGAAGCCGGCCTGCAGACGCCGGCCGACACACTCACGCTCAAGGAGACCGGCTTTCGGTACGCGGGGTGACCAGCGCGCTACCGGAATGCGTCACCGCTTTTCCACCGCATCCCTGATATCCAGAAGGATCTCGAAATACAGCTGCTCCCGACGGTAGGCGAAGTCCAGGGTCTGCATCTGGGACTGATCGTCGGTGGTCTTGGCGCGGTCGAAGGCCTCGCGGTACATATCGTCGAGGTTGCCGAGGATGCGGTCGCGGGAGCGGGACATGCGGATGGCCTCGAGGGCTCGAAGGGTGAGTCGGGGGGGCTCGATCGCGACGGGAGCGCTGGTATCGAGCTGCTTGAAGAGGAGCCGTTTCGCGGCTCCCATAATAGCGCGGCGCGGGCTGAACGGATCGGAGGGTGGTGGTGGCGTCATTGAATCGGGATCAACTCTTCGCTCGCGATGACTACCGCTGTGTCTACTGTGGCCTGCTCTGGCCCGCCGAAGAGCTGACGGTGGATCACGTGCAGCCGCGGGTGCGCGGCGGCGACCGGTCGGGGGGCAACTTAGTGACGGCGTGCAAGGGGTGCAACACGCTCAAGGGGCACCGCCGCCTGTCGCATTTTCTGGCCGAGGATCAGGCCGCCCGCACCAACTTCTTTCAGCTCGCTCGTCACGTCTGGCCGCGGCATCTCCGCACGGTGGAACGCGAGCTGCTGGAGCTCGCGCGGCGCCCCGCATCGCGCAGGTGAGGATCGCCGAAACGCTCGCGGCGATGGCCGAGATCTATCGGTTGAGCCGCGACGGGCGCACGCGCTCGCCGCGATTCCTCGCCTATCTCTCGCGAGCGGAGCGCGAGTGGGGCTTCGCTGCGTACAACCCGATGGCCGGGAACGCTGCATTGGAGATGGTCGAGCGACTCCAGAGTCTCGGCGCTGAGCGGCTCGCGCACGAGGCCGGAGATCGTACGGCCCGGCGCTGCCTCTTCACCGGCGAGATGACCCTTGCGATCGTCGTGCCCTCGCCGGGACTGTGGACGGATCGGGTCGCCACCGAAGCCCTGCATCGAACCACCGGCAAGCGGCGCGCGAGACACGGTCTGGTCCAGATGTGGGCCGGGGAGCCGGTGAGCGCCGAGGATGTTCAACGTGAGGCTTCGGCGGAGACGGTCCGGACGATCTGGACAGAGCTCCATGGTCAGGCGGCCACGCTGTCGGCGGTGGTCGCGCGGGAAGGACTCGCGTACGCGCTCGGCTCGAACCCCTTCGGGTCGCCGAGCAGCGAGGACGGAGCAATGGTCAGGGGCGCGCTGCAGGTGCTGGGCGACACGACGGCGAGCGACGAGATCATCAGTGTGCTGTACGGCGACGCGGCGGCCGTGAGGATGGGATGGCCGCCGCTCGGCCTGGCCGATCATTCCGGCTTTCGATGGGCAGCCGATGTGACCGCCAAAGTTGTCGCCGAGTGCGGAGCTGAAGACGCCATCCGCCGACAATGGACGCTTGACGACCTGATCATGTGAGACGGTGGAAGACGGCATCCTCGACCACCCGTCCTCCCTTCAGATGCTCGACGACGATTCGCTCGAGCAACGCGGCTGTCACGCCGCCATACCAGATGCCATCCGGATAGACGACCACGATTGGGCCGCCCGCGCAGACGCCGAGGCACGGCGTCTCCCCCCGCTTCACACGATCCGGCCCGAAAAGAAGTCCCTCGCGCTCCAGCAGGACCGGAAGCTCTGCATACAGCGCGCGCCCGTTCCGATCCGGTGAACAGAAGCCTCCGGTACAGATGATGATGTGCCGCGAGTACGGATCCATCCGGGGAAGCATGCCGGAACATACATCGCCACGGCAGTTGAGCCCTTTCGCCGTGCTCGGCTACCGCGGTTCCCTGCCTCGCGCGTCAGGTGCAGATTGATCCCCATCTCACGCCACGCACCCACGAGTCCTTCTCCGGACACAGACATGCCCAGTTCCACTCCCGTCGTCGACGCCACCCCGGAGCTGCTCTACCTGTTGGCCGGAGATCCGGCCGAGCTGGCCGAGATGCTTTCGACAATGCGGCCGGCCGACATCGCTGACGCGCTCAACCATCTCGAGCCTGACGGCGCCGCGACCGTCATCTCCGTTCTTCCGTTCGATCTGGCCGTGAGGGTGCTCGATGAGCCGCAGCTCGATCGCAGACATCAGATCTTCTCTCACTGCGAGGATCACGCGGCCGGCCCGCTCATCGAGGCCATGTCGGCGGATCAGCAGGCGGATCTCTTTCGGGACCTTCCGGAGGGAGAGCGAACTCGACTCATCAAGACGCTCGACGCCCCCACGCGCGACTCGCTCAAGCTCCTTCTGCAGTACCCGCCAACCACCGCCGGCGGCATCATGACGACGGAGTTCGTGAGCATGCCGTCGACCTGGTCCGTCGAGGAGGCGATGCGGCACATCCGCGACGTCGGACGCGCCAAGGAAACGGTGTACGCGATCTACGTTCTCGATCCTGCCGATCAGCGGCTCGTTCACATGGTGTCGCTCCGCGAGCTCATGCTCGCCGACCGCAGCACGCAGGTCGGACAGGTGGGCGACGTGCGCAAGCCGGTGAGCGTGACGCCGCTCATGGACCGCGAGGACGTGGCGCGGCTGCTCTCCAAGTACAATCTGCTGGCGGTTCCGGTGGTGGACGAGGAGCAGCACGTCATCGGCATCGTGACCGTGGACGACGTCATCGACGCCATCGTGAAGGAGACCACGGAGGACGTCCAGAAATTCGGAGGTATGGAAGCGCTGGGTGCGCCGTACATGCAGATCAGCCTCTTCGGTCTGATCCGGAAGCGGGCTCCCTGGCTCTGCATCCTGTTCTTCAGCGAGATGCTGACGGCAACCGCGATGCAGCATTTCTCCGACGAGTTGAGCCGCGCGGTGGTGCTCGCGATGTTCATCCCGCTGATCATGAGCTCGGGTGGAAACTCGGGGTCGCAGGCCACGTCGCTGATCATCCGGGCCATGGCGCTGCGCGAGGTCTCTCTCCGCGACTGGTGGCGGGTGGCCGTTCGCGAGCTGCCGGCGGGCATCGTGCTCGGCACAATACTCGGCGTGCTCGGCATCCTGCGCATCTCGGTCTGGCAGGCGTTCGGCTTCTACAATTATGGCGTGCATCACGTGCTGATCGCGATCACGATCGGGGTCGCGCTCATCGGCGTGGTGACCTTCGGGTCGCTCGCCGGATCGATGCTGCCCTTCGTCCTCCGCCGGTTCGGTTTCGATCCGGCGAGCGCCAGCGCCCCGTTCGTGGCGACGCTGGTCGACGTGACGGGGCTGATCATCTACTTCACCGTTGCCTTCGCCGTCCTCAAGGGAACGCTCCTGTAGGACTGCCGGATGAGAGAGCGCGGGTAGGCAACAGGCCTCAACGCTTCACGCGTACGGGACCGCGAGTGCGGTCCCGTTCTCGCATCCGGATGCAGCGCGCGATCCGGCTTCTCACCCCTCGAGCTTGTTGTCACCCGGTGGGGCGCGATACAGATACTGCTCGACCACCCGGCCGGCGATCAGATGCTCGGTGAGGATGCGCTGCGCGCCGTGGACATCCACGTGGTGGTACCAGACGTCGTCCGGGTAGACCACCACCATCGGGCCATGTCCGCACTGGTTCATGCAGCCGGCGTGGTTGACCCGAACGACGCCCTTGAGCCCCGCCAGGGCTGCCCCCTTCTTGAGGGTGGCGTGCACGGCATCGGAGCCGTCTGCCGGGCAGGTGCCGCCGGAGGTGCACACGAAGACGTGATGCTTGTACTGGCCCATCCACCCAAGCTACAGGGTTCGCGCGCAACATGGCCACCTTCGAGGAGTTCCAGAGAATCGACATGCGCGTGGGCACCATCACGGCGGCAGCTCCCCTTCCCGCCGCGCGGAAGCCGGCCATCACGCTGGAGATCGATTTCGGTGACGCGATCGGAACCCGCAGCTCGAGCGCTCAGATCACCGTGCACTACGCGCCGGAGCAACTCGTGGGGCGTCAGGTCGTGGCCGTGGTGAACTTCCCTCCTCGCCGGATCGCCGGCTTCGTGAGCGAGGTCCTCGTGTTGGGCGCGATGCCCGAGCCCCACGATGTCGTGCTGCTCGCTCCCGATAGCGTCGTTCCGAACGGCACTCGGATCGGGTGATGTGCGTTCATCACAGAGCACGCTGAACCCCGGTGGAAAGGCGGCTTGTCCCGGCGTATCTTCCCCACCCCCACCCCGCACTAACCGGAGGTCCCATGGCCACCACTCAGCAGCAGCCACCGGGTGCCGACTCATCCATCGCGCAGAAGGGCTATGTGCACCCCGAGGTGCTCGTATCCACGCAATGGTTGGCCAGCCATCTCAACGATCCGTCGCTCCGCATCGTCGAGAGCGACGAGGATGTGCTGCTCTACGATTCGGGGCACATCCCGGGCGCGCAGAAGGTGGATTGGCACGCCGATCTCAACGACGACATCGTCCGCGACTACGTCAGCCGGGAGCAATTCCAGTCGCTCCTTCGCGGCAAAGGGATCGACGAATCCACGCCAGTGATCTTCTACGGCGACAAGAACAACTGGTGGGCGTGCTACGCCTTCTGGGTCTTCCAGCTCTTCGGCTTCACGAACGCCCGCGTGCTGGATGGCGGGAGGGTGAAGTGGGAGCAGGAGGGCAGGCTGATGACGAGCGACGTCCCGAAATACCCACCCACGCAATACAAGGCTCCGGAGCGCTCGGACGCACGGATCCGCGCGTTCAAGGACGAGGTTCTGAAGCACATGAAGGCGAGCCGGCCGATGATCGACGTCCGGTCGCCGGATGAGTACACCGGCCGGAAGACGCACATGCCGGAGTATCCGCAGGAGGGAGTGCTCCGGGGCGGGCACATCCCCGGCGCCAAGAGCGTACCGTGGGCCCGGGCCGCGAATCCCGACGGCACCTTCAAGACCGCAACCGAGCTGCGCTCGATCTACGAGAGCGAAGCCGGGCTCAAACCGTCGGACGACGTCGTGGCCTACTGCCGGATCGGCGAGCGCAGCTCGCACACCTGGTTCGTCCTCACGTACCTGCTGGGTTACGAGCAGTGCCGCAACTACGACGGGAGCTGGACCGAATGGGGCAATTCCGTGCGGGTGCCGATCGAGCGATGAGCGACACTCCCACGCCATCCACCCAGGCCGACGGCGCAAGCGCCACCGACACAGCTACTCCGGCCGTGCCGCCGCGTCCGCCCAATCGCATCATCGCGACCTGGCGTCGTGAGCAGGAATTCGCCACCGGCAAGCTGGGCGGCCCGGTGGCGATCGTCGATGGCCACGGCGTCACGGGGATGGGACCGGTGGATACTCTGCTGAGCGCACTCGCCACGTGCTCATCGGCGGACGTCGTCGAGATCCTGAAGAAGAGGCGCACACCGGTGACGTCGCTCGAGGTGGAGGCGGTGGGACGCAGGGTGGACGCCGTCCCCCGCCGCCTGGAGCACGTGATGCTGCGATTCCGGATCGCGGGAACGGGCATCGAGCGCGAGCAGGCGGAGCGCGCCATCGAGCTCTCGATCACAAAGTATTGCTCGGTGCGCGACTCTCTGGATCCGACAATCCCCATCGAGTGGGATCTCGAGCTCGCGTCACCCGACGACAAGCAGCCGGAGCGCTGAGCAGTCGGCCCTCAATCGAGCTGGGCCTGCCTCACATCCTTCACCTCGGGCACCCGGCGCAGCTGCTCGAGTAGGGAGGGCGGCAGCTCGCCATCGACGCCGATGGCCGCGAGGGCGTCACCGCCGGCACCCAGGCGAGCCTGGTGATACTCGGCGATGTTCACTCCCGCGTCGCCAAGGACAGTCCCGACCCGGCCGATCACGCCCGGCACGTCGCGGTTCCGCAGCACGACCAGGGCGCCACGAGGCACCACATCGACGTGGAACTCATCGATCCTCACGAGGCGGGGATGCCCTTCGGCGATCAACGCTCCTCCGACGGATCTGGCCCCGTCCGCCTGCAGGCGCAGCTCGAGATATTCGGCGTAGCCGGCTTCGGCCGGAAGGCGGAGCTGGCGCAGCGTGATCCCCCGGGATTCGGCGCGGTGCAGCGCGTTGACCAGATTGATTCCGCCGCGCCCCACCGCCTCCTGGAGCAGCCCGATGAGCGCGCTTGCGGCCAGCGGGCGGAGACCATCGGCGCTCGTGCCGGCGTAGCGCAGCTCCACCGCGCGTATCGCTCCGTCGGCCATGGCCGCGCCGAGCCGGCCCAGACGCACGGCCAGATCCAGAAGTGGTCGCAGCCGCCGCATGTCGTCGCCGCCGATGGCCGGCGCGTTGACCGCGCGAGAGAGATCGCCCTCCAGCAGCGCCGAGCGAACCGCTTCCGCGATCTCGACCGCGACGTTTCGCTGCGCTTCCTCGGTCGATGCGCCCAGGTGCGGTGTGAGGACCACATTCGACAGCGAGCGGAGTGGATGATCCCTGGGCAGCGGCTCCTCGGCGTACACGTCGAGCGCCGCACCGCGAAGGTGGCCAGCACGGAGGGACTGCACCAACGCGGTCTCGTCCACCACTCCGCCGCGCGCCGCGTTCACCAGAATGGCGCCCGATCTCATCCGCGCCAGCTGCTCCTCGCCGATCAGGCCGGCCGTGGCCTCGGTGAGGGGCACGTGCACCGAGACGAAGTCAGCGGCGCGCAGCACGGCATCGAGCGGGGCCAGCTCGATCTCCAGCGCGCCGGCGCGCTCCGCCGTGAGGTACGGATCGTACGCCATCACCTTCATGCCGAACGCCCGCGCGCGGCGCGCCACCTCGCTCCCGATGCGGCCGGCCCCCACGAGACCAAGCGTTTTGCCGTACAGCTCACTGCCGGTGAAGCTCTTCCGGTCCCACTTGCCGGCGCGCATCGATTGATCAGCCGCCGGAACACGCCGCGCCACTGACAGAATCAGAGCGAACGCGAGCTCGGCCGCCGAGATGGTGTTCCCGGCCGGCGCCGTCAGCACGGCAATGCCCTGCTCGGTGGCCGCATCGACGTCGATCGTGTCCACCCCGACCCCCGCGCGCCCGATCACGGCGAGCTTGTCCGCGTAGGCGAGCGATTCTCGGGTGATGCGGGTCGCGCTTCGGACGAGTACGGCGTGCGCTCCCTCGATCGCCCGCGCGAGCGGCTCGCCCGTGAGTCCGGGAGCCTCGATCAGCTCGAAACGGTCATCGGCCCGCAGCGGCTCCAGCCCTTCGGCCGCGATCGCGTCCGCGACCACGACGCGAAAGCGCGCCGTCACCGGGAGAGCACCTGGGCGAGCGCATCCAGGAGCACATCGAGCTCGGCCACGGTGTGATCCCCCATGTGTCCGATGCGGAAGGTCGCGTCCTTGAGCAACCCGTAGCCGGCGGCGATGGTGAAGCCCATCCGGTCCATCTCCTTGGTGATCCGCGAGCCGCTCTGTCCTACCCCCACGCCCCCCTCGGGAACCGTGATGCACGACACGGTGGGGGATCGAAACCCTTCGGGCGCGAGCACCGAGAGGGCGACTCCGCGCTCCCGCATCTCGGCCGTCCACTCGACGGTTCGTTTCGCCATCGCCTCGTGGCGCGCCCAGCGCGCCTCGATCGTCTCCGCGCGGATGTGCTGTAGCTGGAGGGCGAGCGCGAACAGGAGGGGGAGAGCGGGCGTGTTCGGCGTCTGATCTTTCTCGATGCCTTTCTGGAACTCGATGAAGTCGAAATAGATGCCCCGATCCGTGCGCTGCTTCGCCCGAGCGAGCACGCTCTCCTGCGCCACGCCGAACGCCAGGCCGGGAGGCAGCGCGAGCGCCTTCTGGGAGCCGGTGAGCACGAAGTCGAGTTTCCAGCCGTCGCTCTCCACCGGGGTCCCGGCGATCCCGCTCACACTGTCCACGAGGAGCACCACATCGCCCGCGTCGCGCGTGACCCGCGCGAGGTCGGCGATCGGGTTGAGCGCTCCGGTCGAAGTCTCGGAGTGCACGACCGTCACGGCATCGAACCGGCCATGTCGCAACGCCTCCTCGAGCATCTCGGGAGTGTGCACCTGTCCGAGCGGCACCTCGAGGGCCTCGGCATCCAGCCCGCACGCGCGCGCGATCCGGAAAAAACGCTCGCTGAAAGCGCCATTCACCAGGGAGAGCACGCGCGCTCGCGCTCCATTGCGCAGCGCTCCCTCCATCAGCCCTGTGGCCGAGGACGAGGAGATGTAGACAGGCCGCTCCGTGCGGAATACGTAGCGCAGCCCCGCCGAGAGCTCGGCGATGAGGCCCTCCATCGCCGCGCCGCGGTGGCCGATCATCGGATGCAGCTGCGCCTCGAGAATCTCGGGACGTACTTCGGTCGGACCGGGCAGGAAGAAGCGGCCAAAGGGCGGCGCGACACGCGCTGGTGTCGAGGCGGAAGCTGGCGGAGCGGACAGGGCGTCGGGCATTGTCATACGGGGTGGTAGCGCGCGTCGAGCAGGGCAAGCCCTTTGTCGTACGTGGCGCGGGAGAGTGGGTCGGCCGGCGGCTCGGCGCCGACCGCCAGAGTGAAGATCGGAGCGAGCGACCGGGCCCGAACGACAACGTCGGCCGCGCTCGTCACGCGGTCGTGCGAAGCCACGCCGGCAAACGCGACGAAGAGATCGACCACCGGCATGGTCTCCAGATCGGTGGCACCATCACCCACCATCATCACCGGCCTCGGAAGATCGCCGAGCCACTGCTCGATGGCGAGCCGCTTCCCTCCGGATGCGGCCAGAGGTGAGCGGACGTCGAAGCCACGGTAGTCGTCCCCATCGAAGAACACATCCACCGCCTCGACAGCCTCTTCCGACATCGTGAGCGATCGCGCGAGGGCGAGGACCGCCGGTCGCAATCCGCCCGAGACCAGGCGGGTCGCGATCCCTTCGGCGTGGAGGGCCGCGATCGTCTCACGCGCGTCGGGAACGAGGCATTCGATGTACCGGCGGCCCAGATCGGCGACGGCCTGGCGACCGGGACGGATCAGCTCGAGGCGACGGCCGTAGACTTCCTCGAGCGCGATGTCGCCGCGCATTGCCTGCTCCGTGAGGCGCGCGATCTCCGGCCGGGCGCTCCCCGCCAGCTCCTCGATGCCCTCGATCGCGGTGAGGGTGGAGTCACAGTCGAATATGACGGTGCGAAAGGCGGGCATGGCCGAAGTTGGCCAGACGGGCGGCAGGCGTCCAGAGCGCCGCGATGTCAGAGTCCAGCCATCCCGTCGCGCTGCAATGCAGTCATGACGCGCGTGCGGAGCTCCGCGGGGGCCCGGGCCGTGTCCTTCGTTCGCGCGACCGCGGCCAGAAGAGCGCGCTCGAAGTCGTAATGCGGAAAGCACAGCTTGCACACGGCCAGGTGCTCGCGCACCGCCGCCATGCGGTCGGGGGTCAGCTCGCCATCGAGATAATCCCACAGCTGCTGCATCGCGCTCTGACAATCGATCATCCGGTCTGGTGCTCCTCGGTCGGCGGATCGAAGCCCGCATCTCGTGCGTGAATGAAAAGCGCCTCCTGCAGCCTCCGCCGCCCGCGGAAGAGACGCGAGCGAACCGTTCCCACCGGCACACCCATGATCTCGGCGGCCTCGTCGTACGACTGTCCCTCGACATCCACCAGCACCACCGCCACCCGGTACGCCTCCGGCAGCTCCGCGATCGCCCGCGCTATCGCCGGGCCGAGATCGGCTCGGTCCAGCAGCGAGTCAACCCCCCACCCGCTCTGCATCGCTTCCGCGTGCATCCGAACCGCCGCCAGCGTTTCCACCTCGGGAGAGGAAACGTCCACGGTGAGGCGCTCCCGCTCCTTGGAGCGCAAGAAGACGTTGCGGCAGATCGTGAACAGCCACCGGCGGCAATCGCTGCCGGTCAGGAACGTCTGCCAGGAGCGAAACGCGCGAAGGTACGTCTCCTGTACGACGTCGTCCGCATCGGCCTCGTCCCGGGTCATCGACAGCGCGAAGCGATGCACGTCGTCCAGCCAGAGCAGCGCCTCGGCCTCGAAGCTCGATGAAGCCCCGGAACCGGACCCGCTACTCATACCGGGCACGAATCCGCGGTAGCCGCGTGAAGTTCCCCATCCGGTCAGCGGGGCGCCCGCAGGGCGAAGCCGACGAAAACCAGCCGACCCGACCCCGGCTCGTAGTACTTACCGCCGGTGGCGTTGACGGAGACCGAGCTCACGTATCGGCGGTCGAACACGTTCTGCGCTCCGACCACGGGAGAGAGCCATACGCCCCCCAGCGGTACGGTGGTGCCCAGGCGAACATTCGCGATCTCGTAGCCTGCCGCCCGCGCACTGTTGGGATCGTCCACCGGTACGGATGCGGACGCGACGCCCTCGGCGGTGGCGAAGAGCTCGCGCCGGCGCCAGGTGACGCTCACTTGCGCCTGGTGCACCGGAATCCCGGGAATCCGCTTTCCGGCGTACCGGGCGGAGCCGACCGTGAAGTCGGTGAATCGGAAATCGGAGTAGCTGTACGCGAGCCAGAGGCGGAGGGTGCCGGACGCCATCATCCCCATCTCCGCGCCAAGACCCAGCTCGCCCCCTTTCCGCTCGGTCCGGCCGGCGTTCCGGAAATAGCGGCGTCCGCCGCTCCCCGCGATCTCGAAGGGCACGAGCTCGTCGCGCACCCTCGTGAGAAAGACGGCGGCATCGTACTGAACAGCGCTCCAGACATAGCCCTTCACGCCGGTCTCGTACGTCGCCGCGTACTGAGGCCGCAGATCCGGATTGATGCCGGCGCTGCCGTCGGGCTTGTTGCCGAGCTCGGTCGCCGTGGGCGTCTCGAACGCGCTCGAGACCGTGGCGTAGAACGAAGTGAGCTGGGTGGCGCGCCAGCTGGCGCCTGCCATCGGGCTCACGGCGAAGAGCGTTCGCACTCCGGAGTCGTCCGGGTCCGATGACGTCACCAGCCGGTCGCGCACCTCGAAGCGCACGCGGTCCGCCCGCACGCCGGCGCTCAGCCGGAGCCGTCTCACGGGCTGCAGCTCCAGCCGGGCGAACGGGCCCACACTGGACACCAGCTCGAGCTGGTCCTTCCTCCGCGCCCCTGCCTCGGCGACCGGCACGGGACATCGTGTCGTCGGCACGACGACCGGAAGAGTATCGTTGCAGTTCTCGAATTCGTGCCGGTCATCGTGTTGACGCTGCAGATCCACGCCGGCGGTGAGACGATGGGGAAGGCCCAATGCGGTGAAAGGAAGCGTGCCCCTCAGCATCGCGCCTCCGCTCGTACGGTTCACGTCCACGATCGCGAAGGTGAGGGGGTTGGCCAGCTCCCTCGTGCCGCCGTAGAGCACGGCGCTCAACTCGCCGTCGCGCGCGACCGGGTGTGTTGCCGTGAAGCCGAGCTGGATCTGTCGCACTTCCTTCCGTGCGCGCTTGCGCACGGACAGAGGGTCTGCCTGCGCCGGGTTCGCGGCGAGCTGCGACGCGGTGAGTGCGCCGGGATTCTCGGCGAGCGGCTCGAAGAAATACATCCCCTCGAGCGCCACGTCGGTTCCATCCAGACCACTGCCGAGGCGTCCGAACGCGCTCGTCAGCCGCTGCCGCGAGTGGGCACGCACACCGTCCGATGTGGTGCGCACCACGTCTCCCTGATAGCGGAGAGGGTTGCTCGCCATGCCCAGGGTGCCCCCGAGGCCGCCGACCAGACGCTGCGTGTCGAAGCTTCCGCCGGAGCCGCGCAGCTCGGCGAGCACCGGTTTAACCGAGGGACGGGCGGTGCGCAGATCGATCACCCCGCCGGACGCGTTACCGTACAGCGCCGAGGCGCTTCCCCGAATGACCTCGACGCTCCCGACCGATTCCAGGTCCAGGTAGTCCACCGGAGTCTGACCGTCGGGTAGGGTGAGTGGGATGCCGTCGCGGAGCACCTTGACCCCCCGCACGCCGAACGCCGACCGCGCACCGAATCCGCGGAGTGCGATCCGGGGGTCCTGCGAGGGGTTGAAGCGATTCGCGACCGTCACCCCGGGTAGGAGAAGCAGCGTTTCGTCGAGCGCCAGATGGCGCTGCCCGGGCCGGGCGTTGTCCGGGCGTGCGATGCTGATGGCGTACGGGAGATCGAGCAGGGAGCGTCCGCGCTCGCGCGTGACGGTGGTGACGACGGGTGCGAGCCGCACCGTGTCTGGCCGAGCCGCGGTGTCGCGCTGCTGGGCGGATGCCCGTGCGGCGCCCAGCGCCAATGACAACGCTACTGACAGCACCGCCAGCACGGACTGTGTCCGGCAAGCGGCGATCGCACCGCGCCACATTGTCATCCCGGAAGATCGAGCGGCCGACGGCACAAAGGGAAGAGGAACCGCTCCGTCACCCGGCGTTCACACCCGGAAATGGACCCTCCATCACCTCACATCGTCGAAATCGCTTCCCGTCAGCTGCCTCACGTCACCGATGTCCGGTTTCTGCCCAGTGATGATCCCCTTCACGACCTCGAAGAGCACCAGCGGCCGCGGCTTGTCGAGCTTGAAGAACGTCACCGCGTCCACGTCGACGAGGATCAGGCCGATCCGAGGATCGTCGGGACTGCCATCTTCCGCACCACCCTCATCACCCAGCCAAGCCTTCCAGTCCTTCCGGTAGAGCCGGTGGATGAGGGAACGATCCCTGGAGACACGGGCCGTTCCACTCACCGAAACCCATTCGCGGGTTCCGTCGCGGTAGAACGACAGGTTGATGTTCGGGTCGTTGCGCAGCTCGTCGAACTTGTGACTGTCGAGCGACGCCATGTACCAGAGGTCAGCGATGGATTGGCGCTCCTGCGACGCCATGGCGCGGGAGACCAATCTGCCGTCCCGGCGACGGGTGGTCATCATCGCGACGCCGACGCCGTCGATGAGCGAGTAGAGCTCATCGATCTTTTTCTCGGTGGCCTTGGACAGGCCAACCTGTTCATCAGTGCGATGCAGGGTCATCTGCTCTCGAGGCTGGATGTCGGGACGAACCCAAGCACGACCCGTGCCGGCACAGGCTGCCGAGGCGTGGCGCGTGACTGGTGGGGCCGATCGTCGTCATTCCCGGTCCTCCCTTCCCCGCCGACGTTCGTAGCCAGGTCAGTCTCCATGAAGCGGCAGTTGTTCTCTCTCCTCGCGTGCGGCACTCTGGCCGCCTGCATCGACGCCCCCACGCAACACAGCGCCAGCGACCAGCCAGCTGCGTCATCCAGCTACGATCGGGTGGTCGTGGTCAGCCTGGGTGGCGTGCGAGGCGACGCCGTCGCGGAGATGCCCGAGCTGCAGAAGATGCTCGGGAGCGCCGTCTGGACGGACAGCATGCTCACCGTCGTGCCCTCGAGAAAGGTGCCGACCCAGCTGGCCCTGATGAGCGGCCGCGATGTACCGGCGCTCGGTATCACGACCGACGATGTGGATGCGGCCAGCCGTGTGATGCTCGACGACGGCATCACGACACTCTTCAATTGGGTGCATGCTGCCGGGCCGGGCATCACGGCGGCCGTCGCCAGCTCGTCGTATCTCGACCCATCGATCCGAGTGAGCGCGCAGAACATCCTCGGCATCGACACTCTCAACTCGACGTCGCTGGATGGCGGCGACGTGGTGACCGCAGCGATCGCTCTCTGGGCGGGCGCGGCGGCACCCAGGCTGCTGATGGTGCATCTCGCCGATGCCGACCTCGCCGGCCACGACGAGGGGTGGATCAGCTCCGACACGCTGGCCGACAACGTCGCTGATGTGCTGACGCCAGCCTATCTCAAGGCCGCGCTCCACGTGGACTCGGCGCTGGCGCGTCTCCGCGCGGCGCTCGATCCATCGATCGAGGCCGGCACCACCGCGCTCCTGATCGTCGGAGATCACGGCGGCGGCCATGGCATCGGCTGCGAGAGCGGGGTGTCGGCCGCGAAGAACCATTGCACGTCATACAGTGGCGACGTTCTCATCCCGTTCGTGCTGCTGGGCAAAGGGCTGACGCCGGCGCGGCTGCCGCGCGGAGCCCGTCTCACCCAGGTCGCCGCGACGGCGGCGAAGCTGCTCGGCGTCACCCCCTCGGCCAGCGCTGCGGTACCGCTCGACTACTGAGGCTGGAACGGGAACATGGGAGAACTGTTGCGCGGAGAGTACTGGGCTCGCTCTACTGCCGAACCTTTTCGCGGAGCAGCTTCAGTGCGGTGGCCAGTGCCTCGCTCGCTGGCACTTTGACGTCCGGCTCGACGCCGACCCCCTCCCAGTTCGTGTGCGTGATCGGGTTGATGGCACGCGCGTACGGAACACCGATCATGAAGTGGTCGTCGATGCGTCGCCCCCTTACCGGGTGCGCCCCGCCGCCCGTCGTCTCGCCGACAATGGTGGCGCGCTTGAGGCCTTTGAGGTCGTACGCGAACTCCTCCGCCCCCGAGAAGGTGAGCGCCGAGGTGAGTACGTAGACAGGCTTCTCTCCACCGAAGCGGCGTCCGGGGATGCTGTCCCGCGTCCAGAACTCTTGCGTGGTGCCTGTGCGACGCGTCCACAGGTCGTTGAGGTGGGTTCGGCGGTCGAACAGGTACGCCGCGACGAGGGCGACCATGCCGGGCGTGCCGCCGCCGTTCTCCCGTAGGTCGAGGATCAGCGCGCGCGTTCCAGCCAGGAACGTCAGCGCCGCCGCGGCCGTCGGCCCACAGATCTCCGGATCCGCGAACATGTCGAACTTGAGGTAGCCCACGTTCCCGTCGAGCTGCTCGGCCTTCCGGAAACCGCAGTTGATCTCGTCCATCTCGGACCGCGCCCGCGCGACCTCCTCGGTGGACGGCGTGGGGGGCGTGGCGCTCTCCGGCCGTTGCGGAGGCAAGGCACGGGTGCGGTAGCGGACACTCAGATGCTTGTCGTGTGCGATCTCTCCCAGGTCGCTGTTGAGCCTCATGGAGAATCCCACTCCGTTGTCGTACCCGTCGTAGGCACCCCGGGCGAGCCGCGAGCGGGCCGAGTCGCCCATGCGCTTCGCCGCCTCTGGGAAGACGTAGAACGAGTCGAGGAGCGCGGCCGCGCGGTCGACCACCCGCGCTCGCGTGGTCGCGTCGATGCGGAGAGCGGCGGCCGCTGCGTTGGGGCCGAGGGGCTGGAGCATGAGGCCTGTCACCCGAGCCGGCTCGCTCGCGGACAGGTCGAGCGCGCCGTACGCGGTCATGGGACCCTTGCGCTCCCGGGCCGTGAACTCGACGTGCCGCGGCTCGCTGCGTTCGATGGTGAGCAGGTCGAAGCCGCCCGTCATCTGCCGGAAATGGAGCATCTCGCCGACGGCGCGCTGCGGTTGGTACATGCGGAGGTAGGCCGCCATCTGAGTCGAGTCACCGCTGTTGTACGCGTCCAGCCAGGCGCGAAGCGCCATGCCCGCAGGCGTACGCGGTATCGCAGGCGCCTGGGCGCGCACCGATGTGGCGCCAAGGGCGAGGGCGAGGCACAGTGCTGGCGCGGCGAGACAGGTCATATGAGCTCCGGCAGGCGGTGACCTATTAGAGCGGTGCGGCTGCGAATGGTTGCCTTTCCGAGCCGTCGGTGATGGCGGCCGGGCGCTGCAATGGCGTCTGCACAACCGGGCGGAGACGCGTCGGGGTCAGCCAGGGAGCTATTGAGATTCAATGACACCGTCATGGCCTCTTCTGTCGCCACATCGCGAGCGTGCCGCTCAACTCCCGTTCCGGATCGACCTGCTGCGGGTGGTAGACAAGCTCTCCAGGGTGCATCCGGTCCCAGCCGTTCGCAACGGGTCGCTGACTAGGCTGCGATTACGCAGCGTGACGCTTCTTTCATCGATGTACTGCGCAACCGTAAGAGCGGGGCTTAGCCGCTGGCGCCGCTTCCCGCTGGAACACCGCGAGGGAGAAGCGCGTATTCCCTGATGCCGCGGGACCATTCTCGTTCGGCGGCGTTCACGTAAGAGGGATCATCATGTCACTCGCCTCGCTTCACCCGAGCCGCTCGGCGGTCGCTGTGCTCGCCACGCTACTCGTCGTCGTCGCTCGTGCCGGGTTGGCCCAACCGAACCTGCCGAGCGATTCGGCGGTGCACGCTCTGCTGCACGACCGCGTCGAATCCAAGCGCTCCTCGGGTATCGTGGTGGGAATGATCGATTCCGCTGGCCGTCGGCGCGTGTCGAGCTACGGCCTCACCCGGGCGGCGGGCAGCGTGCCACTCGACGGCAACACCGTGTTCGAGATCGGGTCCATCACGAAGGTGTTCACGACCGCGATCCTCGCGGACATGGTGGCGCGAGGCGAAGTGTCGCTCGACGACCCGGTGGCCAGGTATCTCCCGACATCGGTCAAGATGCCGACGCGCGCCGGCAAGCAGATCACCCTGCTCGATCTGGCGACGCAGTCATCCGGCCTCCCCCGGCTGCCCGACAACTTCCACCCGAAAGATCAGAGCAACCCCTACGCCGACTACAGCGTGGGGCAGATGTACGAGTTCCTCTCGGGGTATGCACTCACCCGTGACATCGGCTCCGCGTACGAGTACTCGAATCTCGGGATGGGGCTGCTCGGCCACGCGCTCGCGCTACGCGCCGGTACGAGCTACGAGGCGCTGGTGACATCGCGCATCCTCGAGCCGCTCGGGATGAAAGACACCAGGATCACGCTCACGCCGGCGATGAAGTCGCGGCTTGCCGTCGGCCACGACCCGGCAGGGGCTCCGGTGCCAAACTGGGACCTTCCGACTCTCGCGGGCGCCGGGGCGATTCGCTCGACGGTCAACGACATGATGCTCTTTCTCGCGGCCAACATGGACTCGGCGCGGAGCCCGCTCTCGCGCGAGCTCGCGCTGGCGCACCTCTCTCGCCGCCCGACCGGCAGCCCCGCGATCACCATGGGGCTGGGGTGGCACATCCTGCGCTCTCCGGACGGCGGCCCGATCATCACGCACAACGGGCAGACAGCGGGTTACCACGGGTTCCTCGGCTACAGTCCCGGGCGCCAGGTGGGTGTGGTGATGCTCGCCAACTCCGCGGCCGACATCGATGATATGGCGCTCCACCTTCTGGATGAGCGCCTGCCACTCACACCGGCGCCGCGGGCTCACACCGAGATCGCGCTCGACTCCACCCTCCTGCAGCGGTTCGTCGGGAGCTACCGCTTCGCGCCCGCCTTCGCCATCGTCGTGACACGTGACGGCAGCAGACTGTTCGTTCAGGCGACCGGGCAGCCGAAATTCCCGATCTTCGCGGAGTCGCCGACCGAGTTCTTTCTCAAGGCGGTGGACGCCCAACTGAGCTTCGTCGTAGATGGCGGCGCGGTGACGGGCGCGGTGCTCCACCAGGCCGGACAGACGCTCCCGGGAAAGAGGGAGCCGTGAGGTCGTCCTAGCGCCCTCGCAACAACATCTCGAACAGCTCCACCGCGCGCGGGTCACCGGAATCCGCCAGCCAGAAAATCGCCGAGCCTCTCAACCCAGGGTTCTTGTTGGTGCGGATCACCTCGATCAGCGCCGGCACGCCATCCCGGTGGGGGAGCTGCGACAGGGCGAAGATGGCGCTCCGGCGCTCATCCCCCTGATCGCCGGGATCGTTCGCATCGTCATCGCCGGTCCAATCGGCGCGCCCGTTCACTTTGGCGCGCGCGAGCTGTCCAAGCCAGAAGAGCGCCTGGTGGCGCGTGTTCCGGGTGGCGGAGGAATCGCGTGCCAGCGTGAACAATCGGGCCGTCACGACAGTGCCATCGCCGATCATGGCTCCGAGCAGCGCCTGCTCCGAGGAGTGTCGGTCGAGTCTGGGTGCGAGATCCAACAGATAGTCAGCCGCGGCCTGCGGCGTCACGACGCCGAGATCGACAGCCGGCGACTTGCTGGCGCTCTCACTCCCGCCCCCCACGTACACCCGCACTCCGGCGACGGTGTGCGACTGAACCGAGATGAGCACGCGTGCAGGTCCGGGAACGCAGCGCGGCTGCCAGCTGCCGCGCATGACGTGCACCTCGCCGAAGAAAGTGTGTGGGCCCACTCCGATCGCGCCCGCGCCGTCGCCGCACACACCCGGGCGAACCGGGTAGGTGAGCTGCACCTGACCGTCCGGAGCAGCAGCCACACGGTCGGCAATCGACTGCGCGGCGATCGGGGATGCGGCGAGAGCGATCCCCAGGGTCACGCGGACAACGTGCATGTCTCCTCCTACTGCTTCAGGATGTCGCGGATGAACTCCACCGCGCGGTCGTCGCGTCGCTGCCCGAGCCAGAAGATCGCCTGCTTCTTGAGCTCCCGGTCCGGCTCCGTGCGCGCGATCTCGATCAACTTCTCCGTCGCCTCGCGGCCGTCACGCTGGGAGTACACGAAGATGAGCTGCTTCTTCAGTTCGGGGGTCTGTGTCTTCCCGTACAGCGCGGCCAGGCGGGCGAACGGCACCTCGCTCTGCTGGCCCGCCCAGAAGACGGCCTGCTTGCGATCATAGAGCGGCTCCGACTCGTTCTGCGCGACGGTGATCAGCCAGTCCGTGGCCTGCTCGCTGCTGGACTGGGCCACGGCCTGAAGTACACGCTCCTTGAGCTTTGGGCTCGATAGCGTGCCGTACGCCTTCCGGAGGAATGGGAAACTCGCACCATCGCCGTCATCCTGGCCGAGCGAGAAGATGGCCTCGCCACGCAGCTCGTCCGACCAGTCCGGCGCGGTGATGATGCGCTCGAGAAGCTGGCGCGCCCGCGGATCGTGCGTCTGGCCCAGCCAGAAGATCGCTTTCTTCTGGATACGCCCTTCACTGCTCCGCTCCGCCATGCGCAGGATGGTTGGCACGCCGGCACCGCCGGACTCATTCGCGAGCGTCGCGAGCGCGCCCTCCCGCAGGAATTCCGTCTGACTGCTGTCGCGCACTATCGCGTCGAGCTCGCCGACCACGGCGTCCCCGCCCGTGATGCCCGCCAGACTCAACGCGCGCCCCCGCAGGTTGCGCGCGCGCGTCTCGTCGCGGGCGATGCGGATAAGCTTCCGCCAGGGAGTGACGCTGTCCGCCAGCGCCCCGGCGAGCAAGGCCTGGGCGCCGGCCGTTCCCTCGAGCTTACCCGCCAGATCGAGCAGGTAGTCCGAGGCCTGTTCCGCCGGCACAGCGCCAAGCTGGCGCGCGCCGGCCTGGACAGCCGGCGCCGGTCCGGCGAAGGCGCGCACCCCCGTGATCACACCACGATCGAGCGTGAGCACAACGTGCAGCGGACCGGGCTCGCAGCGCGGGCCGTGCCAGTTTCCGTTGATCGTGGTGTTCGGCCAGATGAAGAGGGAGCGGCCGAGACCGACGATCGTGCGACCATCGCCGCACGTACCGGCTCGGGACGCGAAGCTCATCTCGGCCGAGCCCGAGCCGGTGGCAGCGATGCGGTCGCCGAGAGACTGCGCGCGGAGCGCTACCGCCATCGCGGACAGCAGCACCGTGCCGGCGATCACGGGAGCGGGAAAGAAGCGTGTCATTGGTTGATGATCTCCAGCAGGAGCTGCTTGACTCTGGGGTCGTTCTTCTGGCCAAGCCAGAAGATCGCCTGCTTGCGCATCTCCCTGTCGGGATCCTTGCGCGCGATCTCGATGAGCTTGTCGGTGGCCGCGCGGTCATTCCGGTTGGAGAAGACGAAGATCATCTGCTTCCTGACCTCCGGCTCCTTGATGCGATCGTACGCCAACAGAAGCTCCGGAAGTGCGCCGCGCATCTCGCCCGCCCAGAAGAGCGCCTTCTTGCGGGCCTCGACGTCCTCCTTGGGATCCAGGGCGATGTCGATCAGCCATTTCTGGTTCTCCGTGCCTCCCATCTCGGAAACGCCGTGCAGCAGCTGCTCCTTGAGGCGGATGGTCGCGAGCTTGGGATAGAGACCGCGGAGAAAGACCGCATCGTCGGCGGAGTGGCCGTTGTTGCCGATCGAGAAGATCGCTTTCGATCGCACGCTCTCCGGCAGGTCATTTCGCTCGGCCAGATCGCGGAGGATCTTGCGCGCTCTGGCATCGTTGTGCTCCGAGAGCGCCTGCACCGCCCGGTCGATCATCCCGCCATCGCGGGATGTCCGGATGATGGAGTCGAGCATGGTGATGGCGCGGCCACCCCGAACCTGCGAGAGCCACCAGACAGCCTCCCGGCGTACGTCGCGATCGGGGTCGTGCTGGATGACGTCGCCCAGAATATCCGCGGCGCCATCGCTCTCCTGGCTCACCAGGAAGACGGCCTTCTTGCGCAGCTTCACCGAGCACTCGTCGCGTCGCGCCAGCACCTGCTTCAGGATCGGAAGCGCCTGGTCGGCATCCATCTGCTGGAGGGCGTTCATCGCGGCCGCCTTCATGTCCTCATCTCCGGAGCACGGCTGCGAGCCGGCGCCACTGGCCGACCTCGAGATCTCGCCCCGCGCCTCCCGGTCGCCGCTCTCGGCGAGCTTCCCGGTGATGCGTGTTCGGAGCTCGACCGCATCCCCTGCCGTCGCGGCCTTGGGAAAGCGGCGCTTCTGCTCATCGAGCGCCTGCCGTGCGGCGCGCAGATCCTCGTCATCGCCGGTCTTGTAGAGCGCGAACGCCTCCCAGTACAGAGCGTCGCCCGCGTATCCCGACTTGGGATAGACCTCCGGAATGCGCTTGAAGAGCTCGGCCGCGCGACGATACTCACCGCCGTTCAGCGCCTGCCGAGCGGCCCGATAGAGCGAGTCTGCTGGATCGTCCGCCAGCCAGGGCGGGGGAGCCACGTCGCGTATCGCGCGAGCCGGTGCCGCACCAAGCGAAGCTCCGTCGCCAACGGTTCGCGATGTCGCCGCGGTCAAGCCGCTCCCGAGGAGCGCCGCCGCCGTCACCGCACAGATCATCTTCATCATTGTTTCTCTCCTCAGGACCCGGAATGGGAGCTGGCCGCTGGGACCGCCCGCCGAAGCCGCGTCAGAACTTCACGTTGTTCCACTGCCTGCTCGATGAGCTTGAGCTCATCGGATCCGCTCTCCGCCCCTCGTGGCGCCCGAAGCTGGCTGATCTGAGCGAGTACCAGCTCCAGGTCCTCGAGCAGCTTCTTCATCGCCCGGTCTTTCGCCGCCGGGGAATCCATCAGCAGCCGGGTCGTCGTCAATAGATCCCGCGACCACGCCTGCACGTCCGCATCGAGCTCTCCCCCCTTCGTTCCGGCCCGGAAGGACACGATGAGCGCTTCCGCCTGGGTCAGGTGCTCGAGCGCCGCGAGCTGGTAGGCGCCTCGATCCGGACGACCATCCCGCTCGCCCTCTCCGCTCGCCAGTCGTCCGGGCTCGGCCGGCGCCTCGCGGCGCAGCGGCTTCGAGGACCCCACCACTGATTCCGGCGTCCTTGCCGTGGTGTCGGCGCCCACACCACCGACCGAGCGCTCCGGAGCCGATGATACTCGCGCTTCGCCGGCCGGACGCATGCCCGGGATGCTCAGCCGGCCGATGCCGATACCGATGAGGAGCACCGCCGCGGCCGCCACGCTCCAGAGCCAGCGACGGCGCGTGATCGGCACCACCGACTCGCGCTGCCGGCGCTGCATCGCGATCCGTTCCCACATGGCGTCCTTTGGCGTGGGCGGGGGCGAGTTGTACTCTTGCCCCACCTGCCGCAGAAGCGCCTTGAACCGCTCGTCGTCGATCGTCATGACACCCATTCTCCCACGAAATCCGCGAGCGAATCGCGGAGCTTGGCACGCGCCCTCGACAGCTGCGCCTTGGAGGTCCCTTCCTGTACGCCGAGAGCGGCGCCGATCTCCTCGTGCGTGTAGCCCTCGACGTCGTGCATCACGAACACTGTCCGGTATCCCGGCGGCAGCGCATCGATCGCCGCCGCCAGCCGCATCTTGAGGTCGGGCTCGGATCGCCGTGTCGACACCGTCACCGAATCAGCCGCTTCGATCGACGTCTCGCGCTGCCGGAAGCGCTTCACCTTCCGAAGCCCGTTGAGCGTGACGCTCACGGCGATCGAGTGCAGCCAGGTCGAGAACGCCGACTCGCCCCGAAAAGCGTCAAGCTTGTCGAACGCGCGGATGAACGTCTCCTGAGTGAAGTCCTGCGCCAGCGTATCATCTCCGGCCATCCGAAAAGCCAATCGGTAGATGCGGTCCACATGCGCCTCGTAGAGCTCGCGCTCGGCGATGGGGTCCCCGGATCGGATTCTGTCCACCAGTTGTCGATCGTCCACCCGGTCTCGACCTCATCGCTCTGCGCATTGTGACGCCCCTCTGACAACAGGCGCGGTCAAACGGTTGCGTGTGGAGCAGGGCTGCCTTGTCAGTGGCGGCAGCATCGCCGCCGATCCACCGGCGCAGAGCGGCGAGTCCGGAGCGTGCAAGTCTCTTGCGAGACGGCCGGCGGCTACGTATCTTCGGCAATCGGGGTATATTGCCGAATGATCAACGAAAAAGACGCAGCAATACTGGCGATTCTTCAGGCCAATGGGCGGGTCTCCCATGCCGAGATCGGCCGGCGGGTGGGCATGGCTCCCTCCGCCGTGTTCGAGCGTGTGCGCAAGCTCGAGGAGCGCGGGGTCATCCAGGGCTACAGCGCACGCCTCGATCCGCGCGCGCTCGGTCTGGGAACGCTCGCCTACATCTTCGTCCGCGGCGACGAAGGACTCGGCGCGCCTCGCATGGCCAAGGCCCTCGCCCAGATCCCGGGCGTGCAGGAGGTGCACCACATCGCCGGCGAGGATTGCTTCCTCGTCAAAGTCCGGGTTGAGAGCACCGACGAGCTGGGCCACCTGTTGAGCGAGCGCTTCGGCGCGATCAAGAGCATCCGCTCGACGCGCACCACCATCGTTCTCGGCACTACCCTCGAGACCGCCGACCTTCCGCTCGCCACCGAGAGCGGGGTGGTGAGGGTCGTGAAGGTGGTGAAGGAGCGCGGACGTGGCTGACCGCGGCGCCGGGGCCGGAGGCACACGATCGCGCGTTCTGCTCGCGTTTGCGGCCGTCTATGTCGTCTGGGGCTCGACCTACCTCGCGATCCGCTTCGCGATCGCCACCATCCCGCCCTTCCTGATGGCGGGAACCCGCTTCCTCATCGCCGGCGCGATCCTCTTCGCATGGGGACGCCAGCGCGGCGCCGCGCGACCGTCGCGCGTGCACTGGCGGACCACGGCCATCGTCGGCGCGCTGCTGCTCGTGGGCGGCAACGGTGGGGTGGTGTGGGCAGAGCAGCGGGTTCCGAGCGGCGTCGCGGCGCTGTTGGTGGCGGTGGTGCCTCTGTGGATGGTGCTGATCGAGTGGCTGCGACCCCGCGGACGACGCCCGCGGCCAGCGGTCATGGGCGGGGTGGCGATCGGCCTCGCCGGCATGGTGTTGCTCGTGGGACCCCGCGCGATCATCGGCCAAGGAAATGTGGATGCCCTTGGCGCGCTGGTGCTGATCGCGGCGGCGCTTTCCTGGGCTACCGGCTCGCTCTACTCCCGCCACGCTCCGATGCCCAGCGACCCGCTAGTCGCGACCGGGATGGAGATGCTCGCCGGCGGCGCGCTCCTGCTCCTGGCCGGCATCGCCGCCGGAGAGCCGAGCCGTCTCTATCTGGACAGCGTGTCGCTGCGCTCGCTGCTGGCGCTGCTCTATCTGATCACCTTCGGAGCGATCGTCGGCTTCACCGCCTACACGTACATGCTGAAGATGTCGACGCCGGCCAAGGTCTCCACCTACGCGTACGTCAACCCGGTGGTGGCGGTGCTGCTGGGATGGCTGTTCGCCGCCGAGCCGGTGACGCCGCGGATGCTGGTCGCGAGCGCGGTAATCGTGGCAGCGGTCGCGCTGATCACGCTGGGCCAGTCATCGCCCCGCCAGACGCGCGCGCGCGCCGTCGATCCCGAGAGCAGGGCAGCCTGACGCCGGTCCTTCAGGGATCGGAGATGCAGGAGCTACAACAGCCCTCCCTCATCCTGCGATGTCGAAATCGGTCAGAGCTAATGAAGCCGGCTCAGCCCCCCCCGCGCGTCGGCATAGTCCGGCTCGAGCTTGAGCGCCATCTCGTACTCCTGCCGCGCCGCTGCCATGTCGCCCCTGCGCTCGTAGATCGCGCCGAGGCGCGTGTGAGCATGGGAGAGCGGCGGGTCGTCCTCACCGGGCGGGTGCGCGATGTAGAACTTGAGAGCTTCCTCCGATCGCTCGAGGCGAAGACCCGAGAGAGCGCCGACACGCCCGAGATAGTAATACGGCTGCAGTGCCTCGGGCTTCCGCTCGAGGATGCGCTCGAACACCGAGAAGGCGTCGTCGTAGCGTTTGAGCCGCGTGTAGAAAAGCCCGAGCGCGTTGTGCGCATCCGCGTCATCAGGAAAGCTGGCCACCGCCTCCTTGTAGAGCGCCTCGGCCGCGGCCGGGTTGTTCTGCTTCTCCTCGAGAAAACCCCGCGCCAGCAGGCCACGGAGTCGGTCGCGCTTCGACAGCTCATCGGCTTCGGCGCGCGCCTTGTCCAGACCGCCGCCGACGACGCTCGGCGCCATCGCATAGAACTGGAAGAGCCCAGCGCGGAATTCGGGGTTCTGCGGATCCAGCTCGACGGCACGCACGAACTCCTGCTTCACCTTCTTCGCGATGAAGAACTGGCGGAAGCGGCTGGCCGTGAGCGCCTGGCGCGCGTACGCCTGCCCCAGCCAGTAGTGATAGACCGCGCTATTCCCATCCAGCCGCGTCGCTCTCTCCAGCCAGTGTGTGGCGGAGCCCAGGTCACGCTCGATGAGGGCGATCCGACCCAGATACAGAGCCGCCACCGCGCTCTCCGGGTTGGTCTCGGCAATACTTCCGAACTGCGCGCGGGCAGACTGGTACCGGCGCCCATCGAAAAGACGGATGCCCTGCTCGAGCCCGCTCTGGGCCCATGCGAGCGCCGGCGCACAGAAAAGCAGCGCAGTCGCGATCCCAGGGCGCCAGCGCGCCGGTACGTGCTTCGTCATCTCACTCACCATGACACCACCCTCTCGTCTCCTCACCATGCCGGCGCGCCCTCGACCAGCTCATCCCAGAGCTTGCGATAGCTCTCGTATCGCGCCGGGCTGATCACTTTCTCCTCCACTCCCTCGCGGATGGCGCACCCCGGCTCGGTGCGATGCGAGCAGTCGCCGAACCGGCAGTGCCCGAGCCGGCCACGAAACTCGCGGAAGCAACGGTCGAGCCCGTCCGCGGAGAGTCCCCACATGCCGACTTCACGCAGACCCGGAGTATCCACCACGTACCCGCCGTCCGGAAGCGGGTGCATCTCGGCTCCGACGGTAGTGTGTCGCCCCTTGTTCACCGACGGGCTGATCTCTCCGACACGCAGGTTGAGGCCCGGAAAGATCGAGTTCACCAGCGACGACTTTCCTACACCGGAAGGGCCGCTCAGTGCCGAGACACGCCGGTGGAGAGCGGCGGTGAGCTCCGTCAAACCGAGGTGCTGCTTGACGCTGGTGAGATGGATGCGGTAGCCGGCCAGCGCGTAGTCGGCGAATCGATCGCGGACGCGCTCCTGGTCGATCAGATCCACCTTGTTGATGACGATGACGGCCGGGATCTCGTTCGCCTCGGCCACCACCAGGAACCGGTCGAGCATGCGCGGATGCGGCTCCGGCGACGCGGCGGCGAAGACGATGACGGCCTGATCGATATTCGCGGCCACGACACGTTCCCCATGCCCTCCTCCCGGGACGCGGCGGGCGAGCGTCGAGCGACGGGGAAGGATCTCGGCAATCGCCCACGAGCCCGCGCCGGCATCTTCCTCGATCAGGACCTCATCGCCAACTGCCAGCTTGAGCGCGCCTTCCTTCTTCAGCCGCCCACGCATCGATACGTCGCGCTCCTGGCCGGCGGCGCTCCTCACGCACCAGATGCCCCCCGTTCCTTTGAGCACCACGCCCCGCTCGGTCACGATGGCGGAGCACCGTTCTCGTCGCGCATCGCCTCGTACCACGGCCGTGCCGCAGGATCGGGGTTTGCGGCCGCAGCGATGAGCGAATCGAGCAGCACCTTCACATCATCGAGCGCCATCTCTCCGAGCGTTCCTCGGACCGCGTCCTCGCTGTCACCTCGCGCGAGAACGTCGCTCTCCAGATGCCCCGCCACACCGGGCTCGCCTCGCCCCCAGCGCACGAACAGCAGATAGCCGTCCACTCGCCGAGCGCCGGAGGAGCTACCGCTTTCGTCGGTGAGGATATCCACGCTGTACGACAGTCCATCGGCGCCCTCGAACGCCGCCGGCCGCGCGTGGACCGCCATGTAGCCGCCGAGCGTCTTCTCATCCCCCAGCGAGTGATCCGGCGGCAGAAAGCGACCCATCCTAGCGCCGCCGTCCGGCGATCATCTCCTTCATGATGCTGCCGGTCATGAACGCGACGTTCGCGGGCCGCTCGGCGAGCCGGCGCATCAGATAGGGATACCACTGTGTGCCGAACGGGACATAGACGCGCAGTCGGTACCCTTCGCGCACCAGCTGATCCTGCAGATCGCGCCGCACTCCATAGAGCATCTGGAACTCGAAGCGGTCGCGGCCGATCCCCTTCTCGGTGGCGAATCTCTTCGCTTCCCGGATGATCGCCTCGTCGTGTGTCGCCAGTCCGGGATAATTCCCGTCGGTCATCAGCCGGTGCATGCACCGTATGTAGTTGTTGTCCACGTCGCGCTTCTCCGGATAGGCGACGGATGGGGGCTCCTGGTACGCCCCCTTGCAGAGGCGGACGCGACACTTGAGCATGATCGCTCGATCGGTGTCGGCCTGCGTGCGATAGAGGTAGCTCTGCAGGACGATTCCGACATTCTCGGGATAGGACGGATAGAGCCGATCCTCGAACAGCCGCAGCGTCCGCTCGGTGTAGGCACTCCCTTCCATGTCGAGCCGAACGAAGCTCCGGTAGGCGCGGGCGCGCTCGAGAATATCGTGCATGGTGTGCGCGCACAGATCCTCCGAGATGTCGAGCCCCATGGCCGTGAGCTTGAGCGAGACGTTGGTATCCAGCTTTCGCTCGTTGATGCGGTCGATCATGTAGAGGTACTCGCGGCCGGCGGCGCGTGCCTCGCTTTCGTTCCCCACACTCTCTCCCAGCAGATCGAGCGACGCCGAGATGCCCTTCCGGTTCAGCGTCTGCACCGCCGCGAGCGCTTCCTCGAGCGTCTCACCGGCCACGAAGCGCGAGGCGAAGCGCTTCGCGATGGCGTTTCCGCGCACGAAGCGGAACACCCGAGGCTGGTTGGAGAGATAGAGGAACGTGTCGCGGAGCATGGACTCTCGGAACTCAGCGCGTGATGGCCATCACGGCCTCGACCCGTGCGGGTCCGCGGCGGGGACGTTGTAGCGCAGCACGGGGAACTCCGCTCCGCGAGCGATCGCGGGGTCGAAGACGTTCCAGGTAGCGAGCCCGTCGTCGCTCTCCGGCTCGAGCAGGTAGAACGCCACCAGCCCCAGCGGCTGTGAGGCCTGGATGATCCAGCTGCCGGCGGGGACGGTGCGCTTGTCGGTGAGCCAGTGACCGGAGAGCCTCACCTCGTGGTGCCCCTGGAACGGGCGCACCGACCGGTCCACGCTGTCGATGACGAAGCGCTCGACGTCGCCCGACCAATCGCGCGTGAGATTCTGCACTTCCACCCCGTGGACCTTGAGGATCCGGACGGCCGTCGTTTCTCCGACCGGGATGAGGTACGAGTAGGGCAGCGTTCGCGAGAGCGTCGGAACGAACCGGTCGTAGAGCGGGATGCGCGTGGTGTAGACAGGCCCGCGTGCGAGACCGCGAGGCACTCCCGGCTCGTGCCGCACGGAGTCGGCAGTGTGAGCCATTCGCTCCACCCGCACGCTGGTCATCACCGGACTGTGCGTGATCTCGGAGCGGAGCGCGATCGGCGGACCCGAGTGCCCGGCGCGCGACCACGCGGCAGTCGCACTGTCTCCCCGCGCGGTGAGTGAGCGGATCGCCGTGCTCCGCTCGGCGACCAGCGAGAGAATCTCGCTCACGAACGCGTAGGTGGACCTCACCCGCCGATCGAAGGGATCGTGAGAGTAGGCTTCGCTCAGGATGCCGATCCGATTGCGCAGCCCGACGTAGTTGGTGCCGAAGCGCGGACGCGCATCGTAGGTGGACCAGCCTTTCTCCACCGAATCGCCCGAGATGAAGTTCCCATAGTCGAACAGCTCGAAGCGATGGCGCGAGCGCATGCGAGCGCGCAGCTGCGGGAGCATCGAGTCGCGCGCGTACACGCCGCCGAAGAGAGCGGCCGGACTGAGCGATGGGGAGTAGGTGAGCGCGTAGCCGTGGAAGCTGCCATCGGTGGTGTGCAGATCGACGAACAGCTGCGGATCCCAGCGGGTCATCTGCTCGAGCGACATCCGTGTCTCTGGCGCCTCGGCCTTCACGTAGTCGCGGTTGAGATCGAGACCCTGGCCATTGGCACGCTGGCCCACCATCTCCGGCCCGTTCTGCTCGCCCCGGTTGGCCTCCTGCGGCGCGAAGCGCTCATTCCCATCGGCGTTGTAGATCGGCACGGCGATCAGCACCAGGCTGTCGAGCACGTTCCGCCGGGCATCGAGAGCCAGATCTCGCATGAGCGCCAGAAGCGCTTCCTTCCCCTCCACCTCGCCGGCGTGGATGTTGGCCTGCACATAGACGATCGGGCGACCGAGCGCCTTGGCCTCCTCGGGGCGCGACACCGCGGGACGCGACAGCACCGCGAAGGGAATGCGCCGGCCCTCGGTGGTGCGACCGTACGATGTGAGCGTCATCGAGGCGCCCGCGCGCGCCACCAGGGAGTCGAGAAACGCCATCACGTCATCGTAGTGCGACGTCTCGGCGAACTGCGTGCGCTCGGCGCGCGTGAGAGGCCGGCGAACGGATCTCGTGGTCCTACCTGGGGCCGGCCCCTGAGCGTTGGCGCAGCCGAGGGCGAGCATCAGGGCAGCGGCGTACAGTGTCGAGCCGCCGCGACTCACAGCTTCTCGAGGACGAAGCGGGTGAGCATGTCGAACAGATGCGTCTGGGTGTTCCCACCGGAGATGGAATGCGTGCGGTTCGGGTAGAGCATCAGCTGGAAAGGTTTGCCTGCGGCCTGGAGCTTGTTCGCGAGCTGGAGGCTGTTCTGCGGGTGTACGTTGTCGTCGCCGGTGCCGTGGACGAGGAGAAAGCTCGCGCTGATGGTTTCTACGTGCTGTTGCGGCGCCGACTCCCGGTAGCCATCCACGTTCTCCTGCGGAATCCACATGTACCGCTCGGTGTAGATCGAGTCGTAGAGCCTCCAATCGGTGACCGGCGCGACAGCAATCGCCGCCCGGAACACGGGTCCGCCGATGCCGGCGGCGAGCGAGGACATGTACCCCCCGTAACTCCACCCCCAGATCCCGACGCGGCCGCCGTCTACCCAGCTGCGCGTTGCCAGCCATCGCGCCACGTCGATCTGATCCTGTGATTCGTACCGGCCGAGGTGCAGGTAGGTGAGCGTCTCGAAGCGGCGGCCCCGTGCCCCGGTTCCCCGATTGTCCACGCTCACAACGATGTACCCCTTCTGGGCGAGCAGTTGATGCCAGAGATAGCGCGACCCGCCCCAGTCATCGGTGACCGTCTGTGAGCCCGGGCCCCCGTAGACGTACATGAGCACGGGGTACCTCTTCGCGCTGTCGAAGCCGGCCGGAAGGATGCGGTACGCGTTGAGTGTGTCGCCGCTGGGGATCGGGATCCGGAAGAACTCCGGGGACCGGAGCGAGAGGAGCGACAGCTTCGCCCCGAGCTCCCGATTATCCACCAGCGTGCGGCGCATGGCTCCGGACGGCAGCTCGTGGAGCGTTGCCGTCGCGGGTCGGTCGATCATGGATTTGACGTCCACCATCAGCCCACTCTCGCCGGAGAGAGAGACGCGGTGGGTTCCCGCGCCCGACGTCACCCGTCCACGCTCGCCAGGCCGCTGCAACGAGTATCTGTAGAGTTGCCGCTCCATCGGGCGCGGATCGGCCTCCACCACGTACACCGCTCCGATCCGGCGGTCCACTCCCGCGATGGAGGAGGCGTCGGCGCCGCTGCGCGTGACTCTCCGCACGAGTGTCCCGTCGCGGCCGTAGAGATAGTACTGCCGCCAACCATCCCGCGTGCTCGCCCAGAGGAATTGCGCGCCGCCGGCCACCCACACCGGCCCATCGTTCACGTCCACCCAGGTCGAGTCCCTCTCCACAAGAATGCGGCGCGAGCTGCCGGACGTGGCGCTCGCCATCAACAGATCGATCCGGTTCTGGCGACGCGGTAGGCGTTGGATGACCAGGCTGTCGGGATCCACCCAATCCATCCGCGCGATGTAATCGGACGTGTCACCCGTCACGTCGAGCCACCGCGTCTGGCGAGAGTCGAGGCCGACGACGCCAACTCGAACTCGGGAATTGGTCTCGCCGGCTTTGGGATAATGCAGCGGAGTCACAGTCGGATACAGCAGCAGCTCATCTTCGATCGGGAACACCGGCACGCGCGACTGATCGAAGCGCCAGTAAGCGATCCGGCGGGAGTCCGGGCTCCAGCGAAAGGCGTCGCGGAGCCCCAGCTCCTCCTCGTACACCCAGTCGGTGGTGCCATTGATGATGTCCGCACTGCCGTCCGTCGTCAGCCGCTGTTCGCTCACCCCCACTCCCACCCCCACCCCCCCGCGCTCGCCCACCTGTGCGAGCCAGAGGTCGTTGTCACGAACGAAGGCGATGCGCCGTCCGTCGGGCGAGAACTTCGCGAACATCTGCAGACCTGGACTTGCTGAAACGGAGGCGAGGCGCTTCGCGGCGAAGTCCAGCACGTGGTAGATGCCCCGCGTGTTCCGCCGCCACACGCGCACCGAGTTGTGGAAGAGGAGCGCCTTCGACTCGTCCGGCGAGAGCGCGATCTCCTCGACGTTGATGCGCGATCCGTCTTCGGACGTGAGCGCGGCCGCATCCGCGAGCAGCGTCTCGGCACCGGAGACGAGGTCGGTTCGGATGATGTCCGTTCCTCCGCCAGCGTGCGCGCGGAGCGACATCACCGAGCGTCCATCCCGTAGCCACAGCGTCGCCGGCATGGCGGCGCTGCGATACACGTTCGCCGCGAAGATGCGCTCGACGGAGAGCGACTCGGCACGCACCTGGGCTCCGGCTCGCCCGAGTGGCGCGAACAGGGCGATGATCGTGAGCGCGGCCGGCGTCAGACGCCTGTCGAGTGGGAGCTGTGGCACAGCGAATTGTACCGACTCGACAGCGCCTCAGGCTAGGGCGCAGCCGACGCTCCGCTCAGCCGATGATCACGAGGAGCCCGACGATGCCGTTGAAATCGTCGGTGATGGCGGTGACGCCCGGAGGAACGACCCACGTGCCTCCGTCGATCCGGAGATTCACGCGATGCGCGCCCGCGGGAATCGGGAGCAGCACCTCCCACTCATCGTCGACAGTGCTCAGGAGATCCACCGGCAGCCAGTCGGTGAAGTCTCCCATCAGCTCCACGCGTCGCGCTCCGTGAGCACGCACCCGGATGAGCCGCGGGCCATCGGCGCCTCCCCGCACCTCGAAGCCGGTCGCGAGCGCGACCGCGAGCGACGCCGGCAGCGACGCCGGACGCGTGCGCATCCTGAGGGCCACCGTCACGAACTGGGCGCCGGGGATGGACTGCGGGATGTCGGCTGCGTAGCGGCCGGCGCTGGCGATGAGAGCCAACTGCGCCGAAATCCAGAGTGTCCCGCTCACGTGCCAGGTGGACGCCTCCTCCTCCGGTCGGGAGAAGCGTCGTCCGAACGAGCCATCCAGCTCCACGACTCCGCGTGACATGTGGAGCGAGGTCACGGCGTCGGTGTACGGACCTCGGTTCTCTGGCGGATAGCCCAGAAAAGCTGGCGAAATCGTGCCCACGAAATCCGTGCGCGTGACGCTCGCGCTGAGCCGCAGCGAGTCGAGCCGTGCCCACGCTCCCGCTTCGCTCCGGGCGACGGTCTGCCAGATGCCATCCGACCAGACGCGACCCGCCCCGCCGCCTGCCCACGCACCCTGTCGCTGATCGACAAGGTGCGCCCGGGCGAACGCCACCGCCTCGCCCGCGCGGGCGATGTCCGAGAGCACGTTCAGGTCGGCCAGACCCGCGAGTTCACCTCTCAACATCCCGAGGGAGGGCGTGTAGACGGAGCCGTTCAGGGTGCTCTGTGCGCTCCAGCGACCGGTCTCGAAGCGAGAGAAGGTGCCGCTGCCCGTGAGCTCAGCGAACGGAGCGCGGGCGCTGAAGCCGGGTCCGAGGGTGAGAACATTGGATGGCAGGTAGCTCTCGTAGTGCACGCTGCCGAAGCCGGCATCCAGGAGGGCCGTTCGCTGCGCGACCGCGCGCCGGGAGAGAGCGAGCGGCAGCAGGAGACACATCGCGGCGGCGACGTGCCGGCGCATCACGATCAATCAGGGCCGATGCGGCTTGCGGGCATCCCTGGGCGCCCCGATCGACGAGATCTTGTTATCGAAGGAAGCTGTCGCATCGCCGACGGACGATGGAGGGAAGGTCGCTGGCATGGCGCGCGCGCGGACGGATGCCGCGACCGCCGCCGGCATGCCGGCGCCGACGTCGCGATCGACGTTGCGCCTCATCCCGACGAAATCGTCATCGCCCGCCCCGCCGCGAGCGAGTGTCGTCACCGCGCCGGCCGCCGTGTCCGCCGGCACGCCCCGAGCGATCAGGTCGGTGAGCACGGCGAGAGGAACGCTCAGCGATTCATGCCGGCGCGCGACGCGCAGCTGCGTCAGCATCGCCGGGCGTGCTCCCGCGTGAAGCGCTTCCGCTCCGGCCTCGATCTCCGCGTCCGAAGACTGGGCTCCGAGAGCCGCGCGGGACGTCGCCAGCTCCCGCGCGAGCGTGCGCACGGCACTCGCGATCCGCAGAGCATCGGCGTGCTTGCTCGCGCCCTCCAGGGCCTTGTGAATGAGCGGATCGACGGGCAATCCAGCCGAGCGCGCGGAGTCGATCAGCACCGTCACCGTCGCACGGGCCTTCGGATCGAGCCGTCCATCGAGACGGGGGTCCTGGGCCAGCACGGCGGCCGGGAGAAGCGCCGCGGTCAGCGCAGCGCACCACAGGCGAACTGGAGGCGTCACGTCGAGCTCCCGGCCACGGTGATCACGGAGTTGGGCCGCCCGAAGTCATCGGAGACCGCGCGCGGCGCTGAAGGGTCAGGCACCCACCGGGTGCCATCGATCACGAAGGTGTAATGATACCGGCCCCGCGACAGCGGAACCGTCACGCTCCACACGCCCTGCGTCCCATCGGCATGAAGTGGCGTGGCGCGGACGTCCCAGTCGTTGAAGTCGCCAACCACCGAAACGGTCGCGGCCTGCGGCGCGATGAGCACGAACTGGTGGCGCACGATCGGCGCCGGGATCGACCCGGCCATCGCGCTCGGCGCTGCACTCCGATGGGTTCTGTCCCACCCCGCGATGCTGCCGGCCGCCACCAGCGCCAGGATGCCGGCCGCGACGGCCAGCCCTGCGAGAGGCGAGACACGGAGCGTGCGGGGCCGCCGGACCCACAGCCAGGCGCCCGACAGGCCGCCATGCGATCCTGCGGAGAGCGCCGCCAGGACGCGGCGCTCGAGCCCGAGCCCGAGCCGTACCGGCCTGCGCATCTCCCTCACGATCGCGTCGATCAATGGGTCCATCTCGTAATCAGGCACTGCACGCCTCCCGCAACAGGTCCCGCAACTTTCCGCACGCTCGATTCACTCGCATCTTCAACGCCGACACTCCGATACCTGTCAGCAGCGACATCTCCTCGTAGCTCAGCTCCTCGACGTGCTTCAGGAGAAACGCCTCCCGCTGATCGCTCGGCAGCTGTGCCAGAGCGAGGCGGATCTCCTCGCGCCATGCCGTGCGCTCGGCCGGATGTCCCTGCGACGCACCGAGCATCGCGTGCTCGTCCGTCACCACCACCCGCTCGTAACGCCCACGCTTTGCTCCGGCCGTCCGGCAACGGTTGGCGAGGATCGACAGAAACCATCGTCCGAACCGCTCCGGCTCCTCGCAGCGGTGAAGAGAGCGATACGCCCGGACGAATGCGTCCTGCAGCGCCTCCTCCGCGTCCTCCCGGTTCCCGAGCATGTGAACGGCAAAGCGCGCATACCGATCCCGATACCTCGCGACCAGAATCGCGTAGGCATCCACGTCGCCATCAAGCACGCGCCGAATCGTGGCCGCATCGCTCGTTTCCACTTCGTACAGACCCACCCGCTACCTCCGCCGTCACTCGAAAAGGCCCGTGCGTCGAACGGTCGCTGCTGTGACTCGACGGCGGCCGTTCGGGTTATCTTATGCGGGGATCGTCACGCCTCCAACCCGTCATACACCGGATACGCCAATGAGGTGGCTCCTCGCGCTCCGCCGCCTGCCGCGGCTCTGGTTCTCATCACCGTCGCCTGTTCGGACGGGCCCTCGACACCGGATGGCGGCCGCACCGCGGCCACCCGTATTTTCCTGACCGATTCGCCCTTCCCTTTCGACTCGATCCAGCGAGTCGATATCTACGTCGCCAGCATTGCCGCCTCCACCTCGACGGACACCAGCGCAGGGCAGCCCTGGCAGACCATTGCGGCGCCCAAGCGGCGATTCAACCTGCTCGAAGTCCAGCAGGGCGCCACCGCCCTCGCCGGTGCCGGCCAGATCCCCGCCGGCGAGTACCGTTCCATTCGCCTCGTGATCGACACGGACTCATCGAGCATCACGAGCAGGTACGGCCGGAGCGAGCCGATCAACTGGCCGGTGCGCGGGGAACTCACCCTCTACGCGCTGGTGGAGGCACCGGTTGTCGTCGCGAGTGGAGGGACGGACATCGTTGTCGACTTCGACGTCGGTCGGAGCTTTCAGCAGACGAGCTATGGTCTTCCCTTCACCTATCTGCCGGTCGTGCGCGCGGTCAATCGCGCCGCCACCGGGTCGCTCAGCGGCACCGTCACCACCGACAGCACCCAGCTCCAGAAAGTGAAAGATGCGTCGGTCGCCGTCTACCGCGGTGATCCCACCCAGCCCGACGGAACGTGGTCACTCGCGGCGACCGGCCGCACCGACGCGCAGGGACACTTCACGATCGCCTTCCTCATGCCGCGCAGCTACATCGTTCGCGTCACCCCGCCGGGAGCCTTCTACCAGTTTGGGACGGCCACGCGCGCCAACTTGATGGTGAGCGCCGGCGCGGATACCGCCATCAGCGTCACGCTGCCGCCGCGCGATCAGTCCGCGCTGGGCATCAGCTTCCCATCCAACCCGATCGCCGTCGGCCAGACCGTGTACGCGCAGGCGTTTCCGCGCGATGCCTCAGGGCAACTGGTGACCGTGGATTCCGCGGTCAGCTGGAGCAGCTCCAACAGCGCCATCGTGACCGTCGCGACGACGGGCGTGAAGGACGTGCCGATCCGGGGCGTGAGCGCGGGGCAGGCGCTGATCACTGCCAGATACGGGATTCGCACCCTCATCGACACCGTCGTCGTGGGCAACCCTCCCGCGGTCGATCACATCGTCATCGCTCCCGCCTGGAGCGTCCTCATGGATGTGGGCGATACGCTGCACCTCCGCGCCTTCCCGGTCGACGCGGCCGGGCGCAGTCTGCCGCAGACGCAGACGACCTGGACCATCGACTCAACGCTCTTCCGGATCGAGGCGACACCGAGCCCGGGCGACGTGATCATCCGGGCGCTCGCCAACGGCAGCGCGGTGGTCTCGGCCACTCTCGCCGGAAAGACCGGTACGACCAGCATCCGCGTCGGGCCCGACAGCGACACCCGGTCGGTGGCCTCCGTCGCACTCACACCAGCGTCGCGCACCACCTACGTCGGCGACACGCTCTGGTTCTTCGCCGCCGCCCTGGCTTCCAACGGCGACACGCTGTCGCGCGCCGTGCACTGGGCGTCGAGCGACACCAGCATCGTGAGGTTGACGCCGTACGACGATCCGTATCGCTCGATGCGCGCTTTCAGAGGAGTAGGTCGGGGCACCGCCATCGTGACCGCGAGCAGCGGCTCGAAGAGCGCTGCTGCGACGGTCACGATACCGTAACCTCGCCGGTTACCCGACCGGCTTCCCCTCGGCGCGATAGAAGCGCGCTCCCCGGCGCGCCATGTCGACGAGGATCGCGGCCGGCGCGAACCGTGGGGCACACCGCTGGTTCAGCGACTCCAGGGCCGACACCACCGTCGCCACTCCGAAGCTGTCGATGTAGCGGAACGGACCGCCGCGGAACGGAGGAAAGCCGAGCCCGAACACGGCACCGATGTCGCCGTCGCGTGCCGAGCGCAGGATGCCTTCCTCCAGGCAGCGGGCGGCTTCGTTCAGCATGGCGAACACGGTGCGCCGCTGGATCTCTTCGGGTAGCATCTCGGTGCGCTGCGCGCCGGTGGGCAGTAGATCGTACACGCTCGCATCCACCCCACCCTTCCGGCCGTCCGCGTCATACAGGTAGAACCCCTTTCCTCCCTTGCGACCGGTGCGGCCGCTGCCCACGACTCTCGCCAGCGACTCGGCCGGCGCCATTCGCGCACCGAATGCCGCGAACAGTGTCTCGCCCACCTTGCCGCCCACGTCGAGACCCACCTCGTCCATCAGAGTGATCGGACCGACGGGGAAGCCGAAATCGAGCAGCGCCCGATCGATCGCCTCGATGGAGACACCGGCATCGAGGAGATGACCGGCCTCGTTCGAGTACGCCGCCAGAGTCCGCGTCGTGTAGAAGCCCGGACCGTCGTTGACGACGATCACCTCCTTGCCGAGACGCTTTCCGAAGGCGACCGCCGTCACCGCCGCGACGCGACTCGTGCGCGGAGTCACGATCACCTCGAGGAGCGGCATCTTGTGCACCGGCGAGAAGAAGTGCATGCCCAGCACCTGCTCTGGCCGCCGGCTCGCTTCGGCGATCCGCGCGATCGGGATCGTGCTGGTATTCGATGCGTAGATGGCATCGCCGGGAAGCAGCTGCTCGGCCTCGCGCAGCACCCGGTGTTTGAGGCCGATGTCCTCGAATACCGCCTCGACGATGAGGTCCACGCTGCCGAAGCCCGAGTAGTCGATCGTTCCACCCACCAGCGCGAGTTGGTCCGCGAACTCGAAACGGCTCATCTGCTTCTTCTTCAGGCGCTCTCGCAGCACATCGTGAACGGCCTTCAGCCCTTTGCCGACACGCCCGTGCTCCGCGTCCTTGAGCCTCACGATCACGTTCTGCATCGCGGCCACGGCGGCGATCCCCGAGCCCATGAAGCCGGCGCCGAGGACTCCGATTTTCTTCACCGGCAACGGTTCCGGCGCCGGAGCCTCGACCCCCGGGTCCTTCTTGAGTGCAGTGGTGGCGAAGAAGAGGAAGATGAGCTGCTTCGAGACGTCGGTGGCCGCCATCTCGCCGAACAGACGCGCTTCCTCTATCAGACCGCGATCCATGCCCTGCTCGTAGCCGACGCGGACCGCCTCCAGAGCCGCCATCGGCGCGGGAAAGTGGCCGTGGCTCTGCGCCAGCGTCTGCTCGCGAGCCTTTCTGAGCACGAGCTTCCGGCCGAGCGGGTTGTCCTCGAGCACGAGATCGGCGGGACCCCGCGTCCTTCGCGCACGCGACCGTTTGATCGTGCCGTCGGCCAGGCTACGCGCTCGGTCGAGCGCGACCGTCCGGAGCACAGCCGGATGCACCAGCTCGTCGACGAGGCCGATCTGCAGCGCCTTCTTCGCGCGCACGTTCTTCCCCGTCAGCATCATGTCGAGCGCGGCCCGCAGGCCCACCAGACGCGGGAGTCGTTGGGTGCCCCCAGCTCCTGGAATCAGTCCGAGCTTCACCTCGGGGAGCGCCAACACCGTCTTGGGATGCTCGGTCGCGATGCGGTACGAGCACGCCAGTGCGGTCTCGAGCCCGCCACCGAGACACGCACCATGGATCGCCGCTACGACGGGCATTCGCAGTCTCTCCAGACGCGTGAGCAGCGCCTGACCATCGCGGCTCAGACGCTCGGCGTCGGCTGAGCCGCGGATCTCGAGAAACTCCTCGATGTCGGCGCCGGCGATGAAGACGTCGCGCTTTCCGCTCACGAGAACGACCGCGCGCACGGCCTCGTCGGCTTCGAGAGCGTCGAAGACGACGGAGAACTCGTCCTTCATCCGGCGATTGAGCTTGTTCACCGCCTCGCCCGGCATGTCGAAGGTCAGGACCGCGATCCCGTCGCGCACCACGATGTCGAGCGCGCCGTGGACGCGCGGAGCGACGGCGATGGCGGTCACGCGGCGTTCTCCACGACCATCGCGAACCCCATTCCGCCAGCCGCGCAGAGAGTCATCAGGCCGAACTGGGCGCCACGGCGCCTCATCTCGTTACACAGCGTGGTGGTGATGCGAGCGCCGGTCGCGCCGAACGGATGCCCGATGGCGATCGATCCGCCCATCACGTTGAGCTTCGAGCGGTCCACTTCGCCTACTGGCGCCGCGAAGCCGGCGCGCTCCGCCCACTCTTTTGACTCGAAGCCCTCGAGGTTGGAGAGCAGCTGCGCCGCGAACGCCTCGTGCATCTCCACCAGGTCCATGTCGCGAAGCGAGAGTCCCGCACGAGCGAGCGCCACCGGCGCGGCCAGCACGGGCGCCTGCAGCAGCTGTTCGCCCGGATCGAGCGCCGCATAGGCATAGGACCGGATGTAGCCGAGAGGCTGAAATCCGAGTGTCTTGGCCTTCTCCTCGCTCATCAGGATGACGGCCGCCGCCCCATCGGTGAGCGGGGACGAATTTCCCGCGGTGACACTGCCGTATCGCTTGTCGAATACCGGGCGCAGGGCCTGGAGCTGTTCCAGCGTGGTGTCCGTGCGGATGCCATTGTCGCTCAGCGTCACCGTGTCGTAGCGGGGCGGAACGTAGGTCGCCATGATCTCCGCGGTCAGTCGCCCGTCCTCCGTGCCCGCTGCCGCCAGGCGGTGCGATCGCAGCGCGAACTGGTCCTGCTCCTCACGGGGAATGGCGTTCAGCTTGGCCATCTTCTCGGCTGACTGCCCCATCGTCTCGCCGGTGGAGGGCTCGGCGATCGCCGGCGTGATCGGGACCAGATCACGGGGGCGCAGCTTTCCGAAGGCCCCGAGCCGCGCCGGCAGCGACTTCGCTTTGGATGCGGCGACCAGGGCGTCGGAGAATCCTCGCGAGTGCAGGATGGGAATGTTGGACAGCGACTCGGCGCCGCCCGCGATCGCCACGTCGGCGTGGCCGAGCGCGATCTGGTCGGCCGCATCGGTGATCGCCTGATTCGCGGAGGTGCATGCGCGGCTCACCGTCACCGCGGGGATGCCTTTGGGCAGCATTGGCAGGAGCGAGATTTCCCGGGCGATATTCGGCGCCACGACCGAGGGCACGACTGTCCCAAACACCAGGATGTCCACCTCGTCGGGGTCGATGTTCGAGCGCTCGATCATCTCGGCGACGCACAACCGGCCGAGATCGATCGCGGAGAGCGATCGGAAAGCGGTGCCGGCCCTCACGAACGGAGTGCGCAACCCGGCGACGATGGCGACGCGGCGTCCATTTCCGTGGGTGGGCATGGCGGCAAGTTACGAGGTGCGCCGAGCGGTCGCCACGGCCGGCATTGACCGCGCCGCCGCATCGCGGATAGCGTTCGCGCGCATGACGAACGCTTCGCACCGCGCTCGCCGTTCCGGTGATCTGAATGCGCTGGAGCAGCGCGATTTCGATATCGTGGTCATCGGCGGCGGCATCACCGGCGCCGGCATCGCGCGCGACGCCGCACTCCGCGGTCTGTCCGTTGCCCTGCTCGAGGCGAGCGACTTCGCGAGCGGTACATCCAGTCGCTCCTCCCGTCTCATCCACGGCGGACTACGCTACCTCGAGCATGGGCATCTGGGGCTCGTGCTGGAATCGAGCCGTGAGCGCCGTGTGCTGCTTCGCGTGGCGCCGCACCTCGTCCGGCCCCTGGCTTTCACCTGGCCGGTCTATTCGGGCGCGCGCGTCGCCCGCTGGCAGCTCGGCGCGGGCCTCGCCCTGTACGATGTCCTCGCCGGCTTCCAGAATGTGCGCAATCACCGGCGGCTGACTGTGACGGACGTCACGGAGATGGAGCCGGCTCTCGCGCGGCATGGCCTCCGCGGAGGCGCCCGCTATTTCGATGCAGCCACCGACGACAGCCGTCTGACTCTCGCGAACGCGCTCGGGGCGGTGGCGGCGGGCGGGGTGATACTCAATCACGTCCGAGCCCGCGACCTCGTGATGGACGGCGGTGTCGTCCGCGGAGTGGTAGCCGAGGACAGCCTCACCGGCCGCCAGCTGCGGGTGCGCGCAGCGGTGGTGGTGAGCGCCGCCGGAGCGTGGACCGACGCCGTACGGGGGCTGGCTCACGTGAGCGGGGCCCCGACCGTGCGCGGGAGCAAAGGGGCGCACATTGCCGTGTCACGGTCACGAATCGGCAATCGGGAGGCGCTGACGGTTCTATCTCCCGCCGACGAGCGCGTGATGTTCATTCTTCCAGCCGGCGAGCTGACGATCGTCGGCACCACCGAAACGGAGTATCACGGACCGCCCGAGGAGGTGCGGAGCACCGAGGCGGACATCGCGTACCTGCTCCAGTGCGCCAACCACTACTTTCCCGGCGCCCGGCTGGTGCGCGCCGATGTCGTCAGCGCGTGGGCGGGCATCCGCCCCCTGGTGGCTGCGTGGGGAAACGGCGGCTCGGGCGATGCCGGCGCCACTTCACGCGAGCACGAGATCAGCCGGATCGCTCCCGGTCTCATCGGCATCACAGGCGGTAAGCTCACGACCTATCGAACAATGGCGGCGGCGGTCGTCGATGCGGCTTTCCCCGATCGCCGGACGACTCGCACAATGCGCTCGCGCACGGACGTCGTGCCTCTGCCGGGGGGAACGCTCGAGTCCGTGGACGCCGAGATCGCGACCGCGGCGCAGGAAATCGGAGCTCCGGACATCGCGACCCGCCTCGTGCACGCGCACGGTACGGCGTGGCGCGATGTCTGGGCGTTGACGTTGGCCGACGCGACGCTCGCTGATCGTGTCGAGCCGTCGCTCCCCTATGTGAAGGCCGAGCTGCGTTATGGGATAGAGCGCGAGATGGCGCTGACGGTGGGCGATCTGCTCATCCGCCGGCTGCGCCTCGCATTCGAGACGCCGGATCACGGAGAGCGCGCGGCCCGCTCCGCGGTCGAGATCGCCGCTCCGCTCCTCGATTGGGATCCGTCGCGCCAACAACTCGAGGTCGAGCGCTACGGGGACGAAGCGCGGCGAGTCTTCGGCGTCGACGCCGATTGACACGCTGGCCGCAGAGCTTAATCTAGAGCGCCTCGATGGATCGTCCGGAGCTCCACGATGGTGAGCTGGCGCGTGAGGCTCGGGAGCTTGAGCATGACCGTGTCGCCGATGGCTTTGCCGACGAGCGCCCGGCCGATCGGCGACGACATTGTCACGTGGCCGTCCTCGAGCTCCAGCGCATCACCGAAGACGAGGTTGTATACCTCCCGCTGCTTCGACTTCTGGTCCTGCACGACGACGCGAGACCCGAGTCCGACCTTGTCGGTGGGGATCTGGGCGATGTCGATCTGTGACAGCTTGCTCAGCCGTTGCCGCAGCTGTCCGAGACGGGCTTGAACGAACTGCTGCCGCTCCAGCGCGGACTTGTATTCGCTGTTCTCGCGCAGGTCGCCCATCTCGACCGCCCGTCGGATCTCGTTGGGAAGCGTGATGTTCAGCTCATGCTGCAGTTTCCCGACTTCCTGCTCCAGCTTCTGCTTCAGCTCTTCGATCATCGGCGGCGCGCACGTCGAAAAGTGGAGCGCCCGGCCTGTGCGGCCGGGCGCCGTGAGGATCGCGCGAGCCGGTGATGCGCTGCATCGCCGGAGTGCGACCTTCTCTGCTGATCCTCAGTGTAGGCAATTGCCGGGCCGCGCGCTACCGCCGTTTCGGAGCGGCTAGATTGCGGGGATGATCTCGCGCGAGATCCACGGCGACGTCACTCGAATTCAGATGTCCTCGCGTCGCAGCCGTGCCGTCGGCTACTCCGTGAGTGCTTTCCTGGTTCGGGGCGTGCTGGTGGATAGCGGATTTCCGACCGTCGGTCAGGAGCTCTGCAGGCTCCTCGACCACCTGCGCCCGGACGGGGTAATGGTCACGCACGAGCACGAGGACCACGCCGGGAACGCCGGGCCTCTGGTCAGGCGCGGGCTGCCGCTGACAGCGTCGTCGGCAACGATCGCCGCGCTGCGCCGAGGGCCGGCGGTGGGTTGGTATCGCCAGCTGGTGTGGGGACGGATGCGACGTCTATCCGAGGATCCGAGCGTGGGCGTCAACGCGGGACTCGAGCTGGTTCCGGCGCCGGGACATTCGGCTGATCATCACGTGGTGTGGGATCCGCAGGAGCGAACGCTCTTCTCCGGCGATCTCTTTCTGGGGGTGAAGGTCCGGGTCGCCCACCGGCACGAGGACCCGCGACAGCTGGCGCGCAGCGTTCGCGCCGCGGCCGCGCTCGCTCCCACGCGCATGTTCGACGCCCACCGCGGGTTGATTCCGGAGCCGATCGATGCGCTCGTCGCGAAGGCCGATTGGATCGAGGAGCGCATACAGGAGGTCGAGCGGCGCGGCGCGGAGGGATGGAGCGATCGCGCGATCGCGCGATCGGTTCTCGGCGCGGAAGACTTCACCTATTACGTCTCGCGCGGGGATCTCTCGCGCATCAACTGGGTGCGCTCCGTGCTCGCTACAGCGCTGTCGGATCCATCAGAAGCCAGAGAGCGCCGATGATGCCGGCCAGTCCCGCGAGAACGCCCACGGTGGTGGCGGCCCCCTTGGCGAGCGCGAACATGAGACGCTTGCGCGGCGCCGACAGATGCGCCACGTCCAGCGCGTGGAGGCGCTTGCTGGCGACGCCCCAGGCCGCGAAGCTGCCGATGCACAGCGGCGGCGCGGCTGTAACCCACCACCTCATCGGCGTGAGCAGCATGATGATGATCGCCGAGCCGAAGCCGAGCAGCATGCTCCCGATCAGGCGGGAGGAGGCCGCCTGGCCGACACCCGTGGCCAGCAGGTTGTGAATCGTCCGGCGCGGGATCGGCGCGTCCGGATCGAACTTCTCGCTGGTCTCTCGATCGTAACGGACAGGGGTGAGCATCTACTGACCGACGAGCCACGCGAAAGAGGCGTCACCGTAGCCCGCGACCGGGCGGGTTAACGATGCCGGGGCAGCGTCGTCTCCGCCGCGGCCGCGGCTACGGGCTCGCGCGAAGAGGCCTCGTAAGCATCCCTCAACCGCCGCATCATCGCCTCCCGGCGGTCGAACAGGCGCTTGAGCGGTCGCGGTTGGTGCCGCGCGAGCGCGTAGGAGGTGAGGAGCGGCAGAGCGATCGTCGAGTCCGCGTAACACACGACAGCATCGGGCAGCCGGTCCGGATCGATCTTCCCCCAGCTCACCGCCTCGCCCGGCGTCGCCCCGGAGAGTCCGCCGGTATCGGGACGGGCGTCGGTGATCTGGAGAAAGTAGTCATGACCCTTCTCATCGATCCCGAGTACCTCCTGGATCTGCGGCTCCGTCTGCAGCAGAAAATTCTTGGGCGAGCCTCCACCGAGGATCATCACCGCGCTGCGGCCCTGATCCCGCTTGGCTTCGAGCACGATCGCGGCCGTCTCGTTCACGTCCTGATTCGGATCGAGGAGCAGGGCGTTCCCGTCGAGCGACACGGCGGCGATGTTCATCCCGATTGACGAGTCGCCGGGGGACGACGTGTAGATCGGCACACCACCGGCGTGGGCAGCCGACAGCAGCGACCGCTGGCCGATTCCCAGCTTCCGCTCCCGCTCCCGCACGTACTTGCCGGCGAGCCAGTGGAATTCCGCGCTCGACATCGCTCGCTGGAACTCCGGCGCCTGCATGATCTGCCGGAAGAACGCGTCGGTGGACAGCAGGACGTCGTAGTCGAAGAAGATGTCGTAGATCCGCACCACGCCTTCCTCGCGGAGCACGACGTCCGACTCCTGCGCGTTCCCGCGGTGCATGGCCAGACCCAGACCGAAGTGCGCGTCGTGGTACAGGTTGGCACCGGTCGAGATGATCCAGTCGACGAACCCCGCCTCGATGAGCGGGATCAGTGCCGACATGCCGAGCCCGGCGGGCGTGAGCGCACCGGTGATCGACAATCCGACGGTGACGTGAGGCTCCAGCATCTTCTCGGTGAAGAGCTGGCAGGCCTCGCGCAGGCGCGCCGCATTGTAGGCGAGAAAAGCGCCGTCGATGAGATCCGCCACCGACTCGCTTCCGTCCAGCCGACGGGGATCGATCTTCTGACCACCCAGAAACCGGCTGCGCTCGCGCGGGCCCGGCGTGACATCACCTCGCTCGCGAGCTTCGGCATCTCGCTTCTGCCGCGCCTTGGCCCGTGCGGCGGCGGTCGCGCTCTTCTTCTGATCGCGTGGCCGGTCAGATCTCGGCATGGCTCTCTCGCGTTCGGCGCTGGCTCGACACCCGGGTCTGGGCCTCGTATCCGGCGACCACCGCCTGCGCCGCTTCCGCCGGATCGTCGGTCACGAGCATCAGGTCCAGGTCTCCCGGGGAGATCTTCTTCTCGAGCAGAACCCGCGACTGCAACCAGCGAATCAATCCGGCCCAGTAGTGCCGGCCGAACATGATCACCGGAAACTGGTAGATCTTGCCCGTCTGGATGAGCGTGAGCGCCTCGAAGAGCTCGTCGAGGGTTCCGAAGCCCCCGGGAAAGATGATGAACGCCGAGGAGTACTTGATGAACATCGTCTTCCGCACGAAGAAATAGCGGAAGTTGATCAGGGTATCGACGTACGGATTCGCTCCCTGCTCGAACGGCAGCTCGATGTTGCAGCCGATCGATCGCCCGCCGCCTTCGCGCGCGCCGCGATTCGCCGCCTCCATGATACCGGGACCGGCGCCGGTGATGATGGAGAAGCCCGCCTCGCCGAGGAGCCGCGCCGTCTCCTGGGCGCATCGGTACTGCGGGTCGTCGGGGCCGATGCGGGCCGAGCCGAAGATGGTGACGCCTTTGTGGACGCTGGCCAGCGTATCGAAGCCTTCGATGAACTCGCCCATGATCCGCATCACGCGCCAGGGATCGGTACGGGTGAAGTCGCTGGGCACGGCGGTCGTGGCGAGGAGCTTCTCATCCTCCGTCACCGCTGGCGGCTCGTCGCGGATGGACTCGTCGATCATCCGACGTACAGCCCCGGACTGTCTCTGCTGGCTGTCGTCCTGCGACGGTGGCGTGCGCCCTGCCTTCCGATGTCCCGCCTCCGTGCGCTCGCGGAGCCCCTCGCGCGACTCGGCCTCGGCGATCGCCTGTCGCTCCGGATCGACCTTCTTGCCAGTGGCCGTGCGGGGGACTTTGCGCGAGGCGCCCTTTCCGTTCGAGCGCTTCTTAGGTGGCATAGAGTGGGTCGTCCGGAAAGCGGTCGCGTGCGTCGAGCGTGGGGGCAGCCCGGGGGGCGTTCGACTCGCGAAAGCTAGTGGGCCGCTGGAGGAGTGGCGAGCCGGCCTTGTCGCGTTCGACCGCGAACGGAATGTTTCGTCCGTGTCTGTCATCGTGCTCCTCGCCGACGGCGTGCGTGTGGACGTGCTGAGCTCCGCCATCGACTCGGGTGCGCTGCCTGCCCTCGCACGGCTTCGCGAGGAAGGCGGCGGCATGCACACCATCACGAGCGTCTTTCCCTCGGTCACGGGACCAGCGTACACGCCCTTTCTTCTCGGACGATATCCCGGTCCCGTCGGCATCCCGGGGATCCGCTGGTTCGATCGCGCGCGACGCCGCTGCCGGGGGCCGGGCCATTCCCGGAGTTACGTCGGCGCCGACGTTCGCTACATCGACGGCGACCTCGACGCCGCCGCGCCGACCCTCTTCGAGCTCGTCCCGAGCGCGCTCGGCTCGATGAACATGATCAATCGCGGTCTGGCGCGACGAGACCGCGTCACGGACGGACCACTGTTCGCCGCACGCGCCGGCTGGATTCACTTTGCCGGCGACCTCGACGGGTGGCTCGATCTGGATCGGAAGCTCGCCGAGACGGTCGCCCGGCGCGTCCGCGGCCACCGGCCCGCCTTCACGTTCGCGGCACTCATGGGTGTGGACAAGCTGTCTCACGCGGCCGGACATAGAGCGGAGGGTGTGGGCGGAGCACTCGCTATCGTGGACGAGATGGCTGGGCGAATCCGTGACGACGCGGAGCGGAGCGGCCGCTGGGAGGAGATGCATCTCTGGGTCGCCAGCGACCACGGGCACTCGGCGGTTACCCATCACGAGGACCTCGCGGGACTCATCGCATCGCGCGGACTGCGCGTGCTGGCTCATCCCTGGGTGTACACGAGGCGGGCGGACGTCGCCGTGATGGTGAGCGGCAACGCGATGGCCCACCTGTATCTCGAGACGGCGCGCCGGGAGCGACCCTGGTGGCCAGCGCTGTCAGCGCGCTGGCAGACTCTCGTGAACGATCTTCTCGCGCGCCCCTCGGTGGATCTGGTGATCCTCCCACACTCACCGGGTCGCTGCGAGCTGCGAACGGCCAAGCGCGGGAGCGCAACTCTCGCGTGGGCCAATGGGCGCTACGACTATCATCCCTGCGCCGGCGACCCGCTCGGGCTCGGTGAGCAGCAGGGTCTGGACGACGAGGCCGCGTACGAGGTATGCCTCGAGAGCGACTACCCCGATGCGTTGGTGCAGCTCGCCCACCTGGCGGCCTCGCCGCGAGCCGGGGACGTGCTGCTATCGGCGGCGCGCGATTGGGACTTCCGGGCCAGGTACGAGCCCATTCCGCACGTTTCCTCCCACGGTGCGCTTCACCGGGATCACATGCTCGTGCCCCTGCTCCTCAATCGGCCGCCGGCGATGCCGCCACGGCGGACGGTGGACGTGATGCCGAGCGCACTTCGCGCGTTGGGGCTGCCGATCCCATCGGGACTGGACGGTGTCTCGTTCGTCTGACGTGCCGTCAGCGCGCGAAGACATGCAGGATGCTCGTGTTCGCGCTCTGAACGACGACCCGCGTCTCGCCCACGCCGGGCGTGAAGACGAAGTCGTACGTCTCGCCCGGCCCGATGTGCAGGCGGGCGGGGCGGTCGGTCGCCTGACCGCCCGGCAGCGTCGCACCGTCCTTGGCGATCGCGCGCCAGGTCACCACGCTCGAATCGGAGGTCGCTCCGCTGGCGAAGAAGAAAACGTCAGCGTCCTCGTCGACCGTCATGCTGATGATGCGGAAGCGGTGCGGAACGCCGGCCTGTAGCTCGAGCGGTGGCGGCTGCAGGCTGCCGTTGAGAGCGACCATATACCTGCCCAGTTGGCGCGCGCCGCCGATCATGAGGACGTGATCGGTCGCGGGATCCCATCGCTCTCCCGGCTCCAGGATGATGAGCGGCGCGTACAGCCCGTTGGTGAGCTGCCGGACGTCATCGAGGTGGGTGTGATAGATGAACGTGCCGGCGCGCGGCGGCGTGAAGCGCACGATGAACGAATCACGTGACGCGATCATCGGCGCGGTTCGCGACCCTGCCCCACTCCAGCCCGCGACTCCGTCGTAGAAGCTCTCGAGCTCGATGCCGTGCCAGTGCACGGCGGTGGGATGCTTCAGGTGGTTCACCACCGTGATCTCGGCCGGCACGCCCTTCGTCAGCACGAGCGGCGGCCCAGGGATGATCACCGAGTCCGCGGCTGGGGAGCGATCGCCGCGCGCGATCGTGTATCCGAACCCAGGCTGATCATAGTAGAAGCCCGGCCGCTCCTGTACCATCAGTCGCACCCGCTGGCGCGCCGGCGGCGCAGCGGCGGTGGCACCGCCCGGGCTCGGGAGCACGGCGATGCCGATCATGAGACCGCTCATCCCGTCACGAGCGTGCGCGGCGGCGTCGTGGTCGGGCGGCGGATCGGCGGGAGAATCGACGTTCAGTAGCGAGTAGCGCATCGTGAACGAGGTGTGGGCTGCCTTGTGGCAGTGAAACACCCAGTTCCCCGCGCGGGTCGGCACCCAGGTGAACGACACGCTGCCCAGGCTCGGCAGATTCTCCGTGACGACGAGCCGCCGGTGCACCGCATCGTAGACGCTGTCGTGCTCGAAGTCGCCGCGGCTGTCCACGTGATAGTAGAAGCCGTGTAGATGGAGCGGGTGCTGCCCCGCCGAGCCATCGAGAACGCGCCAGCGCACCGTGTCACCGACTCGATAGGTGAAGCGATCGGTGAACGGCCAGATCTTGCCATTGAACAGAAACAGGAATCGCTCTCCTCGGCCCGCGTCAGTCGAGTCGATGAGCCGATTCCAGAAAGTGACGAGGAAGACCCGATCTGTTCGTGCGTTCGGAGGGTCGGCGATCATCGCGCCCACGAGCTGGTAGCCGCGGCCTCCGCCATCGTCGAGCACTTTTCCTCCGACGATGACCCCGCCGTAGTACACGTAGCTGCCCGGCGTCCGCATGACGAAGCTCACGCGTCCGGTAGCTCCCGGAGGCAGGCGCAGAGTGTCGTGCACACCCGCACCGCGTTCGTGCAGCCCGATCACCACCAGCGTTTCCGGCAGCGCGTTCCGGACGGTGGCGTCCACGCGAGTGCCGGCGGGCGCCCGCAGCAACGGTCCGGGGATGAGTGGTGGCGCTCCTTCCTCGCCGAACGCGTCCCCGGGGACGGCGACCCCGTGCTCATCCGCGGGATGCCAGCGAGCGCGCTGGGCGACCAGCTTCACCGTCAGCACGCCGTCGCGGAGTATCCCCGCCGGCCGCGTGTTGTCGTTAACCCGCGCCAGGACCGCCGCCGGCGCGAACGCCGGCGCCCGGAGCGCGGGCGCGGGCAAGACGACGAGCACTGACGCGATCCAGCGGACCAGCGGCATACGGATACCTCGATGGGAAGGGAGTGCGGCAGCCCGACGATATTCATGACCGATCGGCCTGTCCATGTCGATCGGTTGAAGCGACGCGCCGAACCCGTGAGATTGACCTCATGACCTGGGCCCGGCTCACGCTCTCGCTCGCCTGGCGCGCGGCAAGGAACCCTCCTCTCGCGCGGGACCTCTTGCGTGTGCTCTGGCGCTTTCGCTCTCGCGACTGGTGGCGGCGCCCTCCGTTTCTCCCGCTTCCCAGCCGCGACTACCTGCGGTGGCGCATGTACACGGCGTACGGGACGCACGACGCTGTGCCGCCCGCCGAGGACATCGTGCGGTACGCGCGCTGGACCGGGGAGAGTGAGTGAGCGTCATCGCGCCCGCTGGTGCGCCGTCGATCGAGCAGCGCATCAAGGCCCAGGCGTACGGGCTGGGCTTCGACCTCGCCGGCATAGCGACCCTCGGTCCGGCCGAGACAGCCGATGATTTCGAGGCGTGGCTCGATCTGGGCTACGCCGGGGAGATGGAGTACCTGGCCCGCGGCGCGGCGAAGCGGCGCGACAGCCGGCTTCCCTATCCGGGAACGACGTCGGCGATCGTGGTCGGGATGAATTACGGCGGGACTCTTCCCTCCGGACCGATCGCCCGATACGCGCGCGGGGACGACTACCACGACGTCATCACCAGCCGGCTGCGCCTGCTGCACCGCTGGCTCGAGGCGGAGACAGCCACCCAGATCCGCGGCAAGGAATACGTGGACACGGGGCCGATCCTCGAGCGCGACCTCGCGCGCCGCGCCGGTCTCGGCTGGTTCGGCAAGAACACAAACCTGCTGAACCCGGAGATCGGTTCGTTCTTCTTTCTCGGCGTGCTGCTGGTCGATCTGGAGCTCGAACCCGATCCTCCGTTCGCGACCGACCATTGCGGAACGTGCACGCGCTGTCTCGACGCCTGTCCCACGAACGCTCTCGTCGCGCCTGGAGTGCTCGACGCGACGCGCTGCATCTCCTATCTCACCATCGAGCTCAAGGGGCCGATTCCGGAGCAGCTGCGCGCGCCGATGGGTGGCCTGCTCTACGGCTGCGACATCTGCCAGGACGTATGTCCGTGGAACGTGCGCTTTGCGCAGGACCTCAGAGAGCCCGCGTACGCCCCGCGCGCGGCGATCGGGGAGAGGGACGCGCGCACGCTTTCACGCGAGATTCTGGCGATGGACGACGAGGGTTTCCGCGCTGCGTTCAAGGGCTCACCGATGAAGCGGGCGAAGCTCCGCGGGCTCAAGCGCAACGCTGCCGTCGTCCTCGGCAACCAGGGCAGCCCTGGCGATGTGGCGGTGCTGGCCGCATCGCTGGCACACTCGGAGGCTCTCGTGCGCGAGCACGCCGAGTGGGCGCTGCGCCGAATCAGTGCGCTGGACGACTCCGCGGCGATCCGGCAGATTGAGCATCCCGCCTCAGTTCCTCCGCTCGCGCCGACGCCCGAGGTCACGCACCCATGAAAGTCACCTTCAGGCTCAACGGGACATCCCGGAGCGTGGACGCTCCCGCCGACATGCCTCTCCTCTGGGTGCTGCGCGACCTGCTCGACCTCAAGGGCACCAAGTTCGGCTGTGGCGCGGCGCAATGTGGCGCGTGTACGGTGCACCTGAACGGCTCCGCGACGCGCTCGTGCGTCCTCCCGGTATCCGCCATCCGCGGCGCCGACGTCACGACCATCGAGGGCCTCTCCCCGGACGGCTCCCACCCGCTGCAGCGCGCGTGGGAGGAGATCGACGTCCCGCAGTGCGGCTACTGCCAGGCGGGTCAGCTCATGTCGGCCGCGGCGCTGCTGGCCAAGACTCCGAGGCCGACCGATTCCCAGATCGATGCCGCCATGAACGGCAACATCTGCCGCTGCGCGACCTACCTGCGGATTCGCCAGGCTATCCACCGGGCCGCGGAGATGACGCCGAGCGAGGCCGTTCCGGTCGGGCGCGGGCGCGCGACCGGGCTGCCGAAGCGCGGAGGAGTCTGATCATGCACACCACGACACGCGTCAGCCGTCGCGAGTTCCTCCGCGTCACCTCGATCGTGGGCGGCGGGATGCTGCTCGCCACCTATTTCCCGAGGCTCGGCTGGGCGACTGATCGGCGGACGCCGACCGCGACGGACTTCACGCCGAACGCGTTCATCCGCATCACCCCGGACGGCATCGTGACAATCATCGCCAAGAACCCCGAGGTCGGGCAGGGCGTGAAGACGATGCTTCCCATGATCATCGCTGACGAGCTGGACGTCGACTGGAAGAACGTCAGAGTCGAGCAGGCCTCGCTCGATACGACGAATTATTCCGCGCAGTTCGCCGGGGGAAGCCTGGCGACTCCGATCAACTGGCTGCCGCTGCGCCGCGTGGGCGCGGCCGCGCGCGTGATGCTGGTGACCGCGGCAGCCAAGAGCTGGGACGCTCTCATCTCGGAGTGCGAGACCTCGGCCGGCGTCGTCCATCATCGCTCGACGGATCGACGGCTCACCTACGGCGAGCTCGCGACCATGGCCGCGGCGGTCCCGGTTCCCGATCTCGAATCGGTGAAGCTCAAGGACCCGAAGGACTTCACAATCATCGGCACTGTGTTCCGGGTGTCGACGTCCATGCCATCGTCACCGGCAAGCCGATGTACGGCATCGACGTCACCGTCCCGGGCATGCTCTACGCGACGTTCGAGAAGTGCCCGGTATTCGGCGGCAAGGTGGAGAGCGCGAACCTCGACGAGGTGAAGTCGGCTCCCGGTGTGCGCCAGGCCTTCGTCGTCGAGGGCGGCTCCGCCCTCAACGGCCTGCTCGGCGGCGTCGCGATCGTCGCCGATAGCTGGTGGGCGGCGCGCCGTGCCCGAACGAAGCTCAAGGTCAAATGGAACGAGGGCGCGACCGCCGAGCAGAGTAGCGCCGGCTTTGCCGCTCGGGCGGCCGAGCTGTCGAAGCAGCCCCCGCATCGCTCGTTGCGACGCGATGGCGACGTGGATGTCGCGCTGGGCGGGGCCGCGAAAGTCGTGAAGGCGGAGTACGCCTACCCCTTCATCGCGCACGCGCCACTGGAGCCGCAGAACTGCACGGCGCACTTCAGGGACGGCAAGCTCGAGATCTGGGCGCCGACTCAAACGCCGCAACCCGGCCGCACGCTGGTGGCAAACACGCTCGGGATGGCGGAGAGCGACGTCACGATCCATCTCACCCGGATGGGAGGCGGCTTCGGCCGTCGCCTCAGCAACGACTACATGGTCGAGGCGGCGTGGATTGCGAAAGAGGCTGGCGTTCCCGTCAAGCTGCTGTGGACGCGGGAAGACGACATGCAGCACGATTTCTATCGCCCCGCCGGATTCCACTACCTCACCGGCGGTGTCGATGGCGGTGGTGCGCTGGTGGCTCTCCGCGATCACTTCATCTCGTTCGGCGAGGGGGAGAAGTTCGTGCCCGGTGCCGATTTCTCGGCGACCGAGTTCCCAGCGCGGTTCATCCCCAACTGCGCGTTCGACCTTTCTGTCATGCCGCTCGGCGTGCCGACCGGAGCGTTGCGTGCTCCTCGCAGCAATGCCCTCGCCTTCGTCTTTCAATCGTTCCTGGACGAGCTGGCCCACGCGGCCGGCAAGGACCCGGTGCAGTTCCGCCTCGACCTGCTCGCCAACGCCGGAGACGGAGCGGGCTTCGACGCCGCCCGCATGCGAGGCGTGCTCGAGCTGGTGGCCGAGAACTCGGGCTGGCACGCACAGCGCCCGTCCCGCGGCAAGGGAATGGGGGTGGCTTTCTACTTCAGCCATCGCGGCTACTTCGCCGAGGTCGTGCAGGCCAGCGTCACCAGGACGGGCGTGCTCAGGGTGGAAAAAGTCTGGGTGGCCGGGGACATCGGGAGCGCGATCATCAATCCCGGCTACGCCGAACACCAGGTGCAGGGTGCGGTCCTCGACGGCATCGCCGAGGCGCTGGCACAGGAGATCACGATCGAGCACGGGCGCACAGTGCAGTCCAACTTCCATGACTACGCGCTGCTGCGCCTCAAGCAGGCGCCGCCGGTCGAGGTGTACTTTCGCAAGACGGAGTTTCCGCCAACGGGGCTCGGCGAGCCCGCGCTGCCGCCAGTGATTCCCGCGCTGTGCAACGCTGTCTTCGCCGCGACCGGAAAACGGATTCGCTCGCTTCCTCTGTCGAAGCACGATCTGAGGTGGGCGTAGACCACCCTGGCGACCTTGCCCGCACATCACGCGATCGACTGATCGCGTTCCGGCGCGGCCATCGTACGCCGCACCTTCGCAAGCAGAGAATCCACGCACGGGGTCTCTCCTTCGCGGTCTTCACCACACCCGAGGTGCCAGGCGCCACCCCCCTCGCGTGCGTGAACGGCGGACTGCTCTACGGTCATGAGATGCTGTGGCCCGCGCTCGCGCCGCTGGCCGAGCGTCGACAGCTCGTCCTCTACGATCAGCGCGGTCGCGGGGCCAGCGAGGTCGCCGCGAACCCCTCCATCTCGCGCATCGAGGACGATGCGGCGGATCTCGCCGCGCTACGCGTCGCCATCGGAGTGCGGACCTGGGACGTTCTCGGCCATTCGTGGGGCGCTGGCATCGCCGCCCTCGGCGCCGAGCGCGATCTCGAGGGCACGCGGCGTCTGGTCCTGGTCGATCCGGTCGGCGTGACTGGCCGCTGGATGGGCGCACAGCGCGAGGCCGCGATGTCTCGCCTGGACGTCGCCGGCCGCGCCGCGTTGGCCCGTCTCGATACCACATCGTTGCGCGGCGACGATCCGGCCGCCCACAGCCGTTTCGAGCGGGCGCTCTTTCCGGCATGGTTCGCTGACCCCTCCCTGGCGGCGTTCGTGCCCCTCCCGCGCGCCACCAGCGCGACCGGGGCGGCGGTCGCTGGCCGGTTGTGGCGCGAGGGCTACGACTGGCGAGGTCTTCTCCGTGCCCTGACTCGTCCCACGATCGTCATTCATGGAGAGCGGGATCTCCTCCCGCTCGCGGAGGCCACGGAGCTGGCCTCGGTGCTGCCGCGGGCGACCGTGGCACCGGTCAGGGATGCCGGCCATCTGCCGTATCTGGAATCGCCAGACCTGTTTTTCGGGTTGGTCGAGGATTTCCTCACCCCCCCCCGTAAGGCCCCGTCTGATCAGCCGCCTCCATGAAGCGAACCGATTTCCTACCGCTCGTCCTCCTGGTGCCCGTTCTCGGCTTCGTCACGCGCGAAGCTATCGAAGCGCGCATCATCACCGTACGCAGCTCGGCGGCCGTGCTGCAGCCAGAGATCCTGGCTCCGTCTCGCGCCGTTGCGCCCACCGTCACCGCGGAGAAAGGCGACGCGCTTCCCGTCGCCGACCTGAACGACGTGCGGGAGAGGCTGCGCCGTGGCGAGCCTGGAACCTACATAAGCGAGATTCTCGCCCAACGCGATTCCGCGCTGGCCCGCTGGCCTGAGCGCACCGTGCAGCCGCTGCGCGTCTGGATCGGCAGCGGAGAGAACATTCCCGGTTGGGACCCCATCTTCGCCACCCAGGTGCGCGAAGCGTTCGACACATGGATGCGGGCGGGGATTCCCATGCGCTTCACCTTCGTTGTCGATTCCATGGACGCCGACGTCCACGTGAGCTGGATCGATTACTTCAGGGAATCCATCAGCGGCAAGACGCTCTGGGCACGCGACAAGAGATGGTGGATCGTCGATGCCAACATCACCCTTGCGCTGCACCATCGCGGAGGGGACTCGCTCGACGGAACGGCCGTCAAAGCGATCGCGCTCCACGAAGTGGGGCACCTTCTCGGCCTCGATCACACGGCCGACACGACGAACATCATGACCGCGAGGGTGCGGGTCCGTGACCTCTCCGAGGCCGACCGCTCGACGGTGCGACTGCTCTACTCCCTGCCGGCAGGCTCGCTGAAATAGCGACTTCCGCCCGTGCCTGCGCGCTTCTTGCACGAGGCGGCGCGCATGAATTCCCAAGTTGCTTATGATGTCGCCGTCGTCGGCGGGGGCCCCGCCGGCCTCGCCGCCGCTGTCTGGCTCGCGCGGCATCTGCGCTCCGTCATCGTGATCGATTCCGGCGACCCCCGAAACTGGGAAACGCGTGGCGTGCACGGCTATCTGGGATTGCCGGACATCACTCCCGCCGAGCTGCGCGGCCGGGGACGGGAGGAAGCCCGCTCGCTCGGCGCCGAGATGCTCGACGGAACGGTGGAGCGCATCGAGCGGATCGAGGAGCAGCTCTTTCATCTGACGGTGGTCGACCTCGGCAATCCCGGACGGCCGGGTCAGGAGCCGCGCGAGCTTCGGGGCCAGCGCTCGTCCGTGATCGACGCTCGCCGCGTGCTGCTCGCCATCGGCATCAAGGATATCTGGCCGGATGTGCCGGGGCTCGACCGTTGTTACGGCGACACCATCCATCATTGTCCGAGCTGCGACGGCTACGAGGTTCGCGGCTGCAAAACGGTCGTGATCGCGAATGGCCGCAAGGCAGTCGGTCTGGCGCTCGACCTCGCGACGTGGACCAGAGACTTGGTCATCTGCACGCACGGCGAGGCGCCCGAGTTCGATCCGGAGCTCGTCGCGAAGCTCCGGGCGCTCGACATCCCGGTCGCCGCCGAGCGGATCGTTCGCGTCGTCTCACGCGAATCGCGCGTGGTGGGTCTCGATCTCGAGGGGGGGAG